>JBDTBF010000076.1:0-9393 GCA_039924175.1 Rhodanobacter sp.
GCCGCGCACAACTCGAAAATGCCCGGCACCCATTCGGTCTGCTCTGGCGTGTGTACGTAACCGTGATTGATGTTGATCACGCCATCGCGATCCAGAAACAGCACTCGCTTCACCGCCATTTCTGCCATTGGCGGCTCGCAGCCATCCGGGAAAAACGCACTCACCGGCGGTGACGCCTCAATCAAGCTGGTGACTCCAGTAACCGTTGTGCCAACGCATAATCCTCCGGCACACCAATATCGATAAAGTCACTCGTGTCAGTGAGCGCCGCTACCTTCCCTTGCGCCGACGCTGGTAGCAGCACAGCTTCCTCGAATGAATAGCTGGTGGCGCTCGGTAGAGCAGCCAGTGCGTCTGCGGGAAGAAAATAACTGCCGGCATTGATCAGCCCCACGCCAACGCCACCTTTCTCACGAAACGCGCGCACGCGGTGATCTGAGACTTCGACCGCGCCATAGCGTCCTACATCCGGTACCTGAGCCAGCGCCATGCCCAGCAGCGCGGCAGCCTCATAAGTAATTTCTTCCAGAGCTCGCGGCCGATAACGAAGAAATGTGTCGCCGTTGGCCACGTGCACGCTCTGGCTCAGTAAATACTGAACCGCATTGCGGATAGCGCCACCGGTACCCAGCGGTTGATCCTCCTGCGCATAGACGATATCCATGCCGGCCCAACGAGAGCCGATCACCTGCTCCACCTGTTCGGCCCGGTATCCGGTAGCCAGAATCACCCGTCGTAGTCCACCGCTCGCCAATTGATCGAGCAGATGAGCGAGAAACGGGCGCCCACAGACCGGTGCCAAGGGCTTGGGTAGATTCGACACCACGCTGCGCAGTCGCGTACCCAAGCCGCCTACCAGGACAATGGCCTCCTCAGTGACGTGCGGCACCGAACATCTCACTTTCGATCAAGTTGCACACCATATGTCCCAAAAACTCATGACCTTCCTGAATTTTTGGCGTCTCGTCAGACGGCACGCGGAAGCAGATGTCGCACAGTTCCGCCATCGCACCACCCTTGCGACCAGTGAAGCCGACCACGCCAATATGCGCTTCGCGCGCAGCCTGGATCGCACGCAGGACGTTTTTGGAGTTACCTGACGTGGAGATGACAAACAGCAGGTCCCCGTTGCGTCCGAGGGCTTCGACTTGACGAGCGAACACATAGTCATAGCCGTAATCGTTGCCAATGGCCGTGAGAATACTGGTATCCGTGGTAAGAGCGATTGCGGCCAATCCGGGCCGATCAAAATTGAAACGACTGACTAGTTCCGCCGCCCAATGTTGGGCATCGGCAGCGCTGCCGCCGTTGCCAGCGAACAAAAGCTTGTTGCCGCGCTTGAGTGCGTCCACCGAGAGTGTGACCGCACGAACAACCGAATCGCGCAGGGGCTCATCGCAGGACATTGCATTGAACAAAGTGATGGACTTCTCAAACTCGATGTCCATCTGGGCGGTCAGCTGATTCGCCATGAAGTCGCTCCTTGTTGGGTGAAATGGAAATCCATCACGCTGCCGCCTTGTTGCAACAAGGCGCGCGTCAACGCAATGCGTTGTTCGGGGTCGCACAAGAACATCATGAAGCCGCCGCCACCAGCACCTGATACCTTGGTTGCACGCGCACCATTGGCAAAGGCTACCTGCTCCACGCGCTCGATCAGCGGGTTGCTGATACAGGTGGCGGTTTGCTTCTTTGCTTCCCAGCCAGCTTGCAGCGTCGATTCGAGCCGACGCAAGTCGCCCGTGAGAATGCATTCTTTCATCTGCGCTGCCTCCTCGTTGAGGCGGTGCATGGCATCGATGGAAACCTGATGGCCGGCGTCGACGTTGCGCGATTGCTGGTCGATGATATCGGCCGAAGCGCGGGATACGCCGGTGAAATACAGCACCAGCGAGGCCTCCAGCTCGGCCCACACCCAGTCCTTTATCCGCAACGGATTGACGATTACGCGATCATCCGCGTAGAACTCCATGAAGTTGAAGCCGCCGAACGTAGCTGCGTATTGGTCCTGCTTGCCACCAGCCAGTTGCAGATCCTTGCGCTCGATGTCGTAGGCAAGGTGAGCGACTTCGTACTCGCCCAAAGGTAGTCCGAAATGCTCTACGAAGGCTTGCAAGAGTGCCACCACCAGCGTCGATGACGAACCGAGCCCTGAGCCTGGTGGCGCATCCGAGAAGGTCCGTATCTTCAGCGCCGGCATTCTCCCGTCAAGGTAGTCGCGCGACACACGTGCGTAGACGCCCTTCAGCAACTTGAGCGGACCGTCGAGTAATAACGTCCCGTTTGCAATCGAGATCGATTCTTCAACGTCGACGTCCATCGCCTGGAAATGTACGGTTGCGTCGGTGCAATCCTCCAACATGGCATAGGCATAGCGATCGATCGTGACGTTCATTACGTGACCACCGTACACGTCGCAATACGGCGAAACGTCGGTACCACCGCCAGCCAGGCCCAGCCGAAGTGGTGCGCGGGCGCGCGTTGTCATGCGCGTGCGCCAATACGCGGAAAGCGCAGCCGCCAATAGGCGAGCATGTCGACGATGGTCGTCTCCAGCGGCACGCCCTGTACCCATCCGGTGGCGTCCACAAGGTGGGTTGAGTCGCCGAAGATGACGGCTTCGTCGCTCGGCCTGAGCAAGGCCGGATCCACCTCTACCTCGACAGGAACGAGTGCGTGATGGCGCACCAAGTCAACTATCTCCTGGATCTTGTAGGCACGCGAACCACTGATGTTGTAAACCTCCCCAGCTCGCCCTCGCTCGGCAAGAAGTTCCAACGCACTGGCCAAGTCACGCACATCAGTGATAGCACGATAAGTCTGAAGGTTGCCCACCTTGAGCACTGGCGGCAAGGTTCCCGCTTCGATGCGTGCCATGCGCTGGGTGAAGTCGGCGCAAACATCTCCAGACTTCCGCGGCCCGGTGGTATTGAAAATGCGCGCGCATACAGATCGGATCTTGCTGTTGTACCAGTACTGCAGAGCCAGCATCTCGGTGGCAGCCTTGCTGACACCATAGGGATGCATTGGTCGCAGGGGATGGGTCTCCTTGATCGGTACGTCTTCCACCGCCACCTCACCGTACTCTGCGCTGGAACAAGCCACCACGACAACCGGATCAATGGCTGCGGCTTTGATCGCCTCGTACACGTTGGCAGTGCCCACTACATTGGTCTCGAGCGTTTCAATCGGCGCCAGCCAGGACAGGGCCGGATAGCTCTGGGCGGAGAGCAGATAGATCACATCGGGTCGGGATTGTTTGATAACCAGATCAAGCTGCTCCCGGTAGCGAATGTCGCAATGAACAAGTCGATCCGCGTACGGGCGCCACTCGCTGGAGTCAATGGTCGCGTGGTAGTGGGTACCCACTACCTCGTGGCCAGCTTCCAATGCACGCTCCATGAGATAGGAGCCCACGAATCCTGTTGCGCCCAATATAAGTATATTCATCAGAACTGCCTTCGTATCCTCAAATTTGTAACCGCAACCTAGTGGGCGCGGCGCTGCGCAGCGTCAACCACGTTCGGCCAATCCATGTCCCGAGAAACGATACGCCAGAGGGCAGATTCAGAGAACCGCTCGCGCACGAAATCCTGCGACATGCGTGACACCTTTTCCCATAGAACATCATCTCGTAACAAGGTGACGATCTTCGCAGCTATCGCCGCCGGTTCATCGCTCACCTGGAGAAAGGATTCCGCATCCTGCAGTCCCTGCGCGCCAATGGACGTCGTTACGCAGGGCAGGCCAAAGCGCATCGCCTCGATGACCTTGCCTTTCATGCCGCCACCAAAACGCAGCGGAGCAACCGCAACGCGCGACGCACGATACCAGCTCATCAATTCCTCGTCGGATACGAATCCAGTAACCGTAATCAAGTCACTACCGAGGGCCTTTACCTCGTCAGTGGGGTTAGAACCAACCAGGTAAAGACGGCTTCCGGGCGCCGCGCTCTGCACGAGTGGGAACACATCTGATACGAACCACCGCGCAGCATCGACGTTCGGTGCATGCGCGAACCCGGCGACAAAGATAATATCCCGACGTCCCGCCATGTTGCACTCAGACGCCTTCGCCAAGTCATCGAATGCATAGACAGGGATAGTATGTGCCTGAGCCCCACGACCATTCTCGCGCAGCCAGTTTTTTACATATTCCGTCTCACCGTCGGCTGGATAATAAATGGTGTCCACCTTCGACCAGACGGTCTGCTCCATGCGGGCGAAGCGGTCTCTTTCGTTTTTCAGCTCCTTGGTGGGTTCAATCTTCATCCGCTCGTCAATGCGTAAATGATGGATGTCGTGCCCGTAATAGAGGATATGCGCCTTCGAATGACGCCGGATTGGATCGATAAAATCTACCGACACATGTGGCCTGCTGAGCAGGACACAGTCGACAAGGGCGCCGTTCTCTTGTATCCAGTCCTCGAAGCCCTCGTGATACTCCGGGCCATAGATGACTTCGACACCCATATCCTGAAGCAGCGTCGTATATACCGGGTCGTACCACAGGTTCTCCGGCCAAAACTTCACCTCAATACCCTGCTTGCGGAACATTTTCATGAATTGCCACATCGTGCGCGACCCGGCGTCCTGATCCGGCTGCGGAATGTAGTGGTCAATGACCAGCACGACCGGGCGGCCAGCTGTGCGGCCGCGCGCAAGGCACACCTGCTCTGCATTGGGAAAATGATTCGCTTCAAGCTCACGCTTCCAGCGCTGGTGGAATTTGCGCTGGTTCTCAACCTGATATGCCTTGATGCCGGCATTGAGGTCGGTACCGTGCGAGATTCCTTCGTGATGGATCACCACAGAACGCGGCTGATAATAGACCTTCAGTCCATGTGCGCGCACATTGAACGCGAGATCAGTGTCCTCGCAGTACGCGGGAACGTACACTTCGTCAAAACAACCTAGCTGCGCGAACAACTCGCTCGAAATCAACAGTGACGCACCCGAGCAATAATCAGTTTCCCGAAGATAGTTGTAAATGCTGCGATTGGGATCGTCGAAGCGACCATAATTCCATGCACTTGCGTCGTTCCAGACGATGCCACCGGCCTCCTGCAAACGCCCGTCTGGATAAACCAGCTTGGAGCCAACCAATCCGCAATCGGGAAACCGCTTGAACACGTCCAGCATGGCATCCAGCCACCCTTCCGTAACCTCGGTATCGTTGTTGAGGAAATACAGGTAGCGGCCGCGCGCCAATCCGGCGGCGCGATTGCATGAACGCAGGAAGCCCAGGTTTTCCGGATTGACCTCAAATCGCAAACCAGATACATCCGCCAATTCGTGAATATCGGGATCACCCGAGGCATCTTCGGCTATCAACACTTCGTAAGGCACTTGAGGCGGATGTGCCGCGATCGAACGCAGGCATGCTGCGGTGATAGGCAGATTGCCGTAGGTGGGGATCAGAATGGTGACGTACGGCTCGTTGTAAAAGGGAAACTTCAGCTCCTGCAAATCGATGCTGGGGACTGCGGACGACGCAGCACCCGCAAGGATTTTGACGGCGGCATCGCCAACCGGAACCAGCGCGCTTACGCCACCAAGATCACCACGCTCCAGTACCTTCGATGCCGATGCCCTCGCGCGCAACGGTCGCGACGCCAAGCCAACACGTATCGCCGGCCAATCACCACGCAGTACCCGCCTCAACACGCGCAAGGGTCGCGTGAGTTTCCACGAATGTGACTGCAGCACCTGTTCGTAACGCCTCCCCAAGGCTGCCAGCTCACTGGACAGCATCCGGGTCAACGCGTTCGTCCGCAACTGCTCATCCTGCAGCGAGGTCACCACGGTGTTGCGATCAGCCAACTCGCGGCCCAACTGGTGCGCCCACTGCGTCACCTTTTCGTGTTCTTCGGTCAACCTGGAGAGTTGATGCTGTACTTGCTCAAGCTGTGTGCTCAAGTTCTGTCCCCATTGCTCCATCTCACGCTTTTCCTTTTGCAGTGCCATGCGCTCTACATTAATCTGCGTCGCCCACGCCGCCATTCGCTCGTGTTCGTTCACTAGTGCGGCGTGGCGCGAGCCAAGCGCCGTCAGCTCCCCATCCAACGATCTCGCCCACGCGACAGTGCCCTCGTGTTCGGATACCAGCTCAGCATAGCGTTCACGCACCTGCGACAGTTTTTCGCTGATCAATCGCGCCCAGCTGGTCGTCGCTTCATGCTCAGATACCAGTACGGTGTACCGTTCACGCGTTTGCGAGAGTTCTTCGCTCGTCGACTGTGCCCAGCTGGCCGTCGCTTCAT
Organism: Rhodanobacter sp.; assembly: GCA_039924175.1. Lineage (GTDB taxonomy): Bacteria > Pseudomonadota > Gammaproteobacteria > Xanthomonadales > Rhodanobacteraceae > Rhodanobacter. The sequence goes on from JBDTBF010000076.1 coordinate 6,263, forward strand.
GCTCAGAGGCCAAATGGGCGTAGCGTTCGCGCGCTTGTGCAAGCTCTTCGTCTACCGATTTCGCCCAAGCAACGGTACCCTCGTGTTCGGATACCAGCTCAGCGTATTGTTCACGCGTTTGCGAGAGTTCTTCGCTCGTCGACTGCGCCCAGCTGGCCGTCGCTTCATGCTCAGAGGCCAGATGCGCATAGCGTTCGCGCGCTTGTGCAAGCTCTTCGTCTACCGATTTCGCCCAAGCAACGCTATCCCCGTGTTCGGATACCAACTCAGCATATTGTGCACGCGTTTGCGCTAGTTCTTCACTGATCGATTGCCCCCATTGGCCGCTCTCATCCAGTGTTTGCTGCAATGCCTGGATGCGCCCATCAGCACATAACGCGTCCGCAGATCGCGCCTGGGCAAGCGCATCCACCAAATCCGCACATCCTTTCTGTGCGATCTCAAGTTTCGGTCCCAGTGCAGCGATCATGGACCACGCGTCGGCGGAGCCAGCTGCCGCCCGCAGGTTGGCATAGGCTTCGACGGCCAGTGCAATCAGCGGCTCGGTACTCGTCGCCCCGCCAAACGCATGGTCACGACGGCGCGCGCTTTTCTTCGAGAGTGAAACCGCTGCTTTGGCGTTCGCCCGCCCACTAAACCTATGGTGGCGACCCGCCGGGTCGAGAAAACTGTCGATCTCACCCTGCACGACTTCGAGCGATCGCGGCCAAGCGACTCCAAGCTGCACCGATACGGAATCGATACAACTGCGCCAGTCATCCAGCAATGCGTCGTAGGCGACCATGCAACGAGGAAACCCGCGCGTGGATATTTCCGCATCAATGATGTGACGCAACCACAACAGCGCAGAGACAACGGGAGATTCGCCGCTTCGCTTGTACAACGATGCCGCCACCTCCTCGGGATGGCGAATCACCAATAGAAAGACTGGCCGGACGCCAACGCCCTTCAACGCTTCCAGCCAAATCGGCGCGCAACGGCTGAGCCGTGGATCCTTGACGGCCCATAGCGGCGTTCCAGCAAACTCGGTACCGACCAGCCGAGTAATCGCGGCGCGGGCCGCCGCCGCCGCCTTGTTCCGTAGCCAACCGTGCGGCATGGCTCGCACATCATCCCAGCGGCGTCCGAGCTGACGCAACAGATGATCGTCGATCTCCACAGCATCCAGGTTTTCCCAAAAACCCTTGGGATTGTCCGGAGCTGCCGGCATCAGCCGAGTACCGAGCTTTGCACCGAGCAAGCCCAGCACACCGGCGGTAGCGGAGGTTCCGCTGCGGTGCATTCCAAGCACTAGTACGGCTGTGGAAACAACATTTGGGGTAACCGTCGAGCTCACGCCAGCGCACTCTCCAGCTCATTCCGTAAATCGACCAGATCCTCTACTCCAACGGACAGCCGCACCAAACCATCGCTGATACCAAGCCGCTTGCGCATGGCAACCGGCACCGAGGCGTGGGTCATGATGGCTGGGTGTTCGATCAGGCTTTCAACGCCACCCAGAGACTCTGCCAGCGAAAACAACTTGCAGCGCTCGAGCATGCTTTTGGCTTTTCTCAGACCACCCTTCACCTCGATGGTGATGATGCCACCGAAGCCGTGCATCTGGCGTTTGGCCAGCGCGTGCTGCGGGTGGCTTTTCAGGCCGGGATAGATGACTCGCTCAATGGCGGGATGCTGCTCCAGCCACTTGGCCAGTTCCAGCGCGTTGGCGCAATGAGCGCGCATACGCAAATGCAGGGTTTTCAAGCCGCGCATAGCCAGGAAGGCATCGAAAGGTCCGGCAATTGCACCGACCGAATTTTGCAGGAAGGCCATGCGCTCGGCCAATTCATCCGTGCTGGCCACCACAATGCCGCCGACCATGTCGGAATGACCATTGATGTATTTGGTTGCCGAGTGCAAGACCAGATCCGCGCCAAATTCCAGCGGGCGCTGCACCATTGGCGAGCAGAAGGTGTTGTCCACCACCAAAATCAAGCCGTGCTTCTTGGCAAATGCGGCGACCTTCGCCAAGTCCACCAGCTTGAGCATGGGATTGGTCGGCGTTTCGGCCCAGATCATGCGGGTGTTGGGCTTCAGGGCCGCCTTCATTGCCGCGGTGTCATTCAGATCGACAAAGCTGAAATCGAGCCCGGCGGAGCGGCGACGCACCTTTTCGAACAGGCGATAGGTACCGCCGTACAAGTCATCCATGGCTATGACGTGGCTGCCCGAATCGAGCAGATCGAGCACAGTTGAAGCTGCTGCCATGCCTGAGCCGAAGGCGAAACCGGCTACGCCACCTTCCAGGTTCGCCACGCAGCGCTCGTAGGCCATCCGCGTTGGGTTTTGCGTGCGCGAATACTCGTAGCCCTTGTGCTTGCCAGGACTTTGCTGCACGTACGTTGATGTAGCGTAAATCGGCGTCATGATGGCGCCGGTGCTGGGATCGGGGTGCTGGCCTGCATGGATCGCGCGCGTGCCAAAGCCAAGCTGGCTCTGCTTCTCACCTGCTTTCATGATTTCTCCATGGTTCGCTGAACTTGTCGACTGCAGTGATGTCAAGTCCGCTATCTTACCTTCTATGCCCGGAGTTGCCGCGACTTGAGTGAGTGCCATTGTCCGCATGCGAGTCGGTAAATAGCGATTTTCGGCGCGCACCGTTCCGCCGCGCCTCAGGGAAACTCTGAACAAGCCGTCAATTCTGGCGAAGCGCTTTCCAACAGCGAAGCTGAGCAAGCCCGGATCCAGCGACTTCGCTTGGCGTTGAAGGCGCTGGGTTCCGGCGTTCGTTGGAATGACGGGCTGGGGCCTTCAGACGTTGTCTGGGAGCTTGGTCGCGCACGCAAAAGCGGGCATCATTGACGTTTTGCTGGACCGCGCCTGCGCCGAGCAGCGCGCGGGCTGACCTTCAAGGACGTACGTAATGAATCATCCAACCACCGGCGTCAAAACGCTCTTGGTGACAGGTGGTGCCGGTTTTATCGGCGCCAATTTCGTCTTGCAGGCCATCGCCGATGGTTCGCGCGTGATCAACCTGGACAAGCTGACCTACGCTGGCAATCTGGACACGCTGTCATCACTGCAGGGCGATAATCGCCACATTTTCGTGCACGGCGATATCGGTGATCGCGCACTGGTCACGAAGCTGC
>JBDTBF010000077.1:0-20676 GCA_039924175.1 Rhodanobacter sp.
TCCAGCAACAGATTCACCTCCGGCTTGAGCAGCGAGTGCAGAGGCCGGCGCAACTCGTCTTTGTAGAACATGCCGAAGGCCACGTACATGAAGGCCGGCTTGTAATAATGCCAGGGATTGTTGGATATCAGGCTTACTCTGGCCTTGCCAGCACGGATTTCCGGGTACAGCTTGGTGACAAGGTTGTTGGCGGTCATGGTGCCGCCGATCCCGCCGCCGACGACGATGATGTCCTTTATGCTCATGGCTCATTTCCTCCCGGGGAGTGAGTCGTTATGACGACATCCTTGTCCAGAGGGGCACCGGCAAGGCCGGCACGGTGGAACAAAAGTTGGAGTACATAAAAGGGGAGTTCGGCCGATCCACGCCGAGACGGAATCGCCCTGGCCAAGGTAAACACGTCCAGTTCAGGCCAGTCGCATTGCGTCCGCTGGCCGTCGAAAATTTCCTTTAGTTGACCACTGATCCGCTCGAGCGTATCGGCATCTAGCTCCGACGCGTGGCGGACCAGGATGGCCGTGGTGGCCTGTCCTAGGGAGCACGATCGAACTCGGTAGCCGATCTCAGCCAGACGCCCGCCCGCGAAGAGCGCATCAAGCGTGATCTGGCTAGCGCATACGCTGTCGTACACCGTTACCGAATCGGCAGGCGGCACTTGCAGCCGCCGATCATTGCGCACCTCGCGGCTGAAGCGCTTAAGCGCCTGATACAGCGTGCCGACATCGTCGGTGGCAACCGTGCCGTGCATGGATCGGCTCCCGCAGGGTGGCTATTGACCATAGCTAATTGGGCGATGAATGGCCAATTTGCACGCAAACTGGCGGCGTACCGTTTGTAGGGTTATTGCATAGTGGACGGCGTCAGTGGCCCCGTTATTGACCACGATCAACGAAAGCCGGCTAGTTCAACGAATCTGACCGGCCCCGCTGGGCAAATCACGATGCGGCGTGACCAACGGCAACAGGCGTGGTGGCAATTTCTGCGCTGTCAGCTCATCTAGGGCGCACCCTTAAGTCATTGCGCAGATAGCGACTTAACTACAAGCTAAGGTCATAAATTACAGTGGCTGGATATCGCGAATCCAGACAGCACTGGAAGCCGATGCGCGCAGCCCGACTATTGACAGCACGGGAGCGGACTCGGGGCATAGGCGCGAAAGTGCTGGATTCCGCGTGTACTAGTCGCGGCGATCAGATGACGCATCAGAAACGAGCCGAAACCGTGCCTGATTCCACACTCATGATGCATCTGGGCGCAAGAGATCTGCTCTGCGCGCGTACCTGCTCTGGTTGCTATGGAGGAACACGTGTGAGCACCGCCCCATCCACACCAACATCTCGAACGTGCAACGCCCAAGACGTCGGACACACAGGAGTCATGAAGCGTCAAGCCATCCTGTCACCACAGCGGACTATTTGTCTTTGCCAGCTGCGCCCAACTTAGAATCGGCGCGCGGCGCATCCACGCGGCGCCAAAACGGCAACATGCCGCGCAGGGTACTGTCACCTCTTATGAAATGGTGCCAAAGCGCGATGGCGGCGTGGGCACCCGCCAGATACATCAATACATCGCCGAACGTTCCGTGGATACTTTCAAGTTGTTCGGAAAATGCTTTATCGGTCACCGTGACATGAGGCAGCGAAATGCCGAGAAAATTCCAGGCGTCAGGTGACCACAAACGGTTGCTAATGCCGAGCAGCGGCACCACAAACAACAGGATGTACAACGCATATTGCACGACGTGAGCGCTCCACTCCTGCCATGCAGGCAGCGGCGGCGCGATTGATGGGCGCTTAGCACCCCAACGCACAATCACCCGCGGCAGTATCAGTAGCAGGATCACGATGCCAAATTGCATATGCGCCCATTTGAACTGCGCGCGAATCGTTGAACCTTTGGGCGCCCAGCCATGTGCGTAAATCAGGATGAGTGCCATGGCCACAAGGATAAAGAAGAGCCAGTGGAATCGACGCGCCCAAAGTGAATAGTGTGAATCGTTCATGGTGTGTCCAATAATCGCGTCGCAGCGGTAGCGGAAGGTTGAAAGAAACGTCGTTTCATGTCGCATGATGCGGAAAACGTTCGAGCTCGCCGCCCGAACTGACCGTCGTTGCAGATCACTCTCGGTTGAACCGACGGATCAGTCCGGAAGTAACCGTTGTCTCAGGCAAACGTATCTGCCATGAGTGCGTCGAACCACTCGTTCATCTGTTTAAAGTTTTTCTGCGTCCATCCATTTGATGCAGCCGAAGAGGCGGGCACTGCTTTCATCGCGCGTGCGCCGCGGTCGTATTGAAACACCGCCGTCATCCAGCCCGCTTCGCTGCGCGTGATGGTGGAGTAGCAAGCCGAATTGGTGACCGGGGCAGGGTCGGGTGCTCCGCCGGCAAAGATACGCGTTAATGCATCAGCACAGACCTTGGCTTGCTGGTTGGCCATCTGCCCAGCCAGTGGCTGCGTCGTTGCGCAGGAATCGCCGATCACATGAATCTTCGGTGTGACGGCGCTGGCGTAGCTTAGAACGTCGACCGGCGCGAACCGTGCTTGTCCATCCGTCGCCAACCCAGCCTTGGCCACCAGTGCTGCCGCCCGCTGGCGCGGGATCAAATTGACCACATCGGCATGCACCAAACCGCCGCTGGTTGCCAAGGTCATCTTCTTTGTATCAACGGACGTGATGTCGATACCCTTTCGATATTCAATAACGTTGCCATAGAGTTCGCTGAAGGCGCGTTGGAAGTTAGCCTTCTCTACGGCGATATCCGCGTTGGCATCGAGCAAAATGAGCTTCGCGCGTGGCTTGTTTGTCTTCAGCCAATCGGCAATCAGGCAGGCGCGTTCGTAGGGGCCGGGCGGGCAGCGATAAGGCATTTTCGGCACGGTGATGGCGATGACGCCACCGGCCGGCAGCGCCGCCAACTGTTGTGCGAGCAGGGCGGTCTGTGCCCCTGCCTGCCACGCGTGCGGCATGCGGTTGATATCGCTTAGGCCGGGTACGACGTCGAAGCCGATGCCGGGCGCCAGAATGATGCGGTCTGCTGTGAGTCGCTTGCCCGACGCTAGCTTGACCGAGGTAGTGACTGGATCGACCTCGATGACGTCATCATTAATCACATGCACGCCGTAGCGGTTTCGTAAGGTGTCATAACCGTAGGCAAGCCCGGATAGCGTTCGCTGACCGGTGAGCACCAGGTTACTCATGATGCTGGAGGTGTAGATCGCCTGACGTTCGATCAGCGTAACGTCGATCGCATCACCCCACAGGCGCAAGTACTTCGCCACGGTGGCGCCAGCCATACCGCCACCAACGATCAGTACGCGAGCTTTCGCTGAGCGCGGTGCCGCCACGCCGATGCCACTGGCAAGAACAGCGGCTAAGCCTGCCGCGGTGCGAAGGAACGAACGTCTATCCATCATTCAAACCTCTCAGCGTTGCTGTTGCGAAAACCATTGGCTGAGTTCGCGTAATTGAGCGTCGCTATAGCCCATGGCATGGCGCGCCATGATGCCTTGGCCTTTTTCGCCCGACTGGTATTTCTTCATTTTCTTGAACATTTTGTCGGTCGATTTGCCCGTCAGTTCATCGAAGCCGGGGCCGTTGCCGTTGGTGCCGTGGCACTGAAAACAATTGGAGGCGAGCAATCGCCCGGGTGGGCTGGTCGCAGTCTGTGCGAAGGCGGTCTGACCCACAGCAAGCGTCACTGCTGCAGTCAGTGCGAGGAGCGTCAGGCGTAACGAAATCATGGCGTGTCCGTCCTTTGCATTTCGATGACGCGGTTACCGGTGGCGGTTGATACAGCGTTGCTCTGTCGCGAGTCGATCAATGGTCTCCATCTTCGGTTGACTACTGGCTCAGCCGCCTGTTGCCCGGTGCAGGTGTCGCCAACCGAGGGTCATAAAGCGCGTCGGAACTCTTCAGCTAACTCGTGCCAGCGGTGTGCGATGGCTCGGTGCAAAACGGCTGCCACGTTATGCATGCCCTAGGTCACTCAGTGGGCACGCACCGGCATGACATCGACCGGTAGTAAACAGATAACCTGCATGAGATCGTGTTTAATTCATACAAAGGCGACCACGCTTCAAGCAGACACTTTCTGAGCTTCTGCACAGTCATGCTATACGCCCATCACCGGTGCGTTTTGACCAAGGTCAACTACCGCGAAGAAGGATTTTAGAAAATTTCTTAAGGGTGTCTTAAGCATGTTCGTCCATGGTCGTGACCGGAAGACTCCGTTCACGAGGTGTCGCATGCGTCGTTTATTTCTAGTCAGCGTCCTGCTGGCCTTCGTCGTGGCGCCGGCCGCGGCGCAGTCCCTGCTCAAGGTCAGCGCCTCGCAGCGTCAAGCCATGGGTATCAAGGTAGGGCTGGTGCAGGCCGCTGAGCACGTACCGCTGGACGGTCTGCCGGCCACCGTGCGCGCACCGTTGCACGAAAGCACGGTGGTGACTGCGCCGTTTGCTGGCATCACCGTGGCGATACTGGCGCGTGAGGGCGAAACGGTTCACAGCGGGCAAGCGCTGGCGCGTATTCAGAGCCGCGAGGCGATGAGCCTGGGTGCCGAACTAACTGCGGCGACCGGTGAAATGCGCGTGGCCCGGGCGCAGGCTGTTCGTGATCAGCAATTGCTGGATGAAGGCATTATTCCAGCTTCGCGTGCGCAGACTGCGGTCGCACGTCGTGACACCGCAGCCGCTCATTTGCAGGAATTGCAGGCGGCACGTGCGATGGCACCTCAGGCCGCCGGCGCCACGCCGGGCACGTATGAATTGCGCGCGCCATTAGCTGGTCGGGTGATTCAACGCAGCCTGAGTTTGGGCGAGCCAGTCGCCGCCTTCGCCAAGGCCTTCGTGGTGGCCAAACCCGGCCAGGTGATGCTGGAAATGCAGGTGCCAGCCCGCTACGCCGGACAACTGCGTACCGGACTTCAGGTACGCACGGCCGACGGCGCTGCCGGTGTAATCAGCGAGATTGGTGCGGCCATGGACCCGGCCAGCCAGACGCTGTTGGTGCGCGCCAGTATGCAAGGTGAGGATTTGCTGCCGGGCCAGCAGACGACTGCCACGCTGCTTCTGCCCGCACCCAAGCACGCGTGGATGTTGCCGTCGTCCGCAGTGGCTGAACACGCCGGTCACCGCGTGGTATTCGTCGAGCGCAGCGGCGGGTTCGAAGCAGTCACCGTAATGCTGTTGGCGCAGACGGGCGACGGTCACAGCGTGGTCAGCGGAGCGTTGACAGCCGCCAGCCGTGTGGTGGTGGCGGATGCCGGCACGCTCAAAGCCATGCTGATCGCGGGAGAATGACATGCTGCAGCGGCTAATCGGTTTCTCGCTGTCGCAGCGCCTGCTGGTGATCCTGGGCGCGCTGGCCATCGTCGGTGCCGGTGTCTTCGCCTATCTGGCCTTGCCCATCGACGCCTACCCCAACATCGCACCCACCCAGGTCAAGCTGATCCTGAAGGCGCCCGGCATGACGCCCGAGGAGGTAGAGACCCGCGTGGTGGTGCCGCTGGAAATGGAATTGCTAGGCATCCAGCACGCACACATGCTGCGCTCGGTCGCGAAATACGCCATCGCCGACATTACCCTCGACTTCGACGAGGGTACCGACATCTACTGGGCCCGCCAGCAAGTCTCCGAACGCTTTGCCGCCGCTTCCAGCGAGCTGCCCCGCGACGTCAGTGGCGGCCTGGCGCCGATCGCGACGCCGCTGTCGGACATGTTTATGTTCACCATCGAGGGCGGCGGTCTGAGCCTGACCGAGCGGCGCACGTTGCTGGACTGGACCATTCGCCCGGCATTGCGCACGATCCCCGGGGTCGCCGACCTCAACGCGCTGGGCGGCAAAGTACGCACGTTTTTGGTGACGCCGAACCGGGCACGGCTGTCGGCCGCGGGGCTGAACTTTCGTGATGTAGTTGACGCCGTGCAACGCAATAACCGTAACGATGGTTCCGGCCGATTGCGTGATGGCGCTGATGCGTTGATCGTGCGCGCGGAAGGAGCGGTCAGCACGCTGGACGACTTACGTCGCGTGGTCGTGACCACGCGCAACAGCATGCCATTGAGCGTGGGCGATCTGGCCGAGGTTAGCTACGGCAGTTTGACTCGCTACGGCGCGGTAACCCGCGATGGTACGGGCGAGGCGGTGGAAGGTTTGGTGGTGGGCTTGCGTGGCGCCGATGCGTCGAAGGTCGTCGATGCCGTGCGCGCGCGCTTGGCTGAGCTGCAGTCGGCGCTGCCCAAGGGCGCAAGTATCGAGGTGTTTTACGATCGCGGCGCATTGATCGAACGCGCCGTCGGCACCGTGCGTAGTGCGCTGCTAGAGGCCACCGTCCTGGTGGTGATCTTGTTGTTGCTGTTCCTCGGCGACGTGCGCGCTGCGGTGGTGGTGTCGCTAACCCTGCCACTGGCCGTGTTGATCGCCTTCCTGATGATGCATTTGTCTGGCCTCAGCGCGAACTTGATGAGCCTGGGTGGTCTGGCCATCGCCATCGGCCTGTTGGTGGACGCGGCGGTGGTGGTAGTGGAAAACACCGTCAGTCATCTGGTGCCGGAGCAGGACGCCGGCGAGTTGCCGAAGTTGCACCGTATCTATCGCGCGGTTGGTGAGGTGGCAAAGCCGGTGGTCGCGGGGATCGTCATCATCTGCCTGGTGTTCATGCCGCTGCTGGCACTACAAGGTTTGGAAGGCAAACTGTTCGCGCCGGTAGCGCTGACCATCATCTTCGCGCTGGCTGCTTCGTTGCTGCTGTCGATGACGGTGGTGCCGGTGCTGTGTTCGATCCTGTTGCGCGAGCGCCCGCACCAGGAGCCGTGGCTGATGCGACAGATCACGCGCGGCTACCGGCCGTTGCTGGAGTGGTCACTGGCGCACGCGCGCTGGATGGGCTTGATTGCTGGCGGTGTACTGGCGGTTGGCGTGCTGGCCTATGTCGCTACGGGCAAGACCTTCATGCCGGTCATGGACGAGGGCGACTTGCTGATCCAGCTGATCAAGCAACCGTCGATCAGCCTGGATGCTGCGCGCGATCAGGACTTGGCGATCGAACGCGCGATCAAGGCGCGTGTGCCCGAGGTGGAACACATCGTCTCGCGTCTAGGCTCGGATGAGTTGGGCCTGGACCCGATGGGTCTAAACGAGTCCGACATGTTTCTGCAACTCAAACCCAAGAAGGAATGGCGCGTGCGGGACAAAGTCTGGTTGGAAGAGCAGTTGCGTGTAGTCATGGCCGACTTTCCCGGCATCGAATACGGCTTTACCCAACCGATCCAGATGCGCGTGTCGGAGATGCTCACCGGCAGCCGCGGCGACATCGCGGTGAAGGTGTTCGGTCCGGACATGAGCACGCTCAACCAGCTCGCCAACGACATCGCCGCCATTTTGGAGAAGACGCGCGGCAGCCAGGATGTGATCGCACAGACCCAAGAGGGCGTGCGTTACCTGGGCGTACGCATCGACCGTCAGGCGGCCGGTCGTCATGGCCTGGACGTGGCTGCGGTGCAGGACGAATTGCGGGGTCAGTTGGAAGGCCTGCCAGCGGGCACCGTACCGGAGCAGCAGCGGCGCGTGCCGGTACTGGTGCGCGGGGAGACTCACCTAGCCGACACGCCGGCCCTGTTCGAGCGTCTCAGTCTGGCCACCGCCGACGGTAATCAAGTGCCGCTGGATCGCATCGCTCGGCTTGAGGCGACCACTGGCCCGGTACAGATCCACCGTGAGAACGGTTCGCGCTTCGCCTTGGTGCAATCCAATGTGACCGGGCGCGACCTGGTCGGCTTTGTCGATGAGGTGCGTGCTGCGGTCGAGCGTGCCGTTCACCTGCCGACCGGCTACAGCGTGACCTGGGGCGGCCAGTTCGAGAACCAGCAGCGCGCCGCCGCGCGTCTGGCGCTGGTCGTGCCGATATCGCTGGCACTCATTTTCCTGGTGTTGTTCCTGACCTTCGGCTCGATCCGTCAGGCGCTGCTGATCCTGTTCAACGTGCCATTCGCAATGGTCGGTGGCATCGTCGCGTTGTGGTTGTTCGGCGAATACATGTCGGTGCCGGCATCGGTCGGCTTCATCGCGCTGCTGGGCATTGCGGTACTCAACGGTCTGGTACTGGTGTCCTACTTCAACCAGCTTCGAGCCACCGGCATGCCGATGGAGCAAGTAGTACGCGAGGGCGCGATGCGCCGACTACGCCCGGTGATGATGACCGCCTCGATCGCGGCGCTAGCGCTGGTGCCGTTGCTGTTCGCTAGCGGCCCCGGTTCGGAAGTACAGAAGCCGCTGGCGATCGTGGTGATCAGCGGTCTGGTCACCTGCACCGCGTTAACCCTACTGCTGTTACCGACGTTATTTCGTCGCTTTGGCGAGCCCCGGAAAGCGTCAAGGAGTATTCCATGAGCCTCTCGTTGAAACGGCTGACGGTCCTCGCCCCGCGCAGCCTCGAAGACGCGCTGCTAGCGGTCGTACTGGACATGCAGCCGGCGCTGCCCGGCTTCACCACCATGCAGGTGTCCGGACACGGCGAACGTTTCGATGGCACCCGCGTGCAGGAACAGGTTCGCGGCCGTGTCGACCGCGTGCTGCTGTGGCTGGTGCTGCCCAGCGAAGATGTCGAGCGGGTACTGGCGAAACTGCGCGCACGGATGCCGAATCCGGATATCGTCTGGTGGCTGGAGCCGGTGGACGCGATGGGGAGATTGGCATGAAACGCTGGCTGTCCATTATGGCCATCATGGTCATGCTTCCTGCCGCCGTCGCCGCGCAGACACCGGTTTCATCGCCCGCGTCGCTGCCATTGCCACCCGCTGAACTGGTGTTGCCGGCGATCGCTCACACGCCCGAAGTACAGGCCGCGGCTGCCGTACTTTCGCGTGCTGAGGCCGAGGCACGACTGCGCAATGTCGGCACGCATGAGGCGACCTTGACGATGATTCCGCAACGTCGCTACATTCAGGGCGGCCCCACCTACAACGAATGGGAAGCCGACCTCAGCCGTCCCGTGCGCTGGCCGCGCAAGGCACGCCTGGATCGTGAGATCGGCGCCGCCGGCGTCGAGGCCGCCCAGTTGATGTTTGCCGATGCCCAACATGCCGGTGCTGTTCGTCTGCTGATGCTATGGTCGAACTGGCAACGCACGCACGTCATCGCCGTACAACAGCGCGCACAGGTGGCAACCTGGGAGCGCGACCACAAGGCAATCGCTCGTCGCGTCGAGCTTGGCGACGCCGCTCGCCGCGACTTACTCGCGACTGATGCGGCGCTGGCGCAGGCACGCGCCGCCGCACTGCAGGCTGAGGCCGACGCACAAATTGCCGAGCTGTCGCTGCGCAGCGCATTTCCCGAGCTGCCGCTACCCGATCGGGTTCGTCTAGGTGACGAGCCACCCGTGCTTAGCGGCAGCGACGCACACTGGAGCGAACTGATCGTGCAGCGCAGCCATGAGATCGGCGCGGCCGACGCGGTCGCTCGCCAGCGCGAGGCCGGAGCGCGGCGCGCGCGGGCTGACCGTCTGCCTGATCCCACCGTTGGTGTACGCGTACTCGATGATCTTGGCGGCCGTGAGCGCGCGGTGGGCCTGATCGTCAGTATCCCGATCGGCGTGCGCCAGCGTGGCGCCGTTGCCGCAGCGGCTGGCGCCGACGCACTGGCGGCACAGGCTGAATTGACAATGGTGCGGCGGGATATTTCTAGTAGTGCACGCGCCGGTGTTGCGCGTGCGCGCGCCGCGCACGCGATCTGGAGCAGTCAGCAGCTGGCGCTGAACGCGGCACGCGACAGCGCCAGCAAGACCGAGCGCGCCTACACCTTGGGCGAAAGCGGTCTGGCCGAATTACTGGTCGCGCGCCGAGGCGAGCTGGAGGCGGCACTGGCCGAGCGCAGCGGCGCCGTCGATGCCATCGAGGCCGTAGCACGTGTGCGCATCGACGCACACGATCTGTGGCATGAGCACACTGACGGCCCGGATCTAGAGGAGCATCCTGATGGACACGCACAGCTGCCCGACCTTTGATTGACTGTGCACCATCGATCGCGGCAGGATCACCGGGTGACGGTTGCCGCCCCGTATAACTTCCCGATGTCTCCCATCGCCAAAAACCGGCGAGGACCTCGATAGGACAGGCACACCTTTGTGTTGTCGGCCTCGGTTGCAGGACGCGCTCGCGCCAGCGTAAACAATCGGCGTAGGTGACCCGCGCCTTACGGTCGTTATCAACCCACTTGTGCTGTTGTTGAACGCCTTTCACCAACCTGATCTGGCATGCGCGCGCCGGCCACTTACGGTGGCGCGTGGCCCCCGCTTTCTCCGCCGGTCAGAGTGCTAGCTGTCGTGCAGTCCATACCTCGGGTGAGGTTGTCATTGCTTCGTGGATGGTTGATAGGACTCCTCCACCAGAGGATTGCGCAGCGGTCGCGAATCTATTCGCCGCGCCGTGACATGACCCACCACGCAGTCGCCGCAATCGCCGCCCACACCAGCGTGCGCAAGCTCATGGCAATCACCGTGCGATGCTCGTAGGCACCACCCGAAAGCACATGCACGCCGAACGCGAGGAAGGTGAGTGCTGTCGCTACCGCGATGACGAGCGCCAGCCATGTAGCCCAGCGCTTGCGTAGCCACAACCCGACACCGGCCACGACATAAGCGAACCCCGCCAGAAAGTTGAACCAGAGTACGAACGGCACATAGTTGCCGGCGGCGGCACGTGCTGCTCCGTCGACGAACAGGGTTGCGCCGCCTTCCCTGATGGTGAGCACGCCGAAAGCGATGGCGACCACGGCAATCACCCAGATCCAGATACTTCGTGGTTGTTGAGCTGTCATGTCGATTCCTCTTTTCCGTACAGAAATATTTCAAATATTCCGGCGTAACAAAAGATCAGGCAAACGCTCGCCCCTCACCAACTTCCTCTTGCGTCGCACCATCACGGATGTGATAGATGCGCTTGAAGGTCGGGATGATTTTCTCGTCGTGAGTGACCACGATAATCGCGGTCTCAAACTGCTGCGCCATCTCGTTGAGGATGCGAATGACTGCGAGCGCGCGAACACTGTCCAGCGGTGCCGTGGGCTCATCGGCAAGAATCACCGGCGGGCGGTTGACCAGTCCGCGTGCAATCGCCACACGTTGCTGTTCGCCACCAGACAGTTGTGAAGGCATCGCCTCGGCACGGTGATCGACGTCTAGTGCGGTGAGCAGTTCACGTGCGCGCCGACGCGCCTCGGCGTTGGGTACGCCGGCCAGCATCGGGAGCAGGGCGACATTGTCGGTGACGTCAAGGAAGGGGATCAGATAGGGTGCCTGGAACACGAAGCCAATCTTGTCCCGGCGTAGCGCTCGCAGATCGGGGATCTTCCAGCCGTTGTCGTAGATCACCTCATCGCCGAGAATCATGCGGCCCGCGGTCGGGTCGATGACCGCGCCGAGGCACTTGAGTAAGGTGCTCTTGCCCGAACCGGACGGCCCGATCAAGCCGACCACTTCACCCGGCGCCACGTGCATGTTTACGTTCTTTAGCGCATCGACGGCGGTGCTACCGCTGCCATAACGTTTGCTCAAGCCTTCGATGTGGATGCCCTTACTGGCCATGTCAGCCCCCCACCGCTTCGGCTGGGTCCACCTTCAGCGCAGCGCGGATAGCCACGAGGCTGGCCAGCACGCAAATGACCAATACCCCGAGCAGACCCATGCCTGCATCGCGCGGAATCAGTAGCACGTATTTTGGAAACAACGGAGCGGCGAAGGTGGCCGTAATCTTGCCGACGACGAAGCCGATTACGCCGAGTACCAGCGCTTGTTGCATGATCATCGCGGCGATGGTGCGGTTCTTTGTGCCGATGAGTTTCAGTACCGCGATCTCGCGAATCTTGTCCATCGTCAGCGAATAGATAATGAACGCGACGATGGCGGCGCTGACCACCGCGAGGATCACCAAGAACATACCGATTTGCTTGGCCGAGGTAGCGATCAACTTGCCGACCAGGATGCCTTCCATCTGTGGCCGCGTGTAGACGGTGAGGCGCTTCCAACGACGGATGGATTCCGCCACGGCTTCCGGCGCATGGCCCGGTGCGATGCGCACCAGCACAGCATTGACGTAGGGGTTGCCGCTTTGCGAGGCGATCACGGCGTCGAGCAAACCGGGCACACCGGGTCGGTTGAACGCTGGGTTTTCGCCGGTACGTCGACGGCTTTGCACGATCGCATCGTTGTCTTTCAGAAACTGCGCCTCTTGCGCATCCTTCAACGGCACGAACACCATCGGATCGCCGCTGGATGACACCATGCGCCGGGTCAGGCCAACCACGGTGTATTGATTACGACGAATGCGGATGTGATCACCCACGGCGAAGCCGCTGGCGATATCGGCTACGGCTTCGTAGTGACTGCGCGTAATCTGCCGACCAGCGACCAGATACGGCGGCCAGCCGGCGGTGCCTGCCTGACCGGATGCGATGCCGACAATCATGGCGCGAACGTCGTGATCGCCCTGGCGCACCTGCATGGTGAGATAGGTGACGTTGGCCGCTTCGGCGACACCGGGCATCGCACGAATCGCGCGCCAGGTGTCGTCGGGCACGCTAGAGGATTCCGCATACGGACCCAAAGTGTCCTTCTGCACCACCCATAGATCCGCACCACTGTTGTCGAGCAGTGCCTTGCCGTCGTCGACCATGCCGCGATAGACGCCGGCCATGGTCAGCGTGACGCCGATCAGCAGGCCCAGCCCGATGCCGGTGAACACGAACTTGCCCCACGAATGCAGGATGTCGCGCGCGGCCAGGCTAATCACGGCGCCGCCCCGACGAGCTGCTTGACGACATGAATGCGGCTATGTGCGGTGAGCGCCTTTTCGCTGTAGACCACCACGTGATCTCCAGCCTTGAGGCCTTTGCGAATCTGCACGTTGCCATCAAGATCGGCGGCACCCAGTTCCACCGGGGTGAAGTGCAAATCACCATTCTCCAGCCGCCATACACCAAGCACGTTATTGCGGTGTTGGATCGCCGCATTAGGTATCGTCGGTGCCGCCGGCTGAGCGGGCAGAGTCACCGTCACTTCGGCCAGTTCGCCGAGCGGCGGCAATGGCTGGGGTGGCGTATCAAACGTCACTTTAGCCAAGGTTTCCTCGGTGACCGCGTCGGCCATGGGTTCCACTCGCAGCACGTGACCAGACAAGGTCACACCGCTGCGCGAACGCAACACTACGCTTGCTGGCAATTGCGCGGCCAGACCTTGCGCGCCGAGTTGGTCGAAGCGCACGTTGATCCACAAACTGTGCGGATCGACCACGTCCACAACCGCCTGACCGGCCACTACGGTGGTGCCGGGGTCGGCGTGGCGCACGGTAACTAGCCCATCCACTGGCGCCAATAGCTGCAGGTTGCCGCGCTGCGCGAGTAGTGCCGCTCGATCGGCTTGCACACGGGCCAGCGCTCCGCGGGCACCGTTACGGGCGGCGTCGGCAACCTGTGATTCCTGGCGTTTGGTAGCGACCATTTCCTCGCTGATTACGTGGGCCGGCAGCAGTTGTTCATAACGATGGGCCTGCGTCTTTGCATAGATCTGGCGCGCATCGGCTTCGCGCAATTGCGCCTCGGCACTACGGGCAGCCGCGTCTTGGGCACGGATGCGTTCGTCCATATCCACCGGGTCCATTTCACCCAGCGATTGCCCAGCCTTGACCCGGTCACCCACTTGCACGTCGACCCGTTTGACCCGCCCGGCAAAGGTCGGACCCACTCGATAGGTATAACGCGCCTCAACCGTGCCGATGCCAAACAATGCGGGTGACACGGGGCGCGACACCACTTCAGTCGTGGTGACATCCACCGGAGCGAGCGGACCGGAACGCAGGATAACGTAGACGAACAACAACGCAATCGGCAGCAACACCGCCAGCAGGGTCAACGTGCGGCGCTGAATCGGCAGGCGTTTCATGAGGGTGCGCTCGCAATGCCGCGACGGTAAATGGCAAACGCCGCGGCCGCGTTTTTGCGCATCTGTTTGCTGTTGCCAAGCAGCAGCGCCTGCATGACCAAACCCTGGATGCTGCCAATAAACAGCGTGGCCGCAGCCCCAGCGTCGAGCTTCGAGTCCAGCTCGCCATGGGTCTTGCCATCCTCGATCAACGCCATCAAACGTTCGCGGTAGCGCCGGATCAAGGTCTGCACCATGCGCTTGGCGGCGCTGTCATCTGCCCGTTGTAGCTCGCCAAAGATCATCCGCGGCACGCCGGGGTGTTCAACGACAAAACTGATATGCGCCAGATACACCGCCTCCAGCGCAGCCAACGGGGAGGCGGCACCACTAGCCGCACGTTCGACGCGGGCTAGCAGGCGATCGGCAACCCACTGCATCACAGCTTCCCAGATAGCGTCCTTGTTCGGGAAGTGCCGGAACAGGGCGCCTTGGGTCAGGTGCATGTGCGTTGCGATCGCGGCCGTGGTGATCTCACTGGGATTCTGCTCAGCCGCCAAGGCGACGACTGCTTCCACCGTTACGGTGCGGCGATCATCAGCACTCAGACGTTTGCTTGGGTGGTCCATGGTCATTGCTGACTCAATATAAGTAAGTAATCACTTACTATCTTACGGAGATACAAAATCTTGTCAAGACAAGCCGGAAGGAGCCAGCACTACTCAGGCAGGCCAGCCAAACCTTCTATCTGCGTGACATCGCGACGCAAGAGAAACACTTTGACGTTACTTGCATGGTTTCAACGGAGCAGGGCAGCCCATCGGCGCACACGAGCGCCACTGCGCCGCCATACTTGCAGCCACACCACCGTAGTCAATAGCATGCCCGCCGCAACCAGCAACGCCTCGCCGCCGGGCACTGCGAAGCCCATCACCTCGCGAAAAAACGGCACGCCGACAACCAACCCCACCATCAGCATTACGCCGCCAAACATGCGCAGCAGCCATGGATTCTTGCCGTGCATCCGAGGTACCAGCGCACGCGACATGCTGCGATTCGCAAGGATCAGCAAGAACAAGCCAAGGACCAAGGCCACGAAGACCGCCGTACGGCTTTGCGCAGCATCCATACCTTGCCCAAGCAAGATGTCGTAGCCAAGCAGCAGGATCGCGGTGAAGCCGAGTCCCTGAATAACGGCGTATTCCAGATTGGCGCGTGCAAACGGCGATACCGCGCCAGCGCGCGGCGGTCGTTGCATGATGTCGTCGGCTTCCGGTTCGGCTTCAAACACGATGGAGCAGGCCGGGTCGATCAGCAGTTCCAACAACACAATGTGTACCGGCATCAGCAAGGTCGGCCAATGCAGTAAGGTCGGCACCAGCGCCAAGGCAATGATCGGCATGTGCACGGCAAACACGAAACGGGTGGCCTTGGTGATGTTGTCGTAAATGCGTCGCCCTTGGCGAATCGTCGTGACAATGCTGGCAAAACTGTCGTCCAGCAGCACCAGTGCGGCAGCTTCGCGAGCCACGTCGGTGCCGCGCTCGCCCATCGCGATACCAACGTCGGCGGCTTTTAGTGCGGGCGCGTCGTTGACGCCGTCACCGGTCATCGCCACCACTTCGCCATTCGCACGCAACAACTGCACCAAACGTAGTTTCTGCTCGGGTTTGAGTCGCGCGCACAAGTCGATATGGCGCAGGCGCTCGCCTAACCCTGCGTCGTCCAAAGCAGCCATTTCGGCCCCGGTGAGTACCTCCGCGCGTTCGCTCAGGCCAACCTGTCGGGCAATAGCGCGGGCAGTGGCGGGGTGATCACCGGTCATCATAATGATGCGCACGCCGGCGGTGCGGCATTCCGCGATAGCCGCCGGGACTTCTGCACGCGGCGGGTCCATGAAACCGATCAGGCCGAGAAAGCGAAAATCGAAATCATGCTGGCTAGACGGCCACTGCGCGCCGCGCCATTCGCCATGCGCTACGCCAAGCACGCGCAACCCGCGTTCGGCCATCGCTTCCACCTGGCGCAAGATTGCCGCCGCTTCAGCCGCTGGCAAATGACACAGGTCAATGACTGCTTCCGGTGCGCCTTTGGTTGCCAGCAAATGTTGCTCACGTGTGTCGCGGCGAAACACACGCGTCATCGCGAGAATATCCGGCGACAGGCCGTATTCGAATTCGGATGCCCATTCGGCGTGCACATGCTCGGTGCCGGAAAGCCAGTGCAGACCAAATTGATGGATCGCCTTTTCCATCGGGTCAAACGGATCGGGCGGGGTGGCCAGCATGGCGAACTCGACCAGCGTGTGGAACGGCTCGGGCAGGTCGCTGGCGTGTTCGTCGTGCATGCTGCCATCGGTCAAGCGCAGCTCAGCGACTTGCATGCGGTTCTGGGTCAGCGTGCCCGTCTTGTCGACAGCCAAGACGGAAATGGCGCCAAGCGTCTCAACTGCCGGTACATGGCGGGTGAGTACCTTCTGCTTCGATATTCGCCACGCACCAAGCGCCAGAAAGACGGTGAGAATCACCGGAATCTCTTCCGGCAGAATCGCCATAGTCAGCGCAATGCCGGACAACACACTTTCCAGCAAGCCACGTCCATCCCACAACCAGCCGAGCAGGGTATAGGCCGTGGCTAGCAGCAGTGCGCCGATGGTGAGGTTGCGAATCAATTTGCGTGAAGCCTGTTGCAGCCCGGAAACAGGTTCACGAGTGGAAATTAGCGATTGCCCAATGCGGCCAACGGCGGTGGCACTAGCGATCGCGGTGACTTCAGCGATACCCACACCCTTGGTTGCGACCGTGCTGGCAAACAACAAGCTAGTGGCGTCACCCGGCAATTTGGTGACCGGTACTGCCTCGCCCGTCAATAGCGATTCGTTGACATCTAGATGGCCGTCCAGAAGGCTGGCATCCGCCGCAATGCGGTCGCCCTCGTGCAGTACCAACAAATCGCCGACCACCACCTCGCGGCCAGGGATGCGAACTTCCTCACCGCCACGAATGACTAACGCACGTGGCGCCGACAAGTCACGCAGTGATTCCAGTGCCCGCTGCGTCTTGCGTTCCTGCGCCAAGGTAATGCCGATGACCACGGACACAAACGACAGAAGAAACGCTGCCTCGGCCCGATCGCCCAGCGCAAGATATAAACCACCGGCCACCAACAACATCAGAAACATTGGCTCGCGAAGCACACTGAGGACAATGGCAAACGTGGTCTTCGGCGCACTGCTTGGTAGTGAGTTCGGGCCATGCATGGCCAGCCGACGGGCAGCCTCGGCAGAGTCCAGTCCGGGCAGGCTGTTGAATTGCGGCGGTTTCGGCGCAGTCATGTCACTTCCTCAGCAGCAGTGCCTACTGGGCTGGTAGGGGGCGGTATCCCGTACCGTTTGGGCGGATTGTGTTTAGCGGCACACCATGACGGGCACATCACTACGTAGCAGTACTTTCTGCGTTTCACTGCCGAGCAATAATCGAGTCAAACCGCGTCGCCCGTGCGAGCCCATCACGACCAGTTCGCTATGTTGCTCGCTTGCTGTTTGCAGAATGACTTCAAACGGCTGTTCGGCGATCACGTAACCATCGCTGTATTTGACGCCGGCATTCTCAGCCATATTTCGCACTTTCTGCAGATAGTCCTCGGCGCGCGTTATCGCATCGTCGGTGTAGATCGCCTCGGGCATTGACAGCATGTCGGTGGCGTAGGTGACCGTCTGGTAGGAAGGAACGACATGCAAGGCGTGGACGCGCGCACCACACGTTTGTGCCAGCTCGATACCCAGCTTGGCGGCGCGCAGCGAAAGGTCGGAACCATCGATGGGAAGCAGAATGCGTTTGAACATGGCTTTCTCCTCGGGGTAGGTGATTATCCGGTGCTGAACTCATCAATCGTTGGTGCAACTCTCTAAAAAAAACGTATTGAGCTTCACTAATAATGCTTACCGTGGCTCACTTCAGCGCAAGTTGACGTGAAGCTGAAGTAGCGGGTGTAGCAGGGCATGAGCCACTGCTCCCCCACAGCGGCGCCATGGGCGCCTCACCCCATGTAAAAATTCCTGAATTCACTTCCACCTGGAAGGAACTGTCAGCTGCTACGACCAAATCGCAACGCAGCTGGGACGACACTGCTGGATCCCGATTCGGTGGTGAGCCTGGACATCACAATCCTCCTGAAAGGTCCCAACCGAGCGCCGGCACCCAAGGCCAGCTTACGCAAGACCCGCGCCGGCCGACGGTCATCGGTGTACAAGCCGGCCAGCATCTGCGTTGCCAGATATAACGGACGCGTTGCCAGGCGATGCTTCCGCTCATAGCGCAGCAGCACATCACGACTGTAGATCGGTCGACCCGCTGCAGCAGCTGCACGCAGTTCGTGCGCCAAGGTTGCCTGCCCGAGTAGACCGAAATTAAAGCCATGTGCAGTGACCGGGTGCATGCCCACTGCAGCGTCGCCGATCAGCGCGAAACGCTCGGCGATAAAGCGCTTTGCATACACGCCGACCAACGGATAACTGCAACGCGGACCCGCCACTCGCATCGCGCCCAAACGTTGCTGGAAACGCTCAGCCATCGCCACCTCCAGCGCCGCATCATCTAGCGCCAGCAGGGCTTTCATCCGCTGCGGCGGAAGCGTCAGCACCACCGACGACGTATGCGGGTCGTGTAGCGGTAGGAGAGCGAGAGTCTGGCCGACGCCAAACCATTCCCACGCCACCTGGTCGTGGGGGATGTCATGTTGCATGCGCAGCACCAACATGGTCTTGCCAAAATCATGCACGTCGGCTGCGATCCCCATAGCACGGCGCGTGTCCGAAAAGCGGCTGTCAGCGGCCACGACTAGTTGCGTATGCAAAACCTCGCCCGTACTCAACTCGACTTGGGCGCCGTCGCTAGCCGTGCGCAATCCACTTACGTGCACGCCGGTAATCCGCTCCACGTCCGGCAACTCCATCACTTCGGCATAGGCCGCGCGACGAATGGCATGGTTGGAAAGCAACCAGCCCAGTTGCGCTTTGCCGGCTTCGTCATGACGGAACATCAAGCCATCGCGATCGTTGCCATCAAGCACCATGGCGTCGCGCAAGGTACCGATCTCATCTTCGCGCAGCCGTTCCCACAGGCCCAGATCACGCATCAAGCGTTGCGAGTGATGGGTGATCGCGATTTCCCGTCCATCGTCCACTGGCTCGATCAACGCGGATTCTTCTTGTCGCTCAACCAGTGCGATGCGCAAGCCGGTGCCCGCCAACGAACGGGCGAAACACAGACCGGCCGGACCGGCGCCAATGATCACAATATCGAAGGACATAGCTGGTGCGCTCTGAGACAGGTTGGCTACAAGCTAACGGCCGTTCTATTAGCCTGCGTTGACGTTAGTCATGAAAACGACCGCTTGCATCTGTCGAAGTCAGCCATGACAACAGCCGCAGCGCTACATCCATGCCCGCTGGCTGGTGAACATGATGGTCAGCCATTCGGCGCGCATATCACCACCCAAGCGTGCAGCGATTTCAGCGCGAACAGCATCTACCTCGGCGATCGTGCCCAGCGCGGCGTCTGCCGGTAGCAGGATGTGGATGTCGATAAAACGCATGCGGCCGATCTTCGCGACGTAGCTGGCGAAATCTTCATAGCCGTGTTCGCGCACAATTTCGCGCATCACCGACTTTACTTCGCTGTCCAGCGTGTCCGGTGCCAGTTGTAATACTTCACGCATGGCGCGCCACAGGCTTCCCAGCGGCAATGGCAGCAGTGCTACGGTCAGCACCAGCAAGACAGCGGAGTCGATATAGAGCGTCCAATGATCGAAGCGACCACCGCTGATCAGTGCGGCGACGGCGAAGCCGACCAGCACCCCTAAGCTGATACAGCCACCGATAAACCAGCCGCGCGCGTCGAGATCGAGCAGCACCGAGCCGAGGCGGCGCGTCTGCCGATGCATGTAGGCTGCCATCGCCATGCTGAAGATACCGATTAACGCCGCCCAAGCCGCACCCATACCGAAGTTGAGACGATGGCCGCCTTCGATCAGGTCGTGCAATGCGGACAGTGCTGCGTAGCCACAGATGATGGCTAGTACGGCTGCATTGAAGGCAACCACCAACGGTTCAAGATGCCAGTAGCCGAACTGAAAGCGCTGGCTGCCTTCGTTGCTTACCAGGCGTGATACCGCGAGCGCTGCCGTGGTGAGCACCACGTCGACCAACGAGTAAAAGCCGTCGAAGGCGATGGATTGCGAACGCAGTAACAGGCCCATACCAACGCAGGCCAGCCCCACCACCAGCGTGATGAGGATGGAGAGGCGCAACTGGGCTTGTTCGAGAGAGGTATCCATGAACCAGAGATGCGGCGGCACCACCACGTGACGATGCCGCCATCATCTCATTGTGCGAGCACCTCAACCACGTAACGCGGTGCTTTCGGACCCTGTTCCACAATCAAACCATGCACATCTGATTCAAATCCGGGGAAGCGCTCGTTTTGCGCGCGGGCGATACGTAGCGATTCCAGAATCGCCGTGTTCTGTGCGCCGAAGCGCTCGCCCGGCATGATGATCGGAATACCAGGCGGGTAGGGAACCAACATGGTGGCGGCGATGCGGCCATGCAGCTTGTCGATGTCGACCCGCTCGACCTTACCGCGTACAAGCAGGTCGTATGCCTCGGCCGGAATCATCACCGGCTCGGGCAGGTCGACGTACATTTCGCGCATCACCTGCGCCACCTTCTGGTCGTTGTTGAACCCGTGCAATGCGTCGCACAGGT
>JBDTBF010000078.1:0-8125 GCA_039924175.1 Rhodanobacter sp.
GCCAACACTTACAGCGGCGGCACCACCATCAGTGCAGGCACCTTGCAAGGCGACAGCACCAGCCTGCAGGGCAACATCACCGACAACGCCGCCTTGGTGTTTGAGCAGAACGGCGCCGGTACGTTTGGCGGCGTGATCTCCGGCAGCGGCTCACTGACCCAGAGCGGCACGGGCACGCTGACCTTGACCGGTGCCAACACTTACAGCGGCGGCACCACCATCAGTGCAGGCACCTTGCAAGGAGACAGCGCCAGCTTGCAGGGCAACATCACTGACAACACCGCCCTGGTGTTTGATCAGAACAACGCCGGTGCGTTTGCCGGCGTGATCTCCGGCAGCGGCTCGCTCACCCAGAGCGGCACGGGCACGCTGACCCTGACCGGTGCCAACACTTACAGCGGCGGTACCACCATCAGTGCAGGCACCTTGCAAGGTGATAGCAGCAGTCTGCAGGGCAGCATCATCGATAACGCGGCACTGGTGTTCAACCAAAACAGCGCAGGCACGTTTGCCGGCGTGATCTCCGGCAGCGGCTCGCTCACCCAGAACGGTAACGGCGTGCTCACACTCAGCAGTGCCAACAGCTACAGCGGCGGCACCATCATTAATGCGGGCACCTTGCAAGGCGACAGCAGCAGTCTGCCGGGCAATATCACCGACAACGCCGCCCTGGTGTTCGCACAGAACAGCGCCGGCACGTTTGCCGGTGTGGTTTCCGGTATAGGTTCGCTGAGCCAGAGCGGCAGCGGTGTGCTGACTCTCACTGGCGCTAACAGCTATACCGGCGGCACCACTATCAGTGCGGGTACCTTGCAAGGCAACACCACCAGCCTTCAGGGTGACATCACCAACAACGCGGCACTGGTCTTCAATCAAAACAGCGCCGGCACGTTTGCCGGCGTGATCTCCGGCAGCGGCTCTCTGACCCAAAACGGTACCGGCGTACTTACCCTCAGCGGTGCCAACAGCTACACCGGCGGTACCACGATCACCAGTGGCACTTTGCTTGGCAATGCCACCAGCTTGTACGGCAGCATTACCAACAATGCCGCAGTGATTTTCGAACAAACAAACGACGGCACCTTTGCTGGCGCAATCGCCGGCAGTGGTTCGCTGAGCAAGACTGGTACGGGCCTGCTGGTACTGGACGGCCAAAACACCTTCACCGGCGGCACGACGATCAGCGCCGGTACGCTTGAAGTGGGCGATGCCGCGACACCGTCAGCCTTCCTCAGTGGCAATGTCCAGGTTGCTGTCGGCGGCACCTTGCGTGGCCACGGCACCATCGGTGGCAACGTGATCAACAGTGGCAACCTATGGGCCGGCGGCTCGATCGGCACGCTGTCGATTCAAGGCAACTATACGCAAGAGGCGGGCAGCCAATTCACGGTGGACGCACTGTCAACCGGTCAGGCAAGCTTGCTGAACGTCAGCGGCTCGGCCTCGATTCTCGGTGGCAACACCGTGGTACTGGCGCAGTCCGGCAACTGGGCACCACAAACTGACTACACCATTTTCAGCGCAACCGGCGGAGTAAATGGCAAGTTTGCCTCGGCCAGTTCCAGTCTGCTGTTTCTCGATCCGGTGCTGACCTACACCACTAACACCGTGAGCCTAAGCCTGCAGCGCAACAGCATCCACTTCGCCAGCGCCGCCCAGACAAGGAATCAGTACGCCACGGCCACTGCGGCTAACGAATTGGGCTTCTCCAATGCGGCTTACACCGCACTGACCACACTCGATGCACCGACGGCGCAGCATGCCTTTGATCAGCTCTCCGGTGTGATCCACGCCAGCACCGACACAGCGCTGGTAGATGACAGCCGCTATGTGCGCGACGCCGTCAACCAGCATTTGCTCGGTCTCAACCAAAACGGTACCGAAGGCACAACCGATCAAGGCACCCGTGTGTGGACCAGCGCATGGGGCCATGGTGGTCATCACGACAGCAATGGCAATGCCTCGCTGTTGCACACCAATGGCAGTGGCTTGCTGGTAGGTGCTGATCTAGCACTTGGCAGCGATACTCGATTGGGCGCGGTGCTTGGCCATGGCCAAAACTCGGTCCAAGCGGACAGTGTGGGTTCATCAGCCCATGTGCGAAGCGATCATATCGGCGTGTACACCAGCAGTCAGTTCGGCGCGTTCGCCCTGCGTGCGGGTGCGCTGTATGCGTCGCAAGACGTGTCTGCCCACCGCACCGTCGCCTTCGGCACCTACAGCGATTGGCTGACCGGCGTGCACGAGGCACAGACCGCGCAGGCCTACGTGGAAGGTGGCTATCAGTTCAACGTCAGTCCAGGCCAGCAGTTGGAGCCGTTCCTCAACATCGCGCGTGTTCGGGTGCACAACGACGCCGTGCGGGAAAGCGGCGGCAGCGCAGCACTGGCAGTTGCCGGCAACAGCGTGTCAGTGAACACCGCCACACTAGGCCTGCGTGACACCTTAGCGCTGGATAGCGCCGGCGGTATCCATGCCCACGTCAGTCTCGCGTGGCAGAAGGCCTGGGGCGATCTGGCTCCGCTCAGCTCAATGCACTTTGCCAGCGGTGGAGACAGCTTTGCCATCGCCGGCGTGCCAGTGGCCCGACATGCCGTCACCACTGATCTGGGCATCAGCTTCACGCTGGCGAAAAACGTCACCGTCGATGCCAGCTACCTCGGTCAGTTCGCCAGTGGCGTGCAGGATCAGGGCGCACGCATGACGCTAACGATGACGTTCTGATTTGCCGCCAAATCCGCAAGCCAGCAATCGTGCCGGTACTCTTTGTCTTAATGCCCCGCCATTGAACCAAGAGCAACAAAGGCGCCCCTGGGCGTCTTTGTTGCTCTTGCAAGGCTGAATCAGCAGAACTTCTTTTTGATTTTCAAGCGGATCTGTAACTCTCTGCGCGCGGCTGGCTGAGGTAGTCGTACTCAGCTGCCATCGACCGGTAGTGTTGAAATTGCCGGTCAAAACCACAGCCGGCCTGAATACTGCTGTTATTGGCCAAATTAAAGGCTGGTCAACAAGCTCCGCGCAACGGCAGCGGGAACCAGCACGTAGCTCGATGTCGCACCGCTGCCACCATGGAAATCACATCTGCGGCGGCATCCGTATTGAAGACGATGTGGTGTGCACCAACGATGCGCCGGAGAACCTCACGCAGGACGCGTTCGCACTCGCCGGCCAAGCGCCCTCAGAGCTGCCGCCGCAGCCGCCCCGTATACTTGCCGGACCGAAGGTCAGCCGACCTTTGGCAGTCGCGGGGATGGGGAGTTGAGCGCGTGGAATCGAGGCAAAACAGCATTGATCTGAACCCAACTCTGATTGTCGAAGACAGTGGGTTAATGCAGCGACGTCTGCGCCATCTGCTGATTGACTTGCTCGGCACGGACGCCCGCATTACCACCGCTGACAGTATCGCGGCGGCCAAGGCTGTGTTGAACCAACACGCCACCGGCCTAGCCTTGATCGACATCGGTCTACCTGACGGCAACGGCATCGAGCTGATCAGCTGGATGCATACGCAGTGCCCGCAGGTAACCACGGTAGTGATCTCGGCATATGGCGATGAGGAAACCTTGCTTGCGGCGCTGCGTGCTGGCGCCATCGGCTACCTGCTGAAGGAGCGCGAGGACGTCGAACTGAGACTTGCCTTGCAGAGTATCCAGCGTGGCGGCGCGCCCATCGATCCGTTCATCGCCCGGCGCATCTTGTCGCTGCTGGCTGCGCCCGCCCCACCACCGGCCATCCGCAACGCCGCGCTCAATGTGGCAGGCGAGCACTCGCTGACCGAACGCGAGTCTGAAATATTGCAGCTGGTCGCCCGTGGTTGCAGCAATCGTGAAATCGCAGAGCTGACCACGCTATCGCGCTTCACCATCGAGGGTTACACCAAAGCCATCTATCGCAAGTTGGCCGTGGGCTCACGTACGGCCGCGATCTTTGAAGCGAAGAATCTGGGTTTGCTGCAGTGATCCCTCCGCGAGCTGCATGGCTGCTCGCGGGGCTGCTGACGATCCTCACCATTGGCACACTGCACGCGCAACCATCACTAACCGACGTGGCAACCATCGATCACGCCGAAGCGGTACCAGCCAGCTGGCAGTCCACTACACCGCCTGTCGCCGGCTGGGTGCCGGTGAAGCTGGTCGATTATTGGAACACCCGCTGGCCGCACCACGATGGCGTGGTCTGGTACCGGCTGCACTGGAATCAGACCAGCGCGGACACGCCGGTCGGCCTGCTACTCGACTACGCCTGCCTGGCCAACGCGGTCTACGTCAACGGCAGCCTGATTCACCGCGACCCACACCTGACGGAACCGCTATCACGCAGTTGGGTGGCCCCTCAATATTTTCTAATCGACCAACCGTTGCTGCATGTGGGCGACAACACTTTGCTGGTGCGTGTTTCTGGCCTTGTCGCGTACCAACCCGGGTTTGGTGTGGTCAAGGTTGGCGCGCCAGATGCCGTGCATACGCTGTACAGCCGAAGCCTGTTCGGGCGCTACAGCATTCGCCAATTCAACTTCGCCATCAGCGCTGTACTCGGCGTGCTGTTCGGCATGTTCTGGCTGTTGCGGCGCAAGGACACGGTATACGGCTGGTACGCATTGAACACCTTGTTCGGTGCCGGTTACGACTGGAACTATGTCGCCTCCAGTCCTTGGCCATTCGCCCATACCGATGCCTTCGAGGCCTTCATCAGCGCACTGTTTATCGCCTCGATGTGCACCTTCATCATCTTTCTGCTGCGCTTCTGCTCGCGCCGCTGGCCACGCACCGAGACGATCCTATTATTGGCCGTTGCCGCTGCGTTTGCGTCGGCTCTATTAGCACCGCAATGGATGGGCCCATGGCGTGATTGGTGGA
Source organism: Rhodanobacter sp. (assembly GCA_039924175.1). Lineage (GTDB taxonomy): Bacteria > Pseudomonadota > Gammaproteobacteria > Xanthomonadales > Rhodanobacteraceae > Rhodanobacter. The sequence goes on from JBDTBF010000078.1 coordinate 4,857, forward strand.
TTATGCCCACCGTGGCGATCAGCTACGCAGCCACCCTAATCTTCCTGTGGTATGCCACACGCAGCTCACGCGCTGACATTCGCGTACTGGGCATATCCATGCTGCTACCGCTGCTGGCCGCCATTTATGATCTTGCCCTGTACGTGGAATGGGTACCCGGCAACACCTATCTAGGCGCCTTGACCGCACCACTAAGCTTGATTGGTATCAGCTTCGCCGTCGCTTGGCGCTACGCCAAGGCCATGAACCGTGTCGAGGGTTTCAACGTCGAACTGCAGCAAAAAGTCGACAGCGCTACCGCGCAGCTTGGCGACACGCTGGCACGTGAGCATGCGCTCGCGCTAGCCCACACCCGCATCGGCGAGCGCATGAATCTGGTGCGTGACCTGCACGATGGCTTCGGCGGCAGTCTGCTTGGTGCCATCGCCACGCTGGAGCAATCCCCGCCGTCAGCGGGAACCACGCGCACGATCGTCACCCTCAAAGAATTGCGCGACGACCTGCGCCTAGTCATCAACACCACCACGCACGAGCAGGACGCCGATATCATCGGCATGCTGGCACCGCTGCGGCACCGCTGGAGCCAGCGTTTAGAAATAGCCGGCATCGACAGTCGCTGGCATCTGGAAGGTCTGGATGAATTACATCTCGGACCTACACGCAGCCTCGACCTGCTGCGCCTAGTGCAGGAGACGCTAACCAACGTGCTCAAGCACAGCGGCGCCGCACAGGTGCAAGTCTCGATTACGCACAGCAACCAGCGGCTGCATGTCGAAATAAGCGACGACGGCCACGGCTTCGACCCGACCGTTCATACCGGCGGCGGCGCTGGATTGGCCAGCCTGCGCGCTCGTGCCGCCCGGCTCGGTGGCGAATTTAGCTTGCAAACCTCACCCGGCACCGGCGTCAGCTTAAGTCTCGACACCGCGCCCTGATTCGCGCGTAGCAGGGCAAACACGCGGCATGAACTCACCGGTCGTCGCCAGCGCAGATGTCCGGCACCCCTCTCATTTCGCGAGTATCCACGGCCGGCGCCCGCCTTTTAGCGGGGGATTACAGCAGACGTTCCTTTGCCGACCGCGCTAGACGCCAGAGTGAACAGAGGCAAGCTTGTGACATATATCCATTTCATTCCGGGATTGCCGCGCGCGGGCTCCACCGTACTATCGGCGTCACTCCGGCAGAACCCGCGTTTTCAGGCCGGCATGCCTAGCCCGTTGGCGGGCATGTCTGGCACGCTGATGGACGAGATGAGTGAATGCAACGATTTTACGGTGCCATCAACGATGCCCCGCATGCCCAAAAACAACGTTCGACTCAGCCCCGTCATCGGCACCATCAAGCAGCGGTCAGCTCGCCCACAACGCGGCGAGCGCGGAGCGTCGGGTGACGTTGAACTTGCGGTAGATCCGCTGGATGTGTTCCCGCGTGGTGTAGACGCTTTGCGACAATTTTTCGGCAATGGCTTGGGGCGAGTGGCCGTGCAACAGTAATTTCAGTACGTCGCGTTCTGCCTCCGTCAGCGGTGCTGCGGCCAAGTCCAACCCCAAACTGAGCAAGTAACGCTTCAGCAGCCAGTGCAAACCGTGCACGGCAAACAAGGCAATAGCCGGTTCATTCGCCGCAAACATCGCCTGTTCTGAGGCGCGGGAAATGCCCATGTAAATTTCGACATCCGTGTTGATCGGGCAGCCCACCCATATCGCATCCTTGAGACCCAAGCGGGTATAGAAGGTGTTGTAGTAGTCGGACTCGAACCACTCCGGCGGCACCAGCTCACACAAGCGCTTGGCGCGCCAGGTGCCCGCGGCGGCAACATTGTTAGCCATCCAGATATCTCGCCCCCCGGCCGCAAGACGGTGCTCCGCGGCGGTAACCTCGGCACGAGCTTTGGCGACCACATCGGGGTCAAAGCGCATTACGTGACACGGACGCCAGATAGCGCTCGTCTTGTTCGTGCCAGTCTGCGGCATACGCACGACAACCACGCATAGAGCCGCTTGCGCTGTCAACAACTGGCACGCGCCCGTAAGCAAGGCGTGGAGAGAGTCGTCCGCATTCGAAACATCCATCTCCGCCAGGGCATCCCATAACGAATAGATGCGCTCCATCGTAGCCGGCTCGATGGATGCCGGATTAGGTACGTTGGTCAATCGGTCAACTCCCCTGAAAGTTCCACCAACTCTTTGGTTCGATTCAAACTGGCTACTGACCGGTCGCGATTAAGCCAGCTACTGCGACCGACCTGACGACGCAAGCGCGGGCGACCCTCGACTGCCCTCTTTTATACCAAGAACTGCAACTGCGGCCAGCACCATCGCGTCGTAGATCACGAGGAATGGTTTACCGATACCCCCAAGTTTAGGGGTATCCGTAAACCGTCGGCAAACCTAAAGTGACCGATGGGTGACTCAACGTCGATGACGATTGCGGCAGGTAGTCGTAGCCCAACGCCGGCTGCGTCGCAGCTTGGTCATTAATGCTTTCAGGGGAAGTATGCATCGCATTCATTTTATCTCAGGCCTGCCGCGTTCTGGCTCCACACTGCTGGCTGCCTTACTACGACAAAACCCTCGCTTTCAGGCTGGCATGTCCGGCCCACTGGCGGGGATGTTTGGCGCCCTGCTGGGTGAGATGAGCGAGCGCAATGAGTTCGCCGTATTCATCAACGACGCTCAGCGCCAGCGCATTCTCAATGGGTTATTCGACAACTACTACGCCGACTGCAAAGCCGAGGTGGTCTTCGACACCAGCCGCGCCTGGTGCGCGCGGATGCCGGCACTTGCCCAGCTATTCCCCGCTGCCAAAGTCATCGCCTGCGTGCGCCACCTGCCCTGGGTGGTCGATAGCATCGAACAGTTGGTACAGCGCAACGTGTTCAGTCCCTCCTCGATCTTCAACTACACCCCCGGCGGCACCGTCTACACACGCGCCAACGGCGTGGCTTCAGCCGACGGTCTGGTCGGCTACGCGTTCGATGCGCTGAAGCAGGCGTGCTACGGCGCGCAAACCGATCGTCTGCTGCTGGTGCAGTACGAAACCCTCACCACCGAGCCGGCCAAAGCGCTCAAAGCGATCTACGACTTCATCGGCGAAGCACCGTTCAAGCACGATTTCGATCACGTTGATTACGACGTCAGCGAATTCGATCGGCGCGCCGGCACGCCCGGCCTGCATACCGTACGTAGCAAGGTGAAAGCCGAAGTACGCAAGTCGCTGCTGCCACCCGATCTGTTCCAGCGTTTTGCCAATGACGCCTTCTGGCGCGA
>JBDTBF010000079.1:0-69528 GCA_039924175.1 Rhodanobacter sp.
CCCTCATGCAGATCCGGCAGGAACAGGCGGACATCGAGGTGGAACATGCGGAGCATGAGCTGGCCAGTGCACGGGTCGCCTTGGCGGCGCTGTGGGGAGCCGATGAAGCTGATTTTGCCTCGGTCAGTGGCGACCTGTTTACGCTACCCACGGTGCCATCCTTCGAGCAATTCGCCGCCCGCCTGCCGGACAATCCTGCCCAGCGCGCGCTGGTCCTCGACGCACGCACCTCCAAAGCACGCGAGCGGTTGGCCTCTGCGATGTCCCGACCCGATATCACTGCGCACGTGGGCATTCGACGTCTGGGGATCTCCAACGACACCGCGCTGGTTGCCGGGGTCACGATTCCGCTGGGCAGCCCACGCCGCTCCGCGCTCAGCGTGGCGCAGGCCCAGGCCGAAACGAATGCGCTAGAAGCGCAGGCCGAGGCGTCTGCCACGAAAACCCGTCAACAATTGTTCACGACTTATCAAGAACTGCTGCATGCGCGTACGGCGTATGAAGCCCATCGCGACCGAATGATTCCCAAGGCTGAGTCAGCACTGGCACTGACCCGCAAGGGCTTCGCTGCCGGCCGTTTCAGCTTCGTCTCGCTCGCGCAAGCGCAACGCACCCTGCTTGACCTTCGTACCGCGCAGATCGATGCCGCGTTGCGCTATCACACCCTGCTGGCCGACATCGAACGGATGACGGCCACCACCGGAGTTACCCCATGAAGCCCCTGATCACCCTGAGCACTTTTTGCGCGCTGTTGCTCTTGCTCAGTCTGACCGCGTGCGGCGACCGCACGTCCGATCAACCCACAGCGACCGAGCATGAGTCGACCGCCGCGGACTTTGAGCGGGGCCCGCACAATGGTCGCCTGCTGCGCGACGGCGCCTTTGCGCTGGAAATCACTGTCTACGAGACCGGCGTGCCGCCGCAGTTTCGACTCTATGCGTACCAGAACGACAAGCCCCTGCCACCGCAGGCCGTGCAGGTTTCGGTTGAGGCCAAGCGGCTGGACGGTGAAGTCAATCATTTTGCGTTCCGTGCCGAGAAAGACGCATTGACAGCCACCAGCAGCGTCGTCGAGCCGCACTCGTTCGACGTCAAGGTCAGCGCGACCCACGCCGGCAACACGCATCATTGGACCTACGCCTCTTACGAAGGTCGGGTGGTCATTCCCGCGGCCACCGCCACGACTTCGGGCATCAAAGTCGCCAAGGCCGGGCCGGCCACGGTCCGCGACACGCTGCAGCTCATGGGGCAAGTGGCGATTGATCGCAGCCGCTTCGCTCAGGTGCGGGCACGCTTCCCCGGCATCGTTCGCAGCGTGCCGGTCAACCTCGGCGATCACGTCAAACGTGGACAGACCCTGGCGACGGTCGAGGGCAACGACAGCATGCGCACTTACTCGGTTAGCTCGCCACTGGACGGCGTGGTGCTGGCCCGCAATACCAATGCCGGCGATGTCGCGGGAGATACACCGTTGTTCGAGATCGCAGATCTTTCCTCGGTCTGGGTGGAGTTGCATGCCGTGGGCAGCGCGGCCAATCGTCTGAAACCCGGGCAGTCGGTGCGGGTGCGTTCGGCGACGGGAGGTGACGGCGTGCAGACCACGCTCGATGCGCTAGTTCCGGTGAGCAATGCCGGGCTGAGCGTGGTAGCGCGAGCGCGCCTGCCCAACCCCGACGCGGCCTGGCGCCCGGGTATGCCGGTGGTCGGCGAGGTGACCATCGCCGAGCGACAGGTGCCGTTGGCGGTGGCGATTTCCGGCCTGCAGCGCTTTCGCGACTTCAGCGTGGTGTTTGCCCAGGTCGGCGAAACCTACGAGGTGCGCATGCTGGAGTTGGGCGCGCGCGATGGCCAGTCGGTAGAAGTTCTCGATGGGCTCAAACCCGGCACGACTTACGTGACCGAGCAGAGCTTCCTGATCCGCGCGGACATCGAAAAGTCCGGCGCCAGCCACGACCACTAAAGGACAACGCCATGCTTGAACGACTGGTTCGCGCCGCGATTGTCCATCGCGGCCTGGTACTTATTCTGGCCCTCGCGTTGGGCGCGCTGGGCATATGGAACTACGGCCGGCTACCGATTGATGCGGTACCCGACATCACCAACGTGCAGGTGCAAATCAACATCGAAGCCGCCGGGTACTCTCCGCTCGAAGCGGAGCAGCGGCTGAGCTATCCGGTGGAGACTGCGCTGGCCGGCTTGCCTCGTCTGGAATCCACCCGCTCGATCGCCCGCTACGGCCTGTCGCAGGTCACCGCCGTTTTTGAAGACGGGACCGACATCTATTTCGCCCGCCAGCAGGTTTCCGAACGGCTCAAGGAAGCCGGCAGTCAGTTACCGGCTGGCATTGAACCCGCGTTGGGCCCGGTGGCTACCGGACTCGGCGAAATTTTCATGTATATGGTCGAGGCCGAGCCAAGTGCACGCCGTGCCGATGGCCAGATGTGGACGCCGACCGACCTGCGGTCTGTGCAGGACTGGGTGATTCGGCCACAGTTGCGCAACCTTGCCGGCGTGACCGAGGTGAACACGATCGGTGGCTATGTGCGCCAATTTCACGTCACCCCCGATACCGCCAAGCTGGCTGCTTATCACTTGACCCTGAGCGACGTGCAGGCGGCTATCGAGCGCAACAACGCCAATGTCGGTGCCGGTTACATCGAGCGTTTTGGTGAGCAATACCTGATCCGCGTGCCGGGCCAGATCACCGATATGGAAGGTCTGCGCAACACCGTGATCGCGCGTCGCGAGGGCGTCACTCTGCGCGTGCAGGACGTGGCCAACGTTGATGAAGGCTCCGAACTGCGTACCGGTGCTGCCACCGAGAATGGTCAGGAGTCGGTGCTCGGTACCGTCTTCATGCTGGTCGGTGAAAACAGTCGCGTAGTGGCCCAGCGGGTTGGCGCCAAGCTGGCTGAGATCAACAAACAGTTGCCGCCGGGCGTGATCGCGCGAACGGTCTACGACCGCACGCAACTGGTGGATCGGGCGATCGACACGGTCCGCAAAAACCTCGTCGAAGGTGCGCTGTTGGTGATTGCGGTGTTGTTTTTGCTGCTAGGGAACCTGCGCGCGGCGTTGATTACCGCGGCGGTGATTCCGTTAACCATGCTGATGACGATCACTGGCATGGTGAACCGGAATGTCTCCGGCAACCTGATGAGCTTGGGTGCATTGGATTTCGGTTTAATCGTGGACGGTGCGGTGATCATCGTGGAAAACTGCCTGCGCCGACTTGGCGAGGCGCAGCACCGGCTGGGACGCTTGCTCGACCGCAAGGAACGCTTCGACCTCACCGCCAGCGCCACCGCCGAGGTGATCAAGCCGAGCCTGTTCGGCATGCTGATTATTGCGGTGGTGTACGTGCCGATCTTCAGCCTGTCGGGGGTGGAGGGAAAGATGTTTCACCCGATGGCCTTCACCGTGGTGATCGCCTTGAGCGCGGCGATGGTGTTGTCGCTGACCTTTGTGCCAGCCGCCGTCGCGTTGTTCGTCACCGGCCGGGTGGCCGAAAAGGAAAACCGCGTTATGCGCGGGTTGCGGCGTGTTTACGCGCCGCTGCTGAGCTGGGTCATGGCGTGGCGCGTGGCGGTGGTTGCGGCGGCAGCCATTCTGGTGGTGGCGACGGCGCTTGTCGTGCCACGCCTGGGTAGCGAGTTCATTCCCGACCTGGACGAAGGCGACATCGCGCTGCACGCCCTGCGCATTCCTGGCACCAGCTTGACCCAGGCCATCGGCATGCAAAAACACCTGGAGGCGCGCATCAAGCAGTTTCCCGAAGTTGATCGCGTATTCGCCAAAATTGGTACTGCCGAGGTGGCGACCGATCCGATGCCGCCGTCGGTCGCCGACACCTTCATCATGATGAAGGATCGCAAGGACTGGCCGGATCCGCGCAAGCCGAAGGCGGAACTGGTGCGCGAGCTGGACGCCGCCGTGCGCGCGATACCGGGCAACAACTACGAGTTCACCCAGCCGGTGCAGATGCGTATGAACGAGTTGATCGCCGGCGTGCGTGCCGAGGTGGCGATCAAGGTGTTCGGCGATGACATGGAGCAACTGAAGACGCTGGGCGAGCAGGTCGAGCGCATTGCCGCCGGCATTGCTGGCGCGGCCGACGTCAAGCTCGAACAGACCACTGGCTTGCCACTGCTAACGATTGAACCCGATCGCGAGGCGCTGGCGCGCTACGGTTTGTCGATGGCGGACCTGCAGGACACCGTGGGTATCGCCCTGGGTGGGCGTGAGGCCGGCAGAATATTTGAGGGCGATCGACGCATCGACATCGTGGTACGCCTGCCCGAGGCACAGCGTACCAATCTGGAAAGCCTGGCCGCGTTGCCGATACCGTTGCCAACACCCGGGATGCCTACTGCCGACAGAACCACCACACCACCGTCGACCGTTCCATTGGGTGAGGTAGCGCACATCGCGGTGGCACCGGGCCCCAACCAGATTAGTCGGGAAAGCGGCAAGCGCCGCGTGGTGATCACCGCCAACGTGCGCGGTCGTGATCTAGGCTCATTTGTGCAGGATGTGCAGAGCGCCGTTGCCGCGGAAGTGACGATGCCCGAGGGCTACTGGGTCGACTATGGCGGCACCTTCCAGCAACTGATTTCCGCCAGTCAACGGCTGCAAATCGTCGTGCCAGTGGCGTTGCTGGCGATCCTCGGTCTGCTGTTCCTGGCGTTTGGTTCCGTCAAGGACGCGTTGGTGATCTTCAGTGGCGTCCCGTTGGCGTTGACCGGCGGTGTGGCCGCGTTGTGGCTGCGCGACATTCCATTGTCGATCTCTGCCGGCGTGGGCTTTATCGCGCTATCTGGCGTGGCCGTGCTCAACGGCGTGGTGCTGGTGTCTTTTATCCGGCACCTGCGCGAAGAAGGTCACGATCTGGATTATGCGATTGTCGAAGGCGCGTTGACCCGGCTGCGTCCAGTGCTAATGACGGCACTGGTTGCCTCGCTCGGCTTCATCCCGATGGCTTTGAACGTTGGCACCGGCGCCGAAGTGCAGCGGCCGCTCGCGACCGTGGTGATCGGCGGCATTATCTCGTCTACCTTGCTCACCCTTTTGGTACTGCCTGCGCTCTACCGTTTGGCGCACCGCACGTCGGCGCGCATGCGGAAACTGACAACACAATAACGAGGCTCGCACAGTGTCGGCTGGCCTGCGACGGCAGCCGACACTGTTTTTGGAAAGCCTCTGGCCGGGGCACAGTGGCGCGAAGCATAGGCATTCTCCATGTTGCCTGAGGTTCTCACCGATCGCCCTCTGCGGGGCTTGATGCGCAGGGACGGAAAATGATTACGCGCAGCACTTCAACCGATCGCAAGGCGTCGGCGGCTGCACCGGGCTTGCGAGGAGTCGCGCCTAGAACGCGATACTCGACGCGATACGCTCGGGGCAGTTGCAATCGAGTTTCGACAGCCTGTGTTACTCGCCGTCGATCAGTGCTTCTGCATGATGTCCGCCGGGTTTTGCTTGGCCTTCAGTGCGCTGCATAGCATGATCGATTCGTGCGCCTGGGCTAGACCGCGCTCAAGGCCCGGCACCTGTCCACGCTTGGGCTTGAAGTAGGCTTCTACACGCTGCGCTTCGGCTTGCGAGCAGCTGCCGCCGGCGCCGATCAGCGGCAAGTAGCCGCCGGAAAACACACCGGTGCGGGCGACGATCTGCGTATAGTGGCCGGTGAACCACTGCCACAGGCTGTCGCGCTGAGCCACCGTCTCGCGGCCACCGCGCAGCACCATGATCATTTCGCCGACCTTGACCTGCTTGGTCAGGGCGAAGTTGCGCGCCACGTCAGCCTGTGCGCCGGGGGCGTGCCCGAGTGCGGAGAGCATGGCGTTGCGCTTGACCGGATCGGTGGTTTTGGGGATGGCCGCCATCAGTTCGTCAACGGCTGGCTTGCCTTTTTCCTCAACCGCCACCGACAGCACGGTGCTTAGCAGATCGGGATTGGCAGCGCCTAGATCTGGCAGACCATTCTGGCCCAGCTTTAATGCCGCTTCACCCTGCTGGAGCAGCGCCGTACGCACCGCAGGCAACTTGATGCCTAGGCCCAGTGAACTGGCCAACCCACTGCGCATGAGCACGTCATCGGCCGATTCGCCAGCCCGCCGCTGATAGCCAAGCGCCTGCAGGCGTGGCAAATAGGCCTTGGCGACCATCTCGCGAACCACCCCCTTCTGTGCGTCGGTCTGCGCCTCGTGCTCATAGATCCAGCTGACCGTCGACAGCGGCGCCAGTGCAATCTGGCGTACCTTGGATGGTGCCAGTTCGCGCATCGCGGCCAGCGCTTGAGCGGCATCAAGATCGCCGCGATGGAAGGCCGCATCGATTGAGTCGGCATAAGCCAGCTGTTCACCGTCGGCACGCTGGGCGATGACCTTGGTCAGCGCTGCTTGGTCGGCGTCGGCCATCTCATACCGGTAATAGCCGTCGCCATTGGCGTTGGCCATGTACCAGGCTGGGCACTGACCACCCTGAACCTTCATATCGGCGGTCTTGCTGTCGAGCAGCTGGCATTGCGTGCCGTTTGGAAACCGCATGCAAACCGGAAGGCCCCACAACCGGTTGGCTTCGCCGGTGGAACCTAGCGGCAGGTAGCGGCTCTGGCTCAGGTGCACTACCGCGTCGCCCTTGCTTGCGCAGTCGAGCTTGGTTTTCAGTAGCGGGACGCCGTTCTGGTCCAGAAAGCTGTTGAATGCGTGCTTGAAAGCGTCGCCCTTGTCGGCGGCAGTGGCAATGGCATTGACCAGGTCGGAAGCTTTAGCGTTACCGAAGGCGTGGGCTTTGATGTACCCGTCCATACCTTTCTGGAAGACTTTCGGGCCGACGAAGTTCTCGAACATGCCTAGCACGGCGGCACCTTTCTGATAGGTGATGCCGTCAAACGCAGTTTCGATGTCGCCATTGCCGGTGATCGGCTGACGGATCATGCGCGCGCTGACCAGACTATCGTTGGACATCGCGCCTTCGCCGCCCTCGATGCGCTCCAGATGGGCTTGCCAGTCGGGATGGATCTCGCCCTCGATTTTTTGCTGCATCCAGGTGGCGAACGCCTCATTGAGCCAGATGTCGTTCCACCAATCCAGGGTGACCGTGTCGCCGGTCCACTGGTGCGCCATTTCGTGGGCTTCGACATTGAACACGCTGCGCACCTGGCTGGGCGAGGCATCGTTATCCAGTTGCAGCAGGAAATCGCGGTAGGTGATCAGTCCCGCGTTCTCCATCGCACCGGCGGAGAAGTCCGGTAGCGCGGCCAAATCGAGCTTCCCGAACGGGTAGCCGAAGTGATAGTAGGCCTCCTCGTGCTCGATGATGGCCGGTGCCATCGCTAGCGCACGCTTCAGCTTCGGGCCGTTGCCCTTGGTGGCAATGCCGCGCAGCGGCACCGGCGCCGAACGCCACTGATTGGCTGGAATGGTCGGGCCGTCGACGATATCCCATGGGCCCACCATCCACGCATACAAATAAGTTGGCAGCGGCTTCGTGGTCTCAAATGTCACGGTCTTCCAGCCCTTGTCGGCCGGCTTGTCGCTGGTCTGGGGCGCGTTGGCCACCGCCTTGTCAGCGGCTGGAATGGTCAGGCTTAGCGTCAGCGGCGCCTTGAACCCCGGCTCGTCAAAGCACGGAAACGCCAGTCGTGCGCTGATTGGCTCCATCTGCGTCATCGCGTAGGAGTTACCGGCGAACACCACCTTGTAATAGCCCTGCAGCGTCGCATTGAATGGTGCGCTGAAGGCCATCTTCAGCGACAGTTTCTGTGGCTGTATCGTGCTGCCGAAATCGATGCGGGCGACGCCGACTTTCGGCGCTGCCTCGACGTACTTAGCGGAGTAGGTTTTGCCCTGCACATCGGTGACCGTTACCGACGACACCTTTAGATCCTTGCCGTGCAGCCACAAATGGTCAGAAGCCTTTTTCAGGTCCAGCGCAATAGTGACCGTGCCGCTATAGCCGGACTTGGCCGGATCACTCGTAATCGCCAAGTTGTACGACTGCGGCACCGCCCACGTTGGCAACCGGGTCAGCGGCGGTGCGTCTGCGCTGTTGTGGGTGTTGGGCGCTGGCGCCGGTGCCTGCGGCACGGGTTGCGCCCAGACCACGCCTGCTGCGCACAGCAGGCCCGCCATCACGACTGTAGATATCATGCGCATCCGGCTGCACTCCACTCGGGTAAGGGTTGGAAGTCCGGCACGATCAGGGTCATGCAGCAAGTGGCAGGGGTTCTACCTAGGAGTCTGTCTGACTTTGCTTGGTCGGTCGGCGAATCCGTTGGGTGCTCCACTATGCGCCGATTGGCTGGCCTATAAAACCGCTGGGGAAGGGCTAATCGTCAGTTGCTCCTTCCACAGTCCAATTCCCGCCTTAACCTCCAAAGCGCGACAGACGCCGGAATGCGCAGCCTTGCGTCCTTGCACGACACAGGGTCACTCGCGAACATCGGAACCCTGATCCATCTGGGACGCAAATTTAACCGCCACTACCCTGCTTCGCGCTTGACCTAAGTGGCATCAGGCGCTGCGGCGCAGTCGTATACTTTCTGAAGAAATAACAGCAAGAGGAACGTGTAATGGCAACAGATTCAGTTGTTGGGCAGCAGCAGGGAACCACGGGCTCGACGTCGGCCCCAACGACACAGGCAGGTCGGATGCGCGCTGCAGTTGATCAAGCGGTCGCGTTTGCACCCGGTTTTCTACGCGGAGAAGTTGATGCGGACCAGATGGCGAACACGATGGTCCACGCGGTACGCACTTATGCCGAGCAGGAACGAGCGGCCGGCGGCGACGGAACTCCGCGAAGTGCGGAAGCACAAGCGTTGCAAGGCGCTATTGCGGAACTGACTGCGTGTGGAACGGGGTATCTCGCGGGTCGCTGCGATGGCGCTTGCGTTGCACGTACGATGACGGAAATGGTGCACGAGTTCGCGAAGCACTAATGATCAGAGCGCGGGGATGCCGCGCTCAATCACAACAACGTCGGTTACGCGTCACCGGCCCCAGTCGACGGTAGTAATTGTCGACTAAGCTCCGCGCTTCGCCGCGCCGCTATCCGTTCAAACCACGGCCCGATATGTGGCAAGTTGCGATCAAACGGCTGATTGACGCTGATGCCAAAATCCAGCCATACGTAGAGCCAGATATCGGCAACGCTGAAACGCTCACCACACAAGTACGGGCCAGCTCCGAACATGCCGTCCAGCCAACGCAGGCGATCTTGTGCGATCGCCTTCAGGCCGTCTGCTGCATCAGGTAAAACCGGAATGCGCGGCGTAAAACGCTCTAGCCCTTCGGCATAGTGGTAAGCGTTGTGGATGAATTCGGTGATGTTGAGTTCCACCCTGCGCCACCACTGTCGCGTTTGGGCACGCTGCTCCGGCGTGCTACCAATCAGTGCCGGCGTGGGGTGTAACTCTTCCAGATATTCGGCGATAGCTACTGCCTCGCCCAAGGTACTGCCGTCGTCACAACGCAGTGCCGGTGTTTGTCCCGCCGGGTTAACAGCAAGGAACGCGGGTTGGCGATTTTCACCGGCAAATACATCAATGGTTACCGCCGGTAGCAGCAATTGCTTTTCCAGCAGAAACATTCGCAAACAGCGCGGTGCCGGACTCTTCGCGTCATAAACCAACATGTGTCATGTCCTCTAACAACGAAGTTTCCATTAAACGCGCGTTTGCGTTTGTCTGCCAATACAACTTATTGCAATGGCCTCCCTGAGCTAGTCAGGCCTTTGCGGGTGCCGGGTTGGCGATGCGCCCCCACGTCGATTTGTTGCCCCAGATATTTTGGCGCAAGCCTTCCAGTTGCAGGATTTGCGAGTGGTCGACGAACAGGTTGACTTCGTTACCGTAGTTTTTGATGTACCACTCAAACACCAGCGGGTCGGCCGATTCAAACATGACGTGCTCCAGGCCCACGCCGTTGATGATCGATGCGGCAGCAGCGGTGTTCCAGGTCACCACATTCTCGGTGATGCCTTCGGACTCGATCATGATGATGTCGGCACCGGCATCCAGCGCGCTTTTTGCACGATTGATCAAGTCGCCCACGTCCTTTTTGCCTTCGGCTGCCAACTCGGCTTCGGTGGAATCACCGCCCGAACCAAACTGAATCCCTAGTTCCGGTTTAGCCTTGAGTCCGGCCTTCTTGACCTGCTCGATCAGACGCAGCAAGCCGGAGGTGGGAACGGTAATGAAACCGGTGGAAATTTCAATCACATCGAAACCGACTTCCTTGGCTTCTTTCAAGTATTTGTCCACGGCATCCGGGCCGTAGCGCAATACCGTTTCAATCCAGCCGCCCGACGAGATATAGGCGTTGTGCTTGTGGGCGAGATCGCTGAACGCACGCACTTGCTCGCGTGGCAACAGAGCGAACGAGCCACCGGCCCATTTGACGCCATCGACCCACTGACCTGCGACCTCAAGCACGTCGGCCAAATGTCTCGTTCCATAGGTGGCGTAATACGGCCCGCGAATTTCGGTCAAGCCAAATGAGCGGGGTTTGTCGGGGCGATAAGCGCGCGGGACGAAGTCGAAACTGGTGTTAGCCATGATCTTTCTTCTTTCGTTGTGGGGAGGGGGACGTTCGGGAATTAGGCGGCGGCTGACACGTGGCGCTGCGGCGCAACCTTGGCTAGCAGCGCGGTCAGTTCACGCACGTTGTGGGCGTCCAGTTCATGTACGGAGCGTGCAATCTGGTCAGCCAGATCCTTACCGGTGAAGGGCATCGCTAGCCGGTAGAATTTCTCACACGCGCTGGCCCAATCCAGCGGCTGCGAAGTGAAGCCTTTGTAGGCTGCGGCGGAGGCGGACAATAACGTGCCGTCGTTTAATTCCACTTCCACCTTGCTCGGCATTTCTTTTGGAAAGCGAGCGGTGAATCCAGCATCTGGCGCCACCGATACTTTCTGCAGCAAAGCCTGTACGTCAGCACTGACAATACGTTCAGAGGCGTATTGGGCCGGCTGTACTTGGCCGTCCAACAACGCGATGGCCACCATATATGGCAGCGAATGATCCGCCTCTTCCTTACTGTGAATGTGGCGCTTGTCACCCTCCTCGCCGCCGCCAATGATGTCGTAGGCAACCTGGAACGTGGTGATGCGTACCGCACGAATGGCGTCGGCACGAAAACCGTGCTGGCCAGCCACATCAATGGCGGCATCGATCGAGGATTGCGAATGAATCTCTGCGTTGTGCTTCTTGATGATGGTGCGCAGAACGCTTTCCAGATTCTCGCGTGACCAATCGATATCGAACGGACCGGTGATAGTTTGCTTCAAGCCTTTATTGCCTTCGAATATCTGCTCGGGGCCGGTAATACCTACGCTAGCCAGCAACGCTGCGTGAGTCCCTTCTTTGCCGACTTGTGGATAGGCCAGACCTTTCCAGTTCGACAGATTGCCGGTGCGGGTAACGCGCAAGGCATTGTTGGCGGTGCCTGAGATGGCGATAGCGTTGGCCGTCTTGGCCGCATCCAACCCCATCACTTTGGCGACGGCCGCTGCGACCGCGTAGGCACCCTGTACGGTGTGATCAAAACCCTTGGCGCGCACCGGCGCCACATCGGACAGTCGCGTCTGCACTTGGTACGCCACGGCCACGGCAGTGAGGAAATCCTTGCCGCTGGCATTGACGCTTTCCGCTGCTGCCAACACTGCGCCGATGTTGTCCGACGGATGGCAGGTTTCGCCGGGGGCGAGATAACTGTCCATGAAGTCGAGATAGCGACTAAGGCCGATGTTATAAAACGCAGCCCGATCAGGTGCCGAGCTACCGCCGCCGATCAGCGTGGAAGCACCGTTGCCGCCGAGCGATTCGGTAAGTTTGCGAATGGCTCGCATGGGCGCTGCATCGATCGCGCCGATGGCAACGCCGAGGGTGTCAAGGATACGGATTTTGATTTGTTCAACTGCTGGCGCACTGAGTTGCGCGTACTCGGCGGCGTGAACAAACGCCGCCAGTTTCTGGACTTCAGTCATGGTCAAAGACTCTCCCTGGTCAAGGGCGTATTGGCACGCAAGCGCAAATTCACGCACGCGAAAGCGCACAACTCGTCGGAGTGTCAATACGAATGATTCGCGTTACCGAAGAATACGCCCGCCTTGAATAAGGCATGGTGATCTGCATCAATCCAGGGAAAAACTTGGAAGCCATCCCAGCCGTCCAAACGGCATAGGAACTGCTACGACCGTCATCGCCATGCGGCTTTTTCGCGCAAATAACGAGGTCGTATAGTGGCGCTAGCCGGGTCTACCAATGAGCTGGTAAACGTTAGCGCGGCGCGTCTTGCGCGATGCACTTATCATCAACGCGCCGGCATTATCCGAGAGGCTTTGATGGCTGCCACAAAAGCTGCGTGAAATGCTGTTCCTCATCACTACGAAACCTGTCCAGGCCCAACTTGATCGTCGCTTGCGGTTGCCGTGGATTGGCGCGGTAGCTGTTGAACAACCGATCCCACCAAATAAGCTGGAATCCGTAATTGCTATCGTGCTCGTCACGCAGTACGGAATGATGGATCCGATGCATGTCTGGCGTCACGATCACCCAACGCAACCAACGGTCGATGCGTGGCGGGATGGCGACGTTGGCATGGGTGAACAGCGAGAAGCTGCTCAGCACAATTTCAAAGACCATCACCACGCCGGGTGTCACGCCAAGCAGCAGCACAGCGCCAACCTTGACGCCCATTGAGAACACAATTTCCAGCGGGTGAAAGCGCACTCCAGAGCTGACATCAATCGCCAGATCGGTGTGATGCATGCGGTGCAACCGCCACAACCAGTCGACCCGATGCATCAGCCGATGCTGTAGGTAGATCACCAGATCCAGCGCGAGTAATCCGATCAACGCCGCAAGGATTGTTGGCGCGTGAGTGACATGCAGAATACCGACACCGTGCAGCTGCGCCCAAGCCGCCGCGCTCACCGCTGCCCACGGCCCCAACACCCGCATGCCAAGCGCATTCATCACACCAAAGCCGAGGTTCGTGGTCCAGCGTCGTCGCCGTTGTGGTGCCGCATGATGCCGCGGCCACACCCACTCGGCCGCGGCCAGCAGCAACAGCAAGGTGAGAAATAAGCTTAGTCGTAAGGCCATGATGCGCTCCGTAGGTGCCAGCGTAGCGCGCTAGATCCAGAGTTTTATGTTGATGCAACACTCGCCATGCAAAACTTCAGGCGAAGCTTGAATCCTTTTCGGCATCCGCTGCCTCTATTAGGTAAGCGCTATCCACATCAATCCGCTAAATAACCTTTACCAGGTACGCGATGCGACTTGACTCTACCCTGCTGGAATCTGCACGCCAAGGCAACCTGGCCGCCATGGAGCAACGGTTGGTTGAGTGCCGTCCCAAGCTACGCCGGATCGCCCAATCGCAGTGCGCCAGCAGTGTGGACCCGGACGACGCCGTGCAGGAATCATTGTTGTTGACCTTTCAGCGCATCGGCGCTTTGCGCACGCTTGTCGCATTCCCTGCGTGGACATTTTCCATCGTGCGGCGTGAATGCCACCGACTGTGGCGCGCTATGCACGGCGAGGCGAGCCTGCCCGCAAATGACGCGCCGATCTTCACTTACACCGATCATTACGCGCTGCGCCACGACTTAGCTGCCGCCATCCAGTCGTTACCAGACAAATACCGCGAAGCCATCATTTTGCGTGATTTCGAGGAATTTTCGATCACTGAAATAGCGAACCAATTGCTGCTGACACGTGCCGCGGTCAAGAGTCGCATTCATCGAGGGCGCGAAATGGTGCAGGAGTATCTGCAAGACTGACTTCTGCCACCTCTGCGCGGCGTCCCGCCAAGGTGCTATTGCCTTGCACAAGACTGCCGTGACGAACGACATCCTAAGCCTTGCCGGATACTTGCACAGATGAAACACAGCTCCACCATTATTCGCCTGCTAATCGTCATTGGCGTGCTCGGCGCAGTTGGCGGGTTCTTTGCCGTTGGCGGACAACACCAGCTCACACTGGATACGCTGAAGTCCAGCCACGCCGCCCTCGACAACTACCAGCTAGCCCACCCGTGGCTTCTTGCCGCCGGTTTTTTTCTGGCGTACGTCGCGGTGACTGCTTTGTCGCTGCCGATGGCGACCTTGCTAACGCTGGCTGCGGGTGCACTATTTGGCTTGCTGGAAGGCACATTGTTGGTCTCGTTCGCCTCCAGCATCGGCGCCACCCTCGCCTTTTTAGCCAGCCGTTTCGTGCTGCGCGATTTCGTGCAGCAGCGCTACGGCAAACGGCTGACTACCATCAACGAAGGCATCCAGCGCGACGGGGCGTGGTATCTATTTACGCTGCGGCTGCTGCCGGTGATTCCGTTTTTCGTGGTCAATTTATTGATGGGCCTGACCACGTTACGAACACGCACGTTCTATGTCGTCAGCCAAGTCGGCATGCTGGCCGCAACGGCAGTATTCGTGAACGCTGGCACCCAGCTGGCTAGTCTGCAGTCGCCGTCCGACATTCTTTCACCACGCATCATTGGCGCCTTCGTCTTGCTTGGCATCCTGCCTCTGCTAGCGCACTGGCTCGTCGCTCGTCTCAAGGCGCGAAAGGTTTATGCGCGCTGGCCAAAACCGAAGCAGTTTGATCGCAATCTAGTGGTGATCGGCGCAGGTTCGGCTGGCCTAGTTAGCGCCTATATCGCCGCCACAGTACGTGCAAAAGTGACGCTGATTGAACAACACGAGATGGGTGGCGATTGTCTCAATACCGGTTGCGTGCCATCGAAAGCGTTGATCCACGCGGCAAAGCTGGTGGCGCAAGCACGCGACGCGAAATCTGTTGGCATCAGTGCTGGTGAAGTGAGCGTCGATTTCCGTGCCGTCATGGAGCGCGTGCAGCAGGCAATCACTACCATCGCGCCGCACGATTCAATCGAACGTTATCGCGCACTCGGGGTGGATGTGCGGCACGGACAAGCGCGCATCGTGTCGCCGTGGATTGTGGAAGTAGACGGCAAGCCGATCAGCACGCGCGCGATCATCATTGCTTCTGGCGCCGAGCCGTTCGTGCCGCCGATCGAAGGCATCACAGACTCCGGCTATCTCACCTCGGAAACTCTGTGGCAGTTGCGCGAGTTACCGCCGCGGCTCGTGGTGATGGGCGCTGGGCCGATCGGTTGCGAACTAGCGCAAGCATTCGCGCGGCTGGGTTCACAGGTGACCCTGGTCGAGGCGCAGGATCGGTTGCTGCTGCGTGAGGACGACGAGGTGTCGGCTTTCGTACAGACCCGACTTACAGACGACGGCGTGGATGTGCGCACCGGACACCAAGCCGTGGCCGTCGAGCGCGATGGCGATGAGCGGGTATTGGTTTGTGAAGCAGGCGGTAAGCGAGTACGCCTGCCTTATGACCAGTTGCTGGTGGCGGTTGGGCGCAAGCCGCGCACGGCCGGCTTCGGTCTGGAAGCGCTGGGTATTCCGGCCGAACGCACGGTGGACACCGACGCATACCTCACCACGTTGTATCCCAACATCTACGCCTGCGGCGATGTTGCCGGACCGTACCAATTCACCCATACCGCGGCGCACCAAGCGTGGTACGCGACGGTGAATGCGCTGTTCGGCCAGTTCAAGCGCTTTCGGGTGGACTATTCCGTGATTCCATCCGTGACTTTCGTGGACCCAGAAGTCGCGCGAGTCGGTCTGAATGAGCGCGAGGCAAAGGCAAAAGAAATGCCCTATGAGGTAACCCACTACTCACTGGGGGAACTAGATCGCGCCATTACCGAAAACCGCCCACAAGGTTTCATCAAAGTACTGACGCGGCCAGGCAAGGACCGCATTCTCGGCGCCACCATCGTCGGCGCGCATGCCGGAGAAACGCTGGCCGAGTTTGTGCTGGCGATGCGCCACGGGCTGGGCCTGAACAAGATCCTTGGCACGATTCACGCGTATCCCACTTGGGCCGAAGCGAACAAGTACGCCGCCGGCAACTGGAAGAAAGCACATGCACCGGAACGCGTGCTCAGCTGGCTGGCGCGTTATCACGCATGGAGGCGCCGATGAGCGCGATGATGAGACTGCCGTGGCTAGCATTGGCGCTGATACTGCTGTTGTCACCGGTGTCGGCAACGGCCGCGACAGTCACGACGCTGAGCTTTTCCAACACGCCGCCTGGTCCGGATCTGCCTTCGGGCTGGAAAGTTTATGCGATGTCACGCCATCGCCCAGCGGCATCCTTGGCGATCGTTCGCGACGGCAACGACGACGTGCTCAGCATCGATGCGAACCGTGCCTCAGGCGCGATCGCCCATGTACTGGATGTCCCCGCCGCTACGACCCTGAGTTGGCGTTGGAAAGTAAACCACAGCGTCGCCAAGGCTGATTTGTCGAAAAAATCCGGTGACGACTTCGCTGCGCGTGTCTATGTGTTCTTCGACGTGCCGCGCGCAAGCTTGTCGTGGCTGCAGCGAATGCGGTTGGACATAGCAGGTCGTGCCGTAGGCCATCCCATACCTACCTCAGCGCTGTGCTATGTCTGGGACAATCATCACCCAGTGGGCACCATCGCAGCCAATGCCTATTCCAAACTGGTGCGTACTATCGTCCTGCAAAGCGGTGATGCCGAAGCAGGCACGTGGCAGCTGCAGCAACGAGACTTGGCTGCAGATTTTCGCGCTGCCTTTGGCCGTGCCGCTCCCCGCGTGACCGGCATTGCCTTGGCCTCCGACACGGATAACACCGGCGGACACGTCAAGGCGTGGTTTGGCGATCTAACGCTCACACCAGCCGCCGACGCCTCGACTACGCAGGAGCCCAAATGATGAAAATGTTGCCTGCTCACGGTCTGCATGAGCCTCTCGCACGAAGGCTGTTGGGTACCTTGTTGCTGCTATTTGGTGCCGCCAGTTTGGCTCAGACAACGATGTCGTTGGCTGGTTGGAATGACCTGCTACACCGAAACGTAAAGATCATCGATGCTGGACATCCCTCGCAAGTGGATTATCTATCCTACGACCGATATCCAAATAAGCGGACGATGCCATGAGCACCGCCAGCGCAATCCCAAGCAGGAGAGATTCACTTTGAACGCCGTTCTTTCCCCGTCTGTACTCTCGTTCACCGACACGTTGCGCGAACATGGCCTAACTCTGCCGCGCACGCCGTTGGAGATTCTGCAGATCAACGTGGGCAAGTTGTGTGATCTGGCTTGTCAACATTGTCACGTCGAGGCCGGCCCCAATCGCACGGAAATTATGCAGGCGGCCACGGTCGACCGTCTGTTGGAATTGTTGGCGCATGCACCGGCGATCCATACGGTGGACTTGACTGGTGGTGCTCCGGAATTGAACCCAAACTTTCGTCGCTTGGTGCGCGAATCACGCGCGCTGGGTAAGACCGTGATCGACCGCTGCAACCTCACTGTACTGTTCCGACCTGGTCAGGAAAACACTGCCGAGTTCCTCGCCGCACAAGGTGTCAAGATCGTCGCCTCACTGCCCTGCTACAGCAAGGGCAACGTCGAAAAACAACGCGGCCAGCATGTGTTCGATCCTAGTCTGCGCGCCTTGCATCAGCTCAACGCACTAGGTTACGGCAAGCCAGACAGCAGGCTGGAGCTGGACTTGGTTTACAACCCGCTGGGTGCGACCTTGCCGCCGCCGCAAGCGGCATTGGAATCGACTTACCGGCGCGAGTTAATCGAGCACTTCGACATCGTCTTCAACCGCCTGTTCACCATTACCAACATGCCAATCAAGCGCTTCTTGCACCTGCTGCAGCGCGAAGGCCGTTACGATAATTACATGCAAACGCTGTTGGATGCATTCAACCCACGCGCCGCTCTAGGCGTGATGTGCCGCAATCTCCTGTCAGTTGATTGGCGCGGCTATTTGTACGACTGCGATTTCAATCAGGCGTTGGAACTGCCGCAGGGCGGCCACCCACGCACCCTCTGGGATATCAACAAGCTCACCGATATCGAAGATGATCCGATCGCGTTTGGTGATCATTGTTATGGCTGTAGCGCGGGTAGCGGTAGCTCGTGCGGTGGCGCATTGATTTGACGACGCAAACCATCATTAGCCGACAGCTTGTTCGCAACTATCCGTATCCCGGCAAGTCGTCTCCCGGCGCCCGGCGCAAACCACTCGGCCGAGACACCGACAGCGCGTGCGATCATCCGCGTCGATGCGTGACGTAATGCACACCACGCAACCCACGCTGTCAGTGATCGTGCCACTGGCGCCGACCGAAAAGGAATGGCCGGCTTTGCAACAGCAGCTTACCGGCCTGCCGTTTGGCAGCGAAGTGATTATCGTGCGAGCTGACGCGGAAACTCGACCAGCGCCAGCTGGCTGGCCACTGCAGGTGCGCTATCGTGAATGCCATAGCGAACCTGGTCGTGCCAGACAGCAAAACTTTGGCGCCCGCTTAGCCACCGGCAACTGGTTATGGTTTCTGCACGCAGATACGCAGTTACGGCCCGGCTGCTTACGCGAGCTACAGAAGTTTCTGGCTGAAGGTAGCGATGCCCTCGGCTGGTTCAAGCTGGCTTTTCGCGATGACGGCCCGAGGTTGACTGCGTTGAACGCCATCGGCGCCAACTGCCGTTCGCGCTGGCTGGGACTACCGTTCGGCGATCAGGGACTGGTGCTACCGCGACACTGTTTCGAAGCATTGCAGGGTTTCGACGAACACGTGTCCTACGGCGAAGACCACTTATTAGTGTGGGCCGCGCGCCACGCCGGCTTACCCTTACGCGGTATACCCGCCGTAGTGGAAACCAGTGCGCGCAAATATGCGCAACACGGCTGGCTGCGCACCACGCTGCAACACGCGCGGCGGACTGTCGCACAAGCGTGGCCGCGCTGGCGTGACTCACAACGGGAGCAACGATGAAGCCGGCAGTGGCCATCTTCGTAAAAACACCAAAGTTTTCACCGGTGAAAACCCGTTTGGCCGCCACGTTAGGAGCAACTGATACGCTCAAGTTCTACGCACTTGCCTGCGCAGCTACAGCCGCGGTGGTGCGCGAATGCCCTTACCTTACGCCCTATTGGGCAGTGGCCGAAGCCGCACCGGAAGCGCGTACGGCATGGTCTGGCTTTGCACACACTTGGCAAGGTGAAGGTGGCTTGGGTGCGCGACTGGATCACGTGTACGCCGAACTGCAAGCGCGCCACGGGCGAGTGTTGTTGATCGGCGCGGATGCTCCGCAGCTGACTTCGACCTTGCTCGAAAGTGCCGTCGTTGCATTGGAGGATGCAACTCGCCCCTTCGTGTTGGGGCCTGCTGCTGACGGCGGCTTCTGGTTGTTTGGTGGACGTCAGCCAATTCCGCAAAGCGCGTGGACCGCTGTGTGCTACTCGCAGGCCGACACCACCGCACAACTACGCAGCGCGCTTGGTACCTCGGGTTCCATCACTACCCTGCCTACGCTTTCCGACGCGGATGTTGAAGCAGACTTACCGGCACTCGCCGAATCCTTGGCTGCGCTGTCCAACCCGTTGCCGGAACAGCGCAAGCTAGCCGCTTGGCTGCAGACCGTACTTGACCGTTAAAACGCAGCGACGTTTAGCCTTGCTGGTCTCACCGGGCAACGTTCATGTGATCAGCGTCGTGCGCGAAAGAACTCGCGCAGCAAGCTAGATGACTCTTCGGCGAGTAAACCGCCAGCCACTTCAATGCGATGGTTGTGACGTTCGGAAATCAGCGTATCGAACACGCTGCCGGCGGCTCCCGTCTTGGGGTCGGTGGCCGCGTAAACGAGACGGCCGATGCGCGCGTGAATCATCGCCATAGCGCACATCGAGCACGGCTCCAGCGTGACGTATAACGTCGCCCCCAGCATGCGGTGGTTGCTCAGCTTCTCCCCAGCCGCACGCAAGGCCTGAATTTCGGCATGGGCAGTCGGGTCATGCAAGGTGACGTTGCGGTTCCAGCCCAGCCCGACGACGTTGCCCCCCTGAACCAAGACCGCACCGACCGGCACTTCATTCTCAGCATCACGCGCGTGCACCGCTAACTGCAGCGCGTGGCGCATATGGATGATGTCTTCTGCACTGAAGGGTGAAGACGAGGTTTCTATAGTTTCTTCGTCATTCATTTCAATACTTTACAGAGATAACTTGAGAAAGGTAGTCGGCCAAACTGGCAGTGGTGGCACAGCGCTAGCCTTGGGCAAAAGTGTAGCTGGCAGCGTCTGGCCGAAGCTGGGTAATCGCATGGATGGCCCAAGCGGCTTTTTCCATCCACTCGCTTGCCGCACGCAAGCATCGCCTAGTGCCAGTGCGGATCGCCGCACCTCAGACTCACACGGCAACCTAGCCGTCGACCAACAGCAGCGAGCATCAGGCGCCTGCCGTTACTCCCACTCAATCGTCGCTGGTGGCTTGCCGCTTATGTCATAAACTACGCGAGAAACACCACGTAACTCATTGATAATCCTATTTGATACTGTGCCAAGGAATTCGTACGGCAAGCGGGACCACTGGGCCGTCATAAAGTCGATGGTCTCCACGGCGCGCAAGGCAATCACCCATTCATAAGCACGCGCATCGCCCACTACGCCTACCGATTTCACTGGCAGGAACACGGCAAAGGCCTGACTGGTGCTGTCGTACAAATCGGCCTTGCGCAGCTCGTCGATGAAAATAGCATCGGCTTGCGCGAGTAATTCGGCGTATTCGCGCTTCACTTCGCCCAAAATCCGCACGCCCAAGCCCGGTCCTGGGAACGGGTGGCGATAAACCATAGTGCGCGGCAAGCCCAAGGCCACGCCGATACGGCGTACTTCGTCTTTGAACAGTTCGCGCAACGGCTCGATCAACTTCAGCTTCATGTGCGCCGGCAAGCCGCCAACGTTGTGATGGCTCTTGATGACGTGGGCTTTGCCAGTCTTGCTGCCAGCCGATTCGATCACGTCGGGATAAATGGTGCCTTGCGCCAACCATTTGACGTCGCCATCAGTGCCGACAGCGAGCTTGCGGGACTCTTCGTCGAAGATCTCAACAAACAAGCCACCGATAATCTTGCGCTTGGCCTCAGGATCAACCACGCCTTCCAGCGCTGCGAAGTAGCGATCCGCTGCGTTGACGCGAATCACTTTGACGCCCATGTTGGCCGCCATCGTGGCCATCACTTGGTCGCCTTCTTTCCAGCGCAGCAAGCCGGTATCGACAAACACACAGGTCAATTTGTCGCCAATCGCCCGGTGCAGCAAGGCCGCAACAACCGAGGAATCGACGCCGCCGGATAGACCGAGCAACACCTGCTCGTCACCCACTTGCGCTCGCACGCGAGCGATCTGGTCTTCGATGATGTTGGCCGCTGTCCACAACGTGGCGCAGCCGCAGATATCGGCGATGAAACGTTTGAGCAGCGCCCCGCCCTGTTTGGTGTGCGTCACTTCCGGGTGGAACTGCACGCCGTACCAGCACTTGGCAGCATTCTCCATCGCCGCAATGGGAATGCGCGCGGTCGTGCCGGTCACCACAAAGCCGGGCGGAACGGCAGCAACATGATCGCCGTGACTCATCCACACGTCTAACTGATGGCCGTCGGCATGATCGTTCAGGCCGTCGAACAAACGGCTCGGCGTAACAATATCGACCTGTGCGTGGCCAAATTCGCGTGCACCAGATGCTTCAGTAGCGCCACCCAGCTGCGCCGCCATGGTTTGCATGCCATAGCAAATGCCCAGCAGCGGCACGCCGGCATCGAATACTTGCGCGGGTGCTTTGGGTGCATCCGCCAACGTGGTGGATTCCGGGCCGCCCGATAAAATAATGCCTTTGGCGCCGAAAGCAGCAATTTCTGCCGGATCGTGGTCCCACGCCCAAATTTCGCAATACACGCCTATTTCTCGAATGCGGCGCGCGATCAGCTGCGTGTATTGCGCACCGAAATCGAGAATAAGGATCTTGTCGGAATGAATGCTGGTCATGGCTGGCCGGGTTGAACGCGAAAGCTAGGGAATGGGGAACGACGTGCATAGCAGCGGCGCGCATGAGCGGAGTCACGGCGTTGTAGCACCGTCTCACACCCCGCGCGACAGGTTAGATCTCATACCGAGTCGACCTGTCGCGACGTGCGCCACCGCCAAGGTCAAGGGGTGAGCCGATAGTTCGGCGCTTCCTTAGTGATTTGAATATCGTGCGGATGCGCTTCGGTCACGCCAGCAGAAGTTGCTTTCACAAACTGGGCTTGCTTGCGCACGTCTTCGATGGTCGGTGCGCCCAAATAGCCCATCGATGCACGCAAGCCGCCAATCAACTGATGGATGATGTTACGCAGCGGGCCACGATACGGCACGCGTCCCTCGATGCCCTCTGGCACGAGCTTGTCCGCTTCGATTTCATCTTGGAAGTAGCGATCCTTCGAGCCCATCTGCATCGCGCCGATGGAACCCATGCCGCGATAACTTTTATATGAGCGGCCCTGGAACAGCTCAATCTCGCCAGGCGACTCTTCGGTGCCAGCAAACATGGAACCAAGCATTACGGTCGACGCGCCAGCTGCCAGTGCCTTGGCAATGTCGCCGGAGTAGCGAATACCGCCATCAGCAATCAATGGAATTTCGTCCTTCAACGCGGTGGCGACCATGTCGATGGCGGTGATCTGCGGCACGCCGACACCCGCGACGATGCGCGTGGTGCAAATGGAACCGGGGCCGACACCCACCTTGACCGCATCTGCACCGGCCCCCATCAGTGCGAGGGCCGCTTCACCAGTAACGATGTTGCCAGCTATCAACTGCACCTGCGGATAATGCTTCTTAACCCATGACACGCGATCAATGACGCCCTGCGAATGGCCGTGCGCGGTATCGACTACCAACACGTCGACACCAGCGTCGACTAAGGCAGCAACGCGTTGTTCGGTATCGCCACCGACACCAACCGCGGCTCCGACCAGCAACGTGTCGTGTTGGTCTTTAGCCGCGTGCGGGTTGTCGCGCGCTTTCTGAATATCCTTGACCGTAATCAGCCCGCGTAACTGGAACGCGTCGTTGACTACCAATACTTTTTCGATGCGGTACTTGTGTAACAGCACCAGCACGTCATCTTGGCTGGCACCTTCACGCACGGTAATCAGCTTGTCCTTGCGCGTCATGATGTTGCGCACCGGATCGTCGTGCTTGCGTTCAAAGCGCATGTCGCGACTGGTGACGATGCCAACCAACTGTTGACCATCCACCACGGGCACGCCGGAAATGTTGTGTGCGTGGGTCAGCCGCAACACTTCGCGAATGGAGGTGTCCGGGCCTACGGTGATCGGGCTGCGAATAACGCCGGCTTCGAACTTCTTCACTAAACGCACTTCAGCCGCCTGCTGCTCGACCGTCATGTTTTTGTGGAGAATGCCGATACCACCGCTTTGCGCCATGGTGATGGCCAAGCGTGCTTCCGTCACGGTGTCCATAGCAGCAGACACAATCGGAATATTTAGACGCAGGTTACGCGTCAGCCGAGTGGAGGTGTCCACGTCGCGTGGCAACACCAAAGAATGGGCCGGAACGAGAAAAACATCGTCGAAGGTCAGGGCCTCGGCAAGGATACGCATGCAAATAGTCCCTCTGCAAAGATGGGATTATACGCGGCTGGGCGTGATACCCGCCAGATGTCTACCCAAGATTGCGAAAAGCTCAGCCAACCTTGGCCAACGCTTCGCGCGCCTCGGCAGCTTCCAGCGTGTTTTCGATCAAGGTGGCGACGGTCATGGGGCCGACTCCACCTGGTACGGGCGTGATCCAGCTTGCCCGTTCAGCCGCGACGGAGAATTCCACATCGCCGACCAGATGACCGTCTTCCAGACGGTTGATACCCACATCAATGACGACGGCTCCGGGCTTGATCCACTCACCTTTAACCAGTCCAGGTTTGCCAACCGCGACAATCAGAATGTCCGCCTGGCGCACAAAGCCGGCCAAATCTTGCGTGAAGCGATGGCATGAGGTGGTCGTACAACCGGCAATCATCAGTTCCAGTACCAACGGCCGTCCCACATGGTTGGATACACCAACGACGACCGCATGTTGACCACGCACCGGACGATCGGTGTGTCCGAGCAAGGTCATTACGCCCTTTGGCGTACACGGCCGCAGGCCAAAACGCCGTAGCGCGAGACGTCCGACGTTGACCGCTTGAAAGCCGTCGACATCTTTGTTTGGATCAATCCGATCAACCAGCGCGTCTTCGTCTATATGCGCCGGGAGCGGCGCTTGTACCAAGATACCGTGCACGCGTTCGTCTGCATTCAACTGGTCGATCAAAGCAATCAGCGCAGCTTGCGTTGTGCTTGCTGGCAAATCATAACCAAACGACTGGAAGCCGACTTGCTCGCACGCCTTGCGCTTGTTGCGCACGTAAATC
Source organism: Rhodanobacter sp. (assembly GCA_039924175.1). Taxonomy (GTDB): domain Bacteria; phylum Pseudomonadota; class Gammaproteobacteria; order Xanthomonadales; family Rhodanobacteraceae; genus Rhodanobacter. The sequence goes on from JBDTBF010000079.1 coordinate 24,339, forward strand.
GATGACGCCGCATCACTACCTACCAGCACGACGGCCAACCCTGGCGCAGCCAAACCTTTCGCCAAGCGCGCGCTGACGGACACTCGCACGCGTTCCAGCAATTCATGCGCAATGCGTTTGCCGTCGAGAATACGTGCGCTCATGCTGACACCTGACTGTAAAGCTTGCCATTATCGTGGCTGCGACCAGAGCATACAAACGCCATGTCTCCATCCACAGCATCTTCGCTCGGCAAAACAGAACTGACCGACGGTCGACTGCGCTTGCGCCCATGGCGCATCGCGGATGGCCCTGCGCTAGCCGAAGCGGCACGGGAGTCACTTATGACCGTGGGTCGCTGGTTGCCGTGGTGCCACAAAGATTACGGATTGGCGGACGCAGTGGCATGGATTGAACATTGCGAAGCTAGCCAACACCGTGCCGAGCATTTCGCGTTTGCCGTGTTCGACACGGCGACGGCTGAGTTGCTCGGTGGCGCTGGTTTGTCACAACGCAATCTCACTCATCACCATGCAAATCTTGGCTACTGGGTGCGTCAATCGCGGCAACATCAAGGCATCGCGATTGCTGCCGCCACGCTGGTAGCGCGCTTCGGCTTCGCCGAATTAAGACTTGCCCGCATTGAGATCGTTGCATTACTAGAAAACACCGCAAGCCGAGCCACTGCAGAACGATTGGGCGCACGCTTCGAGGCGGTAGCGAGAAACCGACTATGGACAAGTGGGCAAGCCTTGGATGCAGCGGTGTACGGTTTAACCGAGGGCGATCTCACCTGAGTGAAGTCGCCTGCAGCAGGAGCTGCCGCCGACTAACGCGTGCGCTTAATCAGTTCACTAACGCGGCGTCGGGCCTTCTGCTCTTGTTCTTTCGTCATCACCTTCTTACGCCCGGCATACGGGTTCTCACCTTCGCGGAAGGTAATCCGGACCGGCGTGCCTTCCAGCTTGTAGCGCTTGCGGAAGAAGTTTTCCAGATAGCGCTGATAAGCCGGCGCAATGTTTTTGGTACGCGTACCGTGAATGACGATGGTTGGCGGATTGTTGCCGCCAGGATGCGCGAAGCGCAGCTTCGGTGCGTGACCATGAACCAACGGCGGCTGATAGCCCTCGTACGCGAGCTCCAACGTTTTAGTTAGATCTGACGATGTCAGTACCCGCGTGGCTGCCGTATGCGCGCGCACTACGGACTGCATCAGTTCGCTCAAACCGGATCCATGTAGCGCCGAGATATAAACCTGCTTAGCCCAGTGCACAAACACCAGTCGGCGGTCCAACGCGCGTAGACACTCGTCACGCTGATATTGGTCCAGGCCGTCCCACTTGTTGACGGCAATAACCAGCGCGCGCCCTGCGTCCATCGCGTAGCCGATCAAGGTGAGATCTTGCTCAGCCAGATTCTCGCGCGCATCAATCAGCACCACCACGACTTGTGCGGCGGAGACAGATTGCAATGTCTTGATGACGCTGAATTTCTCAACGGCTTCTTCAACGCGTGCTTTGCGTCGAATGCCCGCCGTATCGATCAAGGTGTATTTTTTGCCGTCGCGTTCCAGGTGCACGCGAATAGGGTCGCGGGTGGTGCCTGCAACGTCCGACACAATCAGGCGGTCTTCACCGAGCAAGCGATTGATCAGGGTGGACTTACCTGCATTGGGGCGGCCGAGAATGGCAACGCGGATGCTACCGGTCTCACCTTCCCCTTCGTCGCTGCTTTCGTCGTCGGTTGGCAGCAACGGCAATACCACGTCAACCAGCCCGGCGGTCCCGCGGTTATGCGCTGCCGACAGCGGCAACATGGTGCTGACGCCGAACACAGAAAACTCGGCTAACACCTGTTCCTCGTCTAACCCATCGGTCTTGTTAACAGCCGCAATAATCGGCTTACCGCTGCGGCGCAACTCGTTAAGGATGACGTAGTCCTGCGGCAGCAACCCCTCGCGGGCATCGACCACAAATACCAAAACGTGAGCTTCTTCGATCGCCAAGCGCACTTGCTTGGCGGTCAGCACGTCCATCGCCTCATCGACACCGGACAAACCACCGGTGTCGACCACAACAAACGGGCGATCGCCGGCCCGGCACACGCCATAGTGGCGGTCACGGGTTACTCCAGGTAAGTCCGCCACCAACGCATCACGACTGCGCGTCAATATATTGAAGAGAGTCGATTTACCGACATTGGGGCGACCAACTAGCGCGACGACGGGCAGCATAATAAGGGAATCTTCTCCGCAATCAGTGCGCGGACAAGCGATAGGCGCCGATATGACCGGTTACGTCTTCAACGTAAACCATGTCACCGACGACCAACGGTTGCGCACGGATAGCTTTCTTGGACATGCGGGCACGGCCGGCCAGTGCACCATCGCTGCTATTCAGCCAATGCACATAACCTTCTGCGTCAGCCACGACGACATAATTGCCCTGAACAGCCGCGCCGGTAACCCAGCGATACTTCAGCGCGTCGTTTTTCCACATGTCGGTACCCGTGCTCTTATCGAATGCCCACACAACGGACTCGTCGCTGACGCCGAATAGCGCTTTATCCGTAGCAGCCAGGGAATCAAAGGTGGAAAACGGGTGGGTCCACAACGGGCGACCACTGGGGCCGTCTACGGCGGCCAAGTTGCCGTGATAAGCGCCGGCGTACAGCGTGGTGCCATCCAGCAAGATGGCGCCATCGGCATCGTCTAAGCGCTCAATTTCGGTGCGTCCGTTTCCGCTGGCAAGCTTCTGCTCCCACAATTTGGAGCCGTTATCCAAGCGCAACGCGACTAGTTTGCCGTCGTCACTGCCGAAGAAAACCACGCCATTGGCAACCAGGAGTGGTCCGTTTCCGCGCAGGGTCAACAACGGCACATTGCCTTCGTCATACACCCAGCGGCGCTCACCCTTCGTGGTATCCAAGCCGTAGACACGTCCGTCTTGCGTACGCACCACCACCAAGTCGCCCACAACGACTGGCGAGGCGACAACCTCAGAGCCGAGTGATACTTCCCAACGCGGGCTGCCGTCCTTTGCGTTCACAGCATAGACGTGGCCGTCCAACGTGCCGACAGCAAGCAGATCGCCGGTGACAGCGGGGCCGCCTGCATACAAGGCATCTTTACGATGTTTGTCACCCCAGCCGAACCAGCCGTGTGTGCTTGAACTTTTTGTCCACAGGGTTTTACCCGTTGTGGCGTCTAGCGCCTTCAGTTTGCCGTCTGTGCTGGCCGCATACAGCACGCCATCCACAACCGCTGGCCGCAGGCGCACGCCACTAACGCCGGCACCGTCACCGATCTTGGCACGCCAAACACGAGACACCTGCACGGTCGCCTTAAAATGCTTGGCTAGGGGCGTGGGTGGCTGAATATTTTCCTTTTTGAGCGAATGGCAGCCGGCGACGGTCAGCGCTACGAGCGCCGACAATGTAATCATTAAAACGCGTTTCGCAGTCTCAGATTTCATGCACCCTGTTTCCCGGCCACAGCCAAATCGTCAAATTTCATCTGCAAGGCACCACGTTGTGGTGCTGCTTCGCTCAAGGTGGACAACGCCGTTTGGTAGGCCTTGCGTGCATCCTCGGTACGCCCAAGCTTGACCAGCGCATCGCCGCGGAGTTCCAGTACAAGCCCTTGATAACTGTCTTTAGGGATAGCGTCGAGCACTGTCAGCGCCTTGGCCGCGTCGTTCTGAGCCAATTCGACCCGCGCCATCCGCAGTTGGACCAACGACTTCAAGGTCTTCTCCTTGGCGTGGTCACTCGCCCATTGCAGCGAAACTCGCGCTTTATCCAATTGCTTGGCTTGAACTTCCTGCACCGCACGATCACTTACCGCGAAAACCGCATACGCCGATTTCGGGTAATCCTTCATCAGTTGTTCGGTGTTTTGAGTCGCCAAGGTGCTGTTGCCAGACGCGGCGGCTACTTGTATTTGCTGATAGAGCTGTGCGGCGGCACTTTGGTTGCTCTCTTGATGGGCGCGCCAGCGCTGCCAACCAAAAATAGCGACCAAGCCGATAATGAGGCCCACCACCACCGGTATGCCGTTAACGCGCAACCATTTCTGGACGCGTTCGTTCTGTTCGTAGTCGTCGTACGCTTCAAATGCCATGCAATCACCAATCAGAAACCGCGCACCCGCTGTCGCGAGAAAAGGACAAGCGCGATACAAAAAGAAAAGCCTACGTGCGCGCGCGCTACGCCGAGCGGACGGTGGGCAAGCATAACCGAAATAGCCACCTTAAGCGGCACTGGCCAAGGATTAAAGGCCGACTGTAGACGCCTTGCCGTCTTTCACCTGAACGCGAAAGTGAGCGACGTTGGCGTGCTGGAAATCTTCCAGATTAAGCGCCTGACCATCAACGCTGACCTGTGCTCCGTTGGCGTTACCAATGCGTACATTCAACGCCTGATCACTACGATACGTTTTATCACTGCCAGCCGGCAGTAAGCCGTATTCGAGGCGCGAACCATCTTGGTCGAGTACTTCAACCCAGCTGGCGGCGGCCAAATTTAAAGTTAGCTGGTGGTCGCCACTGCCGACGGCAACGTTTGCTGCTGGCGTAGCGGCAGGCACGGGCGCGTCGTCCATGTTGGGAAATGGCGCCATGGAGGCCAAAAGTGTCCGCGTCTGTACCACCGGCGCGGGAGGCGTCGCTACTGCGGCCAGCACGGTGGCGTCGCCCACGCCATTGATCGCGCGAGTGTCCTGCTGTGCCACCGGCACGGCGTCCAACGGTGCCAGACGACTTAAATCACGGTCCAGGGTGCCGCGCACGCCTAGCCAGATCATCGGCACCACCAGCACAGCGGTCAAAACCACGTAGGTTGCTGCCGTGGCGTAGCGATCCAATAGAAAGCGTGAGTGCGAAATACCACCGGTTGCGATCAACGGCGCCTCAATCTGCTGAATGCGGTTCACTTCAGCCTGAATCGATGGTTCGTCGATACCTAGGTAACGCGCGTAGGTCGCAATGTAACTGGCGAGATAGACTTTAGAATCCACACCATCGGAGCGGTCGGATTCCAACTGCCGCAGTACACGCACAGAAAGCTTCAGTGAACTCGAGCAGCCCGCGAGATCCAGCCCGCGAGCTTCACGCGCGGCACACAAGCGTGAGCCGAAACTAACGGCGACAGCCCCCGAAGGCAACGAAACGTCTGCAAACGGCGCGTCGATACTTTCCGTCGTCGCAGCAAACAAATCAGAAACGTCAGAGTCGGGCTCTGTAGATGGCACTTGCTTGATCGTCATGGACTAGTGGCGGCTCTCGGAGCACTAGCCTGCTCCGAGTCCGGGAACTGGCTGTGCAATCGTTTGCTGTAATTCAGGGCACCCTCCGGGTTACCCAAACGAGTTTCTATATTCTGCCCCAGCTTCAACGCCTCTGCGCTCGAATGCCCCAGCGCCTCAAAGCGTTGTAGAAAAGCCCTGGCGCTAAACGCGTTGTTGTTAGCGTATAACGTCTTGGCTAACTGTAACAATGCGTCCGCGTTGTTTGGATTTCGCGCGAGTGCGTCACGAAAACTCGCTTCCGCGCCTGCCACGTCGTGCGCTTTTGCCTGGCAAATGCCCGCATTAGTTAATGCGACGTCGGGCGATGCGTAAAACGGGTCAGCAATCGCCTTCTTGAAATACGTAGCTGCCTCAGCCGCCTTCCCGGTGTGGCACAAAAACGCACCGAGATTGTTATTTGGCGCGCCTTTATCGGGTTCTAACGCCACCGCCTTGCGATAGTGCAGTTCGGCGCCAGGCAAGTCGTTGATGCGCTCGTCCAACACCGCAAGGACGGTGTGTGCGGGCGCGTAATTGGGATCGAACTTAAGCGCCAGCATCAGCTTCGTCTGCGCCGTCTGCAGATCACCGTTAGCCATGTAGCGCTGGCCAAGCTCGGTATGAATGCGCGCCGCATCAATCGCTTGCTGCGCCTTGCTAGTTTGCGGCATGTTTTTGCCGAGCGAACTGCTGTCGCTGTTCGTGGTGACACAGCCAGCCAACGACAACGATAAGCCTAGCGACAACGCAACGACAAGCGTTCGCTTAAAGCGCATTCAGTGTCTCCTCAGTCCGCTGTTTACGTAGCTCAGCACTACGTCGAGTACGATCGGTCACCTGCCCCGCCAACTGTCCACACGCCGCGTCGATGTCATCCCCCCGCGTACGCCGTAGCATGGTCAGTACACCCGCATTTAGCAACAAAGTCTGAAAATCACGGATGGCATTGGGATCAGAACGTTTGAACTGTGTACCAGGGAACGGATTGAACGGAATCAAGTTCACCTTGCACGTTGGCAGCTGCCGCATCCACTTGATCAACTGGCGCGCATGCTCCGGCTGGTCATTGATTCCCTTCATCAAGGTGTATTCAAACGTAATCGACGTGCGTGGTTTGCGCGCGATCCAGCGTTGGCACACCGCCATGAGTTCGGCCAGCGGATAACGTTTGTTGATCGGCATTAATTCCGTACGCAACTCATCATTTGTTGCGTGCAGCGACACCGCCAACGACACGTCGATTTCCGCGGACAACTTATCGATCAATGGCACCATGCCAGCTGTAGAAAGCGTGACGCGCTTTGCCGCTAAGCCGAACCCAAGGTCGTCACGCATCAACCGCATGGCGGTCAAGACGCTGTCAAAGTTGGCCAACGGCTCGCCCATGCCCATCATCACCACGTTCGTGATACGACGGTTTTGCTGCGGTAAATTCTTAAGGTACTTCGCGGCCACCCACACCTGGCCGATGATTTCGCCCGGCGACAAGTTGCGGTTGAATCCTTGCGCACCGGTAGAGCAGAAGGTGCAGTTCAGCGCGCAGCCAATCTGCGATGACACACACAAGGTTCCACGCGTCGGCTCGGGGATATACACCGTTTCGATCGCGTTGCCGCTATCCATGCCTAGCAGCCATTTGTGCGTGCCGTCAGTGGCTGCCTTGTCCAGCAGGTTTTTTGGCGCACCGATGTAACAGACTTCATTGAGCTTGGCGCGTAACGCCTTGCCCACGTCCGTCATGTTGTCAAAATTGTCTTCCAAGTCATGGTAGATCCACTTCATGACCTGCTCGGCACGGTACGGCTTCTCGCCGATCTGTGTGAAAAAATCACGCAAACCTTTGCGATCAAAATCGAGCAGATTGACCTTGAGTGTCACAGGGTCAACTGAAGTGGCAACTACTTGGTTCATGGCTTCCAAACGCGGCCACGAAGGGCCGCTTGCTCCTTGCGTTCAAATTCAAACGCATGACTACCGCGGCAGGATGTCTGTCTCGGCAAAGAAATAGGCGATTTCGTTCTTCGCGGTTTCCACCGCATCGGAACCGTGAACTGCGTTGGCATCAATCGATTCGGCAAAATCTGCACGAATCGTACCCACTGCAGCTTCCTTCGGATTCGTTGCGCCCATCAAATCGCGGTGCGCGAGAACAGCGTTCTCACCTTCCAACGCCTGGATCATCACTGGGCCGGAAATCATGAACTCGACCAAGTGCTTGAAGAACGGACGCTCGCGATGCACGGCGTAAAAGCCTTCGGCTTCCTGGCGCGACAGCTGCTTCATTTTGGCCGCTATGACCTTCAAACCAGCTTTTTCAAAGCGAGCGTAAATTTCGCCGATAACGTTCTTGGCGACGGCGTCCGGCTTAATGATGGAAAGAGTGCGCTCCAGCGCCATACAAATCTGCTCCGGGAATTCGATTCTGAAAAAAAAGTATGCCGCCCGCAAGTTGGCTAACTGACTAAACCTAATGCGGAATCAGCGGTTAGGGTCGGAAAGTGTGACAGATTCTAACTCATACGCAAGTGATCCGCTGTTTCTAACAAACGATCGTTTGACGACTGCGGAGCTGCCCGCGTATGCTCAAACGATCGTTTGAACTGGCTGTATCCACAGCAGGAACCTGACGTTTGAATAGTTCCAAGTCCACCAAAGAACGTATCCTAAGTGCCGCCGAGGTTTTGTTTGCTCAGCGCGGCTTTGAGGGAGCCTCGTTACGCCAGCTCACGACCGCCGCCGGCGTCAATTTGGCCGCGGTGAATTATCACTTTGGTTCCAAAGACAAACTGATCGAACAAGTTTTTCGACGTCGGCTGGATGCGCTGAATGCGCGCCGAATGAGCGCCTTGGAGCGGATTGCGGGTGCGCCCGAAACCACGCTAGAAGATGTGTTGGATGCGTACATTCGACCCGCACTGGATCTGTCTCACGACGACAGTGGGGCCCTGTTTATGCGCGTCCTCGCCCGCGCTTTCGCTGAGCATGACGACGCGTTACGCCAATTTCTCTCAGAAAATTACGGCCACGTAATGCGCCAGTTCAGCGCGGAATTCGCCCGCCTGCTACCGCAGCTCAGCAAACCCGAGCTGTACTGGCGCTTCGACTTGGTGACCGGAGCGTTGACTCACGCGATGTCGGGTTTCGGCATGATCCAGCGTCAAAAGGATGTCAGCGAGCATCAACATCGCGAACAAACCGTACATCACCTTATTCGTTTTGCCCTGGCCGGCCTCAGCCACCCCTGAGCTAGCCCTTATTCACCACGTTTCACCCTTGTTAGCACTTTGGAGAAGCTCATGACCGCCGCACCGTCAACCCAATCAGCGTTACATATTCGCAAGGCCGCCGTGCTGGGCGCCGGCGTGATGGGCGCACAAATTGCCGCCCATCTCACCAATGCCGGCGTAGAAACCGTCTTGTTTGATCTGCCCGCCAAGGAAGGCCCGAAAAGCGGTATCGCGTTGAAAGCGATTGCCAACCTGAAAAAGCTATCACCTGCTCCGTTGGCAACGCCGGGCCTGGCCAGCGCCATTATTCCGGCTAACTACGACGATGACCTTGAACATCTGAAAGATGTTGACTTGGTCATCGAGGCAATCGCCGAGCGGATGGATTGGAAGCTCGACCTGTACAAGAAGATTGCGCCGCATTTGTCCAAGACCGCGATCATCGCGTCCAACACCTCGGGTCTGTCCATCACTGGATTGGCCGAAGCACTGCCCGAAGACATGCGCCATCGCTTTAGCGGTGTGCACTTCTTCAACCCGCCGCGCTACATGCATTTGGTCGAATTGATTCCGACCAAGCTGACCGACGCGAAAGTCATTGAAGGGCTGGAAGCATTCTTGACCACCACGGTTGGAAAGGGCGTGGTCATCGCCAAAGACACGCCGAACTTCATCGGCAACCGCATCGGCGTGTTCTCCATGCTGGCCACGATGTATCACACCGACCAATTCAAGCTAGGTTTTGACACGGTCGATGCGCTGACTGGCCCGGCCGTCGGTCGCCCGAAGAGCGCGACCTACCGCACGGCGGATGTGGTGGGTCTGGACACCATGGCGCACGTCATCAAGACGATGGCCGATACCCTGCCCGACGACCCGTGGCACGAATATTTCAAGTCACCCGTATGGCTGCAGGCGTTGATCGACAAGAAAGCACTCGGTCAGAAAACCGGTGCGGGCTTCTACCGCAAAGTCGGCAAAGACATTGTCGTACTCGACGTAGCGAAGCAGGACTACCGCCCGTCCGTACAAAAACCGTCCGATGAAGTGGCCGCCATTCTGGCGATCAAAAATCCGTCGGAAAAGTTCGCCAAGTTGCGTGCATCCAGTGATCCACAAGCGCAGTTTCTGTGGGCGACCTTCCGCGACTTGTTCCACTACACCGCCTATCACCTGGCCAATATCGCCGACACTGCACGTGACGTCGACCTGGCGATACGTTGGGGTTACGGCTGGAAACTAGGACCGTTCGAAACCTGGCAAGCCGCCGGTTGGCAGCAAGTGGCCGGTTGGATTAATGAAGATATTGCCGCCGGCAAGGCGATGAGTAAAGCACCGCTGCCAGCGTGGGTTACCGACGGCCGCGACGGCGTGCACAGCAAAGACGGTTCGTACTCAGCCAGCGCAAAGACCGACAAACCGCGTTCGCAACATCCGGTGTACGCGCGTCAATTGTTCCCCGATCCGATTCTTGGCGAGAAATTCGATCAAGGCACCACGGTGTGGGAAAACGACGGCGTGCGTTTATGGACGCTTGGCGATGACAATATCGGCATTTTGTCCTTCAAGACCAAAATGCACACCGTTAACGATTTCGTGCTCGACGGCGTACAAGAGGCGATCAAGGTTGCCGAGCAGAAACTGAAAGCGGTCGTGTTGTGGCAGACGTCTGAACCGTTCTCTGCTGGTGCCGATCTGAAAGGCGCGCTAGGCCTATTGCAAGCCGGTGAGTTCGACAAGTTTGACCAGATGGTGGCGAACTTCCAGCGCACCAGCATGGCGATCAAGTATTCGCTGGTACCGGTGGTATCTGCCGTACGCGGCTTGGCCTTAGGTGGCGGTTGCGAATTCCAGATGCACTCGGCGCGCACCGTTGCGGCACTGGAAAGCTATATCGGTTTGGTCGAAGCCGGCGTCGGCTTGTTGCCAGCCGGTGGCGGTCTGCATGAATTGGCCATCCGGGCGGCACATGCCAATCCCGCTGATCCGTTCGAAGCACTGAAAAAGGTATTCGAAACCGTAGCGATGGCAAAGGTTTCCGCCAGCGCGTTCGATGCCAAACAGCTTGGCTTGCTGCGCGACAGTGACGTCGTGGTGTTCAACGCCTATGAACTACTTTATGTCGCCAAACAGGTAGCCAACGCATTGGCGGAAAGCGGTTACCGACCGCCACTGCCGGCACGCGCCATTCCCGTGGCGGGCGACGTCGGTACGGCCACGTTTAAGGCTTCGTTGGTCAACATGCAGGCCGGCTATTTCATCTCCGACCACGACATGGATATCGCCACGCGCATTGCCGACACCTTGTGTGGCGGCGCGATTGAGCGTGGTTCGCTGGTGGATGAAGAGTGGCTGCTGGCGCTGGAACGCAAGCATTTCGTGGAGTTGGCCAAAACCGAGAAAACACAGGCACGCATCGCCCACACCATGACGACGGGTAAACCCTTGCGCAATTAATTCGAGCGACTACCTCAGCGCAAGCTGGGGCCAAGCACTCGGAACCAACGGCAAAGACACTCGGTTTCAGCATTTGCTGGAACAACGATCAAAAACAAAAGTGCGTCGCCGCACATTGCGCGACGCCACGGAGCAAGTCTCATGACCAAGCAAGTACAAGACGCTTACATCGTCGCCACCACGCGCACGCCGGTCGGCAAGGCACCGCGGGGCATCTTTCGTAACACTCGCCCGGACGACATGCTCGCCCATGTCATCCGCGCCGTCATGGCGCAAGCACCGGGCATTGACCCGAAGCGGATTGGTGACGTCATCATTGGTTGCGCCATGCCCGAAGCCGAGCAAGGCATGAACGTGGCACGCATTGGCGCGCTTCTCGCCGGCCTGCCCGACAGCGTGCCGGGCGTCACCGTCAACCGTTTCTGCTCGTCCGGTTTGCAAGCAGCCGCGATGGCCGCCGATCGCATTCGTCTTGGTGAAGAGCACCTGATGATTGCTGGCGGCACGGAAAGCATGAGCATGGTGCCGATGATGGGCCACAAGGTCGCCATGAACCCAGCGATCTTCAACGATGAAAACATCGGCATCGCTTACGGCATGGGCATCACCGCGGAAAACGTCGCCAAACGCTGGAAGGTCAGTCGTGAACAGCAGGATGCGTTCTCGGTCGAGAGCCATCGCCGCGCATTGGCGGCCCAAGCGGCCGGCGAGTTCAAAGATGAGATCACCCCATTTCCACTGGATGATCATTATCCCGATCTCGCGCGCCGCAACATCAAGACCGATAGCCGTCTCATTGATATGGATGAAGGTCCGCGCGCTGGCACCACCATGGAAGTACTGGCCAAGCTGCGTACGGTGTTCCGCAACGGGCAGTTTGGCGGCACCGTCACCGCGGGCAACTCGTCGCAGATGTCCGACGGTGCGGGCGCGATGATCATCGCCAGTGAACAGGCGATCAAGGATTACAACCTCACCCCACTCGCCCGCTTCGTCGGTTTCTCCGTCGCTGGCGTGCCACCGGAAGTGATGGGTATTGGCCCGAAAGAAGCGATTCCCAAAGCACTCAAGCTAACCGGTATAACGCAAGAACAGCTGGAATGGATTGAACTTAACGAGGCGTTTGCGGCGCAGTCCTTGGCCGTTATCGGTGACTTGCACCTCGACCCGAGCAAGGTCAATCCACTGGGCGGCGCCATTGCATTAGGTCATCCGCTTGGCGCGACCGGCGCCGTGCGTATCGCCACCCTCGTGCACGGCATGCGTCGGCGCAAGCAGAAGTACGGCATGGTCACCATGTGCATCGGCACGGGTATGGGCGCAGCCGGTATCTTTGAAATGGTGTGATGTAGGCAACTGGCATTTCGACCTAGGCCGTGTTGGCTTCGCCAGTGAGAATGCGGAGCTTGCAGCGTTCTAAAATTGAAACGGCGTCGCTATCATGCGACGCCGTTTTTTTTGTTTCTGGTTTTATGCGGCCGGGTCGTTTCAACAAGAGTGCACTGCTGCGTCACATGCCGCGGTTTATGCCTTGGACAGTAGGCGACCACCCATCGCTGCATTGACCGCTATCACCAGGCCTACTGCTAACGCGTGGGTCAGCAAATCAGTCACCGCGGAATCATGGGAGTGGCCAATTTCCAGTAGGCAGGCCGACGCCGACGCGCTGGCCAAACCCACCATGACCGCCGTCAGCACCGGGCGCAACGGACACGCGCGGCGCAACAACATGATCAGCAACGCTGAAAGTGGAATCGACAAGCCAATAATGAAGAACAGGCAGTCCGCTGATTGCTGAAATGCGGCGTCCTGGGGATTGGGCGTAAACCACACCCGCAGGCAGCCCAGACCGCTTGCACCTATCCATAGCAGCGCACCCGGCACCGGTAGCCATGCCCAAAGTGCACGGCGCCCCGGAACGCTCAGCGCCAACGCCGTCCACGCAGCACAAACCGTGGTGATCGCCGCACCAACCGCTGCCCACCCCAAATCCGGCGCCGCAGCCCAGCGCTGCATCATGCCGCCGGTGCCGTAATACATCAGCAGCGCTAGTGCCAGCACCGCCACAATCAGCACCCAGCCAAAAGTGCGCTGCCACGGCGGTGCCAGTCGCTGTACCGGGACCAAGCTGCTACCAAGGCGGTCGATCAATGCACCATATAAACGCGGCTCGGACATGATCTTAAGACTCTCCGTTGAAGCGTTCGCGCAATGCTTTCACTGCGCGATGCAAGTTGACCTTCAATGCGCCAGTCCGGCGTCCCGTCAATAGAGCCGCTTCACTTAACGAACGCTCGCGTAGTCCGAGGTGTTCGACGGCCTCGCGCTGCCCGGGTGGCAATTCCGCAATAGCAACATGTAGATGCTGTGCGTGTTGCTCGCGCTCGGTCGCAGCGCTGGCATCGTCGTTATCCGGATGACGTTCCAACGCGAACACGTCATGCACCTCGCGACTGTCGCGTCGCCCATGACTACGCAAGGCGTCGATGGCGCGACGGCTTGCTATCGCGTTAAGCCACGCATCGTAGGAACGCGCCGGATCAAACGTGTGGCGTACGCGATGCACGGTGATCAAGGTTTCTTGCACCACATCATCAAGGTGGTCCACAGCAACACCCTGGCGTCGTGCAACCGCACGAATTAAGCCGATCGAATCGGCGAGCAGCTTTTCATACGCACGACGGTCGCCGGCCTGCGCCGCAACCATCCACGCCGAGCGACGTTCGCTCGGCGATTCATTAATGCTGGCAGGCTTGGCTGACACGAAATCGATGCATTTCATCCGACGACAATATGCATCATCAAAGCCCATAGCCCCCGTTGCGGTCAAGCTGCTCAACGTCATCGTTCCGCATGAATGGTTACCTGAAGCTATTCGTTGCATCCGACGTCGGGGTTACCTCGTAGTTGTCATTGGGGCGTAACCATTGCCAGCCCGCCAGCGAATAACCAAAAACTCCACGGAACCTTGCCATGCTTGTGTTGATTCTTGCCTACCTCGGCGGCGTACTCACCATCCTTAGCCCGTGCATTCTGCCGGTGCTACCGTTTGTGTTTGCGCGTGCTGACCGACCCTTCAAGCGCAACGGCTTGCCAATGCTGCTTGGTATGGCGATCACCTTCGCTGCGGTAGCGACCTTGGCTGCCTTCGGTGGCGGTTGGGCAGTCCACGCGAATCAATACGGCCGTTTCGTGGCGCTGGTCGTACTGGCGTTCCTTGGCCTCACCCTGTTGTCGACACGATTGGCGGAATGGATTAGCCGCCCCTTCGTCGCGCTGGGCAATCGCCTGTCGCAACCGTCGGCAACTGAAGAAGATTCAGTTTGGGGTTCGGCCGGGCTCGGCGTGGCCACAGGTCTGTTATGGGCGCCGTGCGCCGGCCCGATCCTTGGGTTGCTGTTGACCGCTGCAGCATTGAATGGCGCCAGTGTGCAAACCAGTTTGCTACTGCTTACCTACGCCGCTGGCGCGGCAACCTCCCTTGCTGTGGCGTTGCTGCTCGGCGGCAAAGTATTCGGCTGGATGAAACGATCGCTTGGTGCGGGAGAATGGGTCCGCCGCGCCTTAGGCGTATTGGTGTTGTGCGGCGTGGCGGCGATTGCGTTAGGCCTGGACACCGGCGTACTCACCCGCGTATCGCTGGCTGCAACCGGTGGCGTTGAGCAAAAGTTAATCGACATTACGCGTCCGACAAAGGCTGCTGAGCCAGAACTAGCGGCGGGCGCACCGTTGCCGGTGGAAGGCGAAATGCCATCGTTGGCTGGCGCTACCAAATGGTTCAACAGCCCGCCACTGACAAGGGAATCGCTTCGCGGCAAAGTCGTGCTGGTCGATTTTTGGACCTATTCCTGCATCAACTGTCTGCGGGCGATGCCGTATGTGCGTGGCTGGGCAGATAAATACAAGGATCACGGGCTAGTGGTGATTGGCGTGCATGCACCGGAATTCGCCTTCGAGAAAGACCCTGCCAACGTCGCCAAGGCGATTAAAGATTTGGGCGTGGATTACCCCGTGGCGATGGACAACGATTACGCCATCTGGCGCGGTTTCAATAATCAATATTGGCCGGCGCACTACTTTATCGATGCCGAAGGCCAGATTCGCCACCACCATTTCGGCGAAGGTGGCTATAAGAAAAGTGAGGACATCATTCGCACCTTGCTGACCGCCGCTGGCCAGAAGAACCTACCCGGTGGCTACGTAAGGGACACCAACCAAGGTATCGAAGCCGCTTCGTCGAACGACCGCACCATCTCGCCAGAAACTTATGTGGGCTATGCCCGCGCGGAGAACTTTGCCAGCGGCCCGATGGCGCACGGTGCCCCATCGAACTATCACGCACCGCGTGTGCTTAGCACGAACCAGTGGGCGCTAGATGGTCGCTGGACGGTGGGCAATGAAGATGCGCAGCTAGAAAAGGCGGGCGGCCGCATTACTTACCGCTTCCGCGGCCGCGATCTACACCTCGTGCTCGGGCCCGCCGACAACGGTAAACCCGTGCGCTTCCGCGTCACCATTGACGGCAAAGCCCCAGGTGCCGATCACGGCGTGGATACGGATGCTGAGGGCAACGGCACGGTGACCGAACAACGCCTGTACCAACTGGTGCGGCAAGCCAATGGTAGCGGTGAGCGTCTGTTCGAGATTGAGTTTCTTGATCCAGGCGTGCAGGCATTTGCCTTCACCTTTGGCTGATCCGTCGCCGTTATTAAGTTTTCTGCACCCCATAGCAAGGACGCTGTATGGACGCTGCTCCCGCCTTACTAAGGGTCACGGCCGTACCTGACGCCGCTTCAACACAGCAACGCATTCCACCGGAGATTTGATATGTCACGCATCGATGAAACCCTCAAAGTAGAGCGGCGGCACTTCCTGCAAACCTTGTTGGTCGGCGGGGTGGCGGTAGCCGTCGGCGCAGGTGTACTCACGCCACGTCTATTTGCTACAGAAAGTACAGAAAACTTGCCTGCGGACATACCCGGTAACGTGCGGCTGGAAATTTTCGGTGCCGACGGTCGCGACCTCGGCGCACGCCAGGTCGCGAGGTTGGTGCTTACTGACAAGCAATGGCGCGAGCGGCTGTCAGCAGACGCGTACCACCAAATGCGCCACGAGGGCACCGAACGCCCCTTCACCGGCAAATATTGGGATTTCTACGCGAAGGGCATCTTCCGCTGTGCCGCCTGCGCGACCGCTTTGTACGACGCCGACACCAAGTTTCATTCAGGCACCGGCTGGCCGAGTTTCTATCAACCCATCGCCAAGTCCAACATTATTGAAACCACCGACCACAAGTTCGGTATGCGGCGCACTGCCATCAGCTGTGCCGGTTGCAACAGCCATCTCGGGCACGTATTCAACGATGGTCCGCGCCCAACTGGGTTGCGCTATTGCATGAACTCACCGGCGCTGAGCTTCGCCGCACACAGTGTCAGCTGACCGATACATCTCCCCTATCAACGCGTGCCGGCGCCGCGTTGATATTTCGTCAGCACGAACAAAACCCGCCACAACGGGCTGACGAAATCCCTCCGGCACCTCCTCCCCCATAGCGAGCCACGCCATGACTCATCGCACCATTCTCGGCGTTTTTTCCGCCGCCTTGTTATTGTTGGCTACCAGCGCGTGCCAGCCCGTAGCGGCAGCCAGTGACGTCACGCTGCTGCCCGCCCCCACGCTAAACCCCAGCACCAATGCCGGGCAAAAAGACGAAGTTGCCGTCTTTGCCGGTGGCTGCTTCTGGGGCATTCAAGCGGTGTTTCAGCACATCAAGGGTGTTACTCAAACAAGCGCGGGATACGCTGGCGGCGGCGCTAGCACCGCAAACTACAGCGCGGTTAGCGGCGGCAACAGCGGCCACGCGGAATCCGTGGAGGTCCACTTCGATCCCAAACAAGTGAGCTACGGCACCTTGCTGCAAGCCTTTTTCTCCGTTGGGCTGGACCCCACCGAATTGAACCGACAGGGCCCGGACTCTGGCAGCCAATATCGTTCGGTTCTTTTCTACACCAACAATGAGCAGAAGCAGGTCGCCAGCGCCTATCTCGCACAACTGACGGCAGCAAAGTCATTCTCCGCACCCATCGTGACTCAGCTAGCGCCATTAAAGGCGTTCTATCCGGCCGAGACGTATCACCAGAATTATTTCCTGAAAAATCCGAACGCCCCCTACATTGTTTACAACGACAAGCCGAAGGTGGTCCATCTGGAACAGTTGTTCCCAAAGTTATACCAAGCCCCGCAACAACTGGTGGAAGTGCAGTTGAACTGAGTTGCTCGGTTATTCAATATGACGCGGTGGTATATGGGCTCAGCCTCGTCCCACCGCGCCAATGGCGGAACGCCATAGTGCGACCGCGCTCAACAGCAACACCGCTGCTGCCACGAACAAAGCGTCAGCAAATCCTTGGTGACTGCCTGCAACGGCACTGACCACAAGGGGGCCAATCATCTGTCCGACCGCAAAGGCGGCGGTTAGCGCTCCCATAAACGCGGTCGCGGAACCAGCGTCGGCACGGCGAGCCTCACGCAGGCCAGCCATGCTAACCACCAAGAAGGTGCCGCCGACCAACAGCGCCGCCAGCAAAATTGCGGCCAGTCCCGGCCACAGTACCGGCAGCACCACACCCACGGCCATCAACACGTGAGCTATCGCCCATAGCCGGCGATCGTCTACCGTGTGCAGCCACCGCGCCGTGGCAAACGTCGACAACGCGGCGGCGGCACCAAAGACCGGCCAGGCCCAGCCAAACACCGCGGGATCGGCAATGAAACGCCGTGCTAACGCCGGCAAAAATGTTGCGGGAATGATGTAGCCAAAACCAAACGCGCCGTAACAGAGCGCCAGACGCCATTTGTCCGCATTCCAGACGACGCGACGTTCGATACGATGTTCCATACGATCAACATACGCAGATTGCGCGCCGGGTGCATCTGGTCGGAAGGTACCCCACAACGCAGCCGTGAGTAGCAGCGACACCAAGCCGAACACCTGCCATGCATGCGCCGAATCGACCATGGCATGCATCAACACTAGGCATAACGTCCCAGCGCCAGCGATCCCTAGGCCAACACCGGCAAACACGACACCACTCAGCGACGATCGACGCCACGCCAGCAAACGTTCCAGCGTCCACGACGCCACATGCACTAACACCCATGCACTCGCAATGCCGGCCAGTAAACGCAGCACCAACCAAACAGTAAAATTCGCACTTAAACCCATGCCAAACGTGACAACGGTCGTTAGCAGCAAGCCGCCGCGGATCGCCCACGACGGTGATAGCCGTGCCGCGCACAGCGCACCGATTAAATAACCTAGGTAATTGGCAGCAGCAAGCCAACCGGCGGCACGTAGCGACAAGCCGACATCCACTTGCATCATCGGCAAAATCGGCGTGAACGCGAAACGTCCCACGCCCATCGCTACAGCTAGTGCGATCAGACCCGCGAAGGCCGTTCTTAGCGCGCGCCATGGCGAATCTGGCGCACTCGTTCGACTGTCAAAAACATCATTCATCAGCACAGGATAGTCGGCTGAGTAGTCGCATGCAGGTGTGTGGTTGGTCGCAAAGTCACACCATGACGCTCGCGCAGCACCACCCGATACCTGCACCTAAGCGTCGTACTCAGCTGCGCGCTCTAGATCATCCGCAGTTGGAGCTACGGCGGGGCATTTCTAGGCGATAGACAAGTGGTAGGTCGGCTGCTGTAATTGCGGGCTATGAACAGACGCCTAGCGGTATCACCCAACCCTGGCTCGATAGCGTCTGTTCTGCTCGGTGTGTTTGGCCGCATATGGACGTTTATCGGTCTATCGATCGTCCTACTTGCGTTAGCGCGCGCCGCTTTATGGTTCGGCTATGCCGGGCCCACGCGCTTACCCGGTTGGTCCGTGCTGCTTCCGGCGTTAGCGCATGGCGTGCGGTATGACGCAGCGGTGGCCGGTAGTTGGGCATCTCTCGTGTTTCTACTTTCGCTGCCTTGGCTCGTGCTGCCGTCTCGATGGCGGATCGGCGTAGCAAAAGCGGCTGGCGCAATATTGCTGGTTGTTTTGTTTCTGTTTGGACTGCTGTCCGTCTGCGAGTTCTACTACTACGGCTTCTATCACACGCGTTTTGACCCGGTGGTTTTCGGTCTATTTGAAGACGATACCGCTGCGGTCATGGCGACCATTTGGCATGCCTACCCCGTGGTGCGTGGAACGCTAGCGCTGCTGCTGGCCGGCGCGCTGTTTTACTGGGCGTTTAAGCGCTGCATCGTATGGCTTAATCGCCGCTCGCTTCCGCATATTCGCTGGATACGAGGTGTGCTGATTGTGATCCAGGTGTTGCTGTTGGCGGTGGTTACTCGCGGCAGCCTCGGCACGTTTCCGTTGATTCGCCAGGATGTGGTGTTTTCGCCCGATCCCTTTGATAACCAGCTGGTATTAAACGCACCGCTCACCCTGTACCAAGCGGTGCGCGTGCGCGAAAAGCAGATTGATATTAGTAACGACCCGTTAGTGCGCTTGCACGAACTGGGATTCACCGATGTGCAGCAGGCCGCCAAAACCCTTGGCCTGCCCGGCGGCAGCGATGTGCAAATCGCGAACCAATTATTTGTCACGGTGCCCGGCGTGGCATCGGGGCGTCGGCCGAACGTCGTGCTGGCCTTGCTTGAATCGTTCGGTTACGACGTGCTGCACACGGATAGCCCGCGCAATGACATGCTGGGACGGTTGCGTCCACACGTGGCACACGACTATTTGTTCAGCAACTTCATTACCGGCCAGAACGGCACGCATCCTGAATTAGAGGACCTGCTATTGGGCTCTTCAATCACGCCGCTGACGCTCGGCCGCGCCGGGCAAATCACTCTGTCGACATCGGCAGCGCTTCCCTTCCGCAAGGCTGGCTATCGCACGGTATTCGTCTACGGCGGCGGTGCCAATTGGCGCAACGTTGGCAAGGTTTTCAAAAAGCAGGGGTTCGATGAAATCTACGACCAAGCCGACATTCTTGCTCGTTACCCCCAAGCAGGCAGCAGTGACTGGGGCGTGTACGACGAATACTTGTTTCGCTTCGCCCGGGAGATTCTGGATCAAGCGCAAGCGAAAGGTGTACCGGTATTCCTGTTTGTCTTGACCACAACGAACCATCCACCCTACGCCCTTGATACACCTCATTCAAAGCTACCGATTGACCCGTCAGCTTTGGGCAAGCGCGGTAATCCTGATATGGCGCTCCGGCGCCGAATTTTGGCAACGTATCAATATCAGGCCGATCAATTCGGGGCGTTTCTCGACGGTATCGAAAGTGGCTCTTTAGCGGCGGACACCATCGTGGCAGCGGCAGGCGACCACAACTTGCGCGATCACTACATTTATTCCCTGCCCGCCGAACAACCGGACGTTGACCGCGTGGTGGGTTTCTTTCGATTGCCGCCGACGCTGCGGCCGGACCATGTCGATACAGCGCGTTTCGCCGGGCACGAGGACATGATCCCGACGCTGGTGAGCCTTGCCCTGCCCGGCGCTCGTTACTTCAATACCGGGGTGAACCTATTTGGGCCCGACTCAGCCGATGATCATGGCCTCGCGATGTTTCAGCGAACCTACCTGCCGCAAGGCGTGGCATTTGGCTTGGACCATCCACAGTGGCATCCGTGGACCACACGGTATACGCGCATCAGTATCAAAGGCGGTCCACCACCAGCAGCAGTGGCCCCCGTCCTTCGAAAAGTTGCCGCCGGCGTCGCGCTGCGGGATTGGTATATCCGTACGCAGGTATTGAACGCCGAATCGTCCGCCAAAAAAAGACCAAAGTTGATTCCTTCGCCTTCGGTTACAGCCAGCCCTTAGTGGCATTCGAATAGACCGACTATCTTCACCCGTGGTGAATTCCCGGACGTTTCTTCTGCCGGAAAATCAAATCAAGCACGTCCGTCCGTGACATGCCGGGGTGGGCACCCGCTGTTATCTCGATCCAAGGCGCACAACTCCACTCGCGCGTAAGCATGAGCCCGGATTATTTACCACCTAGAATCGCCGCCGTGTTCTTCGTTTCGTGGGCTGGGTCAAAACGGATGGGAATGTAGGTGTCCATCGGGCTGAAGCTGCCGCCATCAGCCAACTTTGTCTGGCCATCCATTTCCCCTGTCATTCACAGGGAGAATAGCGCGTTCGAGTGCCACGACATCGACGGCATGGCGACGTGATTCGGCATAGTTTGGCAGCGCAGCTAAACGAAGGCCCCTCGATGCGAGGCCTTCAAATGACGAACTAGGTCTCGCTCAAAGACTTACGCAGCCTGCACGATCAATCGCGAAACTTTGATCAATGGTTGCGTCATCCATGCGCTGCGCATCAAACCGCGCCAGCAGCACGCGTGAGCTGGCGGCCGCGATGCACGTTGAAGGCAAAGCCTATCGCCAACAGCACGATGATCAGCAGCTGCGCCGCTACCGTTTGCCAGGTGGAATAAATACCCAGCAGCTCGATGTGCGGGATCGGCGCCACGTTCACGCCAACCCAGCCGGCTTCCTGCAGGGCCGAGATACCCTTGCCGGTGAGCACCACGGCCAACACCGCAATTAGCGCCGAACTAACCGAGAAGAACGTACCGATCGGTAGCCGCTTACTGGTGCGCATCAAGACCCAGGCGATTAATCCAAGCGTGACGGCGCCCAGCGCGATGCCGCCGAGCAGCCAGAACTTTTGCTCGTCATTCCATAGCGCCGCATAGAACAGGATGGTTTCGAAAACTTCGCGATAAACCGAAATAAAGGCAAGGCCAAACAAAAACCATGCCGAACGGCGATTAACCGCAGCCGTCATTTTTTCCTTCAGGTAGATCTGCCAGCGGCCGCCAATACTTTTTTGGTGCATCCATAAGCCAACGCTCAGTAGCACCAGCGCTGCAAACAGTGATGACAAACCTTCCACTAATTCACGGCTAGCGCCACTAATGGACACCGCGTAAGTCGCGATCGCCCACGTAATACCACCAGCCACCAAGGCAAGCATCCAGCCAGCATGTACCGAGCGCACCAGTTTCGGCCGTTCGGATTTGCGCAGGAAGGCCAGCAGTGCGATCACCACCAACAGCGCTTCCAGACCCTCGCGCACGAGAATGGTAAACGCGCCGACGAAGGTGCTGGTGGCGTCGCTCGCGCCATCGGCAACGATTTGTTGCGCGCGAATCAATAACGCATCAATGTCGTTGACCTGCTTTTCCATCACGGTCAGATCCGCACCACGGGATAGCGCAGTGCGGTAGGCACCCATCGCCGTTTCTATCTGCACGCGCAGTGCTTCGTCACGCGCATTGAGCTGCGGTTCGACCGGCTCGATGCCATCCAAGTAAGCCGAAAGCGCTAACCGCGAGGCTTCTGCCGCGGCACCGCTGCGATAGGCCACCAGGCTAGCGGCCAAGCGACCACGGGCGAGCGGAACCCCGCTAAGCGCGTTTTGAACCTGATCCGGATGGGCGCGCAAATAACCGATGATTTCGCGCGCATGCTCGTTGCCCAGCGAAGCGCTCAACTGTGCAACACGTGCTTGCGACAAGTCTTTCAAGCTGGCAATTTCAGAACGAGCGGTTGGACTATCTTTCCACTGCTGCGCACCGGCAGCAGCTTCGCTGCTATACGCCAACGAGCCGACGTAATACGCGATAGCCCAGCGGTCAGCCGAGGAAAATTTATCGGCATAGCTAGCCATGGGTGTGCCAGCCACGCCTTGGCTGGTGACTTCATACAAGGACAGCACACTGCGCTGGTCAGCCCGCGCTTGCTCGGTAAAATTTACCGGTCGTGGGTCAAGCTGCAAGCCGGCTGCGCCATCACCGTGGCCGGTGGCGCCATGACACGCGGCGCAAGTTGACTGATACAACGCCGCGCCTCGCGCGAGATCTGGCGCATGATCGGGAGCTGTTGGCACGGGATAGGCTTGTAACAGTGCGTCAGCCAGCGCGTGGGCTTGCTTGGCGACTTGTTCCGGCGCCGCCTTGTCATTGACCGAAGCAACCAACGTATCGGCCTGTGACAACAAAGTGGGCGAAGCCGCTGTCGTCGGCAAGGCGTGCAGGCGCTCACGCGCCGTCGCCGAAAATTCGCGCATCTCCGCGTATTCAGATGGGCTGATGACTGCCCCGTTCTGTACGGCGCCAGCGTAGTCGGTCGCTAAGTAATCCAGCATTTGCCATGTCTGCGGCACGCTCGTGGTGACGCTTTCGGTGGCAGCTACCCACGGTGAAATACCAACCAGCAGAATGGCCAGTAAAGCCAATCGGCACCACATATCGCGAATACGAATCGTTGTCATCTGCGAATGATACTGATCAGGGTCGATGCCAGCAACAGCGAATATCTTAAGCAGGTTTAACTCTCACTTTGCAGCATCACGGCACCAAAGTTATCCGGCCGCTTTTGCGCCGATCCGTAAATTTTTTCTGAAAGCAGGCAAAATGGTCGGCTGGCGATGCGCCCCTAGCGTCGCATACGGCGCTGATGAGATATCTGATAGCACCTGCCCCTTCGACAATGGATCACCTCTTTGACGACCTCAACGAACATCACATCGCCTCCCGACGACGCTTATGCGGCATTGTTATCGCGACTACGCGAGGCCGCCGCGTTGCTGGAAGCCGTCACGGCGGACCGTCAACTGTTGGATCGCTTGCCAGCCGAAGATCGCGAACGTTTGCACCAAGCGGTGGCACAGATGTACCACCCGGATCCCGGGGCACGCCGGATCAAGCTGAAGGCGGCAGAGAAGGCTCGCCACGCGGCGAAGGTTCGTGCCGAAGATGCCGTGCTGCACGCAACCGGTATCCGCGCCTTGCGCCGTAAACCGGTGTTCAGCACACCCAGCGCTTTCGCGCCCGAAGGCTTTATCGCCCACGACGTCAACACCGACGCCGATGCAGCGCAGCCACGCGAAGCGCTCGAGCCAAAGCATTGCTATGTCTGCAAGAAAAAATACACCACGATTCATTTCTTCTACGACCAAATGTGTCCCGATTGCGCCGCGTTCAATTACGCCAAGCGCACTGAAACGGCCGACCTGCATGGACGCGTGGCGCTGCTAACGGGTGGACGCGTAAAGATCGGTTACCAAGCTGGCTTGAAGCTGCTGCGCGCGGGGGCGGAGCTGATCGTCACCACACGGTTCCCGCGTGACTCGGCATCGCGTTATGCGGCGGAGCCGGACTTCGCCGAGTGGGGCCACCGCGTCCAGGTGTACGGGCTTGATCTACGCCACACACCAAGCGTCGAGGCGTTTTGTCAGGAATTGGTCGCGACGCGGCCACGGTTGGATTTCATCATCAACAACGCGTGCCAAACCGTCCGTCGTCCGCCCGACTTTTACGCCCACATGATGGAAGGTGAAACGGCTGCATTGCACGACATGCCCGAACATGTGCGCAAACTGGTGGGTCATTACGAAGGCCTACGCGGGTCGAATATCTTGCCCGAATCTGGCGCGGCGACGATGACGCTAGCGGGGCGCAATTCAAACCTACCCGGCCTGGCACGTGCTGCCGAACTATCGCAGGTGCCGCTACTGCCGGAAGAGTTACTGGCGCAAAGCCATCTATTTCCCGAAGGCCGGCTGGATCAAGACTTGCAGCAAGTTGACCTGCGCCAGCGCAATTCATGGCGTCTGTTAATGGCTGAAGTGCCTTCGGTCGAATTGCTGGAAGTACAACTAGTTAATGCGATCGCGCCGTTTATCATCAACGCGCGATTGAAACCGCTGATGCTGCGTACGACCGAACGCGATAAACACATCGTCAACGTTTCCGCGATGGAAGGCCAGTTCTATCGCAGCTTCAAGACCACGCGTCATCCGCATACCAACATGGCTAAAGCCGCGTTGAACATGATGACGCGCACGGCGGCCACCGACTATCACAACGATGGCATTCACATGAATAGCGTCGACACGGGCTGGGTCACCGACGAAGATCCGGCCGATTTGGCGGCAAAGAAAGTGCTCGAAGAGCGCTTCCATCCGCCGCTAGATATTGTCGATGGCGCCGCCCGCATCGTCGACCCGATCATCAATGGCATCAACACCGGCGAACACGTGTGGGGCCAATTTCTGAAAGACTACAAGCCAACCGATTGGTAAGCTGCTCGCGTTCCATCAACGGATGCTGCAGCTGTTCCAAAGTGACGCTTGAAAAGCATCGGGGCTGAAGCCCCTCCTACGACATTTATGCTCAGACGACAGGATGAACCATGGAGCCACTCACAGGATTACTAGTCGCCGCCCTCATCAGCCTCACGGTTGGTGCCGGACTCTATCTAGCCATCCGCAGTTCACTGGCCAAAATGCTGGAGCAAAACTGTCCGGGTGATAGTGCCGTTCAATTCTGGGGACGCTTTACGCTGATCATGCTGTTTCTGTTTCCCGTCTTCGTCGCCGTCGGCTTCGGCTTACCACCGGGCGAATTGATGGAAAAGATGGATACGGCATCCTTGCTGGTGCGCATCATCACCTCCAGTCTCGTGGGTGGATTCCTCGCGCTTACCGGTATGGGTATCTGGATTGCCTCGATCGCCAAACAATTCGCAACGTGGAACCGCAAGTGATGACGATCTTGCGATAGGGCACACACGCAAAAGCCTCAAGGCTGGCTCCACGCGCGACGTATGCCACCTACCTAATTTGTAGACGCCGTTTTGATCGCAGCGCGCCTGGCTCTCGGGATCGCTGTATACATCAAGGCATCGCGACAGAAGTCGCTCCTACAAAAACTTAGCCCTTCGGAGGCGTCATTCCCATCATGCAAGCTATCGAAATCACCCAGCCCGGCGGTCCGGAAGTATTGCAATTAGTGCAGCGCGCCACGCCACCAGCTGGACCCGGCGAAGTGTTGATCAAGGTGGCCGCGTCCGGCGTGAATCGGCCGGATGTATTTCAGCGGCAAGGCCGCTACCCGCCACCAGCGGGTGCTTCTGACCTCCCCGGTTTAGAGGTTGCGGGCACGCTGGCTGCCGGTGATCTGAGTACCAACAATCCATTTGGTCTGAAGCTAGGCGATAGTGTCTGCGCGCTGCTTGCTGGTGGCGGATACGCCGAATACGCCACTGCGCCATTGGCCCAATGCCTGCCGGTTCCGACCGGGCTATCGTTTATTGAAGCGGCTTCACTGCCAGAAAATTACTTCACCGTGTGGAGCAATGTCTTTGATCGCGGCCAACTCGGTCGCGGCGAAGGTGGCCACAACGAAACGCTGTTGGTCCAAGGCGGCTCCAGCGGCATTGGCGTCACCGCCATTCAACTTGCTCACGCCTTCGGTCATCGCGTATTTGCCACCGCCGGCAACGCTGAGAAATGTGCCGCCTGCGTGCAACTCGGCGCGGAGCGCGCGATCAACCACCACGACGAAGATTTTGTGGAGGTAGTGAAGGAAGCCACTAACGGCCGCGGCGTGGACGTGATTCTCGACATGGTCGCGGGCGACTACATTCCACGCGAAATTGCCACACTAGCCGAAGGCGGTCGTCTCGTATTTATCGCGACTTTGGGCGGTGCTGAGGCAGGCATCGATGCGCGCATCATCATGCGTCGTCGCCTCACGCTTACCGGTTCTACGCTACGCGCGCGGCCGGTCGCGTTTAAAGGCGCCATCGCCAAGTCGCTGCACGAAAAAGTATGGCCATTGCTTGCCACCAGGAAGGTTCGCCCCGTGATCTATCAAACCTTCCCCGCCGCGCAGGCCGCCGCAGCGCACGCGCTAATGGAAAGTAGCGCGCATATCGGGAAAATCGTGCTGCAGTGGTAGTAAACCTTGTAGGTAAAAGTAAAGCCCGCTTCCGAGCGGGCTTTATTTTGTAGTGACTCGTATTGGTGGTTAACGAAGGTTGACGAAGTGACCACCGCTACGATTCGTTCTGGCCCAGCGGGAGCGGCCGGTAGTCCTAGACGACGCTCGCAGCTTCACCAAACGAGTGCGGCTGAGCACCGGAGAATCACTACCACTGAACACGCTAGCGAGAAGCTGACCGCGCTTGCTGCGATCAGCTTGGTGCATTCGGTCAACTTCAAGCATAAGTTCGCCGTAAACCTACATCGCCGGATAATTAGGACCGTCGCCACCTTGCGGTGCGGTCCACACGATGTTTTGTGTCGGATCCTTGATGTCGCACGCCTTGCAATGCACGCAGTTCGCGAAATTGATTTGCAAGCGCGGCTGGCCGTTTTCCGTCACATATTCGTAGACACCCGCCGGGCAATAACGTGTTTCCGGGCCAGCGTACTTGGCCAGGTTGATCTTCACCGGCACGCTGGCATCCTTCAGCGTCAGATGTGAGGGCTGATCTTCGTTGTGGTGGGTGTTGCTGAGAAACACCGAACTAAGAATATCGAAAGTCAGTACGCCGTCGGGTTTCGGATAAACAATCTTCTCGCGCTCGCTGGCAAGGTCTAAGCAGGCGTGATCAGGCACGCTGTGGTGGATGGTCCATGGCGGATTACGTATACCGATTTTTGGTAGCAACCATTGCTCGATGCCCGTCATTACTGTGGCTAACGCGCGACCTTTCTTGAACCATTGTTTGAAATTCTTCGACTGCTTGAGTTCCTCGTGCAGCCAGCTACGTTCGAACGCCACGGGGTAAGCATCCAAGCTATCGTGCGCGCGTCCCGCAACCAACGCAGCGAACGCGGCCTCGGCCGCCAGCATGCCCGTCTTGATCGCCGCATGGCTGCCTTTGATTCGGCTGCAGTTGAGGAAGCCCGCTTCGCAACCAACCAGTGCGCCGCCCGGAAACACCGTGCGCGGCAAAGACTGCAGCCCGCCAGCAGTGATCGTACGTGCGCCATAACTGATGCGTTTGCCGCCTTCGAGGTATTTGCGAATGGCAGGATGGGTCTTAAAACGCTGAAATTCCTGGAACGGGTTGAGCCACGGATTCGAGTAGTCAAGGCCAACCACAAAGCCGATCGCGACGACATTGTCCTCGGCGTGATAGACGAAGGACCCGCCGTAAGTATTCGAATCCAGCGGCCAGCCAGCGGTGTGCACGGCCAGTCCAGCTTCGTGCCGCGCTGGTTCCACCTGCCACAACTCTTTAATACCGAGTGCATAGCTTTGCGGGTCGCAATCCTTGTCTAGCGCGTACTTGGCGATTAACTGCCGCCCCAGCTGGCCGCGCGCGCCCTCCGCAAAAACGGTATAGCTGGCGCGCAGCTCCATGCCGCGCTGGAAATTCGCCGTCGGCTTGTGATCCTTGCCAATGCCCATATCGCCGGTGGCTACGCCAACCACCGCGCCCTGCTCGTCGTAAAGCACTTCGGTCGCCGCAAAGCCGGGGAATATGTCGACACCTAGCGCCTCAGCCTGCTGCGCCAACCATCGAGTCAACTGGCCCAGGCTGATGATGAAATTGCCGTGGTTTTCAAAGCAATCAGGGCGTAAGAATCCCGGCGTAGTTATCGCACCGGTTTCACTGAGAAACAGAAAACTATCGCGCGTGACTGGCTGCTTCAACGGTGCGCCAAGTTCCTTCCAGTTCGGCAGCAACTCGGTCAATGCACGCGGCGTCATGATCGTGCCGGCCATGATATGTGCGCCTGGCTCCGAGCCCTTCTCCAGCACACAGACGGACAGCTCGCGCCCTTGCTCCGCAGCCAGTTGCCGCAGACGGATCGCCGTAGCGAGGCCACCCGGACCCGCACCGACGACAACGACATCGAATGTCATGGTTTCGCGCGGACCGAGGTCGACAGCTTGCATTTGCTCAGGCACAGGAAAACCTCAAGTTACGTTATTTTGAATGGTGGATTTGGCAGGGACTGATTGGCGCGGGAAGCACCACTCAAGGGTGCCCATATACTCGGTCCCAAGTCTAATGCAGGCACTTCCACAGTACCCACCGGTATCGTCGCACCATTGTACTTGGAGGGAATGGTGGTGGAAGCGATGGGGGTGGATCTAAGGCAGCTGTCCACGAGGAAAGGATCGAAGCTCTCGCGCCGTATGGCGGGTGTTGGGCACTAGCGCGCTCCTCGCGGCGCAGAGACGGAGGACGGACGGAGGTCCAACGCGGAATCAAGCGAACGTTGCAATGGTGCGAGCGGATTCCATTCTTGTTGTGTTACTGGAATGACCCGAGCTGACACCGCTTTGGGGGTGACCAACCGTGACGCTGCGACAGCGGCGGGCTACCCGATGGCGTCGGCTGACGTGCGCGCGGCTGAACTGATGCGCCGTGCCGACATCAAAGCGGCGATAAAAGCAGCAACGAAATCTGGCGGCGTGACCATCCCTGAGGACAAGCACGCGATGCCGCGCAAGCACTACGCCGACGCGCTGCAATTCATGCTGGATAGGATGAACCATGCGCACCTGCCACTAGCCATGCGATTTGAAGCGGCAAAATGTTTGCTGCCGTATCAACACGCGCGCATCGGTGAAAAAGGCAAAAAGGAATCAGCCAATGACCGTGCCCGCACCATCACGCGCCGGCCAAAGTTCGCACCGAAGGGAGCGCCACCAAGCTTGCGCATTGTGTGATCACCAGCGGATTAGGTGTGAGTGCCGCTAGGAATTAACCGCACCAGCAGAGTGGCCATGAGTAAGCCAGAAACTGCACCAAGCCTCTGGCTCCTGCCAGGGGCTTTTTTTATCATTTAGTAAGCGGCCAGAATTTGGCCTTCAACGTCTGTTCGCCGAACGTAGCCAAAATCGCTGCAATTTTCTCTGCCGGGAGTTCTTTGATCGCTGCTTGGAGAGGCGACACGGGCTCACTGTCGTGGGTCCCATATAGCCGGACGGGATTTTCGCCAAAAGTTGTGATCGCGAGTTCGAGGAGTTTCTTGCCCATCTCTGGATCGGCACCAAGCTTCGCTTCTTCGTTATAAGCCTGAAATGCCAACGCAGACGCAGCCTTGTACTCGTAGTCCTCCTGAACTCTTACGATACGACCCACCTGTCGTGCAGAATACCAACCTACCCAAATAAGCGGCGCCGCCACTCCAACCCTTCGCAGAAAATTAACTAACAGCGCCTCATAAGTCATCTGCGTTAAATCGACAGCGAACACGATTGCTATTGTAAGCAACACTAGCGCGGACCCAACAAACATCAATGTCCAGATGCGCCGCTCGCCTTCCAGAGCAGTACTGCGTTCTTGGAAGGAATGCGCCAGCCCCTGATCACGAACTTTCCGCAATGCCTCTTCTACGGATTTGTACGCGTTCTTCGCGAGAATATCGGTTTCTTTTAAATGCTTATCGACTGCAGCAACGCGCTTACCTAATTCATCTTCCCTCGTATCGGCAGCAGTCTTAAGTTCAACAACTGTTTTGAGTAATTTCTCAATCTCGCCTTTCTGCGCAGATGCGGTGTTCGCACTATCTGTTGCTTCAACCGCAAGTTTTTCAAGTCGAGCGTTAGTTGATTCCGAGAGTGTGTTAGATGCTTCGATTTCTGTTTTCGCGTCGGCTATAAGTTGTGCATCGGTCGTAGCTATACCACTTAACTCGATGACTTTTCTAGCTGACTCGGCGGCTGAGATAACTGTGTCAATGTTTTCGGCGCCCCGCGCCGTAAGAAGTTTTGCCACTTCTCGATTGACTGATGCTTGTCTAGTCGCGAGCGTTGAAATTCGCTGTTGGATGCTATTCATAGTTTCAAAGAACTGTGAATTGACCATCCAGTTAATCCCGTTTGACCTGCCATTGGCAACGATCCCTGTAAGCGCAGTGATCTGAATTGCTAAAGGACTGTCAGCGATGGCTACTTCGGGAGACGTGCTCCAATACCCTTTGGCATCAAGAATATTCAGCGTTGATTCCCAACGCTTAAAAAGCTCCTCCAGCGATCCGTAGGAGACTTGGTATCCGTAGCTTGAGAAATCACTTTCCGCTGGACGTGTTTTTGTTAGCTCTTTCCAATTGGTTAGAAGCGCAACCAATGCGGTACTACTCTTGCTCATCGTCCCCTATTCCTTCGTCCTTGGATTGCTTCAAAAGTTAGCACATTTCCGGGCGTGTAGCAGCTCCATCAGTCGCCTTCTTATCGTCACTTCTGCACCGAAGGTTGGGCGGTGCGAATGCCAGAATAAAGATAGGACGTCCCCAAGATACAAGCTCCGAACAGAACATCCCGCCACGATGGGCGGGATGTTGGGAAAATCAGGTTCACTTGTGTAAGTTACTGATTTTAATACAAGAATGGCGGAGAGAGTGGGATTCGAACCCACGGTAGGCTTACACCTACGGCAGTTTTCAAGACTGCTACCTTAAACCGCTCGGTCATCTCTCCAGAAACTTGTTGTGCCTGCTGCAAGGCGCGCGTTGCGCACCACTACGGCAGTTTTATTCCGGGCATCCTGCCCTCCACCCCTTCGGGGCCGGTGGCTGCGCCACCGTTCGCTTCGGCGTCCTGCCTTCGCGTCAAGACTGCTACCTTAAACCGCTCGGTCATCTCTCCAGAAACTTGTTGTGCCTGCTGCAAGGCGCGCGTTGCGCACCACTACGGCAGTTTTATTTCGGACACGTTCGCGCGGGCCGCCATGCTATCAGGAACGGGGCGGTAGTTGGTCGGCTTTATCTTTTTTAGATAGCGCGACGACACAGATAAAAAGCACGGCTACGGGAATCAGCCCACCTAGCAGTGGCAGCAATAAGATCGGATCGCGCACAACCATCGGCACCAGCTGGGTGCCGGCGCCAAAGGCGATGACGGCAATGCGCAAATTGCGGCGGTCGCGTGCAAACCAGAAGCTGCCCACAACTAGCACTAGCGCAACCACGCATAGGGTGAAGTCCAGTGGAGGCATGTGCCATACGCCATCGAAGCCCAAGCGCATACCAAGCACGCAGATCAACACGGCCAGTAAATATTGGCTGGTGGTCTTTTCGACTTTGTCCCATTTGCCCAACGGGCGTGCCGACGCGATCATGCGATGTGGTCCGCTCCGGCCATATACGGACGCAACACTTCGGGCACGGTGATGGAGCCATCGGTGTTTTGGAAGTTTTCCATGACGGCGACCAGCGTACGGCCGATGGCAAGGCCGGAGCCATTTAAGGTGTGCACCAATTCGGGCTTGCCGGTGTCGGCGTTGCGCACGCGCGCCTGTAGCCGCCGTGCCTGGAAGTCTTCGCAGTTGGAGCAGCTGGAAATTTCGCGATAGGTGTTCTGGCTCGGTAGCCACACTTCGAGGTCGTACGTTTTGGCGGCACCGAAACCCATATCGCCACTGCACAACAGCATCTTGCGGTAGGGCAAACCCAACAACTGCAATACCGTTTCCGCATGGCCAGTCAGCTCTTCTAACTGCGCATAGGACTGATCAGCGCGGGTGATCTGCACCATCTCCACTTTTTCGAATTGATGCTGGCGGATGATGCCGCGCACGTCACGGCCGTAGCTGCCCGCTTCGGCGCGAAAACAGGCAGTGTGCGCGGTAAGGCGCAGCGGTAAGGCAGCAGCGTCTTGGATGGTGTCGCGCACTAAGTTAGTCAGCGGTACTTCGGCAGTGGGAATTAGATAGCGCTTGGAATCGTTGACGGTGGTGGAAAACAAATCCTCTTCGAACTTCGGCAACTGACCGGTGCCCTGCATGCTGTCGGCATTGACCAGCAGCGGTACGTTGCATTCCAGGTAGCCATGCTTGCTGGTGTGCAGATCGAGCATGAACTGGCTCAGCGCACGATGCAGGTGTGCTAGCTGGCCGCGCATAACGGTGAAGCGGGCACCCGATAATTTCGCACCGGCGTCGCCATCTAGCCAACCGTGGCGGTCTCCTAGTTCAACATGATCTTTTACCGGGAAATCAAACGTGCGTGGCGTGCCCCAGCGGCTCACTTCGACGTTCTCTTTCTCGTCCTTACCCACCGGCACCGAGGCGTGCGGCAGGTTGGGAATACCTAAGGCAATCGCGGCAAGCTTTGCCTGCACGTCGGCAAGTGCTTGCTCGTTGGACTTCAGTTCGTCGGCAATGCCAGCGACTTCAGCCATCAACGGAGCAGCGTCTTCGCCTTTCGACTTGGCCTGACCAATTGCCTTGGAACGCGTGTTACGAAGGTTCTGCAGCTCCTGCGTGGCCATCGACAACTGCTTGCGTGTGCCCTCCAGCGACTCGACGGCGGCGACATCAAGCGTGTAATTGCGCGTCTGTTGTAGACGTGCCGCTGTTTCAGTGAGGTGCGAACGCAGTAGTGCGGGATCCAGCATGGTCGATTCCAGTAAGGCTTAAGCCGGTAATTATCGTCGTTTGGCGGGTATGGCTGCAATGAAGCGTGTTTTGTGGCGGTGTATACGCCGGCTTGGGTTTTCCGGCTTGGGTTTTGTGGGAGGGGCTTTAGCCCCGATGCTTTTGGATGTCGGCATCAAGAGAAAGAGCATCGGGGCTGAAGCCTCTCCTACAGTCTCACGGTCAGGCTCTAGGGCGGCGCCTATTTGCAGCGCGCTTGCTCGCGCGCTTCGCGCAAGGTCAGCAGCTTTTCCCGAACCTGCTTTTCTAGGCCGCGCTCAAGTGGTTCGTAGAACACGGTGCCTGCCAGCGCCTCGGGTAGGCATTGCTGATCCAGCGCGACACCACCTTCGACATCCGGATCGTATTGGTAGCCTTTGCCGTAGCCCAGCCCTTTCATCAGCTTGGTCGGTGCATTGCGTAGATGCATGGGTACTTCCAGCGTGCCACCTTCACGAACGGCGGCGCGGGTCTTCTTGTAGGCCATGTAAACCGCATTGCTTTTGGGTGACACGGCCAGCCAGATGGCCAGCTGCGCCAATGCCAGCTCGCCTTCCGGGCTGCCGAGGCGTTCATAGGTATCCCATGCATCCAGCGCCATGCGCCATGCACGAGGTTCGGCCAAGCCAATATCTTCCACCGCCATGCGCGTCATGCGGCGAGCGAGGTAAAGCGGATCAACCCCACCATCCAGCATGCGGCACAGCCAATAGATCGCCGCGTCGGGATCCGACGACCGTATGGATTTATGCAGCGCTGAAATTTGGTCGTAAAACTGCTCGCCGTTTTTGTCGAACCGGCGGGTACGATCGGCTAGCACTTGAGTCAGTGCAGCTTCGTCGATCACGCCGTCTTCGGCTAATTCGGCAGCAATTTCCAGAAGTGTTAGAGCGCGGCGCACATCGCCGTCGGCAGCCTGTGCGATGGAATCCAGCGATTCAGCGCCTACCTGCAACTGCAACTGACCGAGTCCGCGTTCACCGTCGGCCAGCGCGCGCTTCAGGGCGGAAATAATATCGCTAGGCGCGACCGGTTCCATCACGTGCACGCGGCAGCGCGACAGTAAGGCAGAGTTCAATTCAAACGAAGGATTTTCCGTTGTGGCGCCAATGAAAATGATGATGCCTTTTTCAATGTGCGGCAGAAACGCGTCTTGCTGGGTCTTGTTGAAGCGGTGCACTTCATCGACAAATAACACCGTGCGACGGCCTTGTCCGAAATTAACTTCGGCCTCGGCGAGCGCTTTGCGAACATCCGGCAGGCCGGAAAGCACGGCGGAGATAGCGCGAAAATCGGCATCGGCGTAGCGCGCCACCAGCAAGGCAAGCGTGGTCTTGCCGCAGCCCGGCGGGCCCCACAACACCATCGAGTGAATCTTGCCGGCTTCGAGTGCGCGCCGCAGCGCTTTGTCCGGGCCGACCAGCCGTTGTTGGCCAACGATTTCGTCCAACTCACGCGGACGCATACGCTCCGCGAGTGGCTTAAGGTCGTCTGATTCGGTACCGGCGAACAGGTCGGTTGGGGGTGCTGGGTTACGAGGCATGGCGCTGATGATAACCCGGGCGGCACGATGGGCCGGTCTTGCACTAGCCCGATGGTGGCCGCGAGGAGATCGCGGTGTATTGACAGTAAATGCTGTAAGCGAGGCCGCACGTTCCAGTCAGCGCCGCTGGTACTAGCAGCGCTCGTTCGTCCAACAGGCGAAATAACCATGCGCCGGCCACGCCACCAAGGATGAAAGCGATGGTGATTAACAGGCATACCCGCACGCGCAAACTGTCCACCGGTAGCCCGCGCAGAAAGTGGCCGATGTAGATACCTAAGTCGGTGAACATGCCTGATACGTGGGTGGTACGAAACACCATCCCACTGAACGTGCTGGCCATGCCGTTTTGCAGGCCGATACCCATGGAAGCGAGGTATAGACCGGCGGAGTAATTTTTCTCCAACAGTGGTACGGCGGCAAACAGCAGCAGGGATTCCAGTACCAACGCGACGCCATAGGGGCGCCCCAGCTTTAACGTATTTTTTTGCACGATGACGCCGCTGAGAATCGCGCCAAGCAAAAACGCCACGATCGCCAAGCCCCAGTGCAACGTCTCACCAAGGTCTGCCGTACCCAGCGACACGCCCAGTAAGCTCGCCGTGCCGGTCAGGTTGGTAATTGATTGGTGGCGAAAACCCATGTAGCCAGTGGCGTTGACGATGCCGGCGATAAACGCCAGCAGACCGCCACCAATCCAGGCCCAACGCGGTAGCTGGCGCAGCACCGGCATAGCGAGATCAGTCCTTCAAAGGCTGCACTTGCAACACGGGCGCATCACCAATGACATCCGCCCCCTTGGGCGGGACAAAGGTGAACGCGTTAGCGGAAATCGCCGCGTTACGCTTCCAGTCGGAAAAGTGAATGTCCGTGGTGGAACCCAGTTGGTCGCGGAAAGTCATCCGTACCAGTCCGTTCGCATCAAAGCCGAGGTCCGCATAATCAAACTGTGGGTCTCTGGAGGTCGACGTCAAACGCAGCCAATTCAGCCCATCACGCGCGCCCTGCTCGACCACTTTGAAGTTTTTGTCCAACTGTTTGACGTCGGTCAGCACAGTCAACGGGCTGTGCGCTTCTTCCGTACTTTGCACGCGCACGGTGACCTGATCCAATTCCGGGTCATACAGCCAAATGCGGCTGCCGTCAGCGACGATCGTTTGTTTGTACGGGGTCAGCGTGTCCCAACGAAACTGTCGCGGCGCCTGCAAGGCGAGCGTACCGCTGCTGGTCTTGCCCGACTGGCCGTTGGAGTTGGTCAGCGTTTGCGTGAAATGGCCCGTCAGCGAATGCAAACCTTGCGCGAATGTATTGAGTTGCGTGCGCGCCGCGCCGGTAGCGGCCTGCGCCACGGTGCTCAATGAAAGCGCTACTACCGCCGTGGCTACAATAAGCATGAAACGTTTCATTATATTTTCCGAAACAAGGCGACAATAAGTGATGCAGTGTGCGTAGCGCTGGCTTAACCGAGCTTGTAGCAGGTAGCTGTTGCTAACACCGCGTCGCATGCCTTCGATGCGAAGCAAGTGCGACGCCTGGCCAGCGTGAAATGGCGGGTTTAGTCTCGCGGTGGCGGCGGCGCCAGTACTTCGCGGCTGCCGTTATGCTGCGGACCGCTCACCACGCCGTCCTGCTCCATCTGTTCAACCAGCCGCGCGGCACGGTTGTAGCCAATGCGCAAATGACGCTGCACGCCGGAAATAGATGCGCGGCGCGTTTGCGTCACGATGGCTACCGCCTTGTCGTACAACACCGCCTCGGCATCGCCACCGACCTCGCCTTCTTGTGGCAAACCAGAGTCGTTGATGAACTTGCCGTCGCTGGTGGCTTGCACGTCTTCCAACACGCCTTCCACATAATTCGGCGCGCCTTGCGAGCGCAGCCAACTGACCACATTGTGAACTTCGTGGTCGTCAACAAACGCGCCGTGCACGCGCTCTGGCGTGGCGGTGCCAGGCGGTAGATACAACATGTCGCCGTTGCCTAACAAGGTTTCCGCACCGGACTGATCGAGAATGGTGCGCGAGTCGATTTTACTGGATACCTGAAACGCGATGCGCGTGGGAATGTTCGCTTTAATCAACCCGGTAATCACGTCCACCGACGGCCGCTGGGTGGCGAGAATTAAGTGCACGCCGGCGGCACGCGCTTTCTGGGCCAAGCGGGCAATTAACTCTTCCACCTTCTTACCGACGATCATCATCATGTCGGCGAATTCGTCGATGATGATAACGATATACGGCAGTGGTTCCAGCGCTTCGGCGGCTAAATTCGGCATGTCCGGATTCGGGCGGAACAACGGGTCAAGAAGCGGCTGGCCGGAATTTTCCGCTTCACGCACTTTTTTGTTGAAGCCGGCCAGATTGCGCACGCCCACTCCCGCCATCAACTTGTAACGTCGCTCCATCTCAGCAACACACCAGCGCAAAGCATTCGCCGCTTCCTTCATGTCGGTGACGACCGGCGCTAGCAAATGTGGGATGCCTTCGTACACCGACAGTTCCAACATTTTCGGGTCAATCATGATCATGCGCACGTCTTTGGCGCTGACCTTGTAGAGCAGGCTCAAAACCATCGCATTGACCGCAACGGACTTGCCTGAACCGGTGGTACCTGCCACCAGCAAGTGCGGCATTTTGGCCAAGTCAACCACGACGGGTTTGCCGCCGATATCCTTGCCCAAGGCCAACGCCAACGGCGAGCGCATCTGGTCGTATTTGTCCGAACGCAAAATTTCTGACAGATAGACGATCTGCTTTCTCGCGTTAGGAATTTCCAGGCCAATCACGCTTTTGCCGGGAATGATGTCGACGACGCGCACGCTGACCACCGACAAACCGCGCGCGATGTCCTTGTCCAGACTGGACACTTGCGAACCACGCACGCCAGCCGCCGGCTCTAGTTCGAAGCGCGTAATTACCGGGCCCGGGTAAACCCCCACGACCTTGGCCTCGATGTGAAAGTCCTTCAGCTTTAGCTCTAGCTGGCGCGACAACACTTCCAAGGTTTCTTCGGAATAACCCGGCCCCTGCTCCGGCGCCTCGTCCAGCAAAGAAAGCGGCGGCAATTCGCCCGGCGCACTGGCGCCAGAGAACAACGGGATCTGGGTTTCCAGCTTGGCGCGTTCACTCTTCACGACGGGCGCCGGCGGCGCTTCAATCCGCACCGGCTCACGCCGCGCCTGCTTAATGGATTCTGATTTTTTCACCACTTCGCGCTGAGCACGCGACTGCCGTGCCGCCATGACCTCGGGCGCTTCACGCATTTTCGCGCGAATCCACGCCATAAACCTCAACGTGGTTCGACCTGTCCAATCCATCACGTAGAACCACGACAAGCCGGTCGCCAACGTTACGGCGACTAAAAATAGAGCCAGTAATAATAGCGGCGCACCCTTCGCGCCCAGGGCACTTAGTAAGCCGTGACCCACCCACATACCAACGATGCCGCCGACGCCTTGCGGCAGCACAAAGTCGTCGTGAAAGCCAAGCTGCAACAACGCTGGCGCGGTGATAAAGAAAAACACCAAGCCGATCAGCCGCAACGACGGTTCCCACGGTTGCACCACGCGGTCGCGGCCTTTGCGCAGCACTTGTACGCCAAGCAACAACAGCAACAGCGGAAAGCAATACGCCGCCACACCGAAGATGTATCGCAACAAGTTGGCGATATTTGCCCCAATCGCCCCCCCAAAGTTACGCGCCTGCTCCATATTGCCAGCATGGCCCCAACTCGGATCTTGGTCGTTATAAGTAAACAGACATGCAAGCAAGTACAAGGCGAGCGGTATCAACAGCAACGCGCCTGCTTCCCGCAACCGCCGCTTCAACTCATCGCT
Source organism: Rhodanobacter sp. (assembly GCA_039924175.1). Lineage (GTDB taxonomy): Bacteria > Pseudomonadota > Gammaproteobacteria > Xanthomonadales > Rhodanobacteraceae > Rhodanobacter. Next base: position 62,861 of record JBDTBF010000079.1, read on the forward strand.
GAGGCCAGCTCGCTTTGTCTGCTTTATCTGCTTGGTTTGTTTGACGTTCCCGCTACGCGCCACTTGATGGACCTTTTGCTTCTACCCAAGGCCAAAGCATACCTTGCGCCGCGGCTTGCACCAGCCCCCGACTCTTATTGCGCGCCTTCTATTTCTGTAGCGGGCCACTATTTGTAGTTGTTCGGGTCACATCTTGCTCAGATCGACCGGGAAACCGGCTAGCTCGGTGGCAACATCGGCACCAAGCAGCGCGGCTATCCGGTGTCGATGGTCGACTCGAGGTGTTTCGGCCCTTATCGCGGTGCCAGCAGGCGTTACACCACGCCCTCCGAGCGCAGTAACTCGCGGTTTGCGCGCACAGGCTTCATTATCTGCACCCTAGAAGCTTGCCTTTTGCCCGAAATCGCCCCATCTGATCAGCGCTGTCACCTCTGCCCCTCAGAAGTTTGTCTTTTGCCCACATTCGCCCCATTTGATCAGCGCTGCCACGCAACGCGGAGTAACCGAAAAGCATGAATACCGTTACCAAACATAGTCGTCTATTGATCCTTGGCTCCGGCCCCGCCGGCTATACCGCCGCCGTATACGCCGCCCGCGCCAACCTTAAGCCAACGATGATTACTGGTTTGGCGCAAGGCGGCCAATTGATGACAACGACGGACGTGGACAACTGGCCGGGCGATGTTGAAGGCTTGCAGGGCCCGGCGTTGATGCAGCGCATGGCTGAGCACGCCGAGCGCTTTCACACAGAAATGGTGTTTGATCAGATTCACACCGTCAACCTCGCGCAGCGCCCGTTCCGCTTAATCGGTGATTCCGGCGAATACACCTGCGACGCGCTCATCATCGCTACTGGCGCGACGGCGAAATACCTCGGTATTGAAAGCGAGGAGCGCTTCAAGGGCAAAGGCGTTTCCGCGTGTGCCACCTGCGACGGCTTCTTCTTCCGCGACCAGGACGTCGTCGTGATTGGCGGCGGCAACACCGCCGTGGAAGAAGCGCTGTATCTGTCCAATATCGGCCGCAAGGTTTACTTGGTACACCGTCGCGACAAGCTGCGCGCCGAGAAAATCATGCAAGACAAACTGTTCGAAAAAGAAGCCGCTGGCAAGATCGAGATGGTGTGGAATCACACCATTGACGAAGTGCTGGGCGATGATTCCGGCGTCACTGGCGTACGCGTCAAAGACATCAACAGCGGGGTTACCCGTGACATTCAAGCCACCGGCTTTTTCGTCGCGATTGGGCACACGCCAAACACCGGTATTTTCTCCGGCCAGCTCGACATGCACGACGGCTATATCAAGATTCACAGTGGTCAGAGCGGCATGGCAACGGCCACCTCGGTAAACGGCGTCTTTGCCGCCGGTGACGTCGCCGACCATGTCTATCGTCAAGCGGTTACCTCCGCTGGCTTTGGCTGCATGGCCGCGTTAGATGCCGAACGTTGGTTGGATCAGCAAACGCCGGCTAGCTGATCCAACTGGCTTGAGCGCAGAACAGTGAAAAGCGAACGGTGGTCGACGACGTAGACTACCTACGCCACAACAAGCCGGGGCAGCGCGTGGCCCCGGCAGTGCCGGAGCCGAGCAATGAATGCTAAGTGGCGAATCCTGCTGTCACGGGTGACCCGACAACTGTGGTTTCGTTCGGCACTGTATGGCGCCTTCGGCGTGGTCAGCGCACTCATCGGCGCGGTGGCCAAGCCGCTGATTCCAGAAGACGTCGCGGCACAAATTGGCGTTTCCTCGGTCGGCAACATTCTGGGCATTCTGGCCTCCAGTATGTTGGCCGTGACCACGTTCTCACTGTCCACTATGGTCGCCGCCTACGCGGCAGCCAGCAGTAATGCGACGCCACGCGCGTCGAGGTTATTGATCGAAGACTCTGGCTCGCAAGGGGCTTTAGCCAGCTTTATCGGCGCCTTCCTGTTTAGCATTGTCGGCTTGATCGCCTTGAGCACAGGCATCTACGGTGATAGCGGCCGACTGATTCTGTTTGTCGCCACGATCGTGATGATCGTGATGATTGTGGTCACTCTGTTGCGCTGGATCGACCAGCTCTCACGCCTGGGCCGAGTCAGCGAAACCATCGACCGCGTCGAACTCGCCACGCGCAACGCGATGAAGGCGCTGGCCGCTGCACCCTATCTGCATGCGTCGCCTTGGCAGGAGCCGCCTAGCGATGCCGTGGAGATCTTCAGCGACACGATCGGCTACGTGACCTATATCGACGCCGAACGACTACAGAAACTGGCCGAAGAAGCCGGCACCCAACTATGGGCCGAGGCTGCGGCAGGCGACTTCATTACGCCCAATCAAGCCGTCGCACGCTCGTCGCGAAAGCTCGACGAGCGAATGGCTCATCTGATCACGGACGCCTTCGTCATTGAGGATCGACCCGACTTCCAGCAGGACCCTCGCTTTGGGCTGGTCGTGTTAACCGAGATCGCGCAGCGCGCGCTCTCTCCGGCCGTTAATGATCCGGGGACGGCCATCGACGTGATCGGCACCACCACACGGCTGCTGTGCGGTTGGGCAGACGCGCGCCAATCTGCCGAGCCAGCGGACGTCAGATACCCGCTCGTATTTGTGCGCGCGTTGGACGAAGATCACTTTTTTGAAGACGTCTATGCCCGGCTGGCGCGCGATAGTGCCGGCCTGCTGGAAGTGGCAACCTGCCTGCAGCGTTCGCTGGAAACACTGGGTCAGCAAAGCTATCCGCCTTACCAGGATGCCGCACGCGAACAAGCGACACGTGCACTAAAATTGAGTGACGCCAGCTTGCCGCTGCGGAGTGATCAGCAACGGCTGGTCGAGATCGCGCGCTGGCACACCGCTTCATAATGGACACCATGAACGTCAGTTTGGTTACTCGCTTCCATCCCTCGATCGACGAACTTGATGCCGCCGCGTGGGACGCATTACGCGCCGACGCTAACCCGTTCGTCGCCCATGCCTTCTTATCAGCGCTGGAACATACCGATTGCATTCGGCGGGAATGGGGTTGGCAGCCGCACCATTTAGGCTTGTACCAGAGCGGCGAACTGCTGGCGGCGGCACCGTTGTATTTGAAGACCAACTCGCACGGGGAATACGTTTTCGACTTCAGCTGGGCGAACGCATGGCAAAACGTCGGTGGTCAGTACTATCCAAAATTGCTCAACGCCGTACCCTACTCGCCAGTTACCGGCCCGCGCTTATTGGCCGGCAACAGTGCGCAAACACCGGCACTGCAACGGGCGTTAGTTGAAGCCATGCAGCAGGAAGCGCAGCGACTCGGATTGTCGTCCGTTCATGCCGACTTTCTGGAAGAGACCGAGCTGTCCGCGTTCGACGAGGTGCCGCCCGCGCAGGCATGGTTGGCGCGCTCCGATGTGCAATTTCATTGGCACAATCGCGGCTATCGCCACTTTCCCGCCTTCCTTGCCGCGCTGGCGCACAAGAAACGCAAAAATATTCTGCGCGAGCGCAGTGCGGTTGCCGCGTCCGGCCTGCTGATTGAAATGCGTAGCGGCGACAGCCTAAGCACGGCCGAATGGCAGCAAATCCATACGTTGTACACCGCCACGTTTGACACCAAAGGCAACACCCCAACGCTCACCGCCGCGTTCTTTCAGCAGTTGGGCACCATGGGTGAAAACGTTCAAGTGGCGTTGGCACGACAAGATGAGACCATCGTTGCGATGGCGCTATTTTTACGCAGTGAGCAGGTGCTGTACGGCCGCTATTGGGGTACGGCTGTCAACGTGCCCGGCCTGCATTTTGAACTGTGCTATTACCGCGGTATCGATTATGCGATCGCGCAGCAGCTGGAGCGATTTGAGCCGGGCGCACAAGGTGAGCACAAGTTGGCGCGAGGGTTCCTGCCTGCCCGTACGCACTCGCGACACTATGTGGTTGACCCCGGTTTTCGCAGCGCGGTGGCGGAAGCGCTCAAGCATGAAGCGGAGGCGGTCGACGCCTACGCGGAGGATCTGCAAAGCCATAGTCCGTACGCGGAGGTTGACGCCTCATCAAGCAACTACCGCGGTGACCGGCTGCAGCTGTTTATCGGCTCGGCCTCGTGATCCATCTGCCGCAACTTGAGCTAGCCAGCCCCGACCAATTTCCTCACCCAAGCCACGCGTTGACCGAACCGAACGGTCTGCTCGCCTTCGGTGGCGATCTTTCTGCACCGCGCCTACTTGCAGCGTATCGCAGCGGTGTCTTTCCGTGGTTTAGCGAAGGCGAGCCGATTCTTTGGTGGTCGCCCGATCCGCGCTGCGTGATGCGCACCGATGCGTTGAAAATCAATCGCAGCCTGCACCGACAGCTTGCCAAAAAGAACTGGCGACTAACGATTGACCATGCCTTCCGCCGCGTCATGGAAGGCTGTGCTGGGCCGCGCGCCCACGAAACAGGAACGTGGATCATGCCGGCCATGATCGACGCTTACGTGGCGCTACACACGCTTGGCTACGCCCACAGCGTCGAGGTGTGGGACGAAGATCGTTTGGTCGGCGGCATTTACGGCGTGGCCGTCGGCCAACTGTTTTGCGGGGAATCCATGTTCAGCGCCGAAAGCGGTGGCTCGAAAATCGCGCTGATCGCCTTGGCGCAACTACTGCGCGACATGGGCTTTCCGTTGATAGACACCCAGGTGATCAATCCCCACACGTTGAGTTTGGGTGCACACGAAATTCCGCGGGAACAATTTCTGCAGGAAGTCGCCCGACTTACCCACTTACCCGGGAGAGTGGGTAGCTGGGCAGAGCTGACGCCACGGCTATTACAACCGTGCGCCGGTCATGCCAACGTCTGAAGACACCGTGCTTTAACTGGCTCGCGCGGCATACTTCCGGGCAACGTAGTCGTCCAGAATGCCGACAAATTCCTCGGCAATATGATCGCCGCGCAACGTCATGGCCTTCTGGCCATCGATAAATACCGGCGCCGCTGGCGCCTCGCCATTACCCGGCAACGAAATACCGATATTGGCGTGTTTCGATTCACCCGGGCCGTTGACGATGCAACCCATCACCGCCAGCGTCAGCCCTTCGACGCCGTCGTACTTTATCCGCCACAGTGGCATTTGTTCGCGCACGTGTTCTTGCACGGTTTTAGCCAACACCTGGAAAAACTCACTGGTGGTACGGCCGCAACCCGGGCACGCCGTCACTAGCGGCGAGAACGCACGCAAGCCCATGGTTTGCAGAAGCTCTTGCGCCACCAGCACTTCGCCCGTGCGCGAGGCGCCGGGCTCGGGCGTCAAGGAAATACGAATGGTGTCGCCGATCCCTTCCTGCAGCAACACCGCCAAGGCGGCGGCGGACGCCGTGATGCCCTTGGAGCCCATGCCCGCCTCGGTCAAACCAAGGTGCAACGCATAGTCGCAACGTGCCGCTAAATCACGATAAACGGCAATCAATTCCTGCACACCCGACACCTTGCAAGAAAGAATGATGCGGTTACGAGCAAGTCCCATGCTTTCCGCGTGCGCCGCCGAATCTAGCGCCGAACGGATCAGCGCTTCGCGGGCCACTCGCGAGGCATCCCACGGCTCAGCGCGCTTCGCGTTTTCATCCATCAACGTGGACAACATGTCTTGGTCGAGCGAGCCCCAATTAACGCCGATACGCACGGGTTTGGCGTAGCGCAACGCCGCTTCAATAATTGCGGAAAATTGGGTATCTCGCTTTTTGCCAAAGCCAACATTGCCCGGATTAATGCGGTACTTCGCCAGCACTTCAGCACAAGCGGGTTCCTGCGCCAGTAGCAGATGGCCGTTGTAGTGAAAGTCGCCAATGATCGGCACATCCACGCCCATCATCGCCAGCCGCTCAGCAATGCGCGGCACGGCGGCAGCTGCCGCTGGTGTGTTCACCGTAATGCGCACCAATTCCGAACCGGCACGCGCTAGCTCGGCAATTTGTTTGGCCGTACTGGCGGCATCTTCGGTATCGGTGTTGGTCATCGACTGCACCACGATTGGCGCACCACCACCTACATGTATCTTGCCAATCTGCACCCCTACGCTGGCACGACGTGGTGCCGGGGTGGCGGGGCGCGGACCTTGCGAAACAATCGAACTCATGGATTCAACCAAAAATAGCCGCGAAGGCTTGCGGCGACGCCAACAAGGATAGCTGATGCGGCCGCTTTCCCTGCGGCAAATCAACGCGGCTCGCGCAGCCACCCGCGTCAGGTAGATCAAACAAAAGCGACGGTAAACCCACACGACCCGCAGTTTCCTTCGTCGCAACAGCCTGCGTATGGCGGGTAGTGCGCAAAATAAATCGCGACTAATTGTCGCAAGATCTTGATCATGGTCAGGTCGCTCACCCATGCTTTCCGGACAATAGCGCCGACATTAGCCCGGGTACCTGTATGCCAAGCACCGAGTATTACAACGATAGAGTCGTGCGCCAGTTTCTTTTGGCGGCGGCAGTTTGGGGAATTATTGGCATGTCGGTCGGCGTTTACCTCGCCGCCGAACTTATGTGGCCGGGACTTAATTTCGACATCTCCTGGTTGACCTTCAGCCATCTGCGTCCGGATCACACCTTTGGCGTGATCTTTGCGTTCGGTGGATCGGCGCTAATGGGTACGTGTTACTACGTGGTGCAACGCACCGGCCACGCCCGCCTCGCCTTTACCAAGCTGGCCGAATTTACCTTTTGGGGCTGG
>JBDTBF010000080.1:0-4368 GCA_039924175.1 Rhodanobacter sp.
CAGCAAAGGTCGTGACCTGCGACAGAGGTGGAGAGATTCGCTTGAAAGGCTCGATCAAACCAACTCAGCCCCTTTTCTGACTTACCGTTCTGACTTGAGGTAGCGTACTTTGGGACTGAACTTGCCACCTACCTCAGCCGGTGGCGTAGTACTCGGTCCCGATGGCATCAGAAGCGACTATTCGTGACAGCCATTACAAAATCAGGTGTGGCGTGAGGTGTACCAGCTTTGATGGACGCCAACTGGAGGTCGTGACTTGCTCACTTCAAGAACGCCTCAGCTTGCTGAAACGGTAGTGCGGGCGCCAGATAATGTCCCTGTAATTCATCGCAACCCAGCTCAGTAAGGAAGGCCGCCTGTGCTTGCGTTTCCACACCTTCAGCCGTAACGGTCATGTGCAATTGATGGCCAAGTGTGATGATGGCCGTGGCGATCCCGGCGTCTTTGGCATCTGCTGGCAAGCCCTTCACGAAGCTCTGGTCGATCTTCAGCTTGTCGATGGGAAACTGCTTGAGATAGGCCAAACTGGAATAGCCAGTACCGAAATCATCCAGTGACAGCTGCGTACCCAATGCCTTGAGCCCAGTCAGGGCGCGTTGGATCCACTCGACGTCTTCCATCAGCGAGCTCTCGGTCATTTCGATGCTCAAGGTCGCTGGTGGCACAGCGTACCGCCGCATCACCGCCGCCACCTTGTCGACCAGACCGGGACTCTGCAATTGCTGCGCCGATACGTTCACCGCCACGGAGAAATCACGATGGCCGCAATCGAGCCACGCACGTATCTGCCGGCAAGCAGTATCCAGTACCCAGTCACCGATTTCGTGCATCAGGCCCAACGCCTCGGCCACCGGTATGAAGCGGCTTGGCGAAACCGAGCCGAGTTCGTGACTGTGCCAGCGCAGCAGTGCCTCGAAGCCGGTCAGGGCGTAATTGCTCGCCCGATGCTGTGGCTGGTAGTAAAGCTCCAGTTCGCCACGGCGGATCGCATCGCGCAGATGACTGCCCAGCACCAGCCGTTCCTCAAACGCGTGCATTTGCTCGACCGAAAATTCCAGAACTCGATCGCGGCCATTCCGTTTGGCCTGGTGCATCGCAGCTTCAGCACCGCGCAAAAGACTCGTCGGCGCGTCGCCATGCTCGGGCGAATGGCTGATGCCTACGCTAGCGGTCAGCAGCAGTCGATAATCGTCCCCTTCGATCGGCATGGCCACCGCCGCGCGAAAGCGCTCAGCGAGTTCAAGCACATGCTGCCTAGGCATACCGTGCACGGCAACAACGAACTTGTCGCCGGCGAAACGAGCGAGCTGCCCCTGCTCCCCCAGCACATCTTGCAGCCTTCTGGCCAGGCGTCTCAGCACATCGTCACCAGTTGCCTGTCCAACGGACTCATTGACCACCAGGAAACGATCCGGCCCGAGGATCAACACCCACACCGGTGCCACGCCATCCCGCAGCATGGCGGTCAACGCATGCTCAATCGCCAGGTGATACGGCAAGCCAGTAACTGCGTCGTGACTGGAGGCGTAGGCTAGTGCCGCTTCAACGCGGCGACGCTCGGTGATGTCACGCGCCACGGCATAGAGCAAACCGTCCGGCGCAGCAAACGAAGCCCATTCCAGCCAGTGCGGGCTGCCATCTTTGTAAATACAACGATTGATGAATTGGTTAACCTGCTTCCCCGACGCGGTCAACGCCAGCATTGGGTCCCTGGCGTCCGAGCTATTCGCCGGCCACAGCAGTTCTCGGTAGTTCCGCGTGGTCAATTCGTCGACGCTGTAACCGGTTGCACGTAGCAAGGCTGGGTTGAACTGGACGATTCGTTCGCTTCGCGTGTCAAGAATGCAGAAGAGCTCCAGCGACAATTCGAAGAAGTGATTACGTTCGCGCAGCCGCTCGATCAGCGTGTTGCTCTCGATCGCAATGCTGGTGATCGGCAACATTCTGTCGATACTCTGCAATTCCTCGGCTTGCGGCTCGCGTAACTCGTGGTAGTACACCGCAAACGTGCCAAGCAATTTCTGACCACTGCCAAACACCGGCGTCGACCAGCACGCCCGCAACCCATGCGGCAACGCCAGCGCCTTGTAATTTTCCCAATACGGATGGCTGGCAATATCGGCGACCACCACGCGCTCGCCACGCCATGCAGCCGTACCGCATGAGCCATGTGCGTCGCCAATTTCCAGCCCGTCAATGGCCTGGTTGTAGGCATCAGGCAAGCTCGGTCCAGCCCCGTGCCGCACGTGCCGGCCTTCGCTGTCCAACATTAACAACGAGCACATCGCCCCGGGATTGAGCGCCTCATGCAGGCGAGCAATGAGTTCAAGGCTTTGCGCTAGTGGGCGTTGCGTGGCAATACCGGCGAGGATCTCATGCTGACCGGCCTCGAACTGCTCGGCACGCTTGCGCTCGGTGATGTCGTGGCATGCGCCCAGCATGCGCACCGTACGCCCGGCCTGATCAGTATCCACGTCGCCGCGACTGAGCAGCACGCGCACGGCACCGTCCGGGCGAACAATCCGTTCCTCAAATTCGAACGGTTGCTGATCGCTTGCTGCCTGCTCGATGATCCCTTGCACGCGAGAACGATCCAGCGGGTGCAACAGGCCGAGATAGGCTTCGAACGTCGCCTCGTGCTGCTCCGGCGTCACCCCGTAAATGCGGTAAAGCTCCGCTGACCAGATCACCTGGTTGCTGCCGATATCCCACTCCCAACTGCCGGTATGCGCCAACTGCTGGGCCTGGACCAGCATGCCCTGCTGTCGCAGCAAACTCTGTCGGGCCTGCTTGCGCTCGGTAATGTCCAGACAAAAGATCGTCAATCCGTCTGCTGAAGGATAGATGTGACCTTCGAAGCAGCGTTGGTCCATGGGATGGAGCGCCTCGATCTGGATCGGACGCTGCTCAGTCATGGCTTGCTCGCAGGCGTGTCGAAACAGCGGGCCGGCAACTTCCAGAAACCCGGCCCAGACACACCGGCCAATCAGATCCTCAGCGTGGCCCTGCAGCAAGTCGCAGGCTTTTGCATTCAAGTAGGTGCAACGCCCGGCGCGATCAAGCGCCAGACACGCATCAGAAACGCGCCCGAACGCCTGCTGAAAATCCATCTCCAATACTGTGTCTTCCACTCGGTCGTCCGACCTGTCGCAAGGCGACTTTCCCGTAGTCAATCGCAGGTTAGCCGCCTCGTTGGCGCGCCGCAACGGCAAGTGCAGCGGGTATGGCGAGATCCCACCACTCAAGTTACAGGCTGAGCATCACCAACAGATTCGTTCATGCGTGCGCCAAGCAGGCAGCACCCATTTTCGGGTAGCAAAACGGCTTCGCTGCAAGGAAGTGCGAGTAGCTCCGTGGCGTTTGGCTCGTGATTGGCCCGAAAGGCCGGAAGTGAACCCGGTATCGTTCTGTATGGCCCCCGGTTCATGACGGTGTCCATCAAATCCCAGCCATCTCAAGTTCACCGCGTTACAAAAATCATCCCTGACACTTTTCACGTAACCCCGTTGCCGCGAACTGCTGTCAACGGGTTTCGAACGACGACGTTCATGCATGTCTGCACGTTGGCAATTAATCAACCGCGCCGACATGTGGACAACAGAACAGCAACTCATCTGCGACACCGAACTCGGCATTCCGCCCATTCTTGAGGATAGTCACCATGAAACAGTCTTCCCTGATTCGTACTGGTTTGGTCTGCCTGCTTGCCTGCTCCGCATTCGTGGCTACCAACGTGATGGCGCAGGACACCACGGTACCCGGCCATCCCCGCGTCAACGAAGTGAATCATCGTATCGACAACCAGCAGGCGCGCACGCAAAAAGGCATCGCCAACGGCACCATCACCGGCAAGCAGGCAGCCAACGACGAGAAGCGTGATGCCAACATTGCCCAGCGGACAAGTGCGGACGAGGCCAAGCACAACGGTCATCTCACCAAGCACGAAGACCGCAGCCTGAATCATGCCGAAAACCGCAACAGCAGGCGTATCCACAAGCAGCGGGCGCACTGACCCAGCCAACACATGCTGGAATGAACTGATGAAATGGGGCCCCGCTCAGCGGGGCCTTTCGGTTGCAACAACGCTCCGCAAAAAGGGCGTCGTCAAATTGTCTCCGACAACTTCTTTACCCCCACCGTTGCAAGCCTCCATTGCAACCCGAACGTCCGTAGCGGCATAGCAGCTGCTGCGCACAAAAACTGCTCGAAGCCCGCACGGCCATGGTCGATCTGAAACTCGTCGAGCAACCGCCTGCTGCCATCGCCAATGGTCACCTGATGGAATCGACTGCCGACGTCAAGCGTCGCACGCAGCGTGTTCATCGTCTGATCCTCCAAGAGTAAAAACGCCAGGAATCACTTGGCGTC
>JBDTBF010000081.1:0-15263 GCA_039924175.1 Rhodanobacter sp.
TGCCCAACGTAAAAGTTCGCGAGAACGAGCCGTTCGAGATTGCACTGCGTCGTTTCAAGCGTACCTGCGAAAAGGCCGGCATCCTGGCTGAAACGCGCAAGCGTGAGTTCTATGAGAAGCCGACCCAAGAACGTAAGCGCAAGCGCGCTGCTGCGGTAAAGCGTCATTTGCGCCGTTTGTCGCGCGATGTGTCGCGTAAGGTCCGCATGTACTAAAGCTTTCCGATCCGCCGTTGTTTGGCGGGTTACGCAACGCTTCGGCGTTGGGTTTAAGGGAAACGGTTGGCGCGGGTTCTCGCAGCCACCGGCTGTACTCGGGTGTGACTCGGCCGGTGTTGCCTTAAGGTAACGCCGGCTTTGTCGTTTCCGAAATTTGAATTTTTCGCAGCATTCACCATTTAGAGGCTTTCGTCATGACACTCAAGCAGCAGCTCACCGAAGACATGAAGACCGCTATGCGCGGTGGCGATAAGCACCGCTTGGGCGTGATCCGCTTGATGTTGGCCGCGATCAAACAGCACGAAGTGGACGAGCGCGTTGAGCAAACCGATGTCATGGTGCTGGCCACGCTGGAAAAAATGCTAAAGCAGCGCCGCGATTCGGTTAGCCAATACGCCGCAGCCAACCGCGAAGATTTAGCTGAAGTCGAGCGGCAGGAAATGCTGATCATTGAAACCTACCTGCCAGCTCAACTTAGCGAGGCTGAAATTGATGCCCTGATTACCGGCGCGATTACCGACACCGGCGCCGCCTCATTGCGCGATATGGGCAAGGTGATGGCTGCGGTCAAAGAGAAGGCTGCCGGTCGCGCCGACATGGCCAGCGTATCGAGCAAAATCAAGGCGCGCCTGACCGCCTGACGCATCGACTGGTTGCACCTCAGCCAAAGTGCGAATCCCAGCGGCGCTTGCCAGATGGCACCGCTGGCAAGCACCGATGCATTCAATCGCAACGGCGGGAATCAATGCGTCAGCGCGGCGGTTAAGGCCGTCGGCAGCGGTGGCTATTCAAATCTCTCTATTCGTTCAACGCGAGCGGCGCTGTCGCTCACTTGCAGAGCTGAAGATGATGAGTAAATCTGGCCTCGCGTTTTGCGCTGCGTACCTGCTGGTGATCGCCGCGTGTCTGGGATTAGCCCTCAGTGCTGGTGGCGATTTCAAGGGCCAATATGTCCTCCTGCAACTTCCCATTGCGTTGCAAATTAGCGCCGCCTTCGAACTTGGGCTCGGTCCGGCTCTTAAGGGGCTTTCTTGGCCAAGTGCGTACGTATTCTTGGCCGGGCCAACATTTTTGGCACTCTACGGCTGGGGCTGGCTAATCACGGTCGCACGCGCTAAATTTTGGCCGATGCGGGCTCGCTGACCAGCGCCGCTCCCGCCTTGAGTCGGCGCCAACCTAAGCCGCACTCACCCGGCAAAGTCGCTAGCGCCGCCGACAGAATCCGTTCAGGGTAATCACGCGCCAGCGGTGCCCTCGCGCACCACGCAAACGTCCATCGCTGTGCCTAGCCTGCGATGCATCGCCTTCACGTCCGCCTCGTTAAAGTCTCGTCTCCGTTCGTTGGGCATGTGGCCGCGCGAGCGCTAACTGCTGCAGGAGAAGCACATGTTGAAATGGGCCATTATTTTCGCCATCGTCTCGCTGGTCAGCGGCTGGCTTGGGTTTGGCGGTATGTCCGGAATGGCGGCGACCATCGCCAAAGTCCTGTTCGCCTGCTTCGTGATCCTGTTTCTGCTGGCTATCTTGGCCATTATTGGCGTGCTTCATCTCGTTTAGCCGCGAACGCATCGACTTTCCAAACTGGTGCCAGCAGCCCGCATCAACACGTTGCTCGCGCCGATAGCCGTTCATCAGTAGCGAACGGTGCTCACCAGCGTCGACGACCTACTAAACTCGCGTATCTATGCGCGGCTTGATTCCAGACAGCTTCATTGACGAACTACTCGCTCGCGTCGACATTGTCGGCGTGATCGAGTCGCGCGTGCCGTTGAAAAAAGCGGGACGGGAGTGGACCGCTTGCTGCCCGTTCCACGACGAGCGCTCACCGTCGTTCACCGTAAGCCCAACCAAGCAGTTCTACCACTGCTTCGGCTGTGGTGCGCACGGCACGGCGGTGCGCTTTCTGATGGAATATGAGCGCTTAGAATTCCCCGACGCGATTGAGGAGCTAGCGCAAACCGTCGGCTTGACCGTACCGCGCGAGAACAATCAAGACGCGGTACCACGCGAAGATAGAACCGACTTGTACGGCCTGCTGGATGCCGCTGCCAACTGGTACGCGGGCCAGCTTCCACACAATGAAGAGGCGCAGGCGTACTGCCGCCAGCGCGGGCTGGATGAGTCCATCATCGCTAACTTTCGCATCGGCTGGGCACCGGCTGGCTACGACGGCGTGATCAAGGCGCTCGGGCACGATGATCGACGCCGGCAGCTGCTGACCGAAGCCGGCATGGTGGCTAACAACGAACGCGGTAGCGAATACGACCGTTTCCGCGAACGATTGATGTTTCCCATCCTGGATCGGCGCGGTCGCGTCATCGCCTTTGGTGGCCGCATCATTAAGGCAGCGCCACCGGTCAGCGACGATCAAGCGGTCGATGCCGCAGCACCAAAAATCGGGCCGAAATACCTCAACTCGCCGGAAACTCCGCTGTTCCATAAAGGACGCGAATTGTTTGCGTTATGGCAAGTAAAACAAGCCAACGCGAACCTGACGCGCATCGTGGTGGTGGAGGGCTACATGGACGTAGTGGCGCTGCACCAAGCCGGCCTGCCGATTGCCGTGGCGACACTGGGCACCGCGACCACACCCGAACACACCGAGATCCTGTTTCGCGCCGCGCCTGACGTGGTGTTTTGTTTCGACGGCGACCGCGCCGGGCGCGCTGCGGCCTGGAAAGCGCTGAACGCGGCGTTGCCACGCTTGCGCGACGGACGCCAAGCCTACTTTCTCTTCCTACCCGACGGCGAAGACCCGGATTCGCTGGTACGTAAGGAAGGCAAGCAAGGTTTCGAACAGCGGTTGCGCGACGCCACTCCTTTGTCCGATTATTTTTTCAATGAGCTGGCGCACGACGTCGATATGACGAACCTCGGCGGACGCGCGCGCCTCGCCGAGCGCGCCCGCCCACTGTTGGCCAAACTACCCGATGGCGCGTTCCGCGACCTGATGGGTGACGAGCTGGAAAAGCGCAGCGGCGCGCGCGCCTTGCTACCGGCGACGGCTAACGTCGCGCATGCCGCGCCGCGCGCCATCAGCGTGCAACGCAGCTTGCTACGTAGCGCTATCGCCCTGTTGCTGGCGCAGCCGGCATTGGCCGATGAAGTGCAGCCGCCCTACCGTTTCCTGCGTTTGGACAAGCCCGGCGTAACGCTACTGGCCGAGCTGCTGGACATGATTCACGCGCGTAACGGCATCAACCCGGCCATGTTGGTGGAGCACTTTGCGGAGCGGCCGGAATATGCGCCGTTACAAAAACTGCTGGCGGCCACGATGGTGGGCGATCCTTCGATGCAACGCGTTGAATTCCTCGGCGCCTTACAACGCATGGACGACCAAGCCACCGTGCAGCGCCGCGACGCGCTAACCGCGAAGAGCCGTGAAGGCACGCTGGATAACGCCGAGAAAACCGAACTGCGTGAGCTATTGGCCGCGCGCACCCGCCCGGTGGCGCCGTGAATCAGCTCGCACCGCCCCTCGTCTACACCGCAAGCGCGTGCTATCGCGCAACGTCGGCTCGCGTGTGGGATCATTCTCGGCTGCGTTCCAGCGACAATCACCCCTCGACAAAGAAGGATGTCGACCGATTTGCTTGATTCACTTATCAACATATTCGCGCAGAACGGCTACGCGGCAGTCTTCATCGCACTGATGATCTGCGGCGCCGGGTTACCCTTGCCAGAAGACATCACCCTGGTCGCCGGTGGCGTTATCGCTGGGCTCGGCTACGCCAACGTCCACGCCATGTGCGCGCTAGCCCTGTTCGGCGTACTGCTGGGCGACGGCGCTATCTTTATGTTGGGTCATCACTACGGCGCGCGCATGTTGAAATGGCGCTGGGTTGCACGCGTATTAACGCCAGCCCGCTACGCCAAGGTGCAGGAACAATTCGATCGCTATGGCAACCGCGTCCTGTTCTTTGCGCGCTTCATCCCCGGCATGCGCACGACCGTCTATGTCATCGCCGGCACCACGCATCGGGTATCGGCCTTACGCTTTCTGTTGATCGACACGCTGGCGGCGCTGATCAGCGTGCCGGTGTGGGTCTACTTAGGCTACTTCGGTGCGAACAACCACGAATGGCTGGTGATGTGGATGCGCCGTGGCCAAGGTAGCTTATGGGCCCTGTGCGGCATCTTGTTACTGCTGCTGACCTTCGTCTGGTGGCGGCGTCGGCGCTATCCGCACAAGACGCGATAAAGCGGGCCACTACAGCCGGCGACGGGATGAGTGATCAAACTCAGCTGCGCCAGCAGCTTAACTCAGCGTGCACTCATCAGCCCATTGCACCGCTACGCTAGAGCATCGTCGCGCAGCCGTTTAGATGCCTATATGTCCAGCGCCGACTACTACGCCAGCTCGGCTCGGTTGCTACAACCAGCGACCATAGCGGCGGATGTAGATCACCTTCATCAACTGCGTCAGCGCGCAGTAACCAACGACCGTCGCCGCTAGCCAGGCAAAGTAGATCGACGGCATTTCCACCATGCCCAGCTTATGGCCAATCGCCGTGAACGGAATCAGCATGCCGATCACAATGATGGCCGTGGTCAGGCCAAGCACGGGTGCGGCCGCTGCGCTTTGCAGGAACGGAATCTTGCGCGTGCGGATCATGTGCACCACTAAGGTTTGCGTCAGCAAACTTTCCACGAACCAGCCGGACTGAAACAGCGACTGATGCGCCACGCTATTGGCATCAAACACATACCAAAGCAGGGCGAACGTGGTCATGTCAAACACCGAGCTGGCCGGGCCGATCCACACCATAAAGCGGCCAATATCGCCGGCATCCCAACGCTGCGGTATTTTCAGATAGTCGTCATCCATACGGTCAAACGGTATCGACAGCTGCGAAATGTCGTACAACAAATTCAGCACCAGGATTTGTAGCGGTAACAACGGCAGGAACGGCAAAAACAAACTCGCCACCAACATGCTGAGCACGTTGCCGAAATTCGAGCTGGCGGTCATCTTGATGTACTTGATGACATTGCCAAAGGTCACGCGCCCTTCTAGCACGCCCTCCTCCAGCACCATCAGATTCTTTTCCAGAAGAATGATGTCGGCCGACTCTTTGGCGATATCGGTCGCCGTATCCACTGAGATACCTACATCGGCATCGTGTAATGCCGGCGCATCGTTGATGCCGTCGCCAAGAAAGCCCACGGTGTGACCTTGCCGCTGCAGCGAGCGCACCACTTGCGCTTTCTGCAACGGCGACATCTTGGCAAACACGGTGACGCGCGCGACCAGGGCATCCAGCGCCGCATCGTCCAGCCCTTCAATATCCTTGCCTTGCACCGAGTGCGTGACGTCGAGCCCGACCTCGCGGCAAATTTTACGTGTCACCGCTTCGTTGTCACCGGTAATTACTTTGACGTCGACGCCATGGCCGTGCAGCGCACGTATAGCCGTGGCAGCCGAATCCTTCGGTGGGTCAAGAAAGGCCAGGCAGCCCACCGCGATTAAATCGTTCTCATCCGCCACGCTGTAGGGACGCTCGTGGCTGGCTTCCCGGCGCATGGCCACTACCAACACACGCAAGCCGTCTTCGTTCAAGCGATGTGTCATCGCCTTGATCTCAGCGCGGCGGGCGTCGGTGAGCGGTGCGATGACATTGCCGATCTTCGCGTAAGCGCAGATCGTCAGCATCTCCTCGACCGCGCCCTTGCAGATCAGCAAGTGCTCACCGTCATCCTGTGCCACCACCACCGACATGCGGCGGCGCTGAAAGTCGAACGGAATTTCATCGACCACGCGATAACTCAACGCCGCTGATTCCAGGTCGCGGTGATTCAGCACCGCTTTATCCATCAAATTTTTCAAGCCGGTCTGGAAGCGGCTATTGAGGTATCCAAACGCCAGCGCTTCTTCCGACTCCTCGCCATCCATATCGAGGTGACGTTCCAGCACGATCTTGTCCAACGTCAAAGTGCCGGTCTTGTCCGTGCACAAAACGTCCATCGCGCCGAAGTTTTGAATGGCGTTGAGCTGTTTGACGATGACCTTGCGCTTGGACATCGCCAGCGCGCCCTTGGCCAGATTCGCCGTGACAATCAGCGGCAACATTTCCGGCGTCAAACCGACCGCGACCGACAACGCGAATAGAAATGCTTCGGTCCAGTCGTGCTTGCCAAAGCCTTGAATCAGAAAGACTACCGGCACCATCACCGCCATAAAGCGGATCAGCAACCAACTGACGCTACTCACGCCACGATCAAAGCTGGTTTGTACGCGCTGACCGGTCATGCTGTGCGCGAGCGAGCCGAGATAGCTATGCGAACCAGTGGCGACGACAACGGCGCTGGCCGTGCCACTGATGACGTTGGTACCCATGTAGCAAACGCTAGACAGATCCAGCGGACTAGCCACGTCGTGAACATCGACTACAAGATCCGTCGGCGCCGACTTTTCTACCGGCAGCGATTCGCCCGTAAGAATCGCCTGACTGAGAAACAAGTCTTTCGCGTTGAGCAGACGTAGATCGGCCGGCACCATGTCACCTGCACCCAGATGCACGATGTCGCCCGGCACCAATTCCGCCACCGGCACTTCCAGTTGTTCGCTGTGACCATCCTTCGCACGGCGCGTTACGGTGGCGGTATTACGCACCATCGCCTTCAAACTTTCCGCCGCACGCGAAGAACGATATTCCTGACTGAAACTCAGCAACACGCTGATCGCCACCATCACGGCAATGATCACTGGCCCGGTCAGATCGCCGCCGTCAGTGGCTAGCTGCACCCCGGCCAGCACCAGCAGCACAATGATGAAAGGGTTCTTGAAGGCGCGCAGCAGTTGGCGTGACCAATGGGGCGGCTTCTCGCGCGAAACCTCATTGGGACCATCTCGATGCAGACGGCTTTCAATCTGCTCTTCATCCAGTCCACTCGCGCTTGTATCTAGCGCTACCAACAACTCAGCCGCAGGGCGAAACGCGTATTGCACGGCACGCGGCGACACAGGCGCCGCTTTTCCCGCCACCCTCGGCACCATGGCCGAGCTAAACATTTTATTCATGCGCCGCGTCTCTGCTGTCGAATTACCGGTGCCACGCGACGGGACGGCATATACCAGACCCTATGCCGCGCGCTTTGGTCGCCATCGCGACCCGCGCGAAATCCTCATCGACACGCACGGCGGAGGCCAGCCTCTGCGACGAGCAACAACGTGTTTCAACGCGGCGAGCGCAAGCGTAGATGGCGCGGCGACTTCAGAAACGAAGCGGGTTCCCGCCGCATCGGCAGCTTGGCCGATGATCGTGACAGTGCGGTCGAATCGCTCGCAACCGAGTTCGCCAGCGACGCCGGCACGGTCACGTGAAACGTACGCGCAGTCGTGCCGCGACCGGTTGCGCGGCGCACACGGGTGGCACACAAAAGAACAACATCATGCAGGAGTTTCATTGGCCCATCTCCTCGTAACGACGCCAGCGGCGTCGTCAGGGGTGGGCCGGGGTTTCCCTAGTGCAGGAAGACACCAGCCGACCGCAAGCGAAGACCGCAAGCGTTCAACATGTGATGCGTAGCCGACACCCGAAGCGAGCAGGTGCCGACGTTGCGACTAGGGTAAACGTCCATATGCCTTATTTTGTTAGGACTGGGAATCGCCGGTGTGTAGCGCCGCGCGACCCGCGCATTCTGCGACGCAGGCGCGGGAGAGTCAATCTAAAAAGTGATCCTGGATGCCTCACCGTTCACCTTCGGCAGAGGATAGAAGGTCGCCTGCAACTAGTTAGCCGCCCCATGAGGCTGCACCGACGTCGGTTCGCCGCCCATTCAAAACCAGTGATGGAATTGGATAGTACGCCGCGGGTTGAGCTATTCCGCGGCGCGCGACCAACAGTAAGGCCGCTCGATAGCAACCTGCCACGAAGCAGAAGCCAAGGGGCAAGGCGCGTCGCAGGCCTTTCTTTCCCGCCAGTCGCACGCGACCGCCGCCACGGCCTGATCAGCCCAACGGTACGTTTTGAATCAGTGGCGTAACCAGCCAATGGTCCGCTAGCAGGAAGGCAAACAACGCCATCAAATAGACAATGGAGTAATTGAATACCTTCATCGCATAGAAGTCATCGGGCGGGTTCATCAAGCGCACGGCGTAATACAAAAATGCGCCGCCCAACACCACCGCACCGGCTAGGTAAATGATGCCGCTCATACCCGTCATGGCCGGCAGCAAGGTCACCAATACAAGTAGCACGGTGTAGAACAGGATATGCCACTGGGTGAAAACCACGCCATGGGTGACTGGCAGCATCGGAATTTCTGCGCGCGCGTAATCCTCACGGCGGAAGATCGCCAACGCCCAGAAATGCGGTGGCGTCCACACGAAAATGATCAAGCACAACTGCAATGCATACGGGTGCAAGCTACCGGTGACCGCCGTCCAGCCGAGGATGGGCGGAACCGCGCCAGCTAAGCCACCAATCACAATGTTTTGCGGCGATGCGCGTTTCAAAAATGCGGTATAGATCACCGCGTAACCAATTAGCCCGACAAACGTCAGCTCGGCGGTCAATACGTTTACCCACAACGCCAGCACGATCATCGACAAGATGCCAAGGCTCAGCGCAAACGTGAACGCCCGCCGCGGTGTGAGGTGGCCGGTGACCAACGGTCGGTGTGCGGTACGCACCATCACCTTGTCGATGCGCTGATCAATCAGTTGATTGAATGCAGCAGCGGACGACGACGCTAGCCAAATGCCCAATGTCCCGAAAACCAACGCGCGCAACGGTGGCAGATGAAAGCCCGGGCCGGGCGTGGCTAGAAACATGCCGATAACCGCGCAAAACACCAACAAGCCGACAATACGCGGCTTGGTCAATTCGTAGTAATCGTGAACCATGCTCATGTTAGTGCCGCCCCAACGACAAAAATAATGAATCATCATGCCGCTGTTGCGTGCGCGCCAAAGTGGCCAACAAGGTAAACAACAGCAATGCTGCGCCACCGTTATGTGCTGTTGCTACCGGCAGTGGCAAACCAAAATAGACGTTACTGATACCCAACAATACCTGGGCTGCTAGCGCCAGCGCGATGGCAATACCGAACAAGCGCAAGCCACGTTTGGCGACCTTATGCGACAACCAGCCGAGGTAGCAGAAAATGACCAGTGCGCCACCGCGATGGGCTATTTGAATGGCACTGCGCGCCGCCATATCCAGCACACCGCCTTCGTAATTAACGCCAACGCCACGCCACAATATGAAGCCTTGATGGAAATCGGTCGGTGGCATCCACTGACCTAAACACTTCGGGAAGGAGCCGGGGCCATAACCGCAAGCCAGCGCGGCATAGTTGGCTGAGGTCCAGCCACCTAACGCGATTTGGCAGGCCAACAGCACGATACCCAACACCGTCAATTTGCGCAGATCCGTCATGCGCCGATCGGGTGCGCCCACCCCGGCAAACCGCAACGCGACATACGCCAACAAACCAAACGTCGCCATACCGCCCAACAGGTGCCCCATCACGACGACCGGCTTCAGCAATAGCGTGACGGTCCACATGCCCAGCATCGCTTGAAAGATAATCACAGACAGCGTTAACACGCTGATCTTCCACGCGCCCGGTCGCTTCAACAGCAATGCGGTAAACAACGGTAATGCCATCGCGGCGACCGCCAGTAACGACGACCACCAGTGCTCGCCATTCATGTACAAGGCCACCGCTGTCGCTGCACACACGGCGCCCGCCAGCACGGCCAGGCGC
Source organism: Rhodanobacter sp. (assembly GCA_039924175.1). Lineage (GTDB taxonomy): Bacteria > Pseudomonadota > Gammaproteobacteria > Xanthomonadales > Rhodanobacteraceae > Rhodanobacter. The sequence continues at coordinate 9,933 of JBDTBF010000081.1, forward strand.
GCACCACGCGCGCGCCAGCTAGCTAACAAGGCCAACAATAGAACCATGACGCCGAGCGTGCCGGCGAGGAAACGATGCCCCTGCTCACGCCACGCCTTGTGCGCCTCATACGGACGATTCGGAAAGGTAGCGTCCGCATGGGCAACCGCCTGAGCATGGTGCGGCCAGGTGACCTGGCCATAGCATGTCGGCCAATCCGGGCATGACAAACCAGCGTTCGACAGCCGCACGAAGCCGCCAAACATCACTAGTCCAATAGCAAACACAGCGGCAAGCAACGATAGACCGCGCAACCAACTCGTTGATCGAGAGGACATCAGCGAATCACCTTTTGCGTGTCGCGCAACAAGCCTGGCTCATCAAAGCCCGGCGGATAGAACGACAACACGGTGCCGTTCGATTCCACCAACAACGCGCTCATACTGTCGGGCGAGGTCGGCCGATACTTGGCCAGTTTGTCCGCCACATCGGTACCCAGCGACCAGTAAGTGTCCATCGCCACACGCTGCTGCGGATCAGCCGGCGGGGTGCCCAAATAAAGAAGGCGCAAACGCGACTGGTTGCGGCCGAGCATGATGCGTGCCTGCGCCAACCCGGTCAGTACCTTGAAACAATGGGCGGCACAATCGGGGCCGGCCAACGCCACTAAGGTGAGACGCGGCTCACTATCCCGCCACGGCCACATCTGACCGTCAGCCAGCTTTACCTGAAGTTTCTCCGTGGCAAAGTTGCGCTGTGGCAAAACCGGCTCGCCGTTACCCTTGGTGCCCGGCTGCCAACCGCTAACGCTAAGCACGCCAGCCACGATCATGGGCGCGAGAAATACCAGCGCAATCAGCAATAAAAGCAGGCGGCTTTTACGCACCGCTTGGGGTTCATCTGGCTTCATTGGACATCATCACAGTAAGGGGTCAGGGCTTCCGCGGCGGCTTCTTGCGATTCACCGCCAACAAGATCAGCACGGCGGCAAGCGCAAAAGTAAACCACTGGAACGCATAGGCACGATGCCGCGCCGGCGGCATCGAGGTGAAGTCCATCGTATGGACGCGGCTATAAATAGAAGTGGGGTCGGCGTCCAGTGCCAACACCCGCGGGTACAGCGGTCGACCAAGGTCGGCAGCAACCTCTTTTGGATCGAGGAAAATACTATTTTTTGGCCATTGCGTTTGTCGTGCGAGCGCATCGCCACCCATCTCAAAGCCTACCGGTGGTGGTGGCACGTAGACGCCGCGCAAGGTCACTTCATCGGTTGGCAGCGGCGTTAACTGCGGCGTCTTTTCATTACCGGTCGACGGTAAAAATCCGAGATCCACCAGCAACAGCTTCGCGTGATCGCGCACCGCGAACGGCGCGAATACTTCGACACCGCCGCGCTGGTCATGATTGGGGTTGTCTAGCAGATAGGTACGATTGGGCAAGTAGGTGCCGCGAACTTGCACCCGCGGAAACGCATCCACCGGCGGCGCGTCAGCGATCGCTTGAAACGGTTGTAGCGGCGCCGAAGCCGATGCGGCATAGCGCCGCAGAAGTGCGTCTTTGAAGTCGGCGCGATCTAGCTGCCAGAAGCCCAAACGTATGAACAGCAAGGCTCCAGCGACTGTTAGCAGGATCGCCCACCACGGCGGCCGACGAAAGCTCATCACGCGGGAGACCCTCTGCGGATCGCTATACTGACAATGTCGAAATGGATCGGATCAATCACGTGGAAACCATCTACAGATATGCGCTGGGGGGATTGCTGCTCTTGGTAGTCTTCAACCTTGGGCAAGCGCTGTACTTCATGATGACTGACAAGGACGACGATCGGCGCACGGTGCGTGCGCTAACTCGACGTATTGGCTTGTCATTACTTTTTATTGCTGCGGTCGTGTTCGGCATATGGATGGGTTGGCTCCACCCACACGGCCTCGGCCAGTAATTGTACCCGCCTGCACGAAAGCTCGCCTTGCGCCGCGTCAAATCGCGCGACGCGTGAAAGCTTACGTGCATAGCGCACCGATGCTGTTCGGCCGCTTCGGTTAGCCGTTGCGTTGCAAAACAAAGCGGCCCACAAGTGATCCATGCGCCGATACAGAGACGACGCGTTGTGACCCGGCAAGCATCGTCCATTGCAACGTCGAAAACTCGCACGAAGCCCATAAAAAAGCCCGCTTATCGCGGGCCTTTTTATGGGCGTAGCTAGTGCCAATCAGAGAATATAAACAAACATAAACAGCATCAGCCACACCACGTCGACAAAGTGCCAATACCAAGCTACGGCTTCAAAACCGAAGTGATGGTCCTTATTGAAATGACCTTTGAGCACGCGCAACCAAATGATCGCCAACATGATCGTGCCCAACGTGACATGCAGTCCGTGAAAACCCGTCAACAGGAAGAATGTCGCACCGTACACGCCACTGTGCAGGGTCAGGTTTAGCTCCTGATAGGCTTCCATGTACTCGTGCGCCTGGAAGTACAGGAAGGAAGCACCAAGCAGCACGGTAATACCGAGAAACACCAAAATCTTGCCGCGATGGCCCGCGCGAAGCGCGTGATGAGCAATCGTGATGGTGACACTGGAGGACAACAAGATCAGTGTATTGATCAGCGGCAAGCCCCACGCCGACACGGTCTGGAAGGGACCGCCGATCTGTGCCGGACCGTTACCACCAGCCGCGCCCCATGCATTGGAATAGTCACTCCACAAGAACTGATGCGTCAGCACGCCGTGGCCACTGCCGCCAAGCCAAGGCAGAGAAAGCGCGCGGACGTAAAACAATGCCGAGAAAAACGCGCCGAAGAACATCACTTCCGAGAAGATGAACCAGAACATTCCCATACGAAACGATGTGTCGACTTGCTCGCTGTAACTGCCAGCCAGAGATTCCTGAATGACCGAGCGAAACCAGCCGAAGAACATGCCAAAGATGCCCAGCACGCCCAGCGTCAACACAACCTTGCCGAAGCCGGTTTCGCCTGGTGACGCGGTCAGCCAATGGGCGGCGCCGAATACCGTAACAAACATGACCAATGCGGCAATCAGCGGCCAATAGCTTTTGACTGGTACAAAATAAATTTCTTGTTGCTGACCCATGGTGGGACCCCGTGGATTTCTTTTGATGACCTGCCCCGCCATGTTGCTCGGGGAACTACACACTAACTAACCAACTAGCCGAACTCGACTAACCGCAAAAGCCGAAAAAACAACCGCAGTCAGTTGCGTTACAACTAAACCATCACCAACTCACTGTCGCAAAAAGGACATTGCATAAATCGCCACTGCGATCACGCCAAGCAAAATGGCGGTAATCACCGCCTTCTTGTGCCGCCGCGCCGCTTCTTGATCACTTATCGGTTGTGTCATATCACCTGCACTCCCGCTGCCGCTGACCCAACAGGGTCAAGCGGCACCGTGGATATTCAGCTATGGGAAGGAGCGCACGCCAACTCAGAGTCGGGCACTACCGGTGGTATTTCGAAGGTGTGATACGGCGCCGGTGACGGCACGGTCCACTCCAAACCCTTGGCACCTTCCCACACGCGATCCGTTGCCTTCTTCTTGGAGAAGAACGCGCAATGGATGATCACACCAACGAAGATCAGCTGAGTGGCGCCAAACAAGAAGCCGCCGATCGAACTAACCATGTTGAAGTTGGCAAACGCGACGTTGTAGTCGGGGATACGGCGCGGCATACCGGCCAAGCCCAGGAAGTGCTGCGGGAAGAACAACACGTTCACCCAGATCAAGCTGTTCCAGAAATGCATCTTGCCCCAGAACTCGCTGTACATATGCCCTGTCCACTTCGGCATCCAGTAGTACGCCGCAGACATGATGGCAAACGCCGCACCGGTTACCAGCACGTAGTGGAAGTGGGCCACGATGAAATAGGTATCGTGATACTGGAAGTCCGCCGGCACCAACGCCATCATCAAGCCGGAGAAGCCGCCAATACTAAACAAGACCACGAATGCAATGGCGAACAGCATGGGTGTTTCGAACGTCATTGAGCTGCCCCACATCGTGGCGACCCAGTTGAACACCTTCACCCCAGTCGGCACCGAAATAAGCATGGTGGCGTACATGAAGAACAACTCAGCACCCACTGGCATACCGACCGCAAACATGTGGTGCGCCCACACGATGAACGACAGGAACGCGATACAGGCAATGGCAAACACCATCGCTTTGTAGCCAAAGATCGGCTTGCGGGCAAACGTTGGAATAACTTCAGAGATAATGCCGAAAGCCGGCAAAATCATGATGTAAACCTCGGGGTGACCAAAGAACCAGAAGATGTGCTGATACAGAATCGGATCACCGCCGCCGGCTGCATTGAAGAAATTGGTACCGAAGTATTTATCGGTCAACAACATCGTCATGGCGCCTGCCAAGGCCGGCATCACGGCAATCAGCAAGAATGCGGTAATCAACCAACCCCAAACGAAGATCGGCATCTTCATCAGGTCCATACCCGGCGCACGCATATTCAAAATGGTGGCGATGATGTTGATCGCGCCCATGATCGAACTGATGCCCATCAAATGGACGGCAAACACGACGTAGGCTAGTGACGGACCCTGCATCGACAGCGGCGGGTACATGGTCCAACCACCCGAAGGGCCACCGCCGGGCATAAACAGCGTCGACAACATCAAAATGAAGGCGAACGGCAAGATCCAGAACGATAGATTGTTCATGCGCGGCAGGGCCATATCTGGCGCGCCGATCATCAACGGGATCATCCAGTTACCCAAACCCACGAACGCCGGCATGATGGCGCCGAAGATCATGATCAAGCCGTGGGTTGAGGTGAGCTGATTAAAGAAGTACGGCTGCATCAGCTGCATGCCGGGCTTGAACAGCTCCGCGCGGATGGCCATCGCCATGCTGCCGCCAATGAAAAACATCGTCAGCGCAAAGATTAAATACAGCGTGCCGATGTCTTTGTGATTGGTCGACATGCACCAGCGCTGGAAGAAACTCTTCGGTGCGCCGTGGTGATCGTCATGCTGATCCTGGGTGGCTGCGTAGGACATGACCGTGTACCTCTAACCTGTTATTGAATGCGATGAAATGACGGGATTGCGCGTGCGGCGAAAATCAGCCGTGCTTGTCGGGATTCGGTGTAGCCACGACCAGCGCCGTGTCTATTGCCGCAGCGGGAGCCGCATCTGCGGCGGCCGGTTCAGCCGCTGCAGGAGCTGCCACAGGCGTTTCTTGTTCAGCCAGCCACTTGGCAAAATCTGCCTTGGATTTGACCACCACCACGATTGGCATGAAGCCATGATCCTGGCCACACAACTCGGCGCACTGGCCCCGAAAGGTGCCGGTCGCAGTGAAGTTGGTCC
>JBDTBF010000082.1:0-22498 GCA_039924175.1 Rhodanobacter sp.
CATCGACAGTTTGTGCCTGCAACGGCTATAAAGAAGGCCTATTTGGGGAGTATGCGGTGAGTGAGGAAATTTTGATCAACGTGACCCCACGCGAGACTCGGGTCGGCGTGGTCGAGAACGGGATGCTACAAGAGGTTCATGTAGAACGCGCATCCAAACGGGGTTATGTCGGCAATATTTACAAAGGTCGCGTGCAACGGGTGATGCCCGGTATGCAGGCATTGTTTGTCGACATTGGGTTAGAGCGGGCGGCGTTTTTGCATGCGTCCGATTTGGTGCGTCCGCCGCAGCCTGCGCCGGTGGACGGGGTTGAGCCAAGCGGCAACGGACACATTCCATCGGTCAGCGAACTGGTGCACGAAGGTCAAGAAATTGTAGTGCAGGTGGTGAAAGACCCAATCAGCACCAAGGGCGCGCGCTTGTCGGCACACTTGTCGATCCCGTCGCGTTATCTCGTGCTATTACCGCATGCGCACACCTTGGGTATTTCTGCCCGTATCGAAGACGAGGATGAGCGACAACGGCTGAAAGACGTCCTGACACCGCTCATTGGTGACAGCCAGCTAGGCTATATCGTGCGCACCAATGCCGAAGGTCAAGGGGCGGAGTCGCTGGCGTTTGACGTGACCTACCTCGGCAAGGTGTGGCGTGTGGTGCAGGAAAACATCGCCAAGGCGAAGGTGGGCACGCGCGTCTACGAAGAGCTGTCGCTGCCGTTACGTTGCCTCCGCGACATGCTTAATAGCGACATCGAAAAAGTGCGTGTCGACTCGCTCGATACCCATGAAAAAGTCGTCAAGTTCGTTCATAAATTCATGCCGAAGCTGGATGATCGGGTCGAGCATTACGATGGCGAGCGGCCTATTTTCGACTTGTACGGGGTCGAGGACGAAATACAGCGCGCATTGAAGAAAGACGTGCCGCTAAAGTCGGGCGGTTATCTGGTGGTTGACCAGACCGAAGCGATGACGACGATTGACGTCAATACCGGCGCGTATTTGGGTTCGCGCAACCTGGAGGAGACGGTTTACCGTACCAACCTGGAAGCCGCGCAAGCCGCGGCGCGGCAACTGCGCCTACGCAACCTAGGTGGCATCATCATCATCGATTTCATCGATATGGTGGACGATGAGCACAAGCGCCAAGTGCTGCGCACGTTGAACAAGGGGTTGGCGCGCGATCATGCCAAAACCACGGTCTACCCCATTTCCGCATTGGGTCTGGTGGAAATGACGCGCAAGCGCACGACGGAAAGCCTGGCCCGGCAGTTGTGCGAGCCATGTCCGACTTGCGCTGGTCGCGGTGTGTTGAAATCTACCGAAACGGTCACCTACGAGATTTTCCGAGAAATTATCCGCGCCGTGCGGCAGTTTGATGCGGAAAAGTTGCTGGTCATGGCTAGCCCACTGGTGGTGGATCGCATTCTGGAAGAAGAGTCCGCGGCCGTGGCTGAATTGGAAGAGTTCATCTCTAAAAGCATACGATTCCAAGCTGAAGAGCACTATTTGCAGGAACAGTTTGATGTCGTTTTGCTGTAAATCCGGCCCGGATGGGCGCGCGTGAAGAAGCTGTGGCAAGGACGGCTACATCGGGGCGCTCGCGTTCTAGGTTGGACGGCTGGCGTATCCGTTATTGCGCTGGCGGTGCTGATGGCGCTGGCGCAATTATTGTTGCCACTGTTGGCGCAGCATCCGCAATGGGTAGCGGCGCAGCTGAGCGAGCGTTTGCAGCGACCAGTGAGTTTTGCTTCCACCGAAGGACGCTGGACGGCCACCGGGCCGCTCTTTGTCATGCACGACGTGATCGTCGGTGTGCCGACGGGGGAGAGCGGCACGCCGCTGCTTATTCCTGAGTCCGAATTGAGTCTGGATTTTGGCGGCTGGCTACTGCCCTCGCGACATCTGCTAAATGTGCGTGTGCGAGATTTGCAATTGAACGTGCTGCATGATGCCGCTGGCGCGTGGTATCTCAACGGCATGCGTGTGGGCGACCGCGCCAATCAAAAACCGCTCTCGTTGGGCCATCTTTCGGTCGGCTTGTGGCTAAACAACCTGCGGCTAACGGTCACTGATGCAAAAGCCGCCGCGCACTACACCGTCGTGGCCGACCAACTGCGCTTGAGTCAGCATGGCGCGCGGATACGTGCTGGCGCGTTGTTGCATCGCGCTGGCGTTGCGGGAACCTTGCGGCTGGCTGGGGAATTCAGTGAAGACGGTGGGGCAGGGCGAGCATGGCTGGGTGGCAACAAGGTTGATTTGCAGCCATTGTTAAAGGGCGTTGATTTAGACGGCTATATCGCGCAAGGCCATGGTGACATTGGATTGTGGCTGGACTGGCGTGACCACAAAATTACCCGCAGTGTGGCCCGCCTGGATTTGGACAAGTTGACGCTCACCACGCCGGCAGGTGCCAGCGCTGCGGTTAATGCGTTGCACGGTTCGGTCGGCTTACGACGTAGTGCTGACGGATACCAAGTGCGCTGGCTGGGTGACGACGGGGGCGTGCTGTTGTTGGTGGGGCACCGGCCCGGCGCGCCGGATGCCACGGCGACCGTTACTGCACGCAACCTGCAACTGGCACCGCTGCTGCCGTGGCTGGCGCTGCAGCCTGACTCGGCGCCAGCGCTGTCGCAGTGGCTGGGCAGCGGCCGGCCGCAGGGTGAATTGACTCGCGTGACGGCGCGCTGGAGTCAGTCGCAGGGCCTGCATGCGTTGGATGTGGCGTTCCGTGGTTTGGCCATCCAGCCAGTAGGTAAGTTACCCGGTGTAGATCATTTGCATGGGGTGTTGCGTGGTGACGCCGAAGCGCTTTCGCTGCAGTTGCCGGCACAACCAGTTACGTTGCAATTGCCGCAGTTGTTTCATCAGCCGGTTGTGCTGGACGCGCTGAGTGGGACGCTGGCGTTCTGGCCGCAAGGCGGTGACTGGCACCTTGGTGCGGACGCCGTCGACTTTGCCAGTACCGATTACGCCGGGCAGCTGCGTGGTGAGATGACCTTGCCGGCAGGTGGTGGGGCACCGTTTGTGGATATGTACGCCACGCTGGATCACGCCGACGTTGCTGCCGTAAAACGTTTCTGGCCGTGGCAGTCGATGTCGCCGGCAACCGTGGCGTGGCTGGATCGCGCCCTGGTGAGTGGCCAGATCGAGGACGCGAACGTGGTGCTGCGCGGCAACATGGGCGATTGGCCGTTTCGGCAGCATGAGGGGCGCTTTGAAGCACTTGCACCGATCAAGCATCTGACCCTCGACTATGGCGCGGGTTGGCCACAAGCTGAGGGGGTGGACGCGTTGGCCAGCTTCGTTAACAGCGGCATGCTGGTACAAACAAGCGCAGGACATTCGCTGGGCGTGACCGCCACGCAGGCGGTCGCGCTTATCCCTGACTTTCACGATGGTTTGCTGGATCTGAACGTGCAAGGCGGCGGCACCGGCGCCAGCGTGATGGACTTTGTGCGCAAAAGTCCGATTGGACGAAATGAAGCGGACACGCTGGCAAAATTGCGTCTCGGCGGCAACGTCACCTTTGGCTTTCATCTCAGCTTGCCTTTGGGCAATGATGCAGACATGCGTCTGACCGGCACCGCGCAATTGAGCAAGGTCGACCTTGAAGCACAGGCGTGGGCACTGCAGCTGGATCAAATTAGCGGCCCGCTGCAGTTCGACGCGAATGGTTTGCAAAGCGGCTCACTGAGTGCATCGTTTCGCGGTCAACCAGCACAGCTTCAGTTTGCTATTGCCGGAGGTAATGCCGACCCAGCCACGGCATTTTCCGCACAGTTGAGGGGCAATTTCAGTGCCGATGACTTATTGCACGATTACCCATCCTTAGGTTGGATCAGTGACTTGACCGAGGGGCGCAGTAATTTCACGGTTGGCTTTAACGTGGCTCACGCAACCAATAACCAAGCAGCTTTGCAAAGTCTCACCATTGATTCGCCGCTGGTTGGCATGGCTTTGCGCGCGCCGGCACCGTTGCACAAGATTGCGAACGTCAGCATGCCGTTGCATGTGGGACTGAACTTGCCGGTGGACGGGAGTGCGCTTGAGGTGAGTCTAGGTCAGATAGTGCGCGGGCGTTTTCGCTTGGCGACGGCGACGCAGCCGTTATCGGCGACGTTGGCGTTTGGCACGAAGATGCCCGTTGACCTGCCAGCACAAGGGATCCGTGTGCGCGGCGACACCCCGCAACTTGATGTGACTGGCTGGGTACAACAAGTGGCTGGTGGCGGAGGGCAAGGCGGACCCAGCTTGGAAAGCCTCAGCGTTCGTACGGCACAGGCATCATGGTTTGGCCATTCCATCGGAGCGCTACAGATTCAGGCTAAACCAGAGGCCGACGTGCTGAATATTGACGTCGATGGTGCGGCGATGGCCGGTAAATTCAACGTACCCATGCAGCAATTGAATAAGCGCGGCGTAACGGCACGTTTGCAACGTCTGTACTGGCCGAAGGCTCCGGTGGCGCCGGCCGCTGCGGCTAACCACACCGCCAGCACGCCGCCCGCGACAACAATAAACAGCAACGGCTCTGATGTGCTGCCGCCCAGCAGTGACCCTGCTTACACCGGCGTTAATCCGGCGGCATTACCGCCGTTTCACCTATGGATTGGTGATCTGCGCTTCGGTGCTGCCAAGCTTGGCGAGGCCCGTTTGGAAACTTGGCCGACTGCGGAAGGCCTTCATATTGAGCAGTTACGAGCGCTGTCCAGCAGCGTGCAAATCAATGCCACTGGCGATTGGAATGGCACAGCCAGCAACAGTCACACGCACATGCGCATCAATTTTGCAGCGGAAGACTTGGGCGCCATGTTGGATGCGTTTGGCTATCCCGGTTTGGTGAATGGCGGCAAGACGACTGATCGGCTGGACGCTACTTGGCCCGGCTCACCGTCATCGCTGTCGCTGGCCAACATGACCGGAAGCTTGAACGTTAACGTGGAGGATGGTCGCATTCCGGAGGCGTCCTCTCCGGGCGTAGGGCGCTTGCTGGGGCTGGTATCACTGGCTGAACTGCCGCGTCGACTGACGCTGGATTTTGGTGACGTATTTGGCAAGGGGCTGGCGTTCGATTCGATTACCGCCGATTTCACCTTGGCCAACGGCGAGGCCAGCACCAGTAATATGCGCATGGATGGGTCGGCGGCCAACATCAGCATGTCCGGCAGCACCGGCTTGCGCAGCGGTGCCATCAATCAACAAGTGTTAGTAGTGCCCCATATTGGTAACAGCCTGCCGCTGGTTGGCGCCGTTGTTGGTGGTCCGATCGGCGCTGCCGCTGGCTTTGCCGTACAGGGTTTGCTGGGCAAGGGATTGAACAAGGCAGCACGCGCGCGTTATCAAGTCACTGGTACGTTGGACAAGCCGGTCATGACGTTAATTGAATCGCGTGGCGTGACGGCGCCGGAGAAAGCCCCGCTGAAAGCGCCTATGAAAGCGCCGGCGAACGCGCCCGCATCCGCGCCAGCCGGCTCAGCGTCTGTTCCGGCACCAGCGCCCGCCGCTTCGGCAGTTCATTGACCGGCAACGTATGTTGTCGCACGCCGATCCCGCCGCGCCTTCGCCGGCTGCTTTAAAGTGGGGCCTGTTGGCCCCATTAAGGATGGTTCTGAGTATGTCTTCGGTTAGTCGAGGCTGCTGCTTATTGGAGCGCGTCAGGCAATCCGTTGGCAATTGGCGGCTTTGCTAGCGACACCGTCGGCTATAAACGGAAGCTGCTTGTGCCGTCCATTCTTCAACCCTTTCTACGTAGTGAGTGATCGATACCCATGGATTCCTTGATCGCGCAAGCCGAACGCCGCCTTTTGACGCCGGGCGGCCTTGCTGCCAGTGACCTTGACCGCGTTTTCAGCCAGTTGATGGGCCCCTCGATTGATGCCGCTGACTTGTATTTTCAGCATTCACGCAGCGAGTCGTGGCTGCTGGAAGAGGGCATCGTCAAAGACGGTAGCCATTCCATCGAGCAAGGCGTCGGCGTACGCGCCATCAGCGGCGAGAAAACCGGCTTTGCCTATTCCGACGACATTGTCATGCCGCAACTGCTGCAAGCGTCGAAAGCCGCGCGTGCGATTGCGCACGACGGCAATGGCGCCGGCAAACCGCTGGCACTCAATGGTGCTCGTCAGCTGTATCCCGCGATCGACCCGATTGAAAGCCTGCCCAACCCGGAGAAGATTGCCTTGCTGCGTGAAGTGGACGCCTATGCGCGTTCGCTCGACGCGCGCATCAAGCAAGTTATCGTCAGCCTTGCCGCCACCGTTGATACCGTTTTGATCGCTGCATCCGACGGCACCTTGGCGGCGGACGTGCGCCCGCTGGTGCGTATGAGCGTGCAAGTTATCGCCGAGCAAAATGGTCGGCGTGAGCAAGGTCATTCGGGCGGCGGTGGACGCTATGGTTATCGCGAACTCATGAAAAATGGGCGCGCGTTAAAGTTCGCTGACGAAGCCGTGCGTCAGGCGCTGGTGAACCTGGAAGCAGTCGATGCGCCGGCCGGCAGCATGACCGTTGTCCTCGGACCGGGCTGGCCGGGCGTGTTGTTGCACGAGGCGATTGGCCACGGTCTGGAAGGCGACTTCAATCGCAAAGGCAGCTCGGCATTTGCCGGTCGCCTTGGCGAGCGCGTGGCGGCCAAGGGCGTTACCGTGGTGGACGATGGCACCATCAGCGGCCGCCGTGGCTCACTTAGCATTGACGATGAAGGCACGCCGACCGAGTGCACTACGCTGATTGAAGATGGCATTCTAAAAGGCTATATGCAGGACAAACTCAATGCGCGTTTGATGGGCATGGCGCCCACCGGTAACGGCCGCCGCGAGTCGTTCACTTCTTTGCCGATGCCGCGCATGACCAACACCTACATGTTGGCCGGCACCTGCGATCCGCAAGAGATCATTCGCTCGGTGAAGAAGGGTTTGTACGCACCGAACTTCGGTGGTGGCCAAGTCGATATCACCAACGGCAAATTTACCTTCTCAGCCTCTGAGGCCTACCTGATCGAAGACGGCAAAATCACCCGTCCGGTGAAAGGCGCCACCCTGATCGGTAGCGGTCCGGAAGTGCTCAACCGCGTGTCCATGATCGGTAACGATCTCAAGCTCGACGAAGGTGTCGGCGTGTGCGGCAAAGACGGCCAAAGCGTGCCCGTCGGTGTCGGTCAGCCAACGCTGAAAATCGACAACATGACGGTGGGCGGCACCGCTTCGTAACTCAGGAGATCGTCGGCGGCAGGGGTGCGTCCTCGCTGGACGCAGCTACCGCCAGGCGGGCTAGCGCCGGGATGGATTTTGATCTGGTGCGTTTCATGATCTCGGCACGGTGGTTCTCCACAGTGCGCTGGCTGATACCTAGATCCACGGCAATGTTCTTGCTGGGCTGGCCCGCCAGAACCATGTCCATGACCTGCTTTTGGCGTGGTGTGAGCTCGGCGATGTGATCGAAGGCTGCGTGATTCCACGCCACCAGCTTGTTGGCGTCTCGCGCGTGCTCCAGGGCTCGCGAAATGCTCTCGAGCAGGTCAGTTCGTTCAAATGGCTTTTCGATAAAGTCGTTTGCTCCGGCTTTCATCACCTCCACGGCAACGGAGATCTCGCTGCTGCCGGTAATCATGATCGTCGGCACCTTGTCGCCATGGTCACGCAGCTCCTTTAGCAACGCCACACCTTTCATGCCCGGAAGATTGGCGTCGACCAGCAGACAGGATCCTCGCCCGGGTTTGTATGCCTCCAGAAAAGCCTCACATGACGGGAAATCCTTCACCTCGTGTCCGGCCGCCTCCAGCACCTCGCGCAGTGTTTCACGCAGCCCGTCGTCGTCATCGACGACGTACATCACAGTCGCGCCGGGAACCTTGCTGCTTTCATTGCGAGCCATGTCATCGTCCACGCGGTGCTCGGTTGACGTTAGCTCTGCTTTCGCTAAAAGGCGTTGTATCACGTAAGCAATTTCTTTCAGCTTGACTGGCTTGTTGAGTTGCGCGCAGTGCTCCAGCGCGACATCACGCGAGGTCCGCGTGGAAATGTCCCCGGTAAGCACGATGGCGGGTATGTTGCGACCAAGCCTTTCGCGCATTTTGACTATGAGTTGCAGTCCAGTGATGCCGCGTGGAAGGTTGTGATCCGTGAGAATCAGATCCGGCTGTACGCCGCCGTTGGCAATCCAGTCCAGCGCCGCAACACCATCGGCCATCACCGCCACCTGATGTCCACGGGACTTGAGAATGGAGCCCAGCAGTTCGCGCAAGTTGGGTTCATCCTCGACCACGAGAATCATGGCGGTACGCCTGATCGCACCGCTATCGACATCGGACGCCGAACCACGCAGCGGCGGCCCCAAGCCTGCGTTTTCCAATGGGGCAATGGCCACGTCAATGGCGAACATTGAGCCCTTGCCCAGTGCGGACTGAACCCGAATTTCGTGGCCGAGCAGGCTGCCAAGACGTTGCACGATGGACAGTCCGAGGCCTTGGCCACGGTCACGCTCGCGCGCGGGATTATCCAGTTGATGGAACTCCTCGAAAATGGGCTGTAGCTGTTCGTTCGGGATACCCGGGCCGGTGTCCCAGATCTGAATGCTTAGCCATCCCTCATGTCGCCGACAGCCGAACAGTATCCGCCCCTGCTTGGTGTACTTGAACGCGTTAGCAAGCAAGTTGCGGATCATCTGCTCAAGCAGTCGCGGATCGCTTTGAATCACTAGGTGGCACGGTACGACGTGCAGTGTCAGTCCCTGCGAGTTTGCGTGATAGTTGAACTCGTCGCCGAGCCTTTCCATCAGGCTGCTGATGGGAAAGCTGACGGGATGGGGCTGCACCTGACCGGACTCGATCTGGTTGATGTCGAGTAATGCGTTGAGCATGCCGGACATCGCCGCGACGGTTTCGCCGATGCGGACAGTTAGCTTACGTTGATGCGTATCTTCGACCGTGTCGAGCAAAAGGCTTTGCAGAAGTTTCAGCGTTTGCAGCGGCTGGCGCAGATCATGACTTGCTGCAGCAAGGAAGCGTGACTTCGCCGCAGTCGCCGATTCGGCCTCCTGTTTGGCCGCAACCAACGCTTGCCCAATGTGCTTTTGATCGGTGGTGTCATTGAAGGTGATCACGACGCCCTCAACGCCATTGCTATGGGTGCGGTAGGGCAGAATGCGTCGTACAAAACAGGCGCCGCTGCGCGACTCAATTTCGCGTTCGAGCGGACGGCACTCACGCAAGACGCTCTGCGCGTCGGCTAGCAAGTCCACGTCTGTTGCCAACGAATTAAGATCTGCCAATGGCCGACCGACGTCACCAGGAATGACGTTGAACAATGCCTTGGTCGCGGGTGTGTAGAAGCGGATCCTCAAGTCGGTGTCGAGGAAGATGGTGGCGACGTCCGTGCTGTTGAGCACGTTTTGCAAATCGTTGGATGTCGTGCGCTGCTGTTCTAGGGTTTCCTGCAGCTGCCCGTTCAGCGCGGTCAGCTCCTCGTTCAGTGATTGCAGTTCCTCCTTGGAGGTGAGCAACTCCTCGTTGGTGGACTGGCTTTCTTCGTTGACGGAGAGAGCCTCTTCGTTGATGGCCTTCTGCTCTTCGCTGGAGGCTTCCAGGTCCTGGATGGCGCCCTGTAGTTCGGCGCGGGTGGCTTCAAGTTCGTGCTCAAGTTGGTTGGTACGTGACGTATCACTTGGGGTCGCCGGCGCAGCGTCGCTGATGCCACTCTGTGGCTCGTCGACGAAACAGACCAGCAGCAAGGTCTCTCCAGCGCTTGTCACCTTTTGCACGTCGAGCCTGAATGACATCAGGTTGGCGCCGTGCCCGCTGCTGCAGTTGTCAACGGCAGCACGTCCATCGGCCCGGATAGCCATCTGAATCGCTGAGCGTAGTTTGCTGCGCAGCGTTGGCGAGGCCATGGCGAACAGGTCATGGGTTGGGTGGCCCGAGGCAACCTGCAGATACCGGCCGGTCGGACCCAAGTGATACAGGCATTCATGCTTTAGGTTGATAAGAACAGCCGCGGGCGCAAACGCGTCCATCACACTGCGCCGGCATAGATCGGCCAAGGCCACCTGCTGCAGGTGGCTCTGGCTATGCACAGGGCGCGGAATGGATGGCGCGTCGTCATTTACACCGAGCAGGAAATTGAGTTCGCCCGGACGACTATGACCGATACGGCGATACAGACGCCCTGCCTTGGAGATCACGTCGAAGCGACCGTCAATATCGCCGGCGGTTTCCGAGCTGCCCAACAACAGCACGCCATCCTGTTTCAGCGCGAAGTGAAATAACGCAATCGCCTTCAACTGCGCGTCTACGCCCAGATAGATAAGCAGATTGCGGCAGGACACCATGTCGAGTCGGGAAAATGGTGGGTCGCTCAATACGTCCTGTACGGTAAAAACGACAGCGCTGCGCAGGTCGGGGAGCACGCGATAACCGTGTTCATCCTTCGAGAAAAAGCGTTCCAGTCGCACTGGCGACACGTCGGTCGTGATGGTGTCCGGATACAGACCCTCACGGGCAGTCGTCACGGCATCGGTATCCACATCCGAGGCAAAGATCTGCAGTTTTATATTCTTTTTCGCCGCACCGATCGCTTCGCGAAACAGCATGGTCAGCGAGTAGGCTTCTTCGCCAGTGCTGCAACCGGGCACCCAAATGCGCAACGGTTGATCGGTCGTGTGCGCCTTGACCATGTCGGAAATGATCGTTTCCGCCAGCATGTCGAAGACATCGGTATCGCGGAAAAAACGCGTCACGTTGATCAACAGATCCTTCGCTAGTATCTCAACCTCGTGGCCATCTTGGCGCAACAGCTGCAGATACTGATCCATGTCGTGCGTTTCGACGCTTGCAATCAACATGCGGCGTTCGATACGGCGTTGTAGCGTGCCTTTTTTGTACAGACGAAAATCATGTTGGGTCGTTTCGCGCAGCAGGTCGAGGATTGCCGTCAGCGTGCTTTCTTCGGTAGCAGCCACCCCTTTCGGTGGCGCGCTGTTGCTGCTCGGAAGCAGTTTGCCGTAGCGGGCCAACACCTCGGGCATCTTGTCGATCAGCAGCACGTTGTCGACCGCTCGGGTGAGAACCGCGTTGCGTGGCATGCCATCGTAGCCAGCTTGCTTTGGGTCCTGCACCAAGACGAGACCTCCGCTTTCCTTGATGGCCTTCAGCCCAAGGCTGCCGACATCACCCGTGCCCGAGAGCACGATGCACACGGCGCGGTCGCGGTAAGCCTCGGCAAGCGATTGCAGCAGGAAATTGAAAGGCAGCCGTCCGCCATGACGAACCGGCAGTGCCGACAGGTGCAGCGCATCCTTGTCGACCGCTAGATAAGTGCCAGGCGGTATCACATATACGTGATTGGGCTCGATACGCAGGCCGTTGGCTGCTTGGCATACCTCCATGCTGGTGTGGGTAGCGAGCAGCTCAACCATCAGGCTTTCATGAGTTGGGTCCAGATGCTGGACCAAGATGAAGGCCATACCGCTATCCGCAGGTAGCGCGCGCAAAAGCTTCCGGGCCGCATCTAGGCCACCCGCGGACGCGCCCACACCGACCACCAGAAAGCGGTCGGACAGAGTGCGGAGACGGGCAACCGGAGCGGTGGACTTTCCAGCTTTCGGTCGGCCCGGTCCCGTTGTGGATGGAGGGCTTGCCGACATGATCAATTTCTCAAGTTTGTGGGGTGCGAAAGGGAACTGCAGTGATGTTTACTCCGGCTGCAATGTTCTGCCCGTGATGACCGCGTGCAGCAGACGTCTCAAACATGAAGTTGTCGCGCGAAAGTTCTTGCGGTACTGAGTAGTTTCCGAGCCTTTTGCAACGTAGCCAGCGCGACTAGCTTTACTCGTAGCGCAGCTGTCCTATTCATCTCGTTGCGCAACGTCGTGGAGATAGCTATGCAAATTTCACAGATTCAGGTTGAAACGAAGTCCACCAAGCATTGTCCTGAAGCCCCAAGTCACGAGCACTGGATCGATACGTTGAGTGACGGCACCCGCGTGCTAATCCGGCCGATCCGTGCGGAAGATCGCCAGCTTGAAAAAGACTTCATCATGCGTCTGTCGCCCGAGTCCAGGCGCTTCCGCTTCCTTGGTAATTTCAAACAGCCAAGCGAAGCGTTGCTGGATCAAATGGTGAATATCGATGATCAGCAGAAAGTGGCTTTCGTCGCAGTCATCCATGATGCAGGTCATGTGCGCGAGATCGGCGTCAGTAGATTTTCAGCAGAGCCAGACGGCAAGCGTTGTGAGTGCGCTATCACCGTCTCTGACGATTGGAACGATCGCGGTTTGGGTGCCCTGTTGATGAGGCATCTGATCAACGTGGCACGCGAGAAAGGTTTCGCACAACTGTTTTCGATCGACAGCGCAGGTAACCTGCCCATGCGTGATCTAGCGAAAGAGTTGCACTTCACCCATCACGCTATCGCTGACGATGCCACGATGGTCAGCTACGAACTCGCTCTGTAAGTAGTCACCCCCCGTCGCTTCAACCATTACGTGGACGTGCGTTGTCTGCGTATGGGAGTAGTTTCGAATTCTTGAATATGCGTGATCTAACGATCCAATCACTCGCGACATCACCGCTTGCACACAATCCACTGGGCACGCCGCCACTCGCAGGCGGACCGCTACCTCAGCTTACGCAGGAACATGATCATGGAAAACGCACTGGTTACTGCCGTGGTCTCGCCGCCGCCGCTTGATCGTGTGACGCGGTTTCTACATCTTGGGCTGGCCGTGTTCGGAGTGTGGGCGTGGCTGATCGGCTCAGGCTGGATCGGTGCTGGCGCGGCTGACTATGAACGCCCCGACCATTTCTGGTACCTCCAGCACCGCTGGGTAGGCATTACGTTCACGGTGTTCTTGCTGTTACGGATCCTGTG
The DNA here is from genome assembly GCA_039924175.1 of Rhodanobacter sp. Lineage (GTDB taxonomy): Bacteria > Pseudomonadota > Gammaproteobacteria > Xanthomonadales > Rhodanobacteraceae > Rhodanobacter. The sequence goes on from JBDTBF010000082.1 coordinate 12,863, forward strand.
GGGATTCGTCGGCCCAGCGAGCGTACGGTTCGTCAACTGGGTGCCATGGACGCGGGCGCGCCTGAAACTGGTCGTCGAGGACGTGCGTTCGCTTCTGCGCTTACGCGTTCCCGACCGCCCCACCCACGTCGGCCTGTCCGGATTTGTGGAGGCGCTGGGGCTGCTCGCGTTCCTGTGGCTGGCTCTCAGTGGCGTGAGCAACGCGATCACCATCACGCCCGGTGTCAAGCTGACCGCTGCCTTGCCACACTTCATCAAGCATTGGCACCAGATCGGCAACGTGCTGGTGCCGGCGTACCTGGTGCTTCATGTGGGCGGGACGATCGCGCACAGCCTTGTCGGCAAACAAGTATGGAAGAAGATGCTGTTTCTGGAGTGAGAAGGTCGCTCAAGGTCCACGTTAACTGGCGCCGTTGAGTGGCAGACGACGGACAGTCGGTGATCGAATTCTCGCTTTCGGCCGCACGGCGAGTTTCGACTGATGATTGCCATCTAGCGTCGCTGAGCGCAAACCGTCACCAGCGGTCGGAACGAACTTGGCACTAGCCTCTTCCCCGCGCGCAATGTTGTCATGAAAATCACGATATCTGCTTCCGTAACTGCAATACCACAGGTCCCAGTCCATGGAAAACACCCCCTTATCCCCATCCCGTCGCGTCTGGCTGAAGGCGGCATCCGTCGCGCTTGCAGTGACAACGCTCCCGGCAATCGCCTTGGGTGGCACCAAAGTTGCCAAGTCAGTCGCGCATTATCAGGGCCATCCAAACGCGGGAAAGATGTGCGAGATGTGCCGGTTCTTTGTCGCACATGATTCCACATCATCCGGCAACGGCATGATGGGCTCGGGAGGGATGATGGGCTCCGGTGGCATGATGGGATCAGGCGGCACGATGCACGGCGGCGGCATGATGCATGAGGGATCGTGCCAACTGGTCGCCGGCAGCATCAGCCCGATGGGTTACTGCCAGCTTTACCAACCTTTACAGAAAAAATAGCTGCCTTGGCGCAGTCGTCGCGGCGTGGACCGTGTGTGGCCGTTTGGTTTGCGCCATCCACCGGTGACCAGTCTCAATTCATGGAGCCGTTGCTCGGTTAGTTGCAAATGGACAGTCATCATTCCAAGGCTGGTGTGATTTGGGACCGCGCGAACACCACGCATCGAGGAGTGTGAGATGGATGTTCTCAATGCCATTGGCCGTGCCCTGTGGCTGGCCTTCACCATGTTCTGGCAGATCTTCTGGGGCCTGAGTCTTGGCTTTGGTTTGTCCGCCGTCATCGAAGTGCTGATACCGAAAGATACGATGTCAAAATTGTTGCCCGATGGCGGCCCGCGTTCGATCGCGACGGCGGGCTTGTTCGGGGCGGCAACTTCGTCGTGCTCGTATGCGGCAGTTGCCATGGCGCGATCGATCGTGCGCAAAGGCGGCAACTTCACGGCGGCAATGGCGTTCCAGTTCGCCGCGACAAATCTCGTGCTGGAGTTGGGCGTGCTGCTGTGGGTGCTGATGGCATGGCAATTCGCTGCGGCCGAATTCATCGGCGGCACCATCATGCTGGTTTTGCTTGGTGCGAGTTACGCGTTGCTGTTGCCGAAGAATCTGGAACGGATGGCGGTCGAACACGCCAAGGGCAACGCGGTTGGTTCGATGGAGGGTCATGCGGCGATGGCGATGGAAAAGCGCAGCGGCAATTGGCGCGAACGGTTATTTTCGCGCAAGGGCTGGATCGCGATCAGCCACTCCTACGTAATGAACTGGACGATGGTGTGGAAGGACATCCTGGTCGGGCTATTGATCGCTGGCGCTTTGGGTGCGTGGGTGCCGCAACATTTCTGGCAGGTGTTTTTCCTGCAAGGCCACAGCGCCTGGACCATCGCGATTTGGGGCGCGTTGATCGTCTCCTTGATTGCGCTGGCGTCGTTTACTTGTTCGATCGGCAATGTGCCTCTCGCCGCCGTGCTTTGGAACGGCGGCATCAGCTTTGGTGGCGTGGTTGCCTTCCTCTTCGGCGATCTGATCATCCCGCCGATCCTGAACATCTACCGCAAATATTACGGCGCCAAACCGACGTGGTTTCTGTTTGGCACTTTCTACGTGGTGATGGTGCTCGCAGCGCTGTGTGTGGAAGGCATCTTTTGGCTATTGCATTGGCTGCCGTCGCAACGCGGCCTCGCCATAGCCACAGCACACATCACCTTCAATTACACCGCAGTGTTGGACATCATTTTCTTTATTGCGGCTGCACTGCTGGTCGCTGTATTCCTGCGCAGCGGCGGTCTGGCGATGATGCGCATGATGAAGAGCCGTGGGCATAGCGACTCTGACCGACACCAGTGATGGCCAAAGTTTGCTGGCGACCAGCCAGCCCGAAAATAGACTGTTGCGATGGGCGGCAATGAGTCGAAAACCGACGAATGCGCCGGCAGCTATCGGCTAAGGGCAGTCATTCACCAACAAAGAATTACTTCCGCGGAACTGCCATTCAAAAGCGAAGTGCTTCGCCCTTTTCCGCCTTGAACGCGACTCTTATCACAGCACTCAACACATGGATCTGGCGGCTCTGCTGCAAGAAGGCGCGTTCGCCTTTTAGTAACTAACATTTCGCGACAACGTGTGACGTCGAGCTGCTGTCAAGTTGCCCAATCCCTGGTTGGGCACGATCATCATGAACATGCCACCGACCTTACTTCATGCTATTCGGGCCAGTCTGAAACCAGAAACGTTCGAGCGCAGAAGGGCCTATAGTTCTGGGACGAGCTGCCTGCAGGGCGGTCTAGTCGAGCTATTTAAATGAAAGTTCAACCGATCGTGCTCGTCTTGGATGACGATTCCGCGGTGCTGACCGCCCTCAGCGACAGTCTCGAGTCCCAAGCGAGCTTCCAACTATTGGTCGCGCAAACTTACTCTGCGGCGTCAAAAATGATCGCCATCAACCCTGTCGACATCATTGTTGCCGACGTTTTGCTTGCTGGTGAGGCCACCGGCATCGATTTTTGCAACGAGGCCATAGGACGGTATCCGAACGTCGCCTTGGTGTTGGTTTCAGCGGACATGGAGAGCCATTTTAAAAGCTACCCTCTTCGCGCGGCATGGCTCCGCAAACCTTTTGGAGTCGCTGAACTATTAGATGCAATAGCTGACGCGCGAGCAGCAGTGAACCTATGCCACTCCCAGTCTGAATAAGACGAGGCTTTGCCGGGTGACCCCGTGACTTATAGGGCGACCGCCTGGTTTTAGAAACCCGAGACAGATGCGTTTGCGGCGCGAATCGCAGCCTTGAAGCCGAGCAAACTCAGCGAGAAATAGCCATCGGGTCGCGCACCCGCGTTTTACAAACACGACGTGAAATTCCATGGCAATGTTGCAGCTACGAATGAGAGCTGGTCAGACCATCGTTAGCCGGCGGTAGGCAGTTGCAGGCGCGGAAACGCCATGGTCATGGTAGTGCCTGCGCCGAGCACAGATTCGACGCCCACGAAACCGCCGGCCCGGCGAACTACGCCGTAGACCTGTGCCAAACCAAGGCCGGTGCCGCTGCCTTCGGGTTTGGTAGTGAAGTACGGTTCGAACAACCTCTCGCGTACCTCTTCGTCCATGCCACTACCGTTGTCGGTGACAGCCAAAGTGACGTAGTTGCCAGGCGGCCGCAGCGCGTCGCTTTGCTGCTGGCTGACCGTCAACTCGCCCAGTTGCACTTTGATCGCGCCGCGCCCGCCGCAGGCATCACGCGCGTTAATGCATAGGTTGATGAAGGCCTGCTCAACGCCCTGACGATCACACATGGTTGGCAGCGCGCCGACGACTGGCTCGACGTGGAAATCCATGCTGGCGCCTAGGCTATGCCGCGCGAAACTTTCGATGTCATGCACGATGTCGACCAACTCGACTGACTCGGGCTTGTAACGGTGCACACGAGCGAACGCCAATAGGCGTTGCGCCAGCCGCCCGGCATGGTGGGCGCCATCCGTGGCGTAGCCCAGTAGGCGGCGCTGGCCGTCGGTGAGGTTAGCCTGATCGTCCTGGATGCCACTGAGCGCGACGATCGTGATCTGTAACATATTGGCGAAGTCATGCGACAGGCCAGCCACCAGTTGACCGATGGCCTCGTTCTTCTGCGCCTGCTGCGCCGCGTGCTCGGCGATAGCCTGGGCGGCTGCAGCAAGCCCTAGCTGTAGTTTCAGCGACCGCTCCCGTCCCGCTCCTTGCTGATGAGATACCCGTGCCCGCGCCAATTGGCGATCTAATGATTCATTGCGGGCGGCGCTGGTTTCGCTGGCGGATTCGCTGAGACTGAGTCGGCTGTGCAGACTGACGATGGCCGCGTCCAGCACCCGCTTTGCTTCGACTGCCTCGGTGATGTCGCGGCAAATAACGGCCATGCCATCGACCCGATCAGCCGAGTCCACATACGGATGCACACTAATCAACCACCACGCTGGCTCGCCCGTGGCTGAAGGCGACATCTGGGGGAACTGCATGGATTGCCCTGTGCGAGCAGCGGCTAGTGCGATCTCCAGCTCACTACGCCCCGCTTTCCACCAAAACGAGGCGAGCGATTGGCCGAGCGCGGCGTTAGGATCGGTGATGCCTAAGGCGGTACACGCGCTGGCATTGATGCGGATAATGTGGCCGTGCAGATCGAGTTCTTGGACGCCGTCCGCGAAGAAGCCGAGCAACTGCCGATAGCGCTCCAGATCGTCCATTCGTGCGCCTCTGAGTAAGATAAAGCATAGATCGTATCCAGTCTCAGCGCGGGTCTATACAGTAAATGTAGAGGTTAGCGATCGTCAGCTCAGGACGGCCATGATCTACATCAGAAGCGTGACCAAGCTACTGCTCGAAGATGACGCAATTAGCTGCTGCCGCGCGCGATTCGCGCAATTTCTGTGGCTATGTTTTCTGGCGAGAGAACAAAGTCGACGCACCCGCTTTCGATAGCACTTTCAGGCATGTCCGGTTGCGCAGCGGTATCGAGCTTCTGCGCAATGACGATACCGCCTGCTTCCCGAATCCCGCACAGTGCTGCTGCTCCGTCACCGTCATATCCAGAAACGATCACGGCGATGAGCTTTCCTTTCCAATTTTTCGTCAGCGAGCGCAGGAAGATAGTGATCACATCGGGCCACCCCCGCGGTTTTGATATGGGCTCTAGCCGAAATCTCCCATCAAGCACATGCAGGTCACGCTGCTCGGGAATGATGAACACATGGTTAGGCCTTATCACCAGTTGCTCGGTGATCAAGATGACCGGCATTGCGGTGAACTTGGGCAGTATTTCGTGAAGCAGAGTAGCGAATGTTCTAACGTGATTAACGATAACAAAAGCAACACCCATGTCGCACGGAAGGTTCTGCAGAAGCCGCACATAGGCGTCGAGGCCGCCGGCCGAACCGCCGATGCAAACGACGGTGCAACTCTCTTCTACTTTACTTTCGTTCATTGAGATCACCGGGTGATTAGCAGACGGAGTGCCCGTCGGTATGGTCTTGCAGCTGGAGTTGAGCGGCGCCCGTCATTCATCATGGTGCCGCATCGACGAAAGCAGAAACTTGAGCCAGATCGGACCAATCAGGATTGAGTCAGACCGGCGCCGGCTCCCCACGATTATTTCTGTTCTCGGCAGTGACTACTCGGTGCAACAAGGGCTAGAGCAGGTGAAAATTACGCAGGCCCACGAGCGCGATTTCAGCCTGCACCCAGCGCAAGGCTTTCGGGCCACTCAGACTGTCGGAGCCGGCGCCAATGATGACGATGTGTAAGGTGAAGTGTGGTTTGCGGACCGCCCTGTTGTGGTTGGGTGCTCAGGAGTCGTCACTATTTGGCTCGCATACACTGTGCCGGCGTGCCGACGTGACGACGTGCCGACGTGCTGCGCAACGGTTGGAGGTATTCACCAGCGTTCCGTGTCTCCAGAGAGCGGACTACATTGCCTTCTACTTTCCTGCACGAGTCAGTGCCTTGCCGGAATGATAAACAACATCCGGTTCGCCGGGATGATGATCATGTTCCTTGATGGAGTACATCGTGTTGTCGGCTGTGGTGCCATGTTTGTGGACGCCAGTCACGGTGCCGTGACCGATAGCGCTGCGATAGTGCCAAGTTACGGCAGTGCCGGAGGGTATCGTCTCGAACGACGGTGTCTTCTTGGGGGCTTTCTCAGATACTTTCTTGATAGGCATGACGACTTCCTCGCTTAGGACGCATCAACATCCAATCGCGCCGCTCGAGTCGCCGGTGACCGTATGCGACATCTTTTCAGGCCACCAGTTGCTTACGATGAAAAGTACGGAGGTAACGTCGATTCAGCATCGGGTCTGTGCGCGTTTCATCAGTGCGGGATAAACGCACCAAAGGACTCCGCGCAGCGTTAACCAAATGGAATGAGGCGTGCGTGATGACGCTGTTGGCAGATGCTGAGAGCGAACCAATGATGGTCGCAATCAATGATAGTCATCGACAGTGGCGGCGCGGCCAGCACGGCAGCATTAAGGCCGCGCCAGCACGGTCACACCGGTGCGATCGCGATGCGGGGCGCAGACAGCTCGCGGCCTGACAATCGGCCTGACATGCCCAAGGAACGCCCCGCCGACACCGGCCACATTGTGGTTACACCGACACCGACGCGGTCGTTCAATCAGGACGCCGCGTTGCTGGAAGTCGTAGCTCGGCACGCGATCGGGAACTATCGCGATGCATCTCAGTCAGCCTTCTTTGGCTCGCCGAGAACCTGCTGTTCGCAATAAGGTTGTGCCTCTTTGATGGTTAGCCAGCGCTACTTGTCGCCGGACGATGCTACGCGTTGATTTGCACCGCCACCCGGCGACATCGGCGTGGGCTCGACTCGGCTAGCTGCCCCGCCTCTAGGCCGAAGTTTGCTTGCGTCTGCAGGAGCCCCTTTCTGGGCATTGTCATCTTCCCGCACAACGCTGCTGAGTAGATCGCCCTCAATACCCACACTCGCCTCAAGGTTCTTGGTATCTCTGTTCTTGCTGCTCTGATTCTTCGCGCGGCGCTGTTCACCGCTTTCTGTTGTCTTGCTCATATTAGTCTCTTCCAATCGTGGAACATCATTGACGCGCTTTTATAATCGTCGGGTAGAAAATTAGGTGTATTTGTGACGCCTCTCATCGGGTTTGCAGCGCTTTCGCTGCTCCGTGCCGTGGCTCCGCCGCTACGCTATGGCGAGTGACAAACGATGATCATTGCCCTGACGATATCGGAATTTCGGCTCGGCCCAGCGTCGCAACTTTTCCGAGTGGCAGTCACCTCAATGCGCTCATCTGATTATGTGTAGACCTCGCGGCTCCACCGAGTAAGTAATCGAAATACATCTGCATTTGATGTCGCACATCGAGCGTACAAGGCACGTGTAGATTTTCACGCTTGGTGTGCACACCAACATCACTAATCCGGAATCTTCGACCCATAACGAAGGGTTGATTTAACTGTGAAATGCGACACCAAGGTAGAATCGGAGTGAGCGCCAGATCGGTTTCGCTCCGGCGGGACTTTCGCGGCGATCCGCCATGGGCGCCCCCACCGTTGTCGAAGATCGCCGCTAATCAGCCGTCGTCAAAGCGGGCGTGCGCTCGGTAGCTATTTCTTGCGAATCGGAAATTTGCGCCGACGTGGCCGTTCACGCGAAAGGCGTCTGCGCTTACACGCTCTGAGTAGTTTCCGAGGCTTCCTGCTTAGAGGGTCAACGTATAAGTTATGACTGTTTGCAAACTACGCCTTGCCTCAACGGTGAGTTGTAGCTTTGGACTATTTGCACCATTACAGCAGAGGCTTTTGCATGAACGGTATTGACGCAGATGGCGTTCTCGTGAGTTCGCGCCTCGTCAGCACGCCAACGACGGTGGTTGCTCCAGCAGTGGGATACAACTGGCCCGGCAGTGTAGGTGCGGTCGCCGGCGTGGTGTTCACTAGCGCAGGACGAAACACCGGTACCTATGTGGCACCGCAGATTGCTTTGGCTATGGCCTTCTGACGTGCCCTTCATACCGGTCGGTGTGTCGCTCGACAGACTATTCATGCGCGTAAACATGATGCGGTTTGGCCTGCGAAGGCCTTCCGTCTGTCGGGCAGAACCGCTTTTCGAATCCTCCAAGGAAATTTTGTCATGTTGAGCACCGCAAAGCATCTGCAAAACTACGCGATACATGCTACCGATGGCATCATCGGTCACGTTCGGGACGTCTATTTCGATGATCATTCGTGGATAGTGCGCTATTTGGTCGTGGAGACTAATGGCGGCCAACGCAATCGGAAGGTATTGATATCACCCGTCTCGGTCACCCGCGTTGATGCAATGGAACGCGTGCTCACGCTTTCCATAACGCGCCAGCAATTGGAAGACAGCCCCGGCATCGATACCGATAAACCGATTTCACGCGGGCACGAACGTAGCGTGCTGGGTTACTACGGTTATCCCTATTACTGGGATGCGGCAAGCCTCCGTGGCACTGGCTCGTTTTCGAGCGTCTTGTTGAACATGAGTGAGCGCGGTATGGCCACCGCGCCACATGGGGACGCCGATATCAAACGCGCGCAGGGAATCGCGGAGATCGGATTGGGCTCTGATGCGGATATCCATTTGCATAGTTGTCGCGAGGTGGCTGGCTATCGCATTGAGGCTGCTGACGGACATATCGGCCAGGTGAAGGACTTTCTTCTCCAGGAGTCAACGTGGGCGATCCGCTACCTCGTCATCAATACCAGCAAGTGGTGGTCAGATCACGACGTGCTGGTGGCGGTGCGCTGGATCCACAGCGTGAGGTGGATGGACCACACCGTCACGGTAGCCCTGACGTGCCTAGCGGTGAAAGATTCGCCCGCCTACGATCCCGAGCGCGAACTGGACCGTGAGCAGGAAGCTGCGCTTTTCGAACACTACGGAAAAGCCGCCTATTGGAAAGATTAAGTACGCAGCGCAGGCATCCATGTCTGTCCCGTACGGACGTTGTTGCCGTGTGAGGGAAACGTGCACAGGTAGTTTCCAGAACTGTTAGCTGCGTAAGCACCGTAGAGATGCTCATCTTCCTCAACGGATCGAGTGTGTGAGTGATTCTCTACATTGCTACCCATGGCTCGCTGTGCGCGCAACATCGTCGTCTCGCAATCATCACGTTTCGTGCAGGCACACCCTGCGTTCGTGCATCGGGACGACGGTCAGGTTTTCCAGCAGCTTCGAATCGGCATGCCAGACAAGATCGAGCGCGAGCGCGGGCGCGCGCTGCCAGAGCAAGAGCAATTCGTACTTCTCGACTGAGGGTGAACAGCGACCTCACAGCAGCGGCCAGTTCTGCTCTCTGAGTAGTTTCCGACGCTACCGCAGCAGCGCTATCGCGCCTATGGTCATTCTTCATCGGCAACGGAAGAGCAGGCCGGTTCTATGCGACCTGCACCACACGCTGTCATCGAACGCTTCGTGCACGAATCACTCAGGAACACCCAATGAAAGCTTCTGTGACATTGATGAAGGCACTCGTCTACAAGGGCCCGGGCAAGAAAGCGTTGGAGGACCATCCCAAGCCGGTGATCACGGCGCCGACGGACGCCATCGTCAAGGTCAGCAAGACCACGATTTGTGGAACCGACCTGCACATCCTCAAGGGCGATGTGGCGACCTGCAAGC
>JBDTBF010000083.1:0-2534 GCA_039924175.1 Rhodanobacter sp.
TACGACCAGCTATGCCCGGACTGTGCCGCGTTCAACTATGCCAAGCGCACCGAACTGGTCGACCTGCGCGGGCGCGTGGCGCTGTTGACTGGCGGCCGCGTGAAGATTGGTTATCAGGCTGGTTTGAAGCTGCTGCGTGCCGGCGCCGAACTGATCGTCACGACACGTTTTCCGCGTGACTCGGCAGCACGTTACGCCAAGGAGCCAGACTTCGCCGAATGGGGCGACCGCTTGCAAGTGTATGGACTCGACCTGCGTCACACGCCAAGCGTCGAGGCGTTTTGCCAAGAGCTGGTGGCGACGCGACCGCGCCTGGATTTCATCATCAACAACGCGTGTCAGACCGTGCGCCGGCCGCCTGACTTTTACGCACACATGATGGAAAGCGAAACCGCCGCTTTACACGATATGCCGGAGCACGTGCGCAAGCTGGTTGGTCATTACGAAGGTTTGCGCCGGTCGAACATTTTGTCGGAGGCTGGCGCGGCGCCGATGACGGTAACTGGCCGCGACTCGGACCTTCCGGGCCTGACACGTGCAGCCGAACTGTCGCAATTGCCCCTGCTGCCGGAAGAATTACTGGCACAAAGCCATCTGTTTCCGGAAGGTCGGCTGGATCAGGACCTGCAACAAGTCGACCTGCGCCAGCGCAATTCATGGCGCTTGCTGATGGCCGAGGTGCCGTCCGTGGAATTACTCGAGGTGCAACTAGTCAACGCCATCGCACCGTTCATCATCAACGCGCGACTGAAGCCATTGATGCTACGCACACCCGAGCGCGACAAACACATCGTCAACGTATCCGCGATGGAAGGTCAGTTCTATCGCAGCTTCAAGACCACCCGCCATCCACATACCAACATGGCCAAGGCTGCGTTGAACATGATGACGCGCACCGCCGCCACTGATTACCACAACGATGGCATCCACATGAATAGCGTCGACACCGGCTGGGTCACAGACGAAGACCCCGCTGAGTTAGCCGCGAAGAAAGTTGTCGAAGAACGTTTTCACCCTCCGCTTGACATCATCGATGGCGCCGCCCGAATCGTCGACCCGATCATCAGCGGTATCAACACGGGCAAGCACGTGTGGGGTCAGTTCCTGAAAGACTACAGGCCGACCGATTGGTAGGCTGCTCGATTTCGATTGCTGCAGGGCGCGTCCGCGGGGGAGTAACGCGTTTGATTTGAAGCCACCCAATGAAGGCCATCGGAGCTAAAGCCCCACTTACAATATTCATCGATTGCCCACAACCCCCAGTCATTTCTCACAACGCGGATTGAACCCGTAGGAGCGCACCCTGTGCGCGATGCTCTCGTTCCAATGCCACACGCGCAAATGCATCCAGCACGACCGTCCGAAAGTCGAGTCACACAGCCACTTTTGCGGAAGCCACTGCAAGCGCTGAGCACCTGACTCATCCAGACTGCCGTAGGCAGCAAAGCATCGCGACTGCAGTCGCTCCCACAAAAACTCATCCGCCTAGAGGGGTCTCATCCACCATGCAAGCTATCGAAATCACTCAGCCCGGCGGCCCGGAAGTATTGCAACTTGTCCAACGCCCGACGCCGCAAGTCGGCCCCGGCGAAGTGTTGATCAAGGTGGCAGCATCCGGGGTGAATCGTCCTGACGTATTTCAGCGGCAAGGCCGCTATCCAGCACCGCCAGGAGCTTCTGATCTACCTGGACTAGAGGTCGCTGGCACGCTGCTGGCCGGTGACCTGGGTGCCAACAATCCATTCAATCTAAAGATCGGTGACGCCGTATGTGCTTTGCTAGCCGGTGGCGGCTACGCCGAATATGCCATCGCTCCGCTGGCGCAATGCCTACCGGTTCCCACCGGGTTGTCCTGCATCGAAGCAGCCGCGTTGCCGGAGAACTACTTCACGGTATGGAGCAACGTATTCGATCGCGGCCAGCTCGGTCACTGCGAAGGCGGCCAGCATGAGACGTTGCTGGTACAAGGCGGCTCCAGTGGCATTGGGGTGACCGCCATTCAACTTGCCCACGCCTTCGGCCATCGCGTATTTGCCACCGCCGGCACCGCCGAGAAATGTGCCGCATGCGTACGACTTGGCGCAGAGCGTGCGATCAACTACCACGACGAGGATTTCGTCACGGCAGTGAAGCAAGCCACCGACGACCGCGGCGTAGACGTCATTCTCGACATGGTCGCGGGCGACTACATTCCGCGTGAAATCGACACGTTGGCAGAAGGTGGTCGGCTCGTGTTCATTGCCACCTTGGGCGGCGCCAAAGCGAGCATCGATGCCAGCGTCATCATGCGCCGCCGACTCACCCTCACCGGCTCCACGCTGCGCTCACGCCCCGTCGCATTCAAGGGTGCCATCGCCAAGTCGTTATACGAAAGCGTATGGCCGTTGCTGGCGACGGGAACAGTTCACCCCGTCATCCATCAAACCTTTCCCGCCGCGCAAGCTGCCAGCGCACATGCGCTGATGGAAACAAGCGCGCATATCGGGAAGATCGTGCTGCAGTGGTAGATGGCGTCACGGGTAAAAATAAAGCCC
>JBDTBF010000084.1:0-20028 GCA_039924175.1 Rhodanobacter sp.
GCGCTTTGCCGGCACAGATAAACAACTACTCCTTGAGAGGTATGGGCAACATGAGCACCATCGAAGAGCGCGTAAAGAAAATCGTCATCGAGCAGTTGGGCGTGAAAGAAGATGAAGTCACGGCGAACGCTTCGTTCGTAGACGACCTCGGCGCAGATTCGCTGGACACGGTAGAACTGGTGATGGCCCTTGAAGAAGAATTCGAGACTGAAATTCCCGACGAAGATGCCGAGAAGATCACCACCGTGCAGCAAGCGGTTGATTACATCAAATCGCATTCCAAGGACTGACCGTCCAGGAATGACCAGTTCATGACTGACCGGTACCCTGTGTGGCATCTGTCTGATCATGTAACTGAATCGAATGCTGCGCCATCTGGCGCAGTTTTCGTTTCTGCATTTTGTAACGTTCGATCCCGTATGGTATGCGCGGCAGGTACTGTGCTGGATCGAATGGTGTGTTTGCGGCCACCGCCGCAAGACGCCAGCCGATAGCGGTAGCACCGCGGAATCACGAAGGAAATCAGCATGAGCAATCGACGAGTAGTAGTGACTGGCATGGGGATTATTTCGCCAGTTGGTAACGACGTTGCTACCGCGTGGGACCATGTTTTGAATGGCGTCAGCGGGATTGGCCCGGTCACCCATTTTGATGCGTCTGCTTATGCCACCCGCATAGCCGGGCAGGTTCGTGATTTTGATCCGGCGCAATGGGTTGCGTTGAAAGATGTCAAAAAGATGGACCCCTTTATCCATTACGGCGTCGCGGCGGGTACCCAGGCGTTACGTGATTCCGGGCTGGAAGTGACCGAAACCAATGCCGAGCGAATTGGCGTTGCTGTCGGCGCTGGCATTGGTGGCTTGCACACCATTGAGTCGACCGCGCTTGAGTTGGCAGCGAAAGGTCCGCGTCGGGTTTCCCCGTTTTACGTTCCCAGCTCCATCATCAATATGGTCTCCGGCCAACTGTCGATCATGTTCGGCTTGAAAGGGCCAAATTTTGCCTGCGTGACAGCGTGCACGACGGCGACACACAACATTGGATTGGCTTCGCGGCTGATCCAGCACGGCGATGCGGATGTCATGTTGGCTGGTGGTGCGGAGTTCGCCACCACCGGTACGGCGATGGCGGGTTTTTGCTCGGCCAAAGCGATGTCGACGCGCAACGATGAGCCAACCAAAGCAAGTCGTCCATGGGACAAAGATCGCGACGGCTTTGTGCTGTCCGATGGTTCTGGCGTTTTAGTATTGGAAGAATATGAGCATGCCAAAGCACGCGGTGCGCACATTTACGCCGAGCTCGCTGGCTTTGGCATGAGTGGCGATGCGTTCCACATGACGGCGCCGAGTGCAGGTGGTGAGGGCGCCGCACGCTGCATGGAAAATGCCTTGCGTGATGCTGACCTCAATCCTACCGACGTGCATTACATCAATGCGCACGGTACCTCGACGCCGCTGGGTGATTTTGGCGAAGTGCTAGCGGCGAAGAAGGTTTTCGGCGATTACGCTTACAAGCTGGCGATGAGTTCGACCAAGTCGACCACCGGCCATTTGCTAGGTGCGGCGGGTGGCGTCGAAGCAATTTTCAGCATCCTCGCATTGCGTGATCAGGTATTGCCGCCCACCATCAACTTGGACGAACCAAGCGAAGGTTGCGACCTAGATTTCGTACCGAACACGGCACGGTCGGCGAAAGTTGATGTGGTGTTGTCCAATTCGTTTGGCTTCGGTGGCACTAACGGTACGTTGGCCTTTCGTCGCATTTGACCGCTAAGTCGAGCCGCGTGACCTGTCATCGGCGGACGATCGCCGATTGTCATGACTTGCTTGCTCTGGCGGCGGCACTGCCGCAGCGTTATCCCTGCTTGCTTGAAAGTGTCGCGCACGGCACGGCACAGTCGCGCTACGACATTTTGTTTGCGTTCCCACGTGAGCAGCTCGCGCTACAAGCAGATGGTTGTTTGTACGATGGTTTCGGCGAGGCCATAGAGGGACGCTTTTTGGATGCGCTGGACCGCGCATGGCAGGCGGACTCCTGCTTGCCAAGTACCGACGGGCTGCCATTTCACGGTGGCTGGGCACTGTTTCTTGCCTACGAGTTGGCTGAGGAAGTAGAACCGAAACTACGCTTACCGCGCTCCAACGTACTGCCGGTTGCGCTGGCGATTCGTTGCCCCGCGGCGATCATCATCGACCACGAGCGCCAGTGCACGACGCTGGTGGCCGAAGAGGGCGCAGAAGATCTGCTCGATAGGCTGCACGCAGATTTAAACGTGGCGACTGCGATCCCGCCTTTGGCGGCACCGATCGCGTGGGCCGAAGATCCACCGCAACAGTTTCTGGATGGCGTCGCACGCATTCACGAACATCTGCATGCGGGTGATATTTTTCAGGTGAATTTATCGCGCGCGTGGCACACGCATTACGCGCAAGCACCGTTAGCGGCATCCTTGTATGCGGCTTTACGTCAGGCCAATCCAGCCCCCTTTGCGGGCTTGTTGCAGACGCCGGAGTGGGCGCTAGCCAGCTCTTCACCCGAGCGCCTGCTTGAAGTACGCGGCAGAGTCCTGCAAACGCGGCCGATTGCCGGCACGCGGCCGCGACTACCGGGCGATGACGACGCCGTGCGTGTCCACGAATTGCGCGCCAACCTGAAAGAACAGGCCGAGCACGTGATGTTGGTCGACTTGGAGCGCAATGACGTGGGCCGCGTGTGCGAGCCCGGATCGGTTGAAGTGGACGAGTTGATGGCGGTGGAAAGTTATACCCACGTGCATCACATCGTTTCCAACGTGCGTGGTCGCTTACGCCCCGAGGTGACTCCCGGCGAAGCGATTGCGGCGACCTTCCCCGGTGGCACCATCACCGGGTGCCCTAAGGTGCGCTGTATGGAAATTATTGCTGAGTTGGAGCACGCATCGCGCGGCGCCTACACCGGCGCCCTGGGCTACCTCGACCGCAACGGCGATCTTGATTTGAATATTTTGATTCGCACGCTGTTGCTGGTTGGCAATGAGGTGACACTGCGCGCGGGTGCCGGCATTGTGGCCGACTCGGTAGCTGAATTTGAATTGGAGGAAACGCGCGCCAAAGCTCGCGGTTTGCTGCGTGCGTTGGGAGTGCCGGACTGATGGCGGAGCGGATGTATATCAACGGTGCACCCGCCGATTCAGTATCAGCGATGGATCGTGGCTTGTCGTACGGGGACGGCTTGTTTGAAAGCGTGCGTTTGGTTGGCACGGATGCGCCGTTGTGGCCGCGCCATATGCAGCGGTTGCAGCAAAGTTGCCAGCGTTTACACCTGCCGGTGCCGGATACCGAGCAGTTGTGGCGCGAAGCCTTGCAGGTCAGTCACGGCCTACCGCAAGCAGTCGTGCGCATTGCCGTCACACGCGGCGTTGGGCCGCGCGGTTATCGACCACCGCCATCTGCCCAACCCACTCGAATTGTTGCTGCGTTTGCGGCACCGCCCAGTGACCGTGCGACGTATCGCGATGGCGTGCGCATGCGCGTGTGCGAGCTTCGCTTGGCTGAGCAGCCGCTGCTAGCGGGCATGAAGCATCTCAATCGACTGGAGCAAGTTTTGGCACGTGCGGAATGGAAAGATCCGGCCATTGCCGAGGGGCTTCTGCGGGATACTCATGACCGCGTTATTTCAGCCACTATGGCCAACTTGTTTGCGGTTGTGGACGGCACTTTGGTCACGCCTGCGTTGGATCGCTGCGGTATCGCCGGCGTCGGTCGGGCTGAAATTTTGGCAACGTCACCGGCTATTCGCGTCGGTGAGTTGATGGTGAGCGACCTGCTTCGCGCCGACGAAGTCTTTCTCAGCTCCAGCGTGCGCGGCGTCTTGCCGGTACAGTCGCTGGGTGAAACGGTTTACCGCGTGGGCCCGATCACTCGACAGTGGCAGCAACATTGGCGTGATCTTGGATTTGTGATGGAGCAGAACACATGAGTTACCGATGCATGCGGGGTAGCGCGTTGTGGCGGATATGTTTAGTGCTCGGCGTGCTTGCCGTGCTTGGCGCGACAGCTTATGGGTGGCGTGATTTCAGTCGCTTTGGCTCCACCCCGATGCAGGTGGCCGCGCAAGGCGACAGCGTTGACATCAGCCGCGGCACTAGTTTCAAAAACATTGTCGGTGAATTGCGCCAGCGCAAATTGACTACGGCCAGCCCGTTGTATTGGCGACTATTGGCCGAACAGATGCACGTCGCTGGCAAGTTGCATGCCGGTGAGTATGCGTTGGCGCCCGGAATCACGCCGCGCCAGCTGCTGACGAACATGGCGGATGGAAAAGTCTTGCAGCGCAACTTCACCATTGTCGATGGCTGGACCTTTGCCGAATTGCGGCAAGCGTTGGCCAAAGCAGACGAGCTCAAGCACAACAGTGCTGATTTGGATGCTGCCACCATCATGAAAAAGATGGGCGCGGGTGGCGAGGCGCCGGAAGGGCGCTTTCTTCCGGAAACCTATGCCTACGTCAAAGGTGATACCGACTTGGATGTGCTCAAGCGCGCCCACGTCGCGATGGTCAAGACGTTGGCCGCATTGTGGCCGGGGCGTGACAAAGATTTGCCGTTGACCACGCCGTATGAAGCCTTGATTCTGGCTTCCATCGTGGAAAAGGAAACCGGCCGTGCCGATGAGCGTGCGCGTATCGCCGGCGTCTTTGTGCGGCGTCTGCGGGATGGCATGTTGCTGCAAACCGACCCCAGCGTGATCTACGGGATGGGCGCGCTGTATAACGGCAATATTCGCAAGAGTGACCTGTTGACCGATACGCCGTACAACACCTACACGCGGCCAGGCCTGCCGCCGACACCCATCGCGTTGCCGGGCAAGCCAGCGCTGTTGGCGGCCTTACATCCAGAGGCAGGTGACGCCCTGTACTTCGTCGCACGAGGCGACGGCACTCATGTGTTTTCACGTACGCTGGAGGAACACAACCGTAACGTGAATTGCTATCAACGGAAGCATTGTCAGTGAACTTGCCACGCGGAAAATTCATCAGCTTGGAAGGTGGCGAGGGAGCAGGTAAAAGCACCTTGCTGACCGGCTTGCGCTGCTATATCGAGCAACGTCAGATTGATGTGGTGCAGACGCGTGAGCCCGGTGGCACGCCGGTCGGAGAAGCGGTCCGCCAGATCGTGCTTGATCCGGCGTTGGCTGGGGTGGCTGCCGAGACTGAGTTGCTGCTGATGTTCGCTTCGCGCGCACAACTGGTGCGTGAGGTGATTGAGCCGGCTTTGATGGCAGGTCAATGGGTACTGTGCGACCGCTTTGTCGATGCCAGTTATGCCTATCAAGGCGCCGGACGCGGTCAGCCGGCACAGCGTATTGCCGATCTAGAAGCGTGGGCGTGCGCGGGGCTACAGCCAGACCTCACTCTATTGCTGGATCTGTCCGTGGCTAGTGGGCGTGCGCGCATTGCTGGCCGTGGCGATGCGGACCGTATCGAGAACGAAGCAGACGGTTTCTTCGAACGCGTGCGGGCGAGTTATCGCGCACGCGCTACCGCCGAGCCGCAGCGGTTTCGCGTAATCGATGCCAGTCAGGCCGCTGCCGCGGTGTTGCATGCGGCTACACAAGAGCTGGCCGTACTGATCGAGTCTACGCAAGCGTGAGCACATTACCGTGGCATGCCGAGCAATGGACCCGCCTGCAGGCAAGTCGTGCACGTGATGCGTTACCACACGCGTTGTTGTTGTGCGGGCCGGCCGGCTTGGGTAAGCGTGAGTTTGTGCAGCGTTTTGTGCGTGGCCTGTTGTGCGAACAGCCCATAGACGGTGATGCGTGCGGCCACTGTCGTCGCTGTTTGTTGCTGGCGGCCGGTACGCACCCCGATTTAATTTCGCTGACCTTTGGGTTGCGCAAAAATAACACTCTGCGCAGTGAGATCGTGGTTGAGCAGGTCCGCGAACTATCGGCGCGATTAGCGTTGAACAGTCAAATGGGTGGCTGGCAGATCGTCGTCATCGACCCGGCCGACGCCATGAACCCAGCGGCGGCGAACGCCTTGCTGAAGACGCTTGAGGAGCCTTCCGCACAAACATTGCTACTGCTGTTGGCTGACGCACCGTGGCGCTTGCCGCAAACCATTCGCAGCCGCTGTCAGCGGATTGAGTTTCACTTGCCGCCGGAGTCCGTTTCACTAGCATGGTTGAAGGCTGTGGGACTGACCGATGCGGCGTCAGCGTTGGTTGCCGCCAGCGGTAATCCCGGTTTGGCGCGTGCGTGGTCGGAGCAGGGAGCGATCGAGCGGCGGTTAGAAGTGCGTAAGGATCTAGCCGCGCTGGCAGCCGGGCGCGGTCAGCCATTAGACGTGGTTAAGCGCTGGCTGGCAGATGAGCCAGCGCAGCGCTTGTGGTTTGCGGCACAGGCTGCGGCCGATGAAGGCAAAGCGCGCGCGACTACGGCCTTGCCTCCATTGTCCAGCCGTTTAGACGATGCCGCCTTGGACCAGTGGTACCGCGCCGTCAATCACGCGCGCGAAAGTTTGCGCGGGCCATTGCGCGGTGATCTTCTGCTCATTGAATTGCTGGCCCAGTGGCGCTGAATCAGACGGCTATATCGGCGCAACAGGTGTCGTTCTCGCAACAGACGCGCCTGCTGGTCGTCGCGCCACATCCTGACGATGAAACCATTGCAACCGGATTGTTGATTCAGCAGGTTTTGGCCGCTGGCGGGGAAGTATCGGTCTTGTTGCTGACGTCAGGAGACAACAATCCGTGGCCACAGCGGTGGTTAGAACGGCGCTGGCGTATTGGTGACGTGGGACGGCAACGTTGGGGCCTGCGGCGCCATGCCGAGGTGGTGCAGGCTTTGCGCAGCCTCGGAGTAGCCGAGTCGGCGTTGCACTCATTGGCGTGGCCGGATCTTGGTGTTACTGATCGGCTGCTACGCATGCCGCGCCAAGCCGTGTCAGCGGTGGCTGACGTCATTACCGCGTTTCGGCCGAGCCTGATCGCTTTTCCGGCCTTGGGTGACCACCACCCTGATCACTCCGCCGCCCATGTTTTGGTGCGTTTGGCGTTGCGTGAGCACGCCGAGACACCGCAGCTTTTAGCTTATTGGGTGCACGGTACAAGGCTGTCCAGGGAAGGGATCGAAATCCACGGAACTGACGCGCAGCGGCTGGGCAAGCGAACAGCTTTATCAGCTCACCGCACGCAGTTGGCCTTGAGCCGAAAACGACTCTATCGGCTTGCCGACGGTCCGGAGCAGTACGTTGACGTTTCCGATGACGCCTTGGCGACATCTCGATTGCCGTGGCAGCCGTCGGTGGCGCTGCGTCCGTGGTTACGGCTGAGTGTGGTCAGTTCAACCGGCGCGCAAAGTTTTCGTTGGGCCGATGCGCCATTGCAACGCGATGACCACGGTGCCTACGAGTTTGTTAGCGCGGCAGCGGGCGTGTGTTTCGTCAAGTTGACGCTACAGGTCCCCTCGCCGTGGATTTTCGATCATTGGGGATGGTGCGTGCAGTTGGATCGAAGCCAATCGAGGCTCTAACGCGCCACTGACCCTCGAACGGCGCCGCCCTGGCGGTCGCCGTCACACTGCGCCGCGCTGCCGGTGGTACGTCTTGGCCGCAGCCCTTAAGATCAGCAGACAAAGTCGGACGCCTTGGCCGTCTGGCAGGAGCTCAGCATGAAACCTGTGACGGCCCGACAGGGCATCATTTCACTGAAAATAAAAGATGCCGCTGCGCTATATAGCGCGTACATGCCCTTTCTAAAGCACGGTGGCTTGTTTGCCGCGACGACACAGCCGTATTCACTTGGTGATGAAGTGGTGCTGCTGGTTACTTTGGCGCAAGAGACTGAGCGGTTGTCGGTGGTTGGCAAGGTGGCGTGGATCAGCCCGGTCGGCGCGCAGGGTAATCGTGTGGCGGGTATTGGTATTCACTTCAACGAGTCAGGAGATGCGGAGGCAGCTCGCAGCCGGATCGAAAACATCCTCGCCGGAACGTTGAGCTCAGAGCGTCCTACGCACACGATGTAGCGCGCTGGCGTACCGCTTGATGGCTGCGCGATTCAGATCGTCAGCACGATTAATTGTGCCGTAAGTTCATACAAGCTTGCCGATATACCTACGTGCGCTGATACAATGGGTAGATTCGCTGGTCTCCGCTTACCAAAGTGCGTGGCCGCATAGTTTCAGCACAAGACGTTCGGCGTTCGGTCATCAGCCTAGCTGATTGGTCGGACAGAAATTGCGAGACCGTTCCTTGCGGTCACTGATGCGTCTGATGGCGCGGAGGCTTGTTGTATCGTGCTTGCCGAATACTGGCCCGTCCTTTTGTTCATCGTTGTCGCCACCGTCATTGGTTTGGCGCTACTAGCTATTGGTTTGCTGGCGGGTCCGCATCGGCCCGAAGCAGAAAAGCTGGCGCCTTATGAGTGTGGCTTCGAGGCGTTTGAAGACGCTCGCATGCGCTTCGATGTGCGCTACTACTTACTCGCCATCCTGTTCATTATTTTCGACCTGGAAATCGCGTTCCTGTTTCCTTGGGCGGTGGTATTCCAACAGATTGGCTTGATCGCACTAGTTGAAATGGGCTTGTTTCTATTGCTGCTGATCATTGGTTTCGCTTACGTGTGGAAGAAAGGAGCACTCGAATGGGAGTGATCGATTCCATCAGCCGGTCGATGCACAATCCGCCACCTGTGAATGTGGTGGACGACATTTTGCGGCCCGATGCTGAAAATCCGGTGGTGCAGCGTGGCTTTGCCACAGCGCGCATGGACGAATTAATTAATTGGGCGCGCACTGGCTCGATGTGGCCGATGACGTTCGGCTTGGCCTGCTGCGCGGTTGAGATGATGCACGCCGGTGCAGCACGACTCGACCTTGATCGCTACGGCGTTATTTTCCGCCCCAGCCCGCGCCAGTCCGACGTGATGATTGTGGCCGGTACCTTGGTCAACAAAATGGCCCCTGCGTTGCGCAAGGTCTACGACCAAATGCCCGACCCGAAGTGGGTCATCTCGATGGGTAGCTGCGCCAACGGCGGTGGTTACTACCATTATTCTTATTCGGTGGTGCGCGGTTGCGACCGCATTGTGCCGGTCGACATCTATGTGCCCGGCTGCCCGCCGACGGCCGAGGCGTTGATTCACGGCATCCTGCAGTTGCAGAAGAAAATCCGCAGCACCAGCACCATCGCGCGTTCGTAGAGGTTCTGTCATGTCTGACCCAAATCCGACCTCGCTGGCCGAGCGTCTTGTTGCGCGATTTGGCGACACGCTGAGCCTCAGCCCGTCGTCGCGTGAAACTATTGCGGAAGTGGCAGCGGGCGATTTAGTTGCTGTGGCGACTGCATTGCGTGACGAACCGGGGTTCCGCTTCAGCGAGCTAGTCGATCTATGCGGCGTTGATTACCTGGGCTACGGTCAAGTGGAGTGGACTACCGAAGGCGCCACCGCTACCGGTTTCGGGCGTGGTGTTGAAGGTCAGGCAATCGGACGTTTCGACTGGGCTGGGCGACCGCGCGATAACCAGCAGCCGCGTCGTTTTGCGGCTGTGGTTCACTTATTGTCTATTGAGCTTAACCAGCGTGTTTGTTTGCGCATGTTCTGTGAAGACGACAGTTTGCCCATTTTGCCTTCACTAACTTCAGTCTGGCCGGGTGTGAATTGGTTTGAGCGCGAGACGTTCGATTTATACGGCATTATTTTCGATGGTCATCCGGACTTACGCCGCATCCTTACCGACTATGGTTTTGTCGGACATCCGTTCCGCAAGGATTTTCCGCTGATTGGTAATGTTGAGGTGCGCTACGACCCGGAGCAGAAGCGCGTGATTTACGAGCCGGTGTCGATTGAGCCGCGCATCCTGGTGCCGCGAGTGATTCGCGATAACGTTGGTTTGGCGCAGTCCCAGGCCGAAGCCGCCGACGATTGGCGGGAGAACTGAGATGGCGCTGGAAATTCGCAATTACACGATGAACTTCGGTCCACAGCATCCGGCCGCACATGGCGTGTTGCGCCTGATTCTTGAGATGGACGGCGAAACCATCGTGCGCGCAGACCCACACATTGGCTTGCTGCATCGTGGTACGGAAAAGCTGGCCGAATCTAAGCCGTTCAATCAGTCCATCGGTTACATGGATCGACTCGATTACGTGTCGATGATGTGTAACGAACACGCCTATGTGCGCTCTATCGAGACCCTGCTGGGTATCGAGGCGCCCATACGTGCGCAATACATCCGCACCATGTTCGATGAGATCACCCGCATCCTGAATCATTTGATGTGGATTGGCTCGAATGCGCTCGACTTGGGCGCGATGGCCGTGTTCTTGTACGCGTTCCGTGAACGCGAAGAATTGATGGACGTCTACGAGGCGGTTTCCGGTGCGCGCCTACATGCCACTTACTATCGTCCTGGCGGTGTGTATCGCGACTTGCCGGCGCAGATGTCCAAGTACAAAGAGTCGCCGTGGCACAAAGGTAAGGATCTGAAACGCATCAATAGCTGGCGCGAAGGCTCGCTGCTCGACTACTTGGATGCGTTCACGACGGATTTTCCGACCAAGGTCGACGAGTACGAAGAATTACTGACCAGCAACCGTATCTGGAAACAGCGCACCGTTGGCATTGGCGTGATCAGCCCGGAGCTGGCACAACAGTGGGGCATGACTGGTGTGATGTTGCGTGGTTCCGGTGTGGAATGGGATTTGCGTAAGAAGCAGCCGTACGCGAAATATGCCGAGATGGATTTTGATATCCCGGTCGGCGTTAACGGCGATTGCTATGACCGCTATCTATGCCGCGTCGAAGAAATGCGCCAGTCCAATCGAATGATTCGCCAGTGCATTACTTGGTTACGTGCTAATCCGGGCCCAGTGATCGTGCATGATTACAAAGTCATTCCGCCGCATCGTGCAGTGATGAAGGAAAGCATGGAAGCGATGATCCACTGGTTCAAGCTGTTCAGTGAGGGTTATTGCGTTCCTGCCGGCGAAACCTATTGCGCAGTGGAAGCGCCAAAAGGTGAGTTTGGTTGTTATTTGATCTCCGATGGTGCCAACAAGCCGTTCCGTGTGCACTTGCGCGCGCCGGGTTTCGCCCATCTTTCGTCCATGGATACCGTCGTGCGCGGCCATATGCTCGCTGACGTCGTTGCCATGATCGGCACTTATGATCTCGTGTTCGGCGAAGTCGATCGTTGAGTACGGAGGAAATTAATTTATGAAATCCACCGGACATTTCGAACAGGTCAAGAATGTCGATCCGCTGGTTGCGTTGTCGGATAAGACGCGCGCGCACATTGACCATTGGATCGCTAAATTCCCGCCTGAGCGCAAGCGCTCTGCGGTGATTCAAGCATTGGTTGCGACACAAGAGCAAAACCAAGGTTTTCTTACCGATGAGCTGATTACGGCCGTAGCAAAGTACCTCGGAATTCCACCGATCTGGGCGTATGAAGTAGCGACGTTTTACTCCATGTTGGAAACCAAGCCGGTCGGCCGCAACAACGTGGCAATCTGCACAAATATTTCGTGTTGGTTGAACGGTGCTGAGGATTTGGTACGCCACTGTGAAGACAAGCTCGGCATCAAAGTTGGCGAAAGTACCGCCGATGGCCGCGTTTATTTGAAGCAGGAAGAAGAGTGTGTCGCCGCATGCGCATGTGCGCCGGTGATGACAGTGAATGGTCACTATCACGAGCGTCTCACGATCGCAGCGATCGATGAAATTCTCGATGGTTTGGAATAGATAAGGGCAGGGCAATGGCAGTCGGACCCGCACCGCAAGAACATCAAGTCGTCTACACCACCTTGCATTTTGACAAGCCGTGGGCGATGGATAGCTATACGCAAGTGGGCGGCTATGAGGCGTGGAAGAAAATCCTTGCCGAGAAGCCCGATCCCTCCACTTTGATCGACGAACTCAAGAAGAGCAATTTGCGCGGCCGCGGTGGCGCAGGCTTTCCGACGGGTTTGAAGTGGTCGTTCATGCCTAAGGGAGATATGCAGAAGTACATTCTGTGTAACTCGGACGAATCCGAGCCAGGTACCTGCAAGGATCGCGACATTTTGCGGTTTAATCCGCATGCCGTGATTGAAGGCATGCTGATTGCCTGCTATTGCACCGGCTCCACCGTGGCTTACAACTATCTACGTGGTGAATTCCATCACGAGCCGTTTGAGCATTGTGAAGAGGCGTTGGCCGAGGCGTATGCCGCTGGTTTGCTGGGTAAGAATATTCAAGGTACGGGCATTGATATAGACATCCATAACGCGCTTGGCGCGGGAGCCTATATCTGCGGTGAAGAAACCGCGCTGATGGAGTCGCTGGAAGGCAAGAAGGGTATGCCGCGGTTTAAGCCGCCGTTTCCGGCTGGCTTTGGCTTGTATGGCAAACCGTCCACCATCAATAACACCGAGACGTATGCGTCGGTGCCGTCCATTTTACGCAAGGGCGCCGATTGGTTCCTGGCGCAAAGCAAAACCAAGAACGGCGGCCCGAAAGTATTTTCGGTATCGGGCTGTGTGCAGCATGGCGGTAACTTCGAAGTGCCCTTGGGTACGACGTTTGACGAGTTACTCGCGATGGCGGGTGGTTTGAAACCGGGCCGTACCTTGAAAGGTGCCATTCCGGGTGGTGCGTCGATGCCGGTGTTGAAAGCCGAAGAGCTGAAAGGGCTGCCGATGGATTACGACACCTTGAAGGCGCTGCATACGGGTCTCGGCTCGGGTGCCATCATGGTGCTGGATGACAGCGTGTGCGCGGTCAAACTGACTTGCCGCATTTCTCGCTTCTATCACCAGGAATCATGCGGCCAGTGCACGCCGTGCCGCGAAGGCACCGGCTGGATGCATCGCGTGTTGGAACGTATTGTTGCCGGTGGTGGAACGGTCGAAGACCTGCATCGTCTGAAAGCTGTTGCTGGCCAGATTGAGGGTCACACCATTTGTGCGTTTGGTGAAGCCGCCGCATGGCCGGTGCAAGGTTTTCTGCGCCAGTTTTGGGATGAGTTTGAGTATTACGTGACTAACGGCCGCTCCATGGCTGAAGACCACATGGCTGAAGTCAATCGCGGAGCCGCCGTATGAGCACGCAGCCCACACCAGCAGCCAGTGATCTAGTCAATATAGAGATCGATGGCAAGCCGGTACAGACCCACAAAGGCGCCATGATCATCGAGGCGGCTGATGGGATTGGCGTGTACATCCCGCGTTTTTGCTACCACCGCAAGCTGACCATTGCCGCCAATTGCCGCATGTGCATGGTGGAAGTGGAAATGGGCGGGCGTCCTGCCATGAAAGGCTCGCCAGCCTGTGCGACACCAGTTGCGGAAGGCATGAAAGTGCTGACGCGCTCCAAGATGGCGTTGCAGTTTCAGCGTGATGTGATGGAGTTTCTGCTGATCAATCACCCGCTGGATTGCCCGGTGTGCGATCAGGGTGGTGAATGCGAACTGCAAGATATTGCACTTGGCTATGGGCGCAGCGTTACCCGCTTCGTTGAAGGCAAGCGGGCGGTGGCTGACGAGAATATCGGATCGCTAGTAGCCACCAAGATGACGCGTTGCATCCATTGCACCCGTTGCATTCGTTTTGAGCGTGAAATTGCTGGCGGCAACGATTTTGGTGCGATGGGCCGCAATGACGACATGCAGGTCGGTACCTACATCGGCAAGACGATGGAGACCGAGCTATCGGGCAACATCATCGATGTCTGTCCGGTCGGTGCACTGACCGACAAGGTGTTTCAGTTCAAGGCGCGTGCGTGGGAGTTGATTGCCAAGTCGTCCATCGGCTATCACGACGCCCTCGGTTCCAACTTGTGGCTGCATACGCGCCGCGGGGAAGTGCTGCGCGTGGTGCCGCGAGACAACGAGTCCATTAACGAATGCTGGCTAGCCGATCGCGATCGCTACAGCCATCAAGGCATGTATGCACCTGATCGCATCAGTGAGCCCGAAGTAAAGCGCGACGGCACGTGGCAAGTCACTACGTGGGAAGACGCGTTGCAGTTTGCTGGCGAAGCACTGAAGCGCGCGCCGGGTAGTGAATTAGGTTTGCTGGTGCATCCGTCAACATCGAGCGAAGAGGGTGATCTAGTGCTTCGCCTTGCTCGTGGACTGGGTAGTGCGCATGTCGACCATCGTCTACACCAACTTGATTTTGCTGATAACGCCGTGGCACAGCCGTTTACGCTGCCGGTTGTCGAGGTGGAGAAAGTTCAATCAGCGCTGTTGGTAGGTTCGGATTTGCGCTACGAAATGCCGCTGCTAAACCATCGTTTGCATCAAGCGACTACGCGCGGCGCGAAGGTGTACGCCGTCAATCCGGCACACTTCAACTTCAATTACGAACTTGCCGCCGAGTCGGTCGTACCGCCACAAGGGTTGGTCGGTGCGTTGTTGGCACTGGCGAAGGCAGCCGTTGCTGCCGGCGCCCTGGCGCCACCGGCATTAGCGGAAGCCATTGCGGGTGCGGAGAGTGACGAAGGCGATGCCGAAGCAATCACCACGCTGAAGTCTGGCGCGGCTGTTGTCATTGTCGGTGAAGCGGCGGTGACCCATCCGCAAGCTTCGTGGTTGCGGGCACTGGCGCGCTTTATCGCCACCGCCACCGGTGCCGGATATAACGAATTACCGGTAGGTGCGAACGCGATTGGTTTGGCGCGCGTGGGCGTGTTGCCAGGTAATGGCGGGCTAGACGCGCAGTCGATGTTGCTGCAACCACGCAAGACGTACTTGCTGTATGGCGTCGAGCCGCCGTACGACTTCGCTGATGGCGGCGCGGCACTAGCCGCCTTGCGTGGCGCGGACCAAGTCATCGCGTTCAGCGCTTATGCAAGCGAAGCATTGCGTGAAGTTGCCGATGTCATTCTGCCGATCGCACTGTTGCCAGAAATAGATGCCACCTTAGTCAACGTGGATGGCTTGGTGCAAAGTGTTGCAGCGGGTGCGAAAGCACCGGGCAATGCGCGCCCGGGTTGGAAAGTGCTACGTGCGCTAGGTGGCGCATTGCAGCTAGCTGAGTTTACTTTTGATGACTTGGCTGGCTTGCGCGATGGCATGGCCGATCGGCCATTGATTGAGCGCAACGAACTGTCGGTACGCCCGACAATCACCGGCGTGACACGGTTTGCGACGTGGCCGATTTATCGTGGTGATGCCGTGTTGCGCCGGGCTACGGCATTAAATGCGCATCCGTTGAACCGCCCACCAGCGGTGCGGGTGAACGAAGCGCAGGCGCAGCAGTTGGGCCTTGCAGATGTAACCCAAGTACATGTTGGCGATGTCGTGTTGCCCTTGGTGCTGGACGCTGCGGTCCCCGACGGAACGGCGTGGATTGAAGCGGCGAGCGACCTTACCGCGACGCTGCCGCCGTACGGCGCAGTCATTACTTTAAGCAAGGCCTGAGCGTCATGATGGATCAATTCATCCAGCAACTCGTGATACCAATCGCCTACATCGTGGCGATCGTCTTGCCGTTGATTATCGCGGTGGCGATGTTCGTCTATTGGGAACGCAAGGTTATTGGCTGGATGCATGTGCGTCTGGGGCCGAACCAAGTGGGTCCGTTGGGCCTGTTGCAGGCATTTGCCGACGTCGTCAAGTTGTTGGTGAAGGAAGTTATTCAGCCGACTAAAGCCAACCGATTTCTATATTATCTGGCGCCATTGCTAGCCTTGGTTCCGGCCTTAGCGGCTTGGGCGGTCGTTCCTTTCAGTAACAAAATGGTGCTGTCCAACGCCAACGCCGGCATCTTGTATCTGCTGGCGATGACCTCAATGGGCGTGTACGGCATCATTCTCGCTGGCTGGGCTTCTAACTCGCGTTATGCGTTGCTTGGTGCCATGCGTTCTGCGGCGCAGGTCATTTCCTATGAATTAGCGATGGGCTTGTGCCTAGTTTGCGTGCTCATTTTGACCGGCAGCTTGAACCTGAGCGCGATTGTGGATGCGCAAGCGGGTGGCAAAGGCTTCTTTGACTGGTTCTGGCTGCCGCTGTTGCCAGTATTCGTGATCTATTTCATCTCCGGTGTCGCCGAGACCAACCGTCTGCCATTTGATATGGCCGAGGGTGAGTCGGAAATCGTCGCCGGCTTCCACGTTGAGTATTCTGGTTCGGCGTTTGCCATCTTCTTTCTGGCCGAATACGCCAACATGATTTTGGTGAGCTTTTTGGCGTCGATCTTCTTCTTGGGCGGCTGGCTAAGCCCGCTGCAGGGCTGGATCAACATTGACGCACCAGGTTGGATCAATTGGATTTGGACCGGTGGCTTCATCTGGTTGTTCATCAAGGCGTTCCTGATGAGCTTCTTGTTTCTGTGGTTTCGCGCGACGGTCCCGCGCTACCGCTATGACCAGATCATGCGGCTCGGTTGGAAAGTGCTTATTCCCATCGCGCTTGCTTGGGTATTTGTGGCCGGCTGCCTGAAATTCTTCGGCGGCGTCACCACTGGCGTAGGGGCGTAGAGGTCGTTATGAACCGTATCGTTGGTTATTTCAAAAGCCTGCTGTTGATCGAACTGTTCCAGGGCATGGGCGTGACGCTGCGCTATATGTTCAAGCCGAAGTACACCGTACGCTATCCGATGGAGCACATTCCTAAATCGAATCGCTTCCGCGGGTTACATGCGCTGCGCCGCTATGCGAACGGCGAGGAGCGCTGCATTGCATGCAAATTGTGCGAGGCAGTATGCCCGGCGTTGGCAATCACCATTGATTCGGCGCCGCGTGAGAGCGATGGGCAGCGGCGCACGACGCGCTACGAAATTGACTTATTCAAATGCATCTTCTGTGGCTTCTGTGAAGAAAGTTGCCCAGTCGACTCCATTGTTGAAACGTCTATTCACGAATATCACTTCGAGCATCGCGGCGAGAACGTCATTGACAAGCAGAAGTTGCTGGCCATTGGTGATCGTTTCGAGCAGCAAATTGCTGCTGACCGCGAGCAAGACGCGCCGTATCGCTGAGAGCAACGATGAATCCCCAACTTTTCCAACTTGTCTGCTTTTACTTCTTTGCCGCAGTCACCGTAGCGGCGGCGCTGGGCGTCATCACCTTGCGCAACACGGTGCATGCGGTGTTGGCCTTGGTGCTGACATTTTTTAGTGCAGCCTGCTTGTGGCTACTGGCAGATGCCGAATTTCTCGCGCTGGCGCTGGTGGTGGTTTATATCGGTGCCGTGATGGTGTTGTTCCTGTTCGTTGTAATGATGCTGGATATTGACCAAGAGAAGATGCGCGAAGGCTTCGTGAAGTTTTTGCCCATCGGTCTGCTTGTGGCTGCCGTCATGCTGGCGGAGATGCTGGCTGTTATTGGTGTTCATGCGATGCATAAGCTGCCATTCGGGCCTGACCCAGCCGCGGTCGCTGGTGTTGCGCAGGTTTCCAATACCGCATGGTTGGGCCACGCGTTGTACACGCAGTATTTGTTGCCCTTTGAGATTGCGGCGTTGATCTTGACGGTGGGCGTGGTGGCGGCGGTGGCATTAACGCTGCGCCAGCGTGCTGATGCCCGTTACGAGTCGGCTAGCCAACAAGTTAAGGCGAATCCGCGCGAGCGGGTCCGTCTGGTCAAGATGGCCAGTTCGGGCCCTGACCAATCGACTGCTGCACCCGAAGTTACGCCGCCACAGGAGCCTACCCCATGATTACGCTCGCGCATTACATCGTGCTTGGCGCTGTGCTGTTTTGTATTGCCGTCGCTGGCTTATTCATCAATCGAAAAAACGTCATTGTTTTGTTGATGTCGGTCGAATTAATGTTGCTCGCGGTGAACACGAACTTCGTTGCGTTCTCGCGTTTCCTTGGCGATGTCTCAGGCCAGGTGTTCGTGTTTTTCATTCTTACCGTGGCCGCAGCGGAAGCTGCCATTGGCCTGGCGATCTTGGTGTTGCTGTTCCGTACGCGCAACACCATCAATATTGCCGACATTGACAGCATGAAAGGTTGAGCTGATGCAATTGTCTACGTCCATTCTGTTGGTCATTGCGCTGGCGCCTCTGGTGGGCTGCTTACTGGCCGGCTTTCTCAGCCACTTCATTGGCCGAGTCGGCGCACACAGCGTCACTATCTTCGGCATGGTCGTGTCGTGCGCGCTGTCGTTTTACGTGCTGTACCAGCTGACCGTTGGCGGCGCGCAAACGTATAACGAAAATATCTATACGTGGTTTCAAATCGGCCCCTTGAATGCCAGCGTTGGTTTCATGGTCGATCGGCTGACCGCGATGATGTTGGTCGTGGTGAGTTTTGTATCGCTGGTGGTGCATGTTTATACCATTGGTTACATGCGTGACGATCCGGGTTATACGCGTTTCTTCAGCTATATCTCGTTGTTCACCTTTTCCATGTTTATGCTGGTGATGAGCAACAACTTCATGCAGCTGTTCTTTGGCTGGGAAGCGGTGGGTTTGGTGTCGTACTTATTGATCGGCTTTTGGTATAAGCGGCCCACGGCCATCTTTGCCAGTTTCAAAGCGTTTTTGGTCAACCGTGTCGGCGACTTCGGTTTCTTGCTGGGCATTGCGGCCGTACTGACCTTTTTCAACTCGCTGGATTACCAGACAGTTTTTGCTGCGGCGCCGAGTGTGATTGGCAAGACGGTGCAAATTACGGCGAACACGCAGTGGGATGCGCCGACCGTCATCTGTATTCTGTTGTTCATTGGCGCCATGGGTAAGTCGGCGCAGGTGCCGTTGCACGTATGGCTACCTGATTCTATGGAAGGCCCGACGCCGATTTCCGCATTAATTCATGCGGCAACTATGGTGACAGCTGGTATTTTCATGGTGGCGCGTATGTCGCCATTGTTCGAACTGTCGCAAACCGCGTTGAGCTTTGTGTTGGTGATTGGTGCCACCACGGCCTTGTTTACCGGCATGATTGGTATCGTACAAAACGACATCAAGCGGGTCATTGCCTATTCCACGCTGTCGCAGTTGGGCTATATGACCGTGGCGCTCGGTGTGTCGATGTATAGCGGCGCCGTGTTCCATCTAATGACCCACGCGTTCTTCAAGGCGCTACTGTTCCTCGGTGCTGGTTCCGTCATTATTGCCATGCATCACGAGCAAGACATGCGTTACATGGGCGGCCTGCGTAAGTACATGCCGATTACCTGGATCACCATGTGGGCGGGTTCGCTGGCGTTAGTAGCGATGCCGTTCACTTCGGGCTTCTACTCCAAAGACGCGATCATCGAAGCGGTGGGTGAGTCGCATCGCTGGGGTGCCAGTTACGCTTACTTCTGTGTGATGGCGGGCGTGTTAGTCACTGGCCTGTACACATTCCGACAGATGTATTTGACGTTCCACGGTAAGGAGCGTTTTACCGTTCAGGCGCATGGGCATGCTCATTCAGCGCATGGTGACGAAGAGGAAGAGTTGCCTCCGGGCGTGTTGGCGCATGCTCCGAAGGAATCGCCGTGGGTGGTGACCGTGCCGCTGATCGCCTTGGCGATTCCATCGATCTTGATCGGTTACTTCACCATCGATCCGGTCTTGTATGGCAATTGGTTTGGTAGCTCTATTCATGTTGATCCGGCCAATAATGTTTTGGCCTCCATGGCACCGGAGTTCCATGGTGCTTGGGCTATGGGGTTGCATGGCTTTACCTCGTTACCGTTCTTTTTGATGTTTGCTGCCTTTGTGATCTGCACCTATATCTATGTGTTTAATCCAGCGATGGCCGGCAAGATCAAGTCGGCACTGAAACCCGTGTGGACAGTGCTAGACAAGAAATATTGGTTTGACGAATGGGAGTACGCGTTGTTTGGCGGCGGCGGCATCAAATTGGGCCGCGTGCTGTGGAAGGTGAGTGATGCAGGCTTGATTGACGGTGCCATGGTCAATGGTTCAGTCAGTGTTATTCACCGATCGAGCGCGCTATTGCGCCGCCTGCAGACAGGCTACCTCTACCACTACGCTTTCGTGATGATTCTCGGCCTGATCCTGCTGTTAGGCGGGTATCAGCTGTTCGGGCAATAAGGGAAACAGGCTCAATGTTCAATCACTTGCTCAGCCTGCTGATCTGGCTACCCATTGTTGGTGCGATACC
>JBDTBF010000085.1:0-7168 GCA_039924175.1 Rhodanobacter sp.
AGTGGCGAGCCCTATGTTGCAACGGCCATGCCGTTTGCGATGCAACCGGCCGCCGATGCTCCGATCAATCAGCGCTACCTTGACTTCGTTTACCAGCCGATCAAAAACGCGGTTGGAGAGGTTACCGGTATCTTCGTCGAAGGGATCGACGTCACCGAACGCGCACTCGCTGAAAACGCACTGCGCTCCAGCGAAGCACGACTGCGCGCACTCAATACGGACCTTGAAAAGCAGGTCGCCGAGCGCATGCATGGCCGTGGCCGCACCTGGCAGCTAAGCACGGACATCCTGGGAGTGCTCAACGCCGAAGGCCTCTTCGAGGTTTCCAACCCCGCCTGGCAGACCCTGCTGGGCTGGCCGGAAGAAACCATCGCGCGTACGCCGTTTTTCGACTTCCTGCATCCCGATGATATGGAGCGCAACCGGATCGCCTTCACCCGCGCGATCGAACTAGGCGAACCGGCACTGCGCTTCGAAAATCGCTACCGCCACGCCAATGGCGGCTACCGCTGGTTGTCATGGGTGGCGATCCCCGACGAAGGCAAAATTTACTGCAGTGCGCGCGATATCACCACCGAAAAAGAAGCGGCCGCGGTGCTCGCACGCACCGAGGCCGCGTTGCGCCAGTCGCAAAAGATGGAGGCCGTCGGTCAACTCACGGGCGGCCTTGCCCACGACTTCAACAACCTGCTCGGCGGCATCATGGGCGCGCTGGAAATGGCGAAGATAAAGCTGGCGCAAGGCAAGGGCGAAGATATATCGCGTTACCTTTCACTGGGCGAAACAGCTGTTCGCCGCGCGGCGTCGCTCACTCAGCGTCTCCTCGCGTTTTCGCGACAGCAGACACTGGACCCGCGCTCCACCGACATCAACAAGTTGGTCAGCGGCATGGAGGAGCTGATTCGGCACAGCATCGGTCCGTCAGTAGAGCTGGAAATGGTTGGCGTGGGCGATCTTTGGCCAAGCCTGGTCGACCCTCCGCAATTAGAAAACGCGCTGCTGAATCTGTGCATCAACGCGCGCGACGCGATGCCCGATGGCGGCCACCTAACCATCAAAACTGCCAACCGTTCACTGGACGAGCATGCCGCAGCGCTGTGTGAGCTAGACCCGGGCGAGTACGTCTTACTCAGCGTTACCGACACCGGCACCGGCATGAGCCCGGAAGTGATAGCGCGCGCCTTTGACCCCTTCTTCACCACCAAACCTCTTGGTCAGGGCACCGGTCTCGGCTTGTCCATGATTTACGGCTTCACGCGTCAGTCGGGTGGTCAGGCGCGTGTCTATTCCGAGCTCGGCACCGGCACCACGCTGAGCATCTACCTGCCGCGTCATCACGAGGCACCACGCGATACAGAATCGACAACCGTCACAGCTCTTCCCGCTGGTGCGCCACGCCGCGAGACGGTTTTGGTGGTCGAGGACGAGCCATCCATTCGCGAATTGGTGTGCGAAATCCTGACCGACGACGGCTACGCGGTGCTGCAAGCTGTGGACGCAAAGGCGGGGCTGCACATTTTACAATCCGATGCCCTCATCGACTTGTTGCTCACCGATGTTGGACTGCCCGGAGCCATGAACGGCCGCCAGATGGCTGACGTCGCGCGCGTCACCCGCACCCAACTCAAAATCCTCTTCATGACCGGGTACGCCGAAAACTCCGATGTCGGCAATGGTCATATGGAACCAGGCATGGCTGTGCTGACGAAGCCCTTCTCACTGGAGACCTTGCGACGCAGAGTTCGCGATATGTTGCCCAGTTAAAGGCTGCTCTCCATCACGCTGGACCTCGTTGAAGCGATCAACGAGCACGGCCGATGATCGCTGCCGGCGCGGCTTCCACCCACTTAGGTGAACAAGGCTTAGGTGAACAAGGAACTCAATGTCGCGGGTCGGTAACAACGGCCGCCATGGCTTGCTTCAACCGCGCTCCACCGCAGCGCCAGCCTTCGACGAACAGACGCTTTGCTGGAACACAGTCAGGGGATGCGCGATAAGCGTGGCCGGAAAAGCTGGTGGGGGCGCCCACCAGCTATCCGTCTGCCCAGCAATCAGTGAATTACGCGCGCGCGTTCAGTCCCCGCGCTTGCCCACATCGTTACGTGGCGCATTGATATGCGAATCCGCACTCGTAGCCTCGGGCGCCGGAGAAAGCTCAGTGGCAGCTGCACCGTGTGCAGCCGACGAGACAGCATCACCAGCGCCGGGCCAAGTCGGCTCCTGCTGTGCAAGCTTCTGCTTGGCATCGAGCAGCGCCTGAATGTGCGCAACGGCCTCTTCCTGGCTGATGTGCTTGATCGGTGCATCCTTCTTAGCTACCGCCCTGCCCGCACTGGCCGAACGCTTTGCTTGCGTGCTCGCTGGCTTACGCGGCAGCGCTTTTTTCGCCACAACAGGCTTGGCGACAGCCTTGTGCGCAACAACCTTCGTCGTTGCCACCTTTTTCGTGGCTACCTTCTTTGCGGCAGGATTCTTAGTAGCTACCTTCTTGGCAGCCGTCTTCTTCGCGACGGGCTTCTTGATCGCTACTTTCTTGGCATCTGCCTTCGTCGCAACAGGTTTCTTGGCAGCTACTTTCTTGGTAGCTACTTTCTTCACAACTGGTTTCTTGGCAGCGACTTTTTTGGGAGTTGTCTTCTTCGCGGCCGTTTTCTTGGTAGCTACTTTCTTGGCCGCAACCTTCTTCGCAACCGGCTTCTTCGCAGCAACCTTCTTGGCTGCTGTCTTGGTCACCGCAATCTTGCGCGTTGTTGTCTTTCCGGTGTTCGCCGTTTTCTTAGCTGCGGACTTCTTCACAACAGCCTTTTTGACTGCAGCTGATTTCGATACAGCTTGTTTCTTCGCCAGCTTTTTCTCAACAGAAGCATTCTTTGCCACGACCTGTGCTTTCTTGGCCGGCACCTTCTTTGACGGTGCAACTTTCCCAGTCGACTTCGTCGCTACCGGTTTCTTTGCAACAACTTTGCGTGTCGATACCTTGCTGCCACTACTGGAAGCAGCGGCTTTCTTTGTCGACGGGGTCTTGACAGATGCTTTCTTTGTCGCGGATTTCTTCGTCGGCACCTTGCGAGTCGTAGCCATGCGTTAGTTCTCCTGCGCGGGTGGATAAAACCGTGACCGGTATGCACGTTCGTCCATTCCGGCATCAACTAGCTGCTTAAGGGCAACACTAACGGCGTGCTGCACAACGCATGCTGTATCGCTCGATTAAAACGTAGGGCGCGTGAGTGCCTTGCGAAAATACGGCAGCGCTAGCGGATCCATCAGCACCATGACCAACATGGCATGCATGCCATCCCGCGCGTTGGAGTTGTGGTCGAAGTACGCCATTACGTGCCGATCCACCTAGAACGAATACGCCGCGTGGGTCAAAGCCTAAACGATCGCAGCTAAGGGCACGAACAACACCGCGAATGGCATAAAACGACCACGTTCACTTTCCAATATTCAAGAAGCGAACGGGACCCCTGTTCTTCGATAATTATCCCCGACACTTTTCCTCCGTTCGCACCGCGCTACCATTCTCCTTTGTCCAATGCACACAGAATCATGGTCGCAAAATTATTCAGCCTGCTCGCCGCGGCCATCATCGGCTTAATCACGCGCAGCGGCTATCTCGGCATCATGTTATTGATGGCGATTGAGAGTGCATGCATTCCGTTGCCGTCGGAAGTGATCATGCCGTTCTCCGGCTATCTAGTCTTCAAGGGCGCCTTGGTGCTATGGCTGGTGGTGGTCGCCGGCGCCATCGGCTGCGTACTCGGCTCGCTGGTGGCCTACGCCGTAGGCGCATGGGGCGGCCGGCGATTGGTGGAGCGCTACGGCAAGTACTTGCTGGTTTCACGCAAGGACCTGGACCACGCGGATCGCTGGTTCCGCGACTATGGCAGCGTCATCATTTTCATCGGACGACTACTGCCCGTCGTGCGCACCTTTATCGCCTTCCCCGCTGGCGTGGCGCGCATGTCGCTATGGAAGTTCTGCCTCTACACCTTCCTCGGCTCGCTCGTCTGGTGCTGGCTGCTGGCATGGATCGGGCTGAAGCTCGGCCAGCACTGGGACACGCTGGGCGCCTGGTTCCACCGCTTTGATGTAGTGATCCTTGCCGTCCTATTGATCGCATTCGGATTGTATGTATGGCGGCACGTGCGCGCGATCAGAGAAGAATGACCGGTGGAGATCGTTGATAGCTCGCGTTCTTTGCACTGCTGCGTGTCGAAGATGACGTCCGCGAATAGGGAAACTCTCCCTGACAGCATTCCCTAAGGGAAATCTCCAAACACGTTGGCGGAATACACCAGCTTACGGCTCGTCCTCGGCGGAGTAGAATCTGCGCGCGGCCGACTCTGGCACCGCCGCAAACGAGACAACAGGAAGCAGCTGAATACCGTGTAGTGGGCTCATGTACGACGGAACAGCGGCTTTCCTTTGTCTGGTGTCCCCCGCTATCTGCTAGTGAGGCACCGAGCCAACATCAC
Organism: Rhodanobacter sp.; assembly: GCA_039924175.1. Classification (GTDB taxonomy): domain Bacteria; phylum Pseudomonadota; class Gammaproteobacteria; order Xanthomonadales; family Rhodanobacteraceae; genus Rhodanobacter. The sequence continues at coordinate 4,479 of JBDTBF010000085.1, forward strand.
AGGACATTTTCATGCGTTTCGGATATTTGATTTTAGGTGCTGCATCTCTCGCCATGGCCTCCGTTTCGGCAAATGCGCGTGCAGACGATTGGTCAGGCATCTATGTTGGCGTTCTAGGCAGTGCGAATTCGACCAAGACAGACTTCGCGCTGCCAGGTGACGCCCATGACCAGTTGCTCGATCGCAGCGTCAGCAAGACTCATGCCGTAGGCGGTGCGCTGCTTGGTTACAACTATCAGTTTGGCAACAAGGTTCTGGGCCTTGAAGTAGATGCCACCAGCGCCGCTGGAACACAAAGCGTAACGGCCTGCGCCTTACCCGATGGTTGTTTCACGTCCGCGCACGACTCTTTCACCACCTTCAATAAAGTGCACACGGGCGCCACCGAACGCTACCGCGTGCGCTTTGGTTTCATCGCACACGAGACCCTGTTTTACGGTGCCGTTGGCTACAGTCACATGATTGCTCGCATGTCACTAGTCGGTAATTGCTTCAACCCAGCCACCCCATCCGTCCCCACCGTCTACAACTTCAATCGCTCCAAATCCTTGTCTGGTCTTAACCTTGCATTAGGCGTAGAGCGTTCCATCAGCAAGAACTTCTTTCTGCGTGGCGAATACCTGTACGAAGACTTCGGTAGCGAAACCTGGAAAGGCGCCGCGCCGGAATGGAACGATCGGCGTATTTCGTTACGCACCAACCAGCTTCGTCTAGCGATCGGCATGCGCTTCTAACGCGCACAAGTTGCGGTTTGCGTGACGCGAGTTTGTGCACTTGGCTCGAGTGGCACAGCTGCCGCTTCAACTGTTCTCAACACGACGCCGCCCCGGCCAGCCAGTGCGGCGTTTTCATGTGCACCGCTCTAGAGAAAAGCCACGCTCTGCGGATACGGACAATAAGCGCTGGCTGGCCAAGCCGTGCGGTTGCAGCATCGTCAACGACTTCCGACAACCAAACCACAGCGGCTTCAGGGGCGACGCGGCTGACTTGCCCACTGCCGTGGCAATGCCTGTAGACCAAAGAAACCGTTTGAGTCATGACCTAACCCATCACTGCTAATGCCACATCCTTGTCACCAGACCAGTCTACCTTCAGACCACAGCCTGCTCAGCTGAATAATCCGAAGATAGACCCCGTTCTTGACGGACGCGGGCGCTCTCCCTCAGTGGTAGTCGTCTTCGCGTTGATGACGTACGGCGAGGATGGTGATGGTGGCGCCATCGGTGATCTCGAACAGGACGACGTAGCCGGCCTCACCGAAGGGAATGATCAGTTCGCGCAGAAAGGCATTGGCGTGGTCCGCCTTGCGGCAGGCGAACGGCATTTCTTCAAGAAATCCGTAGCCGCGCTCGACCGCCGCGCGTGCGCGCAGGGCGGCGGCATAGTCCACCGGCGCGAGAAAATTCAGCAGCCGTTGCAGATCTTCCTGCGCCGCCTTGCTGATCCGAACCTCGAAACTCACCGGGTGCCGGGCTTGTGCTGGGCAAGGATGGTATCCAGTGCCGCGAGTGATTCCTCCTTGCTGTAGTACACGCCGGTGCATTTCGCCTCATCCCGCGCGGCGAGGCCACGGGCGATGAACTCGGCTTGCATGCGGCGGCGATTCACCTCATCTCGCAAGGATTGCTCCATCAGACCGGACAGGCTCTCGCCTTCGCGCAGCGCGGCTTCGGCGGCCTGGCGCAGTTCGGGGGCGACGCGCAACGGCGGAAGGGTGGCGGTTTTCATGACGAACTCCTCATGCATTGCATTTGCAATGCAAACCGTAGCATGTGCTCGCGCGGTGCGCCAGAGGAAACCTTCGTTCGGCCGAACGGCAGGCCGCCTTGGGATTCATTGAGGTACTCGTCGACCAGCAGTCGTTGGAGTCGGCATCGGGCTCGGGCTCGGGACTACCCTGGAAGTTGCGCATCACGATCGGCATGACGATGCGCTCGAAGAACGCCGGATTACCAAGCAGAATGTGGTTGCCGAGCACGACGCCGTCGACATCGCGTTTGATGCCGCTGAGCGCAGCATGCACAAAAACGAGGAAATCGTCCCTGACATCTTTTCCGGCAGACACATTTTCCGAGGTCGGCAGGCAGCCGGCTACTTCCTGCGTTCGCGAAGTGAACCTGACTCCGTTTTCGCATCTGAAAAGGCTTTCTTCGTTCCTTCCGACTTCGCTTCAGCTGTGGGCGATCTGAAACGTCAGGGTTGTCTGTCCGGTGCCGACGCAACCATTGACCTGCAGGAAAGTCACTCCCGTTATCTGGAGAGACGTATCTACAAGTTGTCAGCAACCGGCATTCGATTTGAACGAGAAGAAAAGCAGCCAAGCGGGAATGGGCGTTATTGAGCAAGCATTTGCGGGGAATCCAAATCGGCGACAACGACGCAACTTCGTCAAGCTCACCCTGCGGCACAGTCTATTCGAACCCGACCTTCTTTCTGCTCGACTCAGAAGAAACCAAGCGCTTGCAAGTGAGGCTGACCACATTCTTCACAGAGTCCCAAATGAACCTGACCCCTTTCTTTGATCAGTGCATCGCGCTCACACAGCGTGCGTTGATTGGTGGCGATCGTCGCATCGCGCTCGGCAAGGCGGGTGTCGCGCTCGGCGATACAGTCGCGCTGCTCGCGCACCATCTGGCGCAGCATGTCGATGTCAGTAATCGCTTCAAGTGCACAAGCATCCATGCACCTAT
>JBDTBF010000086.1:0-9331 GCA_039924175.1 Rhodanobacter sp.
GTACCGCGTGCCGCCAATCCACCGTGGGTAATAAAGGTGTGGCCGAGTTGGCCGTTGCCGCCGAGTAGCAGAACTTTCACTGCACAAAAACCGGTAAACGCTCCGGTGCAACGTCTTTCAGCAGCGGAGTCTTTGCATCTTTGTCAGACAACAGTGGCGTACTGATGGGCCAATCAATGCCAAGGGCCGCATCGTTCCAGCGGATGCCACTTTCGGCTCTAGGATCGTATAGCGCCGTGCACTGATAGATGAAGGTGGCGAATTCGGAGACCACGCAAAACCCATGCGCAAAGCCCTCTGGAATCCAGAAGTGACGGTGGTTTTCCGCCGTCAGCATCGCCCCTTGGGATTGTCCAAAGGTAGGTGAACCGTGGCGCACGTCGACGGCGACGTCGTATACCTCCCCTTCCAGCACGCTGACCAATTTGCCTTGTGGGTTGGGCCATTGGTAGTGCAATCCGCGTAAAACGCCCTGTGTCGAACGCGAAACGTTCGATTGGATGAAGGTGGCGTCGATGCCAGCGTCGTGAAAGCTGGCCTGGTTGTAACTTTCATAGAAAAAACCACGCGCATCGCCAAACACTTGTGGCTCGAGGATGAGTACGCCGGATAAAGCAGTTCCCATCACCTTCATCGTGGCACGCCCTGCGTCGGTAGTTGTTGCAGGTATTGGCCGTAGCCGGTCTTGGCCAACGGCGCAGCCAGCTTCAGCAGCTGCTCGGTATCGATCCAGCCGTTGTTGTAGGCGATCTCTTCGGGGCAGCACACTTGCAAGCCTTGGCGGTTTTCTACCGTTTGGATGTAGTTGCCCGCCTCCATGAGCGATTCGTGGGTGCCGGTATCCAGCCATGCAAAGCCGCGGCCCAGTTGTTCCAGATGCAGTGAGTTGTCATCCAAGTAACAGCGATTCAAATCGGTAATTTCCAGTTCGCCACGTGATGACGGCTTCAGTTCCGTGGCGTAGTCACAAACGCGGCTGTCGTAAAAGTACAGGCCGGTGACGGCGTAGTGTGATTTTGGCTGAGTCGGCTTTTCTTCCAGACCAATGACACGACCGTTGGCGTCAAATTCAGCGACGCCATAGCGCTCGGGATCTTTCACCCAGTAGCCAAACACGGTGGCGCCCTGTCCACGCGACGCGGCGCGCTTCAGCCGTTCGCTGAGGCCTACACCGTAAAAAATGTTGTCGCCCAACACGAGACAACTGGGTTTGTCATCGATGAATGGACGGCCGATCGTAAATGCCTGCGCCAGGCCATCGGGTGATGGCTGCACGGCGTAATGAATGTCGATACCCCATTGCGAGCCATCGCCGAGCAGGCGCTGAAACATTGCCTGTTCGTGCGGAGTGTTGATCAACAGAATTTCCCGAATGCCAGCCAGCATCAACGTCGCTAGCGGGTAATAAATCATCGGCTTGTCATATACCGGCAGCAGCTGCTTGCTGACCGCGCGGGTGATCGGATATAGCCGCGTGCCGGACCCACCGGCGAGGATGATGCCCTTCTGGGTCAGGCTCATGGCATTACCTTCGCCGCGCCCAGGCGCTCCATGCGGTAACTGCCGTCGAGTACGCGCTTGCTCCACGCTTGGTGGGCGAGATACCAGTCCACCGTGTGCGCCATGCCGGATTCAAAGGATTTTGATGGATGCCAGTCGAGCTCGCTTTGCAGCTTGCTTGAGTCGATGGCGTAGCGGCGATCGTGGCCGGGGCGATCTTTCACGAAAGTCATCAACGACTCCCGTGGGCGACCATCTGGTAGCGGCTGATGCGCATCCAGTAATGCGCAAATGGTCTTTACCACCGTCATGTTTTCCTGCTCGGCGTTACCGCCGACGTTGTACGTTTCACCGACGCGACCTGCGTCCAGGACACGACGAATCGCGCTGCAGTGGTCGCCCACAAACAGCCAGTCGCGGATGTTGCGACCATCGCCGTAAATGGGCAGCGGCTCACCGATCAGTGCCTTCTGGATAATCAGCGGAATGAGTTTTTCCGGAAATTGGTACGGACCGTAGTTGTTCGAGCAATTGGTGGTCAGCGTGGGCAAGCCGTAAGTGTGCTGAAACGCGCGCACCAGATGATCCGACGCTGCCTTGGACGCGGAGTAGGGCGAGTTTGGTGCATACGCCGTTTGCTCGGTGAATTTGCCTTCGTCACCGAGCGAGCCGTATACCTCGTCGGTGGATACGTGCAGAAAGCGGAAAGCCTCGCGCGCGGCACCTTCCTGACTGCGCCAGTAATCGCGGGCGCCTTCCAGTAAAACTAGTGTGCCAACCACGTTGGTCTGTATGAATTCGCCAGGGTCATCGATGGAGCGGTCCACGTGCGACTCAGCGGCAAAATTGATGACGGCGTCCGGGCTGTGTTCCGTCAGTAGCCGGGTCACCAGCGCACGGTCACCAATATCACCCTGCACAAAGACATGGCGGTCATTGCCCTGCAGCGATGACAGCGTGTCCAAATTGCCGGCATAGGTCAGCTTGTCCAGGTTGACCACGCGAAAGCCGTCGGCAATGGCCTGCAAGACGAAATTGGCACCGATGAAACCGGCACCTCCTGTCACCAAGAGCGTTGTGACGCCGGTGGTTGGATGGTTCATGGCATACGTCCTTGGAGGTCAGTCAGCGCGCTGCTCGGTGCAGCCGCCGCCAGGCAGATCGTCAATGATGCCCGCTTTCGCGCGCGCGACCAAGCTCCCGGGCATCGCCTGAAGGCCCAGTCCGTCATTCCGGCAAACGCCGGAACCCAGTGCCTTCAACGTCAAGCGAAGTCACTGGATCCCGGCTCGCTCAGCTACGCTCTTGCAAAGTGCTTTGCCAGGATTGACGGCTTGTTCAGAGTTTCCCTGGAGCGGGTCGGAACGGTCCGCGCCGAAAAATCGCTATTTACCAGCTCGCATGCGGACAAAGGCACTCACTCAAATGGCGGCAACTTCGAGCATAGAAGGTAAGATAGCGGGCTTGACATCACTGCAGTCGACAAGTTCGGCGAACCATGGAGAAGTTATGAAAGCAGGTGAGAAGCAGAGCCAGCTCGGTTTCGGTACGCGCGCTATCCACGCCGGCCAGCACCCTGATCCCAGCACCGGCGCCATCATGACGCCCATCTATGCCACTTCCACCTATGTCCAGCAAAGCCCTGGAAAGCATAAGGGCTACGAGTATTCGCGCACGCAAAATCCCACTCGCATGGCTTACGAACGCTGTGTAGCTGATCTTGAAGGCGGCGTGGCCGGTTTTGCGTTCGGCTCCGGAATGGCTGCGGCATCGACCGTACTGGATCTCCTCGATTCGGGCAGTCACGTCATCGCCATGGATGACTTGTACGGCGGTACCTATCGCCTGTTCGAAAAGGTGCGCCGCCGATCCGCGGGGCTCGATTTCAGTTTTGTCGATCTGAATGACGCAGCGGCAATGAAGGCGGCCGTGAAGCCGAACACGCGCATGATCTGGGCCGAAACGCCGACCAATCCCATGCTCAAGCTGGTGGACTTGGCCAAGGTCGCTGCGTTTGCCAAGAAGCACGGTTTGATTCTGGTGGTCGATAACACCTTCTGCTCGCCGATGGTGCAGCGCCCGCTGGAATTTGGCGCGGATCTGGTACTGCATTCGGCAACCAAATACATCAACGGTCATTCCGACATGGTTGGTGGCATCGTGGTGGCCAGTACGGACGAGTTGGCTCAACGTATGGCGTTTTTGCAGAACTCGGTCGGCGCCATCGCGGGCCCATTTGATGCGTTTCTCGCGATGCGCGGCTTGAAAACGTTGCACCTTCGCATGCGCGCTCATTGCGCCAACGCCATGGAACTGGCGAAGTGGCTGGAACAACAACCGGCGATCGCGCGGGTGATCTATCCCGGCCTGAAAAGCCATCCGCAACACATCCTGGCCAAACGCCAGATGCACGGCTTCGGCGGCATCATCACTATTGAAGTGAAGGGTGGGTTGAAGAAAGCGAAGAGCATGCTGGAGCGTTGCAAATTGTTCTCACTGGCCGAGTCCCTCGGCGGCGTTGAAAGCCTGATTGAACATCCCGCGATCATGACCCATGCTTCTGTACCTCCAGCAATCCGCAGGCGCTTGGGCATCAGCGACGGCCTGATCCGATTGTCGGTGGGAGTGGAGGACTTAGCTGACCTGAAAAGTGAGTTGGACGTCGCGCTGGCTTGAGTTTCTTTGTGACTAATTTAGTGACCGCGACCCTGTGATTTGAATCAGAGCTCATGAAAAACAACCAAAAGTTGGTCACTGGGGTTTCACGCCGGAGCTTGGCGTTTGCTGACATTGTCGATGGCGTCAAGCAGTACCCGGTCTGGTCGGTTCTGGCGTGGCAAGATATTCGCCAACGCTATCGTCGTTCCGTGCTTGGCCCTTTCTGGATAACCTTGACCATGATGGCAACGATTGCTGGCATGGGGCCATTGTATGCAGCCTTGTTGAAATTTGACGCGCATGACTTCATCCCCTATTTGTCATTGGGCTTGATCGCGTGGGGATTGATTTCCAATGTGATGTTGGAAGGTTGCATCACATTTACTGCCGCCGACACGATGATTCACTCGGTGCGATTGCCGATGACCATGTACGTATTCCGGATGATATTCCGCAACGTCATCATTTTCTTCCACAACATATTGGCGTACGCGCCGTTCGCTATATATCTTGGAATTCACCCCACGTGGCTTTGGCTCATGGCACTCCCGGGGGTGCTTATTATCGTGATTGCAGGAATTCCAGTAGCGATGATCCTTGGAATCTTCTGCGCACGTTTTCGGGATATGCAACAAATCGTCGCCAGCGTGGTTCAACTTACATTTTTCGTTACGCCCATCATCTGGAAGCCGGAATTGCTTGGGTCACGCCAGTTTATTGCGAACCTCAACCCGCTTTACTTGTTTATCGAGGTGGTACGCGGGCCGGTTTACGGGTATTTGCCGGGGATGAATGTCTATCTGGGCGTCGCGATCGTGACCGTTGCGTTGTATTTGTTGGCGATTCCGCTGCTGATCCGCTTCCGTCAGCGCATTGCATTCTGGGTTTGATATGGCGCGTATAGTCCTGGAAAATTGTAGCCTTGACCTGCCTGTTTATGGAACGAGCAACCGGTCACTCAAACAGATGGTCTTATCCGCCGCAACTGGCGGGCGCATTGCGTCGGATAGCCGGAAGATTGCGGTCGTCAATGCTTTGACCGGAGTCAGCCTCAATATCAAGGCTGGCGATCGTGTGGGCTTGATCGGACATAACGGCGCTGGGAAAACCAGCCTCTTGCGGATGTTGGCCGGAGTTTACGAGCCCACCCAAGGCAGGTTGCGGGTGGAGGGCAGTGTCACCAGCTTGATTGACGTGACGTTGGGCATGGATCACGAGGCGACTGGGTACGACAACATACTGCTGCGCGGCCTGATCCTTGGTTTGTCGAGGACGCAGATCAAGGCGGTGACGCCGGATATCGAGGCGTTTTCCGAACTCGGTGAATATCTGTCCATGCCGGTCAGAGCTTACTCAAGCGGAATGGTGCTGCGTTTGGCATTTTCCATTGTCACTTGTGTTCACCCAGATATTCTTCTCATGGATGAATGGCTGAGTGTCGGTGATGCAGAGTTTGTCAGCAAGGCCGAGAACCGCTTGCAACAAATGGTAGACAAGGCAAACATTCTCGTCATAGCGTCACATAATAAAAGTATTATTTCCAAGCTTTGCAATATCCAGGTCAAGCTGGCACACGGCCGGATAGTTGATATTGAACGTACGTGACACTTGCCGCGCCACATGTAGTCAAGTCAAATCCGTCGGCGCTGCTGCCGGCAAGGCTTGCGTGCGTTTATCGGAGTAACGCGAATGAGTAACGATCAGGCTCAAACCGACGCAGGGATCGCCGTGCTGAAGACCGGTGTCGACCGCGCTCTCGTGAGCGCAGTCGTAACGTTTCATCGCGAGCGCGAGCTGGCGGTCGCGACCTTGCACTCCATTGAACGTATGCGGAAGTATGCCGAGACGCGCGGCTTGCAAATAAAGCTGGAAATGACGCTGGATGGCGGTGACCCGGAAACCGAATGCGCCATCTTGCAACATCCCGCGCTGCGCAGCGGCGATGTACTGCATCGCGTGGAGCTGTTTGATCTCTCGCTCTGTCGCAATTACGCCATCGAACATGCGGCTGGTGACTTTGTCGCCACGCTCGATGGTGATGACTTGTTCAGTGAAAACTGGATCGCCGCAGCCGTTGCATTCATCGTCGAGCACGGTCCCACGACAATCGTCCATCCGCAGTTGATGATTGCGTTCGGCACGTGGAATGCCTATTGGGAGCAGATTGACCAAACGGATCCGCGTTTCTTGCCGGAAACCCTGATGTCGCTCAACCATTGGAACGCGTGCACGGTGGCGCGACGCGAAGTGTTTACCAGTTGCCCTTATGTCTATGCACGCGTCGGCGAAAGTGGATTCGGGTTTGAAGACTGGCACTGGAATTGCGAGACTATTTCGCGCGGTTATGTACATCGAGTGGTCCCGCACACCTTCCGGTTGGAGCGACGCAAGGCGGAAGGTTCTCTCAATGTGGCACATCAAAGCCACGCGGCCATTCTTCGACCATCTCCGTTTTTCGATTCGCTATGAGTATCTATTCACTGGTTCGTTCGGTGTATCGGTGGGGCGACAGAGTCGTGCTCAAGTACGTTCCGGCAGCGTGGGACGCACGCCTGCGCGCACTCATGTTTCGCGTCGCGCGGCGGCTGTTCCCGGATCGCATTACCGCGCGCTCGGTAGGAGAGTTTGCCGGCACCGCACCCAGCCGCCAGGACACGGCGAGGCATCTGCCCGACTGGGCGTTGGCCGAAGTGAAGGAGCTGGTAGCGCTGGAGCCATTGTTGCGTCCCTTGGTCGCGGATAACGCACCAGTGGAGGCATATTTCATTCCCTGGGACATGAATTACGTCGGCCTCCGCTATGCGGCAGCGCGACGCCAGCTGCATGGCAAGTACGCGTGCATCGTCCTGATGGGCGCTGCTGCAACGGTTGTCGACGTGGCGGAGTTGGCCGCGTTGAGCCGACCCTTGGCAATCATTGATGTGGATGGCGCTGCCGCCATCGCAGAGCTGGCGCAAGTGGCAGACGCCGATTATCTGTCGCTCCCCGCGGAGCATCTGGATCTTAGAGATCACTGCGCCGTCGTAGCGCGTCTGGTGTTGCAAATCGCGCCTCAGCACGTGCATCACGTGCCACATCCGGTTATCGATCAGTGCATTCGTTGGCATGGTCTGGCCATGGCCTCGGTGACTGAAATCAACGAGTGGGTGGTGTCGCCATCGTCACTGCAGGGCAGCCGTGATGAACCGACGTTGTCGCCCCCGTTATGATGTGCGCCGCCGCTTCTTCGGCAAACCCATTCGGTAGCTTCGGCAGCAGCGGGTTTGTCGCGTGGCGCTTAGCTGCCGCAGCGCTGGCTTGGCGCCTTGTCTGGCTGTCCCATTTATCATCCGTGCAATTTCACTTGGGCTATTCCCTCTGCCGCGCGGTGGCAGCTTGTATCGGACTGGCGGCACGGGTCGGTTGCGGGCGTGCGCTGCGTGTTTGAACTGTGCGAAGGTAGGTCATGAAATCAAAACCGAAGGCGAACAATCGCCAGATGATTCTTGTACTTGGCATGCATCGCAGCGGCACGTCGGCGGTGGCCGGGGCGTTGTCACATCTAGGCGTCGATTTCAGCGCACGACTGATTGACCCGGCCGAGGACAATCCCAAGGGCTTTTTCGAACACGTCGATATCTGGCAACAAGACCAGAAAGTGCTGGAGTCATTGGGATCGCAGTGGGACGATCCCTTGTCGCTTCCGGAAGGTTGGCAAGACAGTGAAGGTGTGCAGCGGCTATACCCGCAGTTGCACGCAGTCCTGCAGCGCGACTTTGCCGGCGTGGCGCTCGCGGGCATCAAGGATCCACGCATGTGCCGGCTCGTGCCACCGTGGCGCCGCGGGCTAGCGAAGGAAGGATTCTCAGCGCGTATTGTGCTGGTGATTCGACGCCCGGTGGAAGTGATTGCGTCGCTGGCCAAACGGGATGCTCTGCCCGCCGATCAGGTCGCCTGGATATGGTTGCGCCACGTGCTGGAAGCAGAAGCCGACACGCGCGATTTGCAGCGAGTGATCGTTCTGTATGGACGTTTGTTGCAAGACTGGCGTAGTGAAACTGCACGCATGGCGGCCGCATTGAATTTGGTTTGGCCACGCGCCGTGGACGCGGCCGGTCCGACCATTGATGTGTTCCTGGAGCCGACGCTGCGACACTATCGCCGTGCGTCCGATGTGTACCCGGTGTCCCCACTTTTGCAAGGCTGGTTGGACCGCGTTTACGCGGCACTGGCTGCCGCAGACAGCGTCGATACTGACGCACTCGACTCCGTTTCGGCAGAGGTGGCGCAGGCTGACAAATTGAGCGCTGCTGGCGCTGCCGTGTTGCGCGCGTCGCGGCAGCACAATTTGCAGGTAGAAGACAAGTTGCAGTGGTGCGACGGCGAACGGCAGGGACTTGTCGTCGGTAACGCTGATTTGCGCGAAAACCTCAATCGTCATGTGGCTGAGATCGCGGAGATGAAGCAAGGTAATGCGTTGCTTGAAGAGAATCTCGCGCGTCATGTGGCCGAGATCGCGGAGATGAAGCAAGGTAATGCGTTGCTTGAAGAGAATCTCGGCCGTCATGTGGCTGGGATTGCGAAATTGAAACAGGGCAATGCATGGCTGGAAGAGAACCTCGCGCGTGATGTGGCCAGAATCGCAGAAGCGAAACAGCGCAATGCGTTGGTCGAAGAAAGCGTTGGCCGTCATGTGGCTAGGATCGCGGCAGTGGACCAGCGCAATGCGTTGCTTGAAGAGAACCTTGGCCGTCGTTTAACAGAGATCACACAGATGAAGCAAACCAATGCCTGGTTGCAGGGAGATGCCGAACATCAGGCTGCCCGCTTGTTGCAAGTTACTGACGAGCTTGCCGAGGTTGCGGCTGCGCGCGCGCAACTTGCCGCGCAGCTCGCGGACGTCTATGCGTCGCGGTCGTGGCGCCTCACCCGCCCGTTGCGCGGCGTGATCCGACTGGGTCGCCGTTTGGTGCATCCTTCAGTGCCGGCCGCACCGCAGGCAGGCCCTCCTGCAGCACACGCTGAGCTGGTGCACTCCGACCCAGTGAGTGCAGCAACAGCTACCGCCCAAGCACCAGCTATTGCGATGGCTCCAGATCCAGCGACGGCACCTACCCGAAATCCCGCCTCTGTCCCTGCGGCGGCATTTGCAGCAGCGCTCAAGCCGCGCGTGCTCATCGTCACCCCCGACATC
>JBDTBF010000087.1:0-34942 GCA_039924175.1 Rhodanobacter sp.
CAGGCATCGCCCGCGAGCGGGCTCCTACAACGATTGTGAATGCATCGTTCCCTTGCGAGATGAACTGCTGGAATGCATCGCTCCATGGTGGGAAAGGTTTAGCCCGATGCGTTCTCGGCGCAGCATCACACCAAGAGCATCGCGACTGAAGTCGCTCCCACAACAGTCTTGATGCTGTTGTGGGAGCGAAGACTTCGTTACTGAAATATCTGCGAGTCATGTCACGACGACTGACTCTGCTTTTCGTAGGAGCCCGCTCGCGGGCGATGCTTTTACCTGCCAAAAGATAAATTTGACCTGTCTAGATAAAAAGCATCGCCCGCGAGCGGGCCCCTACACGTCGCGAATTGACACCTCATCGAGCCGCGCGGCGTTAGTCGGCGTTTAGTGAAAACGCGTCAGCATCCATCCAGGCGGGAAAGCGTTCGCGATGCGCCAATAATGGCGCTGGATCGATTTGCAGGGTGACCACTTGCTCCTGCGCACCTAGCTCAATTAATGGTTCGCCAACCGGGTCGATCACCGCGCTATCGCCGGCGTACGGTAGGTCGTTGCCATCCGTGCCAACGCGATTGACGCCAATGACGTAACACAGGTTTTCAATTGCGCGTGCACGCAGCAAGGTGCGCCAAGGCTGGCGCCGTGCGGCCGGCCAATTCGCCACGAACAACGCCAAGTCATAGTTCATGCCACCAGCGGCGCTGGCGAGACGGCCGTTGCGCAACCACACCGGAAAACGCAAGTCGTAGCAAACCTGCGGCAAGATGCGCCAACCTTTCAGTTCAACAATCAGCCGCTCGCTACCGCCGCCATAACGGGTGTGCTCGCCGGCCATCCGGAACAAATGGCGCTTATCGTATTGGGCGAAGCTGCCATCGGGACGCACCCACAACAAGCGGTTGTAGACCGTGCCGTTCTCGCGGATGGCGACGCTACCGCAAATGACTGATTCCATCTCAATGGCTAACGCCTGCAACCACGCAACGCCCGGACCATCCATCGTTTCGGCACTGGCTTGCGTGTCATTGCTGAAGCCGGACAGCAGCGTTTCTGGCAACACAATCAAGTCGCTGCCTTTGGCTTGGCGCACCAATGCACCGTAGTAATCACGGTTGGCGGCCGCGTCATGCCAACGCGTGGCGCCCTGCACCAACGAAACAGTTAATGTTTCCATCGTCAAAGCTGGCATAGCCGCTCCGCCGCTGCGTCCATCGTGGCATCACTTTTTGCAAAGCACAGGCGCAACAAGCGTGTACCCGGCGCCGTCTCATAGAAAGGTGTCAACGGAATCGCTGCCACGCCGCCAGTTTGCACCAGCCACTTACTGAAGGCGAGATCGTCTTCATCGCGAATGGCCGAGTAATCCACCAGCTGGAAATATCCACCAGGCACCTCAAGCAGCTTGAATCGTGATGGCGCCAGCAAGGCACGGAAGCGATCACGTTTGGTTTGATAGAAACCGGCCAACTCCAAATAATGTTCCGGGTGGCTGGCGAGAAATTCGCCAAACGCCACCTGCGCCGGGTGAAAGGTGCAGAACGTCAAATATTGATGCACCTTGCGAAATTCAGCCGACAACGCCGCTGGTGCCACCGCATAACCCACCTTCCAGCCGGTGCAGTGAAAGGTCTTGCCGAACGACGAAATAACTATGCTGCGCTCCGCCAGCTCAGGATGACGCAGCACACTTTGATGTTGTGCGCCGTCGTAAACAATGTGCTGGTACACCTCGTCAGACAGCACCACGATGGCGGTATCACGCACGACAGCCGCCAGTTCATCCAGATCAGCCGCCGACAACACGGCTCCGGATGGGTTGTGCGGGCTGTTAATCAGGATCATGCGAGTCTTCGGCGTAATCGCGTCGCGCACGCGCTGCCAGTCAATCGAAAATGCCGGCACCGTCAGCGGAATATGCACGGCACGCGCGCCCTGCAGTTCAATCGCCGGCTCATAACAGTCGTACGCCGGGTCGAACACAATCACCTCTTCGTCTGCCCGAACCAGCGCGGCGATAGCCGAAAAGATGGCTTCAGTAGCACCCGAAGTCACCGTAATATCCGTATCCACGTTGATCTTGCGACCGTACAAACGCTCAGTTTTAAGGACAATTTGCTCACGCAAGGCTGCCGTTCCGGGCATCGGCGCGTATTGATTGCGCCCCTCGTTCATGGCTCGACTCAGCGCGTCACGCAACGCCTGCGGCGGCTCAAAATCTGGGAAACCCTGACCCAAATTGACTGCGTGATGTTCCTGCGCCAGCTGGCTCATCACACTAAAAATGGTGGTGCCGACCTTCGGAAGCTTCGTCTTGATCATCATTCAGCCGTTTGGATGTCTATAAAGCGCCCAGCGTACTGCATCAGCCTCGACGTGTGCGCAACACCGCGTTTGGAGCGGCGCAGTGAGTGGTCACTCCGTCAACACGCAGGTTTGACATCGCTGACTACTCTGCGTGGCCGCGAGCGGTAACCGGTGCGCCCATAGGTTGACCAACGCGCGCACGCCGCACCACCTCCCGCGTCGACTCAGATCGCCGACGTCGTTAGTGCACTTCAGAATGCTCCGTTCGGGCAACACTAACTCCCATTGACCGTCAGTCATACGGAACTCGCTGGCGCCGGCCCCAATGAAGTGACTGAAACCGGCGCCTTTTACACCTCCCCACGTAACTTCGGGGCGAACTTTGTCGCAGTGCGACTAGAAAAGACTGGCGCTGGCCGGCACACTGCGGCATTACTCAGGTCGCAGGATCCTACGATGAACCACTACCTACGTGCTTCCCTGTTTGCCATGTTACTTACCGCCGGTGCGAGCGCACAGGCCGCCGACCTACTGATTCACAACGTCAACGGTTACACGCTCGACCGCCACGGTAAATTACAGCACTTTCAATCGATACTCGTGGATCAAGGCAAAGTTGTCGCCACCGGTACTGATGCCGACCTCAGCAAGCGCGCAGGTGACGCCAAAATAATCGATGGCCACGGCCACACCATGCTGCCTGGTTTGATCGACGCGCATGGGCACGTGCTGGAACTGGGCTATGCGCGCAATCAGGCCGACCTGACCGACACGCAGTCACTGGCTGAGGCGTTGGCCAAAGTGAAGGCCTATGCCGCCGCCCATCCTGACGCACGCTGGATTACCGGCGGCGGCTGGAATCAGGAAATATGGAAACTTGGACGCTTTCCCACGGCCAAGGAACTAGATGCCGTGGTGTCAGACCGTCCCGTTTGGTTAAGCCGAATAGACGGCCATGCCGCCTGGGCTAATAGCGCGGCCATCAAGCTTGCTGGTGTCAATAAAGCCACCAAAGATCCTCCCGGTGGTCGTATTGAGCGCGATGCGAACGGCAATCCAAGCGGCGTCTTCGTCGATGGTGCTAGCGATTTGATCAATAGCAAAGTCCCCGCCGCTACCGCACAAGAAGCCGCTGCTGCGCTGGACACGGCACTAGCCGAGATGGCCCGCGACGGCATGACCGGCGTTGGCGATGCCGGTATCGATTTGGCCAACTACAAGCTGTATCGACAGTACGCCGATGAGCACAAGCTCACCGCACGTATCTACGCCATGATTCGCGACACCGGCGACGCTTTCGACGTTATCAGCAAGGACGGCCCGCTGATTGGCTATGGCAACGACTTCCTCACCGTGCGCTCGGTAAAGCTGTTTGCTGATGGTGCTTTGGGTAGTCGTGGCGCGGCCATGTTGGCGCCCTACTCCGACGATCCGAAAAACAGCGGCTTGTTGTTTATGTCGCCCAAGGTCATGACGGCGAAGATCAATAAGGCTTTTGCCAAGGGCTATCAAGTAGCGATCCACGCCATTGGCGACCACGCCAACGATGAAGTGTTGAACAGCTACGCGGCGGCCTACAAGACGCATCCGCAGGCGGTGGCGCTGCGTAATCGTGTTGAACATGCGCAGATCGTTTCCTTGCAAGACATTCCACGTTTTACGTCGCTGCACTTGATCGCGTCCATGCAGCCCACGCACGCCACGTCCGACATGAATATGGCCGAGGACCGCATTGGCAACGAACGTATTAAGGGTGCGTATGCGTGGCAGCGCTTCTTGAAGCAAGGCACCATTATTGCCGGCGGGTCAGATTTTCCGGTGGAATCACCTAACCCGTTTTATGGGCTGTACTCCGCGGTTACGCGCGAAGACCATGTCGGTCAGCCACCCGGCGGTTGGTATCCCGCGCAAGATATGACCTTCACTGAAGCGCTACGCGCTTTCACGTTGGACGCCGCCTATGCGGAGCATGCCGAGGACACTTTGGGCACGTTGGAACCCGGCAAATGGGCTGATTTCATCCTGATTGACCACGACGTCGTGAAAGACGCGCCCAGCAAGATTTGGAACACCAAAGTGTTGCAGACGTGGGTCGGCGGCAAGCAGGTTTACGCTGCCAAGGATTGATGACCTGCCTTACGCGGAAAAATGCCGGCACTCACGCCGGTATTTTTTTGCCTTGGCGATCAGATCGTCGAGGTCTTGCCACCATCCATCGGGATGATTGCGCCGGTGACATAACTGGCGCGAGCCGACGCTAGGAAGACCGCGACATCGGCAATTTCACCAGGCTCCGCCATGCGTCCGAGCGGAATTCCGGCGAGCTGGCTAGCCAGCACTTCCTCGCGTGTTTTGCCGCTGGCGCGTACTGCAGCATCCAGCCTTTGATCGACTCGACCGGTGCGGGTGACGCCAGGGTTGATCGCATTCACCCGCACGCCTCTATCCGCGTACGCATTCGCATAGCCCACGGTGGCCAGCATCAGCGCGGCGTTTGCCGAACCGCCGGCGATGTGCTGCGGATTGGCCTGTCGGCCGCCCTGCCCGATCACGTTGACGATGCTGCCGGCGCCACGCATGCCCATGGCTCGAATCACCGGATCAATCGCATGCATATAGCTGAGGTATTTCGACTGCATCGCCGATAGCACGGCGGTCGCATCAAGTTCATCTGGTGGTGTGCGGCGCGCGGCACCGGCGCAGTTAATCAACACATCGATCGGGCCGTGATCGTTGCCGATCCTCGCCATCACCAATTGCGCCGCAACGCTGTCCGTCAGATCGGCCGAATACACCGCCATTGCCAAACCCAGCGATGTCAGCTGGGCCTGCGCAGCATGTAAATTTTCCGGATCACGGGAAATGCCAAGCACCCGCGAGCCTTCACGCGCAAAGGTAATCGCGCAAGCCAAGCCGATCCCCTTGCTGGCACCGGTGATCACCACAGTCCGATTACCTAGTTCAAGATCCACGTCCATCTCCTCGTCGATGGCACCTATTGAAACAGAAGGCCAGCGCCCTCGGCGACCGCGAGCAGGCAACCACAGCGTATTGCCTCGCCAGCGCAGCTTTGACGCGTCAGCCTGGCCCGAGGTTCCCTCGGTCGCATAGGTCATCAGTCATGGCACTTCATAGCTTGGTACCCATTGACGCCGTAAAAGTTAGTGTTATAGT
The DNA here is from genome assembly GCA_039924175.1 of Rhodanobacter sp. Taxonomy (GTDB): domain Bacteria; phylum Pseudomonadota; class Gammaproteobacteria; order Xanthomonadales; family Rhodanobacteraceae; genus Rhodanobacter. The sequence continues at coordinate 5,479 of JBDTBF010000087.1, forward strand.
TCACTACAACACCACTAAACGAACGCACCAACGAGGTCGCCATGAAAACACAGCTCGCATCCCGTTTCACCACGCGTGCCCTGGCAGACAACCGGGTCGTCTCCGCAATAACCAAAACTCCTTACTGGACGGCTATCGCCGCCGCCCTGTTGACCAGCACGACACTTGCCATACTCACGGTTGGTGGTGCTAACGCCACTGCAACACCCGAACAAATTAATGGCATCAGCGTCGTCGACCTTCCCGCCGTTGAGGTCTACGCCGAAGCTGCTGCGAGCCAGGGCCTCAGCATCGTCACCTTGGCAACCGTTCATGTCTTCGCCGACGTAAGGCAAGGTGATGCCGTTGACGGTACCCTCGCCGATAATCTCGTCCACCACTCATTGGCGCCACCGCTACAAAAGATTGGCAGCGCGGGCATCGCCGAAGGTCTCAGTTTGTTTAACTCACAATTAGCCATGCCGTACTACTCGTTCGGTATCGGCCCAAGCAATATCAGTAAGGAATAATTCATGACCGTGACTTGGAATGACCGCGTCCCGATCTATCGCCAATTACAGCAACGAGTAGTGGCGATGATCTTGGACGGCGCCCTGAATGAGGGCGACGCGCTGCAGTCGGTACGTCAGGTTGCAGCCGAATTTCAGATCAACCCTCTTACCGTCTCCAAGGCGTATCAGGAATTGGTCGACCAACAACTCGTGGAAAAACGTAGGGGGCTGGGTATGTTTGTTGTCGAAGGCGCACGCGCCGCATTACTTGTTTCCGAGCGCGAGCGTTTTCTGCGCGAAGAATGGCCAATGCTGTTTGCGCGATTGCAGCGGCTAGGGCTCGATCTAAAAACACTCTTGCGCGAAGGCAGCACCGAAGCCACCTCGACCCACAAGGAAGCACAATCATGAGCGCCGTTATCAGCGCCAGCGGCTTGAGCAAACGCTACAAACACTCAACCGCATTGGACAACGTGAGTTTTCAAATTGAACCAGGTCGCATCGTCGGCTTGATCGGCCCCAACGGTGCCGGTAAAACTACCGCATTAAAGGCCATCCTCGGTCTCACCGACTTCTCCGGCGAGCTTAGCGTGTTAGGGCTTGATCCGCGTCGACAACGCGGCGAGTTGATGGGACAAGTGTGTTTCATCGCCGATGTCGCCGTGCTGCCACGCTGGATCAAGGTACACGAAGCCGTCGATTTCGTGGCTAAAGTGCACCCACGATTCGACCGCAAAAAATGCGAATCCTTTTTGGCGCGCACCAAGCTGCAGCCCAATCAACGCGTGCGGCAAATGTCTAAAGGCATGATCGTGCAACTGCATCTGGCCCTGGTCATGGCGATCGACGCCAAGCTGCTGATTCTGGACGAGCCAACGCTCGGCCTGGACATTCTCTACCGCAAGCAGTTCTACCAGAGCTTGTTGGAAGACTATTTTGACGAAAACAAAACCATCATCGTGACCACGCACCAAGTGGAAGAAGTCGAGCACATCCTGACTGACCTGATGTTCATTCGCGACGGAAAAATTGTGCTGGATGCCGATATGGACGCCGTCGGTGAGCGCTTCATCGAAGTGATGGCGAATGCCGAAAGCGCTGTGCAAGCCCGCGCGTTGAAACCGATCGACGAGCGCCAGGTCTTCGGCAAAAGTATTTTCTTGTTCGACGGCGTCGAACGCACACAACTGGAGGCATTGGGCGAACTCCGCCGTCCCTCCGTCAGCGATTTGTTCGTCGCCACCATGAAAGGGACCTACGTATGAAAACCTTCTACTGGCTGGTCAAGCGAGAATTTTGGGAGCACCGCGGCGGCTTCTTGTGGACGCCCATCATCGTCGGCGGTGTCTTTCTCGTCTTGAATTTGATGAGCATCATTACTGGTGAAGTAATGGGTGGCAAACACGGATTCAACATAAATATTGGCGACACCGACTTTAAAGCGCTCAGTAGCGCGCTGGACAAGCAATCGATGGACGCGGTCGGTTCTGGACTGGACCTGTTTATGTACGCGCCCACCTTGATCATCAGCATGGTGCTTGGCTTCGTCGTGTTCTTTTACTGTCTCGGTTCGCTGTATGACGATCGACGCGACCGTAGCTTGCTGTTCTGGAAGTCACTGCCAATCTCCGACACCGCGACGGTGCTGTCGAAGGTTTTCTCCGCAACGGTAGTCGCCCCGCTTATCGCCGCCGTCATCGGCACGCTAACCGGCATTGCGATGCTGTTAATGGGTGCCATCGCGTTGTCCTTCCACGGCGTCAGTGTTTGGCATCTGCTGACCTTGTCGCATCCGTTCCAAGTCATCGGCAACCTGATCGGCTCGATTCCACTCTATGTGCTGTGGGCCCTCCCTTCCGTAGGTTGGCTGATGTTGTGCTCTGCCTGGGCACGCGGCAAACCATTTCTTTGGGCAGTAGCGATCCCGGTCGGCGTGGGTGTCGTCATCGGCTGGTTCAACGTGCTCGGCACCATCAACGTAGCCAACGGCTGGTACTGGCGCGACATCGTGGGGCGTGCGCTGGGCAGCGTCTTTCCCGGCGGCTGGTTCAGCAAAATTTCCGGTATCGGCGGCAGTAACCCAACCGAAGTGATGTCCAGCATGGGTCTGAGCCACGCCTACACATTACTGACTACGTCAAACCTCTGGATCGGCGTCGCTGTTGCCGTCGTCATGTTGGCCGGTGCGATCTGGCTACGCCGCTGGCGCGACGACAGCTGACCTGACCCAATTCGAGAAAGGAAACCACTCATGAAACCCATCATCTTCGGTACATTCGCCTTCGCTCTGCTGCTGCCCCTGGTTGGCTGCAGCCAATCTCCGCAAGCGAACTCCGACAACACCGCACAAACCAGCAACGACGCTGGCGAGAAAACATCCTCGACGCTCCTTTCTCGAAAAATCAGTCAAGGGATACAAAAAGCCAAGCAGGATCTGGCCACCAAGAACATCGACGTCAACAATCTCCACGTCGGCCAAGGGCGACATTGGAGGAGTGGAGCCCATTCCGACGCTGAAATCACCCCGCAAGGTGACCTGCTCATCTCCGGCAAGAAAGTTCAAGCCACGCCAGCTCAGCACACGTTGTTGCTTGACTACCGCCAGCAAATCGTCGGCATCGCCCAAGCGGGCATGGACATCGGTGCACAGGGCGCCAATTTGGGCATCAACGCGGCCAAGCAAGCGATGTTGGGGGCGTTTAGCGGTAAAGACGACAAAGACATCGAAGCAGCTATCCAACCGCAAGCCGAGAAGATCAAAGCGGCCGCCGTCATCTTGTGTCAACGACTACCCAGCCTGCTTTCGTCTCAGCAAAAATTGGCCGCAGCGATGCCCGAGTTCAAGCCTTACGCAACGATGGAGCAGAAGGACATCGATGATTGCGGCAAGGAGATGACCGACAAGAATGGCAAGAAAGGCTTCGCCGTATTTTCTGATTAAACCGTGCAATTAATGAGTTGAAGGCGGACGACACAGACAAGGAAGTCAACACCCAATAGCTTTGTAGGAGCCCGCACGCGGGCTCCTACAGGTGTTTTTCAGATCAGCTGTGGATGCCACCCTTGGTCAAGGTCAGTGGATCCAGCAACTTCTTCAGTTCAGCGCTAGATAGACCCGTGGTTTCCAGTGCCACATCCAGAATGGGGCGATGCTCTTTGTAGGCCTTCTTCGCCGTCGCCGCGCCCTTCTCGTAACCGATCACCGGGTTCAACGCGGTGACCAGAATCGGGTTCATCGCCAAGGCTTGATTCACGCGATCCTTGTTGACGGTGAAGCCGGCAATCGCCTTGTCGGCCAACAGCACGCTGACGTTGCTTAGAATCTCAATGGACTGCAACAAGTTGTAGGCAATCAACGGCAACATCACGTTGAGCTGGAAGTTGCCGGACTGGCCAGCAACGGTAATCGATGCGTCGTTACCAATCACCTGCGCGGCCACCATTACCACCGCTTCGGGGATTACCGGGTTGACCTTGCCCGGCATGATCGACGATCCCGGCTGCAACGCCGGCAACGCGATCTCACCCAAACCAGCCAACGGCCCGGAGTTCATCCAGCGCAAGTCGTTGGCAATCTTCATCAAGCCGACGGCTAACGTTTTCAACTGACCGGATAGCTCAACCGCGGCGTCCTGCGCGGCCATGCCTTCAAAATAATTTTCCGCTGATTCGAACTTGATACCGGTCAGCTTCTTCAACTGTGCTGCCATCGCCGGACCAAACTTCGGGTCAGCATTAATGCCGGTGCCAACCGCCGTACCGCCTTGCGGCAACCGGCGCATGCGCTTCAACGCGTCTTCAATGCGTTCAATCCCTGTACCCACCTGCGCCGCCCAGCCGGATAGCTCTTGGCCAAACGTAATCGGCATCGCGTCCATCAAATGCGTGCGGCCGGTCTTCGGCGTGTTGCGCAACTCGCGTGCGCGCTTGTCGATGGCCTTCTTCAAATGCTTCAACGCCGGCAGTAGATGCTCGGTCGTGGTTAGCGTGGCGCTGACATGGATCGTCGTGGGGATGACGTCATTCGAGCTTTGCCCGTAATTGACGTGATCGTTCGGATGCACCTTGACGCCAGCGGCCACGGCCAAGTGCGCGATGACCTCGTTCGCATTCATGTTGGTGCTGGTGCCCGAACCCGTCTGGAAAATATCGATCGGGAACTGCGCGTCGTACTGGCCTTCCGCCACGGCTAGTGACGCCTTGCGAATCGCCGCCGCCTGATTCTTTTTCAAATAGCCCAGCGACACGTTGACGTCCGCCGCTGCGGCCTTGATCAAGCCCAGCGCACGAATAAACTGACGCGGTAGATACAAACCGGAAACGGGGAAATTATCGATGGCACGCTGGGTCTGAGCGCCGTAGAGCGCGTCGGCGGGCACCTGCAATTCGCCCATGCTGTCGCGCTCGGTACGAAACGTATTCATGCACTGCTGTCCTGTGGTTGAAAGGGGTTGAAGCGGTAAAACACCTGATAACGATAAGGTGGATTCGCCACAATTCAAGCATTGTCCGTCTTCTTGAGCTGCCGCGCGCAGAAATGGGCACGTTGTAGAATGGCGGATTACCCGCCTTTCGGTACCTTTCATGTCCGCTCACACCTTGACCGCACTGTCTCCACTGGACGGCCGTTACGCCAGCAAAGTGGAGCCACTACGCCCCATTTTCAGCGAGTTCGGCTTGATGCACCGCCGCGTCCAAGTGGAAATTCAATGGTTACTGGCACTGGCGGCTGAGCCGAAACTGATCGAGCTACCCGCCTTTACGGCAACGCAAGTCGCGCACCTGCAAGCGATCGCGGACAACTTCTGCGTCGAGGACGGCACCCGCATCAAGGATATTGAAGCGACCACCAATCACGACGTGAAAGCGGTGGAATACTTCATCAAGGAGCGCATCGGCGCCGACCCCGCACTGGCGCAGGCAAAAGAGTTTGTGCACTTCGCTTGCACCAGCGAAGACATCAACAACCTGTCTTACGCGCTGATGCTGCGCGACGCCCGCGCGCAAGTGCTGCTGCCCGCCTTTGACACCGTCACCGAACAATTGCGCACATTGGCACACGACAACGCCAACTTGCCGATGCTGGCCCGTACGCACGGCCAAACCGCGTCGCCCACCACGCTCGGCAAGGAAATGGCGAATGTGGTTGCCCGTTTGCAGCGCCAACGCAGTCAACTGGCAGCTGTAGAAATTTGCGGAAAAATCAACGGCGCCGTTGGCAACTACAACGCCCACGTCATCACCTGCCCGGACATCGATTGGCAGGCATTTTCGCAACGCTTCGTGGAAAGCCTGGGCCTGGATTACAACGCCTACACCACGCAGATCGAACCGCATGATGGCATTGCCGAATACTGCGACGCTGTCCGCCGCGCCAACACCATCCTGATCGATCTGTCGCGCGACATTTGGGGCTATATCTCGCTGGGTTATTTCAAGCAGACACTGAAAGCCGGCGAAGTCGGTTCCTCGACCATGCCGCACAAAGTCAATCCGATCGACTTCGAAAACGCCGAAGGTAACTTCGGTCTGGCCAACGCCCTACTCGGCCACTTTGCTGAAAAATTGCCGATCAGCCGCTGGCAGCGTGACCTGACCGATTCCACTGTGCTGCGCGCTATTGGCACCGCGTTTGGTCACACGCTGGTCGCGCTGGAATCATTGAGAAAAGGCTTGGGCAAACTGACCGTCAACGCCGAGCTGATCGCGAGCGACCTCGACCACAGCTGGGAAGTGCTGGCCGAAGCCGTACAAACCGTTATGCGCCGCCACGGCCTACCGCAACCATACGAACAGCTTAAAGCGCTCACCCGTGGCCACGGCATTACTCGGGATTCCATGCGCCAATTCATCGGCGGCCTCGACTTGCCCGCCGATGCGAAACAGCGTTTGCTCGATCTGACTCCCGGCAGCTATATCGGCCTGGCCGAAAGTCTGGCAAAAAACATCTAAGACGCAACGGTTATCTGTTGCAAAGCTAGGTAGCACAGCCCGCTCGTGTAGGAGGGGCTTTAGTCCCGATGCGTTTCGGCTGGCATCAGAACAAAAGTATCGGGGCTAAAGCCTCTCCTACAAGTTGTTGCTAGAACCTGAGCCCATCTTTATGATATTTCGCTAGGTATAGCAAGCCATATAAACGTCTATTTAAAAAGACTCCGATCCCGCAATTTGGCTAACGATCGACACCGACAGCTTGGTGCACTTGCGGTCGGCGCGACAGCCGGCAGCGCCGCGTGATATACCCAACACTCGCCTTCGCCTCGATCTACCCATCACGACCTCTGCAAGTCTGCTGTCATGACCCTTGTCCAACTGCGCTATTTCATCGCCATTGTTGATGCTGGCCTCAACATCACGCTTGCGGCCAGCCAAGTGCATGCCACGCAGCCCGGTTTGAGCAAGCAGTTAGGGCAGTTGGAAGACGAGCTTGGCCTGCAGCTGTTTATACGCAAAGGCAAAAGCCTGGATGCAGTAACAGCGGCCGGGCAACAAGTGTTGCTGCATGCACGCAGCATGCTGAGCGACGCCGCCAACATTCACGCCATTGCCTCCAACCTGCGCAAAGAAACGCACGGCAAGTTGCGTATTGCGACCACCCACACGCAAGCCCGCTTTGCACTACCGGCGGCACTGGCCGCGCTAAACAACAGCTACCCGCATATCAGCGTGCATCTGCAGCCGGTACGTGACAGCGAAATATTGGCGCAACTGGAAGCCGGCAAAGTAGACGTGGCGGTGATTAGCAGCGCCGGTGCCACCCCAACCGTTGGCGTGGCGCTGCCGGCTTACCGCTGGCAGCGCGTCATCATTTCACCGCAAAATCATCCTTTGGCGCTAAGTGCCAAGGCGCCTACCTTGCAGGCTTTAGCCGCACTGCCACTCATCAGCTACGACTCTTCGTTAAAGCCGGAATCTTCACTGCGCCAAGCCTTTGAAACCGCTGGGCTCACTCCACGTGTTGTGATGACGGCCGGTGATGCCGACTTGATCAAGACCTATGTGCGCGCGGGCTTAGGCATCGGCATTCTGGCGGAGATGGCGCTCTCACCCGCTGATACCGATTTGCGGGTAATGCCGGCACACCAGTTATTTCCAGATTGCACCACATGGATCGTCTTGCGCCGCGAAAGTGTTTTGCGTGATTACATTTTGGAATTCATCTACCAGTTCGCGCCGCATTTAGGTCGGAAAGACGTCGTGCGTGCACTCACCAGCGAGGCCGCACCGGTTTGGTCGGGAATTCCCGACTGGTCCACGCGAACACGTGGCTCAATCGCAGCACCGCGCCGCGGCACTAAAAAATCGGTATAACGAGGCGTTCCCCGTTCGCCGCGCTCGGTTCGCCGTCCGGTCTATGGTTCATCAATCATGGGTTGGTGCCGCCGCATGACGGGCTCGCGCTGTGCCTCAACGAATAGCGCCTAAGGAATGGACTGCGCGAAAGCACGAGCAGACCATTACAATCGCGCAATGAATAACGTCAAGCAGCTCCCTATCGAAGTCCGTGGCAGTGCCACGCGTCCGCTCGGCATGAGTCCAGCGCAGTTTTTGCGTAGTTATTGGCAGAAACGTCCATTGCTGATCCGCAACGCGTTTGCCAACTTCAAGCCACCTTTGCAGCCAGACGATTTGGCCGGCTTGGCGTGCGAGCCCGCCGCGTTGGCACGACTGATCGTGCACGATGAAGCGCACGATCGCTGGCACGTCAATTCGGGGCCATTGACTGAAGCTGACTTTGCGAAGACGCCCAAAAGCCACTGGACGCTGTTAGTGCAAGACGTCGACAAATGGGACGCCGATGTGGCTGCTCTGCTGGAACCCTTTAGCTTCCTGCCAAGTTGGCGCGTGGACGACGTGATGGTGTCCTACGCCGAAGACGGTGGTGGCGTCGGCGCGCATGTTGATCAATACGACGTTTTCCTCATCCAAGGCTTGGGCCAACGCCACTGGGCCATCAGCGACGATCCGGCCGCGCCGAAAGCATTTCGGTCGGATGTGGAACTGAAACAGCTGCTGGAATTTGAGCCCACCCATGAATGGCTGCTGGAACCGGGCGACGTGTTGTATCTGCCGCCCGGCGTACCGCATGACGGCGTCGCGTTTGGCACGCCGTGCATGACCTTTTCTGTAGGCATGCGCGCGCCATCGCAGGCGGAGTTAACCGGCGACTTGGCCGATTACATCGCCGAGCAGCTGCCCGACGAGCTGCGCTATACCGACCCAGATCTGAAACCGGGCAAGGGCAGCGGAGAAATTGACACTGCCGCCATCAATCGCTTGAAAACCACCCTGCCGTTTGCCGCCGCCTTGAGCGATGAGTTATTGCGCGACTGGTTTGGTCGCTTCATTACGCGCTACCGCAATGCCCAGGAACCGGCAGCCGCACGCAAACCGTTAACTAGCGCTGCACTGGATAAGAAGTTGGAAGCCGGCGCGAAACTGCTACGCCACCCGTGGTCGCGCCTGGCATGGAGCCGAAGCAAATCCGCCTGTACGTTGTATGCCAGTGGCCAGGCCTATCCGGCCACGCCGGTATTGGCACAACAGTTGTGCGAGCAACGCTCACTCACCGTTACTGGCAAAGCCACTGGCGTCGATCAAGCGTTGTTGCTGGCGTTAATCAACGACGGCCACCTTTCACTGCATCGCTCGCGTCGGTGAAGCTGCAAGACTTTCACGTGGAAGTAGCGGACTGGTCCAACCAGGACCAGCGCGGTGCGCTGCTCGCCATACGTGACGAAGTCTTTATACGTGAGCAAGGCGTGTCGGAAGCGCGTGAACACGACGGTCTCGACGACCAATGCTGGCACGTGTTGGCGCGCGATTACGACGGCCACCCGATCGGCTGCGGTAGGTTGACGCCAGAGCATAAAATCGGGCGAATGGCCGTGACGCGAGAGTGGCGCGGACGCGGTGTCGGCGCGGCTGTATTACGCGAACTGGTCAGTCGCGCGCGTGATCTTGGCTGGCTGGAAGTTGCCTTGGCGGCCCAAGTGAGCGCCATCAGCTTTTACGAACGTCAAGGCTTCAGCGCCTACGGTGAGGTATTCGAAGATGCCGGCATGGCGCACCGTTGCATGACATTGGCACTGCCGCCACGCGACAAAATCGTGGCACCGCTGCGTGACACGGGTGCCCTATCCGCCGGCAACCCCACCGAAACGGCCGCGGCTCGGTTGCAACTGTTGACGCAGACCCAACGCGAACTCTCCATTTATTTAGTTACCTTGGATCAGCACGCCTACGCCAGCCCGGATGAGCTCGCCGAACTGCGGCGTATTGGCAGCAGCGGCCGCGGCGCGCGTATCCGCATCATTCTGCACGATCCAGCCACCGCGCTACGCACCGATCACCGCATTGTCACCTTGGCGCAGCGACTGCCCAGCAGCATTCAAATACGCACGCCGATCGAAGAAGCCGACTTAGCTTATCCGTCGAACTATCTCCTGAACGACGGCGGCGGTTACTTGTTTGTGCCCGATGCCAATCGTGCGCAAGGCCGTGCGGCCAGCCATGATCGCGCCGCTCAAGCACCGCTGTCGCGACATTTCAACAACGTCTGGGAACGTTCCGAGCGCGCCAGCGTACTGCAGACCTTAGATCTATAAGACAGCCGCACATGGCACCTTATAGGGGTGCGGGAAAGCGTCCGCGCACGTGCTTTATGCCAAAGCTGAATCAGGCGTTCCGGCGAGGTGTTTCTCAACCGCCAAATGACTGACCAAGTAGAAATCCGGCGTGCTCGATTAGTTGATCTTGCGACCCCAAATAAAAGCCATTAAACGGCGGGTCTGCGACGATTGAAACGAGTCGCCCCCAACAAACGCGGGCGAAAGAAGAACGAATGCTGGCGGGATTGAGGATATGGCTAATTTTCGCGAGTAACAGACTGGCCCAACAGATGAACGCGCGTCATTTGGCGCACCAACTACTTTCGTCTGGGTTGCCGCAACGCAGCACGCAAAGGCTATAATTAGTGAATTCTCTCCAGCCATCCGTTGCATGATGTTCCGTCGGGTTCAGGCACCGATGGAAAACCTCGGTTTTACGGTTTTACGCATGGCTGCAGGCATCCCTTCCCTACCGGTGGCGACGTGAGTACAAACTTAATCAATGAGTTCTCCGAATCCTCTCAACTCTCCGGCGGCAACGCCGACTATGTCGAAGGGCTCTACAACACCTGGCTAGCTGACGTTTCGTCGGTATCGGCGGAGTGGAACAACTATTTTGAAACCTTCCAAGGCCGCGCCGCTGGCGACGTTTCACCCACGGCTGCCATAGCGCGCATCGAGTCAGCGCAAAAGCAGCGTCGTACCGGTGCCTCCACGCCAATGAGCGACGAACATGCGCGCAAGCAAGCCGGTGTGCTCCGCCTGCTTACCGCCTATCGTTCACGTGGCCACCTCGCCGCCGACCTCGACCCACTGGGCTTGGCCGCCAAAATGCCAGCACCCGACTTAGGCTTGGCGTTTCACGGCCTTAACGAATCCGACCTGGACACTGAGTTTGATACCGGCAACTACGCCGGCGACGGCCAGCGCCTGAAGTTGCGCGACTTGCTGGAGCGGCTGCAGAAGACCTACACCCGCACCATCGGTGCGGAGTTCATGCACATCAGCAACCACGAACAGCGCAACTGGATTTACAGCCACCTGGAAAAGAGTGCCGGCAAAAGCCAGCTCGACGCCGCTGGCAAACTGCGCGTGTTCGACGAACTGACCGCGGCCGACGGCCTAGAGCGCTATCTGCACACGAAATACGTGGGCCAGAAGCGCTTTTCACTCGAAGGCGGCGATAGCCTGATTCCGATGCTGGACGACGTTGTTCGCGCAGCCGGTGATGACGGTGTCAAAGAGATTGTGATCGGTATGGCCCATCGCGGCCGCCTGAACGTGTTGGTGAACATTCTTGGCAAGCCACCAAAGGCGTTGTTCGACGAATTTGAAGGCAAGTTTGAACTACCCGACGACCCCGCTCATTCGGGCGACGTAAAGTACCACTTGGGCTTTTCCACTGACGTCAAAACGCCGAACGGCGCCGTCCACGTGGCACTGGCGTTCAATCCATCGCACTTGGAAATCGTCAACTCGGTCGTTGCCGGCTCGGTGCGTGCACGCCAGACCCGACGACGCGACACCGGCCACCGGCAATCCATGGCCATCATGGTGCACGGTGATGCTGCGCTGTCCGGCCAAGGCGTGAACATGGAATTGTTCAACATGTCGCAGCTGCGCGGCTTCAAGATCGGCGGCAGCTTGCACGTGGTAGTCAACAACCAGGTTGGCTTCACCACATCAAATCAGGAAGACGCGCGCTCCACCATGTACTGCACCGACTTGGCCAAGATGGTCAACGCACCGGTATTTCACGTTAACGGCGACGACCCCGACGCGGTGATTGAAGTAACTCGCCTCGCCTACGCGTTCCGTAAACAGTTCCAGCGCGACGTCGTCGTTGAGCTCGTTTGCTACCGTCGCCACGGTCACAACGAGGCCGACGAGCCATCCGCCACGCAACCGGTGATGTACGAGGTCGTCCGCAAGCGTCCGCCGGCACGCATGATCTACGCCGAGCAGTTGGTCGCTGAAGGCGTACTCGCCGAAGGCGATGCGCAAAAGCGCTTTGAGGCTTATCGCGACCGCCTCGAAGCGGGCAAGCCAATGACCGACGTGGACCCCTCGCCCAAGCGTGACAACACCGTTGACTGGGCGCGCTTCCTCGATGGCAAACTAGCGACGCCCGTCGACACGACGGTGCCAAAGAAGAAATTGCTGGCTCTCGCCCAGCAGATTCTAGTGGTGCCCGAAGATATGGTTCTGCAGTCACGCGTTGCCAAAATTTACGACGACCGACGCAAGATGGCCGCCGGCAACTTACCGCTGGACTGGGGTTTTGCTGAAAATCTGGCTTACGCGACCGTCATCGATAACGGCTACGACATGCGCTTGGTCGGGCAAGACACCAGCCGCGGTACTTTCTTCCATCGTCACGCTGTGTTGCACGACCAGAAGGACGGCCACACCTACATGCCGTTGGCTACAATTCGGGCAGGCGCCGACGTCGAAATCATCGACTCGTTCCTCAGCGAGCTTGCCGTGATGGCGTTTGAATACGGTCACTCCACCGCTGACCCCGACACCCTTAGTATTTGGGAAGCGCAGTTTGGTGACTTTGCGAACGGCGCCCAAGTGGTCGTTGACCAGTTCATTAGTTCCGGCGAATCCAAATGGAACCGCTTGTGCGGCTTGGTTCTGTTGCTACCACATGGCTACGAAGGCCAAGGCCCAGAGCACTCCTCCGCCCGACTAGAGCGCTACTTGCAGTTGTGCGCCAGAGACAACATGCAGGTCTGCGTGCCCACCACGCCGGCACAAGACTTCCACATGATTCGCCGCCAGATCTTGCATTCGGTACGCAAGCCGCTGATCGTGTTGTCGCCGAAATCCTTGCTGCGGCACAAGCTGGCCGTTTCCACTTTGGACGAGTTGGCCACCGGCAGTTTCCAGTTGGTGATTGGCGAACATCGTGCGCTGCCGGCGAAAAAGGTAAAGCGCATCGTGCTGTGCTCGGGCAAGGTGTACTACGACTTGCTAGCGGCTAGCGAAAAGGACGACATTAAGGATGTCGCGATTGTGCGCGTGGAACAGTTGTATCCATTCCCGCGCAACGAAGTCTCGGCCGAGTTGGCCAAATACCCCGCCGCGAAGGAAGTGATCTGGTGCCAAGAAGAGCCGGTGAACCAAGGTGCGTGGTTCCAGATTCGCCATCATCTGCAAGCTTGCACTGACGCCAAACACAGCTTGTCCTACGCGGGCCGTTCAGGCTCGGCAGCACCGGCCGCCGGCCATGCAAACACCCATGTGGCCGAACAGACGGCACTGGTGAATCAGGCCTTGGTAGCAGCGGCTGGTACCGACCAGTCCACCGTAGAATAAATGGAACCGCGCAGTCATGATGGCTGCGTTTCAGCGAAGCGCTTTCGCACGAGCGCTTCAACCGCTAATAGTGCAGCCAGGAAGGCTGCGCTTTGATCTTCGCCATCACGGATGAGCGCCCGCCCCAAGGATAATTTATGTCCATCGAAGTCAAAGTCCCCGTCCTGCCTGAGTCCATCGCTGATGCCACCATCGCCAGCTGGCACAAAAAGGTTGGCGACGCCGTCAAACGCGACGAGAATCTGGTCGACCTAGAAACCGACAAGGTTGTGTTGGAAGTCCCCGCAACGGTAGACGGCGTGCTGAAAGAAATTCGTCACCAAGTGGGTGACACGGTAAACAGCGAGCAAGTGATCGCAATCATCGAAGCCGGCGCCGTCGCTTCAGCTGCCGCGCCCGCCGCTGAAGCCGCTGCTCCGAAAGCAGAGGCTCCGAAAGTCGCCGCCGCTGCCGCTGCCGCAGAGAAAGCACCTGCCACCGGCGCGGCTGCCGACCTGTCACCGGCCGGCTTGCGCGTTGCTACCGAAGAGAAAATCGACGCTTCTAAGGTTGCTGGCACCGGTCGCGATGGCCGCGTCACCAAGGAAGACTTGGTCAACTACGGCAAGGCCGATAGCGCTCCAGCCGCTGCTGCCGCACCGGCGGCAAAGCCGACGCCTGGCTCGCGCCCGGAAGAACGCGTGCCAATGACACGTATGCGTACGCGCATCGCCGAGCGCCTGATGCAGTCGAAAAACTCCATTGCCATGCTCACCTCGTTCAACGAAGTGAACTTGAGCGAAGTGGTGAAGATGCGCAAGTCACTGGGCGATGCGTTCCTGAAAGAAAATGGCATCAAGCTTGGCTACATGAGCTTCTTCGTCAAGGCCGCTACCGAAGCGCTCAAGCGCTACCCGTACGTCAACGCCTCGGTCGACGGCAACGACGTGATTTATCACGGTTACCAAGACATCTCCATTGCGGTATCCACCGACCGGGGCTTGGTCACGCCGGTGCTGCGCGACGCGCAAGACATGAGCTTCGCCGATATTGAAAAAGGCATTGCGGCCTACGCGGTGAAAGCACGCGCCAACAAGCTGTCGCTGGATGACTTGCAAGGCGGCACCTTCACCATCACCAACGGCGGCACCTTTGGCTCATTGCTGTCCACCCCGATCGTGAATCCGCCACAGAGTGCAATTCTCGGCATGCACACGATCAAGGAACGCGCCATCGTCGAGAACGGCCAGATTATTGCGGCGCCGATGATGTATATCGCCATCAGCTACGACCATCGCATCATTGATGGCAAAGACGCGGTGTTGTTCTTGGTCGACATCAAGAACCAGCTGGAAAACCCGCAGCGCATGATTCTCGGGCTCTAAGCCACACGGCTCTTCGCCATCGGCAAATAGATAACGAAGCCTTGGTGCTGGGTAGTCATTGAAACAATAACTACCCACGATTTTTCCAGCACCACCGCTCGTCTCAGCTCTATCCGCGAGCCACGGCTCGCCGCATAAAGGAACGTTCATGAGCGACAAATTTGATGTCATCGTCATCGGCGCCGGCCCAGCCGGCTACGTAGCTGCGATTCGCGCTGCCCAGCTTGGTTTGAAGGTCGCTTGTGTCGATGCGTTTGTTGGCAAAGACGGTAAGCAGGCGTTAGGCGGCACGTGCCTCAACGTTGGCTGCATTCCGTCCAAAGCACTGCTGGATTCCTCACGCCAGTTCTACAACTTGACCCACAACTTCGACGTGCATGGCATCACTGCCGACAACGCGAAGATCGACATCGCTACGTTCATTGGCCGCAAGGACAAGATCGTCAAGCAGTTCACCGGCGGCGTGGCGCAACTGTTCAAGGCCAACAAAGTCACGGCGTTGTTCGGTAAAGGCAAGTTGCTGAAAGGCAACGAAGTGGAAGTTACTGCCACTGACGGCTCCAAGCAGACGATCAGCGCCACCAACGTCATTCTCGCTTCCGGCTCGATCCCGATTGAGTTGCCGTTTGCGAAGTTCGACGGTAAATCGATTGTCGACAACGCCGGCGCGCTTGAATTCACTGCCGTACCAAAGCACATGGCGATCATCGGTGCCGGCGTGATTGGTCTGGAACTAGGTAGCGTGTGGAAGCGCCTCGGCGCCGAAGTCACCATCATTGAAGCGCTACCAGACTTTCTTGGTGCCGCTGACGCAGACATCGCGAAAGTCGCCGCGCGCGAGTTCAAGAAGCAAGGCTTGGACATCAAGCTGAACGCCAAACTGAGCAAGGCCGAAGTGAAAAAAGACGGCGTGCATTTGGTCTACACCGACAAAGACGGCGAGCAGAAACTGGTCGTGGACAAGCTGTTGGTCGCCGTGGGTCGTCGCGCTTACACCGACGGTCTGCTGGCCGATGACACCGGCGTAAAGCTGGACGAGCGCCATCGCATCGCAGTAGATGCAAATAATCACACCGGCGTCGATGGCGTGTGGGCTATTGGCGACGCAGTGCGCGGGCCGATGTTGGCGCACAAGGGTTCCGAAGAAGGCGTTGCTGTTGCCGAGTGGATTGCTGGCAAGGCCGGTCACGTTAACTTCAACACCATTCCCTACGTCATTTACACCGAGCCCGAGTTGGCTTGGGTCGGCAAGACCGAGAAGCAGTTGACCGAAGAAGGCGTGCCGTACAAAGTCGGCAGCTTCCCGTTTGCTGCTAACGGTCGCGCCGTTGCCATGAACGAGGCCGTCGGCCAAGTAAAAATGATCGCGCACGCAGAAACTGATCGTATCCTCGGCGTGCATATGGTCGGTCCGGGCGTGTCCGAGCTGATTTCCGAGTGCGTCGTGGCGATGGAGTTCAAGGGTTCGTCCGAAGACATTGCCCGTATCGTGCACGCGCATCCGACCTTGTCTGAAACGGTGCATGAAGCGGCGTTGTCGGTCGACAAGCGCGCGATCCACAAGGGCAACTAAGGCAACGGAATCTCCATCCCGGACCGCACACAAACGTGCACGATCCGGGATCCAGAATCCTTCGCCATGAAAGGCTCGCTTGTGGCGACATGGGCGGGTCTTTTTTGTTCTCGCGTAGGAATACGGTCGCGCTGACTCTAGCGAGCATCAGAACAATGACGTCGCCTGCAAGCGGGCGTCCACAACCACTTTTCAACTCAGGCAAGTCCATGTCCCAGCCCACCGCCATCTGCGTTTACTGCGGCTCCAGCAGCGGCAACCACCCCGAATATGCCGAGCAGGCACGCTTGTTCGGCACCGAAATGGCACAGCGCGGCATCGCGCTGGTCTACGGCGGCGGCAACGTCGGCCTGATGGGCGTCCTCGCCGACGCGGTACTGGCAGGCGGTGGCAAGGTCATTGGAGTGATCCCGCGCCAACTGGTGGAGCTGGAGGTGGCGCATCCAGGCCTGAGCGAGCTGGTTGTGGTGGAGACCATGCACCAGCGCAAAACTCGCATGTACGAGTTATCCGACGCCTTCGTCGCGTTACCCGGCGGCTTCGGCACCATGGACGAAATGTTCGAGATGCTGACTTGGGCGCAGCTTGGCTTGCATCAATACCCGTGCGCGTTCCTCAATGTGCGCGGCTACTACCGCGACCTGCGTGCCATGATGAACCACATGGTTGACGAGAATTTTGTACGCCCGCAGCAGCGCGACAGCATTTGGTTTGGCGAAGACATTAACGTCTTGTTTGACTGGATGCAGAGCTACGAAGGCAGCTACATTCCCAAGTGGATCGACAAGCGCAGCGTGCACGCCTGAGCCCCACGGCAGGAGACCCCAAATGACCCAATTTCGCGCCTTCCGCATCTATAACGACGCTGGCCACCGCGCCGACATCGAGACCCTCAGCATCGATGCCTTGTCGCCGGGTGAGGTGCTGGTCAAAGTGGCGTATTCGTCCGTCAACTACAAAGATGCACTGGCCGGCACCGGCAAAGGCCGCATTCTGCGCCAATTTCCGCTCAACGGCGGTATCGACGTTGCTGGACGCGTTGTCAGTTCAACCGATCCCGCCTTCAAGGAAGGCGACGCCGTCCTCTGCACCGGCAGTGGCTTGTCGGAAACTCGCGACGGTGGTTACGCCGAATACATCCGCTTGCCTGCGGCGTGGGCAATTCCGCTGCCCTCGGGTTTAAGCCTGCGCGAGAGCATGGTGATCGGCACGGCCGGTTTTACCGCAGCGCTGGGCTTACTGCGCATGCAGGACAATAGACAAACGCCAGAACTGGGCCCTATCGCCGTCACCGGCGCTAGCGGCGGCGTTGGTCAATTGGCCATCGATATCTTCAACCGCGCCGGCTACGAAGTACACGCTATCAGCGGCAAGGTGGATCACTTCGACACGTTACGCGCACTGGGCGCCCAGCAATGTATCGATCGCCGCCAACTAACCTTCAGCGGCAAGCCGATGGAATCCACTCGTTTCGCCGGTGCGCTCGACACCGTTGGCGGCGCCATGCTGGCCGGACTGTTGCCGCTGATCGGCCCTTACGGTAACGTCGCTAGTTGTGGCAATGCGGGCGGTGCCGCTTTTGCGGCTACCGTGTTGCCTTTCATCATTCGCGGCACCAGCTTACTTGGCATCGCATCTGCCGGCACGGCGCGTGTTATCCGTGAACGCGTCTGGCAACATCTGGCGAGCGACTGGAAGCCTCGGCATCTGGAACAGATCTCGACACAGGAGGTTGTTCTGGGCGAATTACCTGCCGTGTTTGCGCGTATGCTTTCTGGCGAGTCTTTCGGCCGCACCGTGGTGTGCGTCGATAGCGGCATTTGACGAAATGACACTTGGAAGTGCTGCGGCCGCGGCTTAGAATCATTAAAATTAAAAGGGGTTAATTACTTTATGGCACGCATCCTTATCGTCGACGATTCTCCGTCGCAATTGCTGGGTATCAAGCGCATCGTCGAAAAGCTTGGGCACGAAGTTATCAGCGCGGAAGACGGTGCCATGGGCGTTGAGATGGCCAAAGCAGAATTGCCTGACCTGATCTTGATGGATGTTGTTATGCCCAACCTCAACGGTTTCCAGGCCACCCGTACGATCAGCAAGAACGCCGACACAGCGCACATTCCTATCGTTTTGGTCACCACCAAGGATCAGGAAACAGACAAGGTTTGGGGTATGCGTCAAGGTGCCAAGGCCTATGTGACCAAGCCCATCAAGGAAGATGAGTTGACCAAAATTTTGGCTGAGTTATTGCCACACGCTTAATTGGCGCCTGCGCTTACGTGGCGGCAAGCGTAGCTAACGGAAACGGCGCCGATCGGCGCCGTTTTTCATTTTCTTCATTGCTACGACCTGCAGCACAACCACGCCCCGCCGCCCTTACTGGCGCGGGTTGTAACTGCTGAACGCCGCCTGTAGCGCCGCATACGCCGCACGTTGCTCATCGTTCTCTGCTAGTGGCGCGCGTATCGACAACTCCACCAATTGATCGCCTGGATGGGTCCCGGGCATACCGCGTCCTTTCAGGCGCAATTTGCGCCCGGATTGCGAGCCTGCTGGTACGCGCAAATCGACCGTGCCGGCCAAAGTGGGCACGGATACCGTGGCACCCAGCGCGGCTTCCCACGGCGCAATAGCGAGTACGTGCCGAATATTACGGCCTTCCAACTGAAAGCGCGCATCGTCGCGGACGCCTATTTCAAGCAATAGGTCGCCGTTTGGACCGCCTGCCATGCCCGCCTGCCCTTGACCGGAAAGACGGATCACTTGACCCGGCTGAATGCCAGCCGGAATCTTTACTTCCAGCACCCGCTCACCGCCAGAGGGGTCGCGCATCGACAGTCGCGTGCGGCCACCATCAAACGCCGTTTGCAAATCCACCTGCACCTGCGCCTGCACGTCGCGTCCGCGGCGTGGCCGAGCCTGCCCGCGCGCGCCGCCAGCGGCACCGCGACCAAACAAGCTTTCAAAGAAGTCACTGAAGTCCTCGCTACCGCCAGCAGAACCTTGGCCCTGACCCTGCCAGCCCGGCGGTGGGCGAAACTGCTCACCGGGGCGATAACCGCCCGCGCGCACCTGATCGTAGGAACGCCGTTTTTCCGGATCCTTGAGTACTTCGTTGGCTTCATTGGCTGCCTTGAATTTTTCTTCGGCGCCAGCCTCTTTGTTCTTATCTGGGTGATATTTGCGCGCTAATTTGCGATACGCCGTTTTAATCTCGGCATCGGTCGCTTCCGGCTTCACGCCCAGAATTTCGTAATAATCTTTGAATTCCACCACCACTCCCTAACTGATACAAAATATCCGACACAGCCGCCGTACCATCCGTAGGTTCATTCCAGTTACCACATAAGGTTGCACGCAGAGCAGATGGTAGTGTGCAAACACGCTCCGCAGGCAGTTCCACTCCCACCGCAGCAATGCCCTCTGACTGGCGCACGCATAAATGGCACAGCACCGTGATCTTGTTACGGTGACCAGAATCTACCTCGCGAAAATCTGTACCACACCAACTTCCAGCCACCCCACCAAACGCATGACGAGCCGCCCGTCCCCATGGACCAAGGCCATTGTCTGCCTTGGAAAGATAGGTACGACTACGAATGATTCAAGTCAACAGCGAACCATTCGGCGCCTTTCCATAGGCATCTGCGCCCTCTCCACACCCGGAAATAACATGACCATCCAAATAGGCGACCGTATTCCCGATTGCGCTGTTCAGATCATCGGCGGAGCGCCGCCGCTACACAATACCAGCGACCTGTTTGCCAGCCGCAAAACCGTCCTTTTCGGCGTACCGGGAGCGTTCACGCCAACCTGCTCCAACGAACACTTACCAGGTTACACACACCATTTCGACGAATTCAAACAAAGCGACATTCAAGTTATCTGCATGGCAGTCAATGACACCTACGTCATGCAAGCCTGGGCTTCCTCACAACACGTACCGCCCGACATGCTGATGTTGGCCGACGGCAACGGCGAGTTCACGCAAGCGCTCGGTCTGGAATTTGACGGCGCAAAATTCGGCATGGGCCTGCGCGCTCGGCGCTTTGCATTGTTCGCTGAAAATGGCGTCGTAAAGTTACTTCACATTGAAGCACCCGGTGAATTACGCGTTTCTACGGCCGAAGCGATGTTGGTCGCCATCAGCAAACTTACCGCTATCGCCTGAATTTGTACGCGGAACCCGCGCCCGTTTCAAACCAGCGCGATCACGTGATCAACAGCCGCGTGATGGATCGCCCAAGCCAGCAAGTTAACAAACCCTAGCTATGCAGTCGCGATATTCAGGGCGTTCCGCTTGGCGTACGGCGGCCAATTTGTACGGCTTTCAGCGGCGCAACAGCAACGCGCGATCAGTGGATGCCTAGGGTGCCGCAACGCGAACGCAACAGTATCCAGACAACGCGCCAATCGCTGCTAGCGCGATGAGGGCCGGGATTACCGGCACGGGTGTCGCCGCCGTGGTTCCCTCAATAGATGAATGTAACCCAATGGTTGCTTTATGAAACCGATACGTTATATTTCATCATCGAGCGACCGTAGCACCGGCAGCAGGGAGAAAAGCATGACAAACACCGCAGACGATCAAACAGATAAATTGGTAAAAAATGAACGACGTGGGGTGTGGTTGGCACTAATCGTCGTTCTCGCCTTGGCGGCGACACTTGTTCTGGGCAGCGATACCAGACGCGCCCTACTACTCGCGCTTGGCATTGGCATCGTCTTCGCCGTCACCTGGCTGGGTCAGCAACGGACACGTGGCGCGAAGAATGTCATTCGAGAAAAGCGTGAAGTCGTACTGCACGACGAGTTACGCCAAGTGGCG
Source organism: Rhodanobacter sp. (assembly GCA_039924175.1). Lineage (GTDB taxonomy): Bacteria > Pseudomonadota > Gammaproteobacteria > Xanthomonadales > Rhodanobacteraceae > Rhodanobacter. The sequence goes on from JBDTBF010000087.1 coordinate 26,670, forward strand.
ATCGCCCGTGCTTACCAATGGGCATTCTTTACGATGCTCGGTGCGTTGATCACATTTTGTTTGTTAAGCACCGTCGTGGTCGTTAGTCTCTCCGCCCTAATGGTTGCCGCCTTGACCGTAGCACTTGGCGTCAGCGTCTTTCTCGGCGCATTCCTTCTGTTCGATCGGGATTGACGCATGCAAGAAGAACGGCTGGCCAATCGTCTGAAAGTACTACGTGCCGAGAAGAATTTGACCCAGGGTGCGTTGGCCGACTTGATCGGAACCACCCGCAAGTCAATCAACGCTATTGAAATGGAGCGAATGGTGCCTTCAACTCTTTTCGCGCTCAAATTGGCGCGCGCATTGGATGCACCAGTCGAACATCTATTCTATTTAGCACAGTCACACGATTGAGCGCGCCCAGTGTCATTGCCGTCGGCTTGCCGTGATAGAAACAGTAACGTAGCCGTCTTTACGACTAGCCATAAACAAGAAAAACCCCGAGACAATCGGGGCTTTTCTTGTTCCAAGCAACTAGCGAGTTGCTTACTCTTCGTCTGAGTCTGAGTCAGACTCAGCCACATCGCTATCTACATCAGCCGTGGTGTCCACTTCGACAGCCGGTGCGGTGCTGTCCGCATCGCCACCGTCGACCGGAGTAGCCACCAAGTCGGCCTCGTCACCGTTGTCCTCTTCCGCATCCAGGCGCATTACGCTTACCAACGTTTCGTCATTGTGGAGACGAATCAAGGTAACGCCCTGCGTGTTACGCCCAAGCTGCGAGACCTCAGCAACGCGGGTGCGTACCAAGGTGCCCTTGTCAGAGATCAGCATCAGCTCATGCGCCTCCGTCACCTGTACCGCGCCGACCAAGCCGCCATTACGTTCAGAGCACTGAATACCGATGACGCCTTGCGTGCCGCGCCCCTTCTTGGTGAATTCATCCAGCTGCGTACGTTTACCGTAACCGCGTTCAGTTGCCGTCAAAATGTCACCTTCCGCGGCCACAATCAACGACACCACATGCGCGCCGTTGACCAGTCGCATTCCGCGCACACCAGCGGCGGTACGGCCCATCGAGCGCACCGTGTTTTCATCGAAGCGATTAACCTTGCCGTTCGAGGCAAACAGCAAGATGTCACTATTACCGTTAGTCAGTTCAACATTGACTAAGGCATCGTCATCACGCAACTTGATCGCCAGCTTGCCCTTCTGCAACTGGAACGCAAACTCTTTCAGTGGCGTCTTTTTAACTGTACCCAGCTTCGTCGCGAAGAACACAAAGCGGTCATCGCTGTACTCGCGTATCGACAACACTGCCTGTACTTTTTCGCCTTCACTCAGTGGTAGTAAGTTGATGATCGGCTTACCGCGGGCACCCGGGCCTGATTCCGGAATCTCATACACTTTCTGCCAGTACACGCGACCAGTACTGGTAAACGTAAGCAAGGTGTCATGCGTATTGACTACCCACAACTGCTCGACGACATCCTCTTCCTTCAACGCTGACGCCGAACGACCTTTGCCGCCGCGTCGTTGCGAACGATAGGTGCTTGCCGGCTGACGCTTGATGTAACCGGTGTGCGACAGGGTGACCACCATGTCTTCCGGCGCAATCAAATCCAATACGTTGAGATCTTCCTTGGAATGCTGAATGTCGGTACGGCGTGCATCGCCAAACTCGGCCTTCACCGCCTCCAACTCGCCGTGAATGACTTCCAGCAGACGCGCAGGATTTTCTAGAATCTCGATAAGGCCACGAATGATTTCTAGAATCTGGCGATATTCATCAGAGAGCTTTTCCTGCTCCAACCCGGTCAAACGATGCAAACGCATCGCCAGAATTTCCAGCGCTTGCGCTTCGGACAACTGATAACCGTCGTCCTTCAGGCCATCGCGCGGATCCATTGCTTCTGGCCGCGACGCGGCCGCACCGGTCGCGGAAAGCAGTGCACTCACCAACCCCGCATCCCAACGACGCGCGACCATGCGTTCACGTGCTTCGGCCGGCGATGACGAGGTCTTGATCAACTCGATCATCTCGTCGATGTTGGCTAAGGCAACCGTTAAGCCTTCCAGAATATGTGCGCGAGCGCGAGCCTTGCGCAGCTCAAAGATCGTGCGTCGCGTAACCACTTCGCGACGGTGGCGAATGAAGGCCTCAATGATCTCTTTCAAGTTCAGCAAACGCGGCTGACCATCGACCAGCGCCACCATGTTGATACCGAACGTCACCTGCATCTGCGTCTGCTTGAACAAGTTGTTCAGCACCACATCGCCCATCGAATCCCTGCGGATTTCGATGACGATACGCATACCGTCCTTGTCCGACTCATCGCGCAGCTCACTAATACCTTCGAGCTTCTTTTCCTTGACCAACTCGGCGATCTTTTCGATCAGTCGGGCTTTGTTAACTTGATAAGGAATCTCGTGAACGATGATCGTCTCACGACCATTCTTCTCCGTTTCCACCTCGGCCTTGGCGCGGACCAAGATGCGGCCGCGACCGGTGTGATACGCCTCGACGATGCCCGACGAACCATTGATGATGCCCCAGGTCGGGAAATCCGGACCGGGGATGTACTGCATCAAGTCGTCGATGCTGAGCTCAGGGTTGTCGATCAACGCCAGCGTCGCCGCAACCACTTCAGTCAGGTTATGCGGCGGAATATTGGTCGCCATACCGACGGCAATGCCCGCTGAACCATTGATCAACAGGTTCGGCACGCGTGCTGGTAGCACCAGCGGCTCATGCTCGCTTTCATCGTAGTTCGGGCCAAAGTCAACCGTATCTTTCTCGATATCGGCCAGCAGCTCATGCGTGAGCTTGGACATACGAACTTCGGTATAACGCATCGCAGCCGCGTTATCACCATCGACCGAACCAAAGTTACCTTGACCATCCACCAGCATGTAGCGCAGCGAAAACGGCTGAGCCATTCGCACGATCGCGTCATACACCGACGCATCGCCGTGTGGATGGTATTTACCAATTACGTCACCGACGACACGGGCCGATTTCTTGTACGGTTTGTTGTAGCCGTTGTTCAGGTCATTCATCGCGAACAACACGCGGCGATGTACGGGCTTCAAGCCATCACGAACATCGGGGAGCGCACGGCCCACGATCACGCTCATGGCGTAATCGAGATAGCTCTGACGCATCTCGTCTTCGATGTTGACGTGGATGATTTGTTGGTCGACTTCTGCCATTGATCGGCTTCCCTGATAGCGGAAAATGAGGGTCAGCATCGCGCTTCAAGCGCGTGCACAAGCGACCCGAAATGAACCTGCTGATTGTAGCACAGGGCGGCCGGAAACGACAGTATTTAATCTAACGGAATCAATGACTTATGTAACGCAATCCACGCAACGTGAAAGCGTCATGCGAAGCATTGAAAAATCGGCCGTTTTGCTGCGCCGGAGTACAGCAGCATGCATGACCGGACGCAGACAGCCATTCCTGGTCTACCAGCCAAACATGGCCTGCATGGCGAGACTGTTCGGCTTTTCAACCAAGCCGCGCTCGGTAACTATGACGTCAATCAGCTCCGCCGGCGTCACATCAAATACCGGGTTCCACGCACGCGCGCCAGCTACGACAGAACGCTGGCCAGCGATGCTGAGCAGCTCAGCCGGGTCACGCAGCTCGATCTCGATTTCCTCACCTGTCCCGGTCGTCATATCGATACTGGACGAAGGCGCAACCACCATGAATTTGACGCCGTGATATTTCGCGGTAATAGCCAACTGGTAGGTGCCAATCTTGTTCGCCGTGTCACCATTGGCAGCAATCCGGTCCGCGCCGACAATCACCCATTGCACCGCACCTGATTTCATCAAATGCGCAGCCGCAGAATCGGCAATCAATTGGGCATCAATGCCATCGCGCACGAGTTCCCACATGGTCAGGCGCGCACCTTGCAGCCATGGTCGCGTTTCGCCCGCATAAACGCGATTGATCTTGCCTGCAGCTACACCAGCGCGAATCACGCCCAACGCCGTGCCATAACCGGCCGTCGCCAACGAACCGGTATTGCAATGCGTCAGCACGCCGGAACCCGCGTTGATCAACGACGCCCCCAGCTCACCCATGTGTCGGTTCGCGGCGAGATCCTCGTCCTGAATAGCTTGCGCTTCGCGCAGCAAACCCTCAGCGCCACCGCCACGATCGGCGCAGCGTTTCATCCGATCCAGCGCCCACATCAAGTTCACCGCCGTGGGTCGCGCGCCGCGCAACATGCTCAATACTTCAGCGATGGATTCACCCTGTCGTGCCGCCATGGCAACGCCCCACGCCGCTGCAATGCCAATAGCTGGTGCGCCGCGCACTACCAGATCGCGGATAGCCTGAGTCACTTGTGCCGCGTGGCGGCACTCCATCCAACATTCCTCGGCTGGCAGTTTGCGTTGGTCGAGCAGACGCAAATAATCACCCTGCCACTGCACAGCTCGAATGGAGTCATAACGGTCATAATCCATAACTTGACTTTGTACTCAACGGGCAAAAAAAAAGCGCAGGGAACGCGGTTATCGACCAGCCCCGCATGCTCGTCACGGGTTTACGCTGAGTCGTTACGCTGCCTCTGGCATCACTACCCACATGATCAGATACAGCAAGATGCCGGAACCGCCCAACAAGGTCAGGATGATCCAGGCTACGCGAACCAAGGTCGGATCCCAACCAAAATACTCTGCCACGCCACCACAGACGCCCGCGAGAGTTCGGTCGGTACGTGAACGCATCAAACGCTTTTCCATCGTTTTACTCCTGCACGAAAGTTATCCGCGCGGCTGCAGCCACTGGTGGATGGCCGGCGGCACTTCACGCTGTGCGCGGCTGGAAACGTAGATGCCAATATGACCTCCCTTGAACGCCAACTGGGTGTAGTCAGTCGTGCCCACATAACGACCTAATGCGCGCGCGGCATCCGGCGGAACAAGGTGATCTTGCTCGGCAAAGATATTCAATACGGGTTGCGTAATAAGCCCAAGGTCCACCGGCTGACCGCCGATTTCCAAGGTGCCCTTGATCAACTTGTTACCCTGGTAGAAATCCTTGATGAACTGACGAAACGCCTCACCGGCTTGGTCCGGCGAATCAAAGATCCAGCGTTCCATGCGCAGGAAGTTTTCCAGCTCCTGCGGATTGTCCAGAATATCCACCATGCTGATGTACTTTTGCTGGTTCAGGCGTACAGGCTTCAGAGTGAGGTAGACGTAGTTCATCAACCCGGCGGGGATATTGCCCATGGTGTCGACGAACAGATCGACATCCATGTTGCGACACCAGTTCGACAGCATGTTGTCCGGCGTGTGGAAATCCACCGGCGTGACCATGGTGATCAGATTCTTCACCTTGTCCGGATGCAGCGCGGTATAACACAGCGAGAATGCGCCACCTTGGCAAATGCCAAGCAGGTTGATCGCATCCAGATCATGGCGCGCACGCACCGCATCGACGCAACGATCCAGATAACCGTTGATGTAATCGTCCAGGGTCAGCCAGCGATCGGCACCATCCGGATAGCCCCAGTCGATCAAATAGACGTCTTCGCCCTGCTCCAGCAGGTTGCGCACCATCGAACGGTCCGGCTGCAGGTCCGTCATCCACACCGTGTTGACCAGTGCGTAGACGATCAGCAACGGCGTCTTCGAGGTGGTCTTGCTGTGGCCGGTGAAGTGCCAGACCTTGAGCTTGTCCTCGCTGTAGACCAGCTCGCGTGGCGTGTTGGCGTATTCGGGTTCACGCATCCCGCGCAGGTTGGCCATGCCTGCGGCCAGCTTGCGCTGGAATGCCGCCATATCGGTCAAGGCTTTGGTTGGGTCGATCTGCAATGGGGTTTGCACGGCGACGTTCCTTTACTTGCGCTTGCGGGCGCTGACTGTGGGTTTGGACGCAGCCACAGGCTTGCGTGTGCTCTTTGCTGCTGACTTCTGCTTGGCCACTGACCTCTTCGCAGCGGCAGGCGGCTTCTTGGCGGCAGGTTTCTTCTTGGCCGCAGCCTTCTTCGTGACTACCGGCGACCTGGCTGGTGCCGCCTTGTTGGCTGCTGGTTTCATGGCGGGTGCACCGGCCAGTTGCCGTTTCAACGCCGCCACTTCGCGACGCAAGGCGGTGATCTCGTCGCCCTGCCCACCCGATGCGTTGGCCTGGCTAACGCGAAACTCACGACGCATTGCCTGCAACCGTTCGCCCAGGCTGGATACTTCGCTGCGGGTAGGCACGCCCAGCAGCTGGCACATCTGTTCGGTCTGCTGTTGCTGCAGCTGACGCACGCGCATCTGCGTATTGACCATCTCGCCGTAGGCGTTGCGGAACTCCTCAGAGAGCGCGATGCCTGCATAGACTTCCTCGGAGGCGTCCACCCAAAGGTCGTACAGGCCCTTCAGCGAGTCGACCTGGCGCCCCGGTACGGCATGTTCAGCCAGCTTTTGCTGCAGGCGCTGCATGCCCTGTGTATTAGCGCGCTGGATCAGCTCCTGATATTTGGCCGACGCCTGCATCGACGCCAACATGGCCAAACCCAGCTCCTGTTGTTTCATCTGCTGTTCGCGATCCTGCCCGAAGGCCGGCGTCGGACCATGCGCTCCGGGCATGTCACCGAAACCGCTGCGTTGCGCAGCCTGCCACCACGACTGCAGCTGACGGCTGAAGCTTTCGGCACCGGCGCTGTCGATACCACCGAAAGCCTGTGCAAAGGGTTGGCTAGGACCGGCAAACATCTGCTGCAACTGCTGCTGCCAGTCATTGGATGGCCGGCTGCTCACGCCACTGCTGGCTGCGCTCTGCATCCAGTCGAAATAGCCTTTCAGACCCGCCAGCGTGCGTTCGAGCGTATCACCGGCGGTCGCCTGCGCCGGTGGTGGTGCAAACGGATTGGCGGCAGGCTGCTGCTGGAACTGCTGCGTCCAGGAGTCCCACGACTGCTGCGCCAGCGCCTGATAGTCCTTCATGAATTCATTCGCCGCGTCGGCCATCGGTGCATCCTCGTCAACAATTCTCACCATCCTAACAAAAGCATCCGCTCAGGAACGCTCGGCGTTGTTCAGCCTACATACGACGCCGAGCGATCGGCATAGGATTAGCCTGCTTGCTCAGCGGTGCGCGACGCGCCGTTCAGCAGCGCCCGACCGACCTGTTCAGTCCAGACCATGCGGAGCAACGTCATGAAGCGCCACTTGATCCTGATCATTTTGTTCAGCAGCCTAACCGCCATGGCGGCGCCTGCATCAACACCCCCTGCAGCGCCCGTACGTGCCGTGACCGACACCTACTTTGGCACGCCGGTCGTCGACAACTACCGTTACATAGAAAACCTGAAAGACCCCGAGGTCGCTGCGTGGATGAAGGCGCAAGCCGATCACACCCGCGCCACGCTGGATGCCCTGCCGGGTCGCGCCGCGCTGCTTGAACGCATGAGCGAACTGATGCAATCCACGCCAGCCATTGTCGAAGATCTGCAGATCGTTGATGGTTATTACTACACAACACGTATGCCCGCGGGCACGCAGCAACCCAAATTGTACGTGCGCAAGGGGGTCAACGGCCTGGACCGGCTGCTGATCGACCCGGAGAAACTCACCGGAGGCAAGGATGCGCATCTCGCGTTGCAGTATTTTCGGCCCTCGCCTGACAACCGCTATGTCGCCTACAGCCTCGCCGCGGGCGGGTCAGAAGAGGGCGTGCTGCATATCCTCAATACGAAAACCGGCGAGGATCTGACAGAGTCAGCGGATCGCGTAAAGTTCGGTGCTCCATCATGGCGAGCCGACAGTCAGTCCTTCTTTTACACGCGCATGCAAAAGCTCATGCCGGGCATGGTAGCCACCGCCAAATATCAGAACCGACGTGTCTACCTCCATGTCCTGGGGCAAGCTTTCGACAATGACACACTGATTCTCGGACACGGCATCAGCGACGCTTCGATTCCGTTGACACCGGAAGAAATGCCATGGGTCGTCACGCGTGTCGACTCACCCTATGCATTGGCCATGGTTTCACCGGGTACCGATCCACGCTATCGCGCTTATGTCGCGCCCGTGACCGGCACCAAGAACGGCAACACCCGTTGGCGCGCCGTGGCGTCCAGCTACGACGACCAACTCATGGATGCCACCACGCACGAAAATATCCTGTACTGGCTTTCGCGCAAGAACGCACCACGCGGACGGATACTCGCGCTCGACCTGTCCCGGCCAGACGCGAAACCACGGGTCGTGGCCGCCGAAGGCGATCTGCCGATTTCGGACGTCTACGCGGGTCACGATGCGCTCTACTGGCGCATCAG
>JBDTBF010000088.1:0-3115 GCA_039924175.1 Rhodanobacter sp.
ATGCACTGAAGCAGCGCGAGCAGCACCGCAAGATGCAACGCATGGTTGCGGTCACCTCGCTGGCGCTGGTGGTGATGGCGGTGACCATTACCCTGGCCGTGTTCGCGCTGATCTCTCGCCACGATGCACAGCGTCGTCAAGTCCAGGCCGAAAACATTCTCGGCTTCATGCTCGGCGATCTTCGCGGCAAACTGGCCACCGTCGGCCGGCTCGACCTGATGGTCGCGGTCGACGACAAGGCCACTGCCTACTTCAACACACTGCAACCGCGCGATCTCAACGAGCACGCGCTGGAGCAACAAGCGCGCTTGCTGGCCGGCATAGGCCAGGTGCGGCTGGACCAGGGCCACGCGAATCAAGCCATCGCTGCATTCCGCGACGCGTACGCCCGCAGCCGCGAGCTGTACCGGCGCCAACCCGGTAACGGCCAGAGGCTGTTCGACTTCGCGCAGGCCGAATACTGGATCGGATTTGCATTCTGGCGCCAGGGACGTCTGGACGATGCCGAAACCTGGCTGCGCAGTTATCGCGCCAGCGCGCTGCGACTGGCGGCCTTGGACCGAACCAATTTCGCCTGGCAGCGCGAAGTTGCTTACGGACAGACAAACCTGGCCACGCTCGATCTGGCGCGCGGCCGGAACAAGCAAGCTGAACAAGCTTTCCACGACGCGTATCGGCTGTATCTGGGCTGGATGAAAACCCACCCACACGACACTGGTTTACGCGACGAAGCAGCCAACATCGCCTCTTACCTCGGCACGCTGGCCATGCAAGACGGCCGCCTGGAAGAGGCTCGAGTGCGCTTTACGGAACAGGTAGCCGACATCGCCGCCAATCGCGCCGCCGAGCCCGACAACGCGCAGTGGAAGTCGGAATGGCCGGACGCGCGCCTGTTCCTGGTGGATGTGCAAGCCCACACCGGCCAAGTTGCTGCCGCTCGCCGCGGAGCCGCGGAGGCGACGGCCTTGTCCGAAGTCCTGACCAGACAGGACCCCACCAACAAACAATGGGAACTGCAACTGGGCAAGGACTACTGGTGGCAATCACGTTTGGACGCGCAATCAGCACCAGAACAAGCCGCAAAGGAGGCGCGTAGCGCCGCACGTGTACTCGCGGCTGCGCATGCTGCCGAACCCAAAGACACCCTGGCTTTGCACTGGCTCGCGAAATCCCGAATCTTGCTGGGCGAACTTGCGTGGCGTCGCGGTGCGCTCGGTGAGGCCGCGACCTGGCTGGCTAAGGCGGAGGCCGAGCTGACGCCGGCATTGGCTCGCCAGCAAAACAAGGACGCCTACCGGTTACTGCCCGCAGAGTTGCGCTTGTTGCAAGGCAACGTCGCCGCGCGACGTGGAGACCTTGCGAGCGCACATGCAGCGTGGTCGCATGCCGAACATCTGCTGCGCGACGGCGGCGATCCACCCGCCTTTGATCGCCTCGATCTGCTGGTGCGTGTGTTGCTGGCACAACACCGCGACGCGGCGGCGGCGGCGTATTTGGCAAGGTTGAACGCAAGCAGTTACGTGCCGCTGTACCCGTGGCCACAGACACTTGCCGACCAAGTGGCGGCTGATTCGAAATGATCAGCTTGCGCCAAGCTGCTTTTCATTGGACCGGCGGACCACACGTCCGTCGTTTGGGCCCGGAGCGGCCAACCCTCGAGCCGGAGCAATGACGATGTCTGACACGGCCAACAATGCCATTCCCGTCGATACGACGGTGACCCTGGATATTCACGACGGCCACCCGAATGGTGACGATTGGATTCCCGTAGATTCTTCCAGCGGTACACGCTACTTCTACAAGTTCACCGGCGGCAATAGTTCGCACAAAAAGGGCCACGTAGTGCACCACGCGGACAAGGTCCCGAGAACCGTCACCTTGCGCTTCCCCCCAGGAACTGATCGCCGTTACGAATTTGACCGAACCTTCTTCATCTTCGATGACGGCGACCAACTCAGTTGCACCAACCGTGACAAGAGGACTGTCACGATCCACAACAAATGCGTCGAGGAGATGGATGCCCACTATGGCGTGAGGGTACGTGACTCGAAAAAGGCGGTGACCCTGCTGTGCGACCCCGCGATCAAGAACGTAAAAGTCTGACGAAGTCACCAGATATTGACGAGCGTTCCGGAAACGCCGGATTGCAAGCCGCCATTGGCAAACGCCACCTGCTGTCCGAGGGCCCCGACGGTGCGTTCAACGCACCGTCGGGAGCCACAACGGCCAGCCCGGCTCCGAAAATCAGGAGCAACCCGGCACGCCGTACAAGCGCCGCTGCGGCTTCGGCGCGATGACGGACAAAGCCTGAAGTTGCACTTGCCACTCAGCAGAGCACGGAAACGCACAGCATGAACGTGGGGAGATGCTGGAGAGGCCGTGCCCGAGGTGGACTGCGGTCTTGCGGCGGCGCTGGGTGTCCGTTTGCGTCCCGACCGGTTGTCGGCAACACGAAAACAACTATCAAGAAGCTGCATCTCGACACCTCATCGTCGATCAGGCAGCAGCGAGCAGCGACGGCACAATAGATCCCGGATCGGCGCGTTGCCCGTGGAATCACGCGGCATCGCGTGGTATAGCGTAAAGCCGGACGGAAACGTGACGTAAATCGCGAATACTGCTAGCGTCAGACTGTCGCTGTGATCGCGATCGTCCGCTTCGATCTGACTGCTGCCGGATCGATGCGCAGATCCTCGGCTCGACGCACCCACGGATGGGCGCTAGGACATTTACATGCCGGAGATGGCAGCCAGTTCCGAGCTTGCATACCACGCCTGCACAAGCTGCAGCCCGCGCGGCAAAGCTTGGCTGGACTGGCCGCGGAAGGCAGCCACAACCTCGCGCGTTCCGTCCCGTTTAGGGATCACAGTTGCGGCCGGTGCACCGCCGACCTCGTGCGGGCAGTCCGTGCCATGTTGACGCCGGAAGCTTCCAGCGTGCCAATTGCCACACCCTTGGTGATCGGCGTTACCAGTCACCGCAATATCGCGGCGCGCGAGGCCGAAGCCATCCGCCAGCGCGTGCGGGAGTTCTTTGCGCAGTTACAGCGCGATTTCCCTGAACTGCCGCTGGTGGTGGTGTCGGCACTGGCCGAAGGTGGTGATCAACTTGTCGC
>JBDTBF010000089.1:0-3143 GCA_039924175.1 Rhodanobacter sp.
AGCTCCAACTGCCGCTGACGACCTCACCATTTGGTCCAGTCACTGCAATCAGCTTGTCAAACTCTTGCGCTGAAACCAGGATGCGATTGAACTGCAACACCAGCGCAGTGCGCGTGTCGCGCGAATCAGCACTGGCCGAAACCAGAGAGAATTCCTTGCTCGCGGCGGCCGCTTGTGCCGAGGCACTGCTTGCCGGCGTACTCTGCAACACCGGCTTGTCGCCGTCCTTGCCACGGCCGCAGGCGGCCATCGCGGCACACAGCAACATGACAACAAAGGCGCGCCCCAAGGCGCCGCGCGAAAAGAGCACAGTGGATCGAGGTGACATACCGCTCTCCTGAGTCAAGTCTGGATTATTGCCTAAAGCACACCACCAGCGCTGCCAGCCGTGCAGAGCCAGCTCGGTAGGCCGATGCTCTCGTCAGCGACGCACCGCTCTCGACTTGCACGATCCGTGATTGACGGCTACCAGAACGCCATCGTGACGAAGCCGCATCGCCCACCTTCGACAACCTGCCTCGCCACGTTGAACAAACCCGCTGGATCACGTTTCAAAGGCACTGGCGCGGCCCGTGGTCAGACGGGTCACATGTCATGACTCGGTAACTTACGGCAGCTTGCGCACGCTACCGCAGGTGCCGTGATTTCCGACGCGTTGCGACCATGCGTGGGTGCCACAGCGTCGGTCAGTGCTCGATGACGCGCAGATCCTTCGTCAACAAATCAAGCTTGCGTGTCATTTCAGCCTGCGGTTGCGTACCCGCCACGTTGTAAAACGCGGCGAACAGCACGGTCGGCGGCTTCCCACCTGTGGTAACGGGGGCAATCACAGAAGCAATCATCATCCGGTCATTGTCGTAGCCTGCTACGCCGTTGTAGGGATATTGACGTCCGGACACTTTTTGCCAAAGGCTGCTTATGTTCTCGTCCAGCCCAGCAGGCGGTGCAACGTAACGGTTGATGTTGATGTGATCGGCGTCGTCCGAGGTTGCCGTCTTCCAGAGATCGACGTCACCCACGTCCCAAACTGGCTGGCCTTTATCCATGAAAATCCAGAAGCCGAGCCGCAGCCAATTTTCAGGTGCCACCGGCTGCACGTCGGGCGTGTAGGAGAACGCCACGCGCTGCGAGGTATAGCTGAAACGATGACCGTAATCGAAATCAAGATGGATATTCTTGAACGCGGCAGGCAATAGTGCTGATTGCTTGAGGAAATCTTTCCACTGCGCCAGCGTGCCGGTATAAGTGGCCTGAACGAAGCTGATGTACTCATTCATATCCAGCTGAATATCATGCTTCAGCGCAACTGGCACCAAGCGCGTCAACATGACGGAACCGTCCGGCACCGGCAACGAATACACCACGAACGTGGCATTCGCATAAGGCAAGGACCAGGTCTCGACGCGCCACGGACGCTGCCAGCGATCCATGCGCACCGACTCGTCGGCTGGCTTGCCCAGCGACGTAATCTTGATCTGCTCGCCCGCGACCGCACGCTGAAACATGCCCGTCTTCGCCAGTAAATCCATGCGCGTCTTCGCGTCACCATAGAAAGTGGTGGCGTCAACGCCATCGGGTCGGCGCAGATGAACTAGTCCATTACTCCCAACCACGCCGACATCGACATAACCGTTGCCCTCCAGCGTGAAGTGCTTCGACGCGTCACCAACGTGCGTCCACTCGCCGTTGCTGCCGCGAGCGATCAGTGAAGGGAAGCTGCTGAGCATTGTTTGATGAAAAAGGAGCCGTGAAGAACCATTGCCGTTGGGAAACAGGTTTGCCGATTCTTTCGCCAGCAATGCTTTGAGCTGGCCCTCGGAGTAGGTGCGTCCCTGCGCCATGTAGGTAGCGAAGAAACCCGTCATGCTCATCGGCAACGCAAACTGCGCCTTGAAAGTACCGTTCTGGATCGTGCTGAACAAGTCGAACCGATATGGCGCCCGCGCATCGATGACGGCTTGATGTGCCGGTGCATTCAGCACTTCGCTGATCGGCAGCGCGTAGTTGAGATTCTCGCTAGCCGACTTCATCAACACGACACCGATGACCTTGCCGTCCTTGTCCAGCAAAGGCCCACCACTGTTGCCCGGCGAGGCAGCGGCGGAGAAGCGCATCCACTTCCAGCGGCCATCCTGCTGCTCCGGCGTGTCAGAGGTATACAAGCCATCGCGAATGACAACGCCGGTACCCAGCGCGTTGCCCACGGCATAAACCACCTGATTCAAGGCCGGCTTCGGATTAAGCGTCAGCGCGGCCGTGCCTGGCTGAGCGGCCAGCGAGAAAACCACGAAATCCTTGCGCAGGGAGAACTGTTCGATCTTGTCGATCGCATATACCTGACCCTTGGAGTCGCGCAGCGCTGGCGGACCCCACAAACTACCGACGCCGGCCAGCAACACATGTCCCGCTGTGACGTAGCGATTCTGTCCGATGGAAAACGCGGTACCGATGGAATAATACTTGTCGGTGCGCTCCTGATACGGCAGCAAATCAAGTGGCAGCGGTTTTTCGTACGTCAGTGGATCAACGGTTGGCTTGGCCTGCACCACTTCGAATGTGGCGGCCTGAATCTGCGGCAGCACCGCCGGGTCCAGACTGGCTGCCTCGGCCGCGCCGATCGTCGTAAAGCCAAGCAATGTCACACACGCCAACCACACACCCCACGCGCGCCAATGAAAATGGCGCCCGACCATATTTCGCTCATCAAACATACGTATCCCCTGCCCCAAACCCGATATGACCTTCCCCGTCGGCGACGACTTGCCACGCCGATCCGGCATGAATCGTGACACAACACTGCCGCAGGCGCTTTCTCTCTGGCGGCGTGATTTCGTGTGGATATGGTCGCGCCACATGACGAACAAGGCATTGTGAAACACGACAACTCGCTCAAGGACGAGTCGCCTGCAGCGCATATCAGCAGCAGCGCATAAGCCTCATGAACCTCACGAAATCTGAAGCGAAGTGAGCGCCGCTAACTGCCTGCGGATCAAGTTTCAGTGCTGCTCAATGTCGGATGTTGTTGGTCTCACCAATGAAGCGCGCCACGTTGTCGTGCAACAACTTCAGCGACGGCTCGTGCGCATACACCATGTGTCCGGACGGATACCAGGAGTAACTGATGTTGCCGTCCAAACTGGCGG
>JBDTBF010000090.1:0-3744 GCA_039924175.1 Rhodanobacter sp.
ACCATCGGTGCCGGCGGCAACATTTCCGGCGCGACGCTGTCCGCGCAACTGGTAACCAACAACGTCACGATCGACACGGTCACGGGCGCTGGTGGCGGGAACGGCGACATCTTCGTCAATGATGCAGAGAGCTGGACTGCCAGCGGCACTCCCACCACGCTGGCCATGAACGGCAATCGCGACGTTGTCATCAACGCACCCATTACCGCCACCAATGGCAATTTTTCGGTCTGCTGTACACGAGACGTCAACGTCAACGCTGCGGTCACCACCACCAACGGCAGTGTGTTGCTTGCTGCCGGACGCAACCTCAACCAAGCGAGTACGGGTGCGATCACGGTCACCGACGGTAACCTGGAGATGTGCGCGGCCAATGATGTCAACATCGCCGGTGCCATCACGCTGACTCGCGACACCAACGACCCAACCCGGAGCTTGGGCCTGCCCAACGGGCTGACACTGCGAGCCGACAGTGACGGCACTGGACCGGGTGTTGAGGGTGGCACGGTGTTATTTGACTCAAACGCCCCGAAGGTAACCGTTACCAAGGCACCTGCCTTCATCTACTACAACCCCGTGTCCTATACGTCACCGACGGACTACTCCAACAAGTTCACGCTGACTGAGGGCGCCACGCTTGCAAGCTACATGCTGGTGTTTGCCAACCCTGGTACTCGTGTATTCGACGGCACGACCACAGCCACGCTGAACGGCCTCAAGGGTGATCCGGCGGGTGTGACTCTGGTTGCTGGCCCTGGTGCCACGGCGAACTACGATTCCGCCGACGTCGGCGACCATGGCATCACCTATACTGGCTACACACTGTCTGGCCCCAACGCCGGTGATTACGCGTTGGCGCAGAACTGCTGTGGAACAATAGCTGCACACACGACCGGTACGATTACACCAGCACCGACACCAACACCAACGCCGACACCAACGCCGACACCGACACCAACACCAACACCAACGCCAACACCAACACCAACACCAACGCCAACACCGACACCGACACCGACACCGACGCCAACACCGACACCGACACCGACACCAACACCGACACCAACACCGCCACCGCCGATTTTGCCAACGCAACCGCCGATGCTGGGGCCGCTGCAGCCACCGCCGGCGACGCCGAGACCGCCTACACTATTCGTGCCTGAAGAACACAGGCCGCCGATGACGCTGGAAATCATCCCAGTGGTCGAGGAAAAGAAAGAAGTGCCCATATATGTGCCGCCAGTCCTCAAGCCAAAGTCGTTCCGCAACTAATCGCATGCTGATCAGGATTCGGCGCGAAGGCTTGGGCTTGCTCCTCGCATTCACTGCGATGGCTGCCGTCGCTGCGCCAGTGGCACCCGCAGGGACGCCAGCGCTGTCGATGCATTCGATAGCGCCTGCACAAACGACGGCGATTGATTTCAATGGGCAATCCGTATCGGCGCAAACCCAGCGCGCTGCGCGCTGGGTGACCACTTCAGGCGACAACGCCGGCCTGCCCTATGTATTGATTGACAAGGTCAATGCCGAGGTTTTCGTGTTTGATGCAACCGGGCGATTGGAAGGTTCGGCGCCAGCATTGCTTGGCCTGTCACGTGGCGACCGCTTTGCCAAAGCTACCCTTGGCGACAAGGTTGGAGCAGTTCAGCCGGCTGATCGCATCACACCAGCTGGGCGCTTTGTGGCGTCGTTGTCGCGCGACGCACATGGCAAGGAAGTTCTGGTGGTCGACTACGCCGAATCCATTGCGCTGCATGCAGTTGTCAAGGGCACACCGGCCGAGCGACGTGCACAGCGGTTAGAGAGTCCCACCGCGCAGGACAACCGTATTTCCTACGGCTGCATCAACGTCCCGACGAAGTTCTACACGTCGATTGTCAGCCCCGCCTTCCGCCACAGCAATGGCATCGTCTACATACTTCCAGAGATGGGTACAGGGCGCGATCTGTTCGGAACCGACGCGCTCGATACGAACCTGCCAGCGACAACGAGGATGTCAGCAGACGAAACCTCGCGGACCTCCTCGTCTGTCAACCCGTAGCCGTGATTTCCCGGCACAGCGGACTCAACACAGAAACCGGGGTGACACCGACGATACCGGCAATACCGGCGATACCGGCAATACCGGGGTCAGAGTCGACATTCTAAAGATCACGCCCAAATGAATGGCACGCTGATTCCTGTTTTTGGGTGCCCCACTGATATGCCCGCAACAGGCGGATGCTACGCTTGAGCGACTTGCAGGGAAGCTTTTCGCGTCAGCGGGCGCTATGCTCGCCAGCGCCGGAAGCACCGGGGCCGTTTCACGGACGTACACCATGAAAACCGTACTGATTGTCGACGACGACACCTTGGTGCTGGAATCGCTTGATTTGGTGCTGTCATCGACCAAAGGCTTCCGCAGCATTCGCGCACATGGGGTCGCCAGCGCCATCAGCAGCCTGCAGCAGACCCACATCGACGTACTTGTCGCCGATGTCATACTCGCCGGCACTACCACCGGCATTGAACTCTGCGAACGTGCCATCGAGCGTCACCCGGCAATTGCCATCGTCGTGATTACCGCCGACAGTGAAGTACAGTGCAAGGAAATACCCAGGCGCGGCACCTTTCTGCGCAAGCCATTCGGCGGAGAAGAATTGCTCGACGCTATCGGTGCTGCGCTCAAACGTGTCAGCGTGGATCTTCACGGCGAGACGTGCACCAGTTGAGAACGCGGTCAGCTCATGCGTGTGCATGGAGTAACCGCACCGATAACCGTGTTCAGTACATCCTTTCAAAACCGTAGTTGGCGCGCTTTCCAGTCGGGAGCTGACTTCCGGTACCTGCCGATCCTGTCGCGGCGAAAGCGGCGCAGCGTCGGCGCCGTGATCATCGCGCGCATGCGTTCGGCTCAAGACGTCTACTGGCATTGCAGATGACGCCAAATCCGATCCCACCAAATCCGATCCGGGTTGCAGAGTTGATCGTCAGCGTGACGATCATCTGATCGACTGCACAGCGTTCTACCGCGTTGGCGCCGAGACTCACCCCGCACCGATGTGGCCGAACCGACCGGTCAGCCGTAGCGAACCCACTGCGCGCGAAGCTCGACCTTTGGTAATGCACGAGCCGTCTCACGGCGTAGCGGTCGGTCCATAGCGTCAGGTCGACATCATCGCCGCGAACGCGCGCGTTCGGGATCCGCGTTGCGACGCGGCCATGATATCGGAAAGGCTTTCGTGAGCACCAGTGCCCACGCGTGGATGCCGGAGTTGCGGCTGGCGTCACACGTTCAACGATCAGTGGCGAACGTAAGCCAACGCATCCAACGTGAAGAAAGTAGCGGACGTCTTTACTGCCATACCTGTACCGCCGACCTGGACAGCGGATGCTCCCCGTGGGAGAGGCTCAGCTTTGACGTCGAGCACAGCTGCACACGGATCAATCTCGACCAGCGTCACCATGCCCATGACGACAGTCTGGGCAGGCACCGCAACGGACCCTCACTGTTCATGAAGTTTCGTCTCTGCGGAAGCACGGCTTTTACTCGCGAACACGATCATTCCGTTGATGTGAGTCAGGCTACTGCGGCATGCAGCGTGCACCAATTGACTGCGGCAGTTGCGCTTGCTTCAAGTTCCGGCGCAAAGTGGATGGCCGGCGGTCCGACCGGACACTGCCTATCCTTCAGGTACAGCATGCCCATCTTCCGTTCGGCTCTTGCTTCGCTGCTGCTCGCCCAGCTCCTTTTGCTGACCGGTT
>JBDTBF010000091.1:0-17695 GCA_039924175.1 Rhodanobacter sp.
TTTTGTGAATCTGCGGCGGGGTCGTCCCGGGCTGGTACCGGCGCCGGTGGACGACATCGAGTCGTTCTGGACGCCGCTGGAAAAACAGGGCGTAGAGCACGCGCTGGCCTGTGCGGTAGTGGGTAACACGGCAACGGTGCAGCAAGGCATCGCGACGTTTATCGCCAGAAATCAACCCGATGAGTTGCTGTTGACGGCGAATATTTTTGACCACAGCGCACGCCGGTATTCATTTGAGATAGCCGCCGCGGTACATGACCAGTTGGCGAACGCTGGCTGACCACCACGAATGCAAAACCATCGGCAAACGCGGTGGATCGGCCATAATCAGCGTTACCCCACGAAACTTTGAAGCTTTCCAACGCATGAAGACACCGACTGGCTTGCAGGACTTGATGGATGAGGGTGTGATCGACCAAGTGCTGCGGCCCCTGAAAAGCGGCAAGGAAGCGGCGGTGTACGTCGTGCGCTCGGGCGACGAGATCCGTTGTGCCAAGGTCTACAAGGATATGGCGCAGCGCAGTTTCAAGCAGCGCGTGCAGTATCAGGAAGGGCGCAAAGTGCGCGGCAGCCGGCAGGCGCGCGCGATCGGCAAGGCGAGCAAGTTTGGCCGCAAGGAAATGGAAGCGGCATGGAAGAATGCCGAAGTGGAGGCGCTATACCTGCTCACCGAAGCCGGTGTGCGGGTGCCGCATCCCTATGGTTACTTCAACGGCGTGCTGGTGATGGAGTTAGTCACGGACGCCGATGGCTATTCCGCACCGCGCTTGGGGGAAGTGGAATTAGATCCCGATACCGCGCGCGACTATCACCGCTTTTTGATGCAACAAGTGGCACGCATGTTGTGCGTCGGTTTGATTCACGGCGACTTGTCTGAATACAACGTGCTGATCGGGCCTGAAGGCCCAGTGATCATCGACTTTCCGCAAGTGGTTAGCGCGTCTGGGAACAATGCGGCGCGACAGATGCTGCGCCGTGATGTTGGCAACCTCACCATTAGTTTGTCCCGCTTTGCGCCTGAATTACTGGATACGCACTACGGCGAGGAAATGTGGGGCCTGTTTGAACAGGGCGAGCTGAAGCCCGACAGCGAGCTGACTGGTTACTTTGCGTTCGACGAAAGCATCGCCGATGTGGACAGCGTAATGCAGTCCATCATCGACGCACGCGAAGAAGCCATTATTCGTCAGCAGGGTCGCGAAGCCGCAGCCGAAGAAGGCTGAGCCTGCACACACTTCGTTGAGCGTACAGACTCACTTTTTGTCGTTCCTGCAGCTTAAGAGCTACAGCAACGACGAGCTTACGTAAGTGCCATTCGACGCAAAGCTCAACGGTTAGCTCGTTCGATCAGGGTGTTTTGACACTGAGTAGTTCGATGTCAAACACCAGTGAAGCATTGGGCGGAATGTCGCCGCCGGCGCCGCGGGCGCCATAGCCCAGCTCAGAAGGGATCAGTAGCGTACGGGTGCCACCTACGCGCATACCCACCAGACCCTGGTCCCAACCGGCGATAACGCGGCCTTCGCCTACGGTGAAAGAGAACGGCGCGCCATGGTCGCGTGAGCTGTCGAACTTCGTACCATGTTTGTCTTTCGCGTTTTCGTCATAGAGCCAGCCGGTGTATTGCACGGAAACTTCCGAGCCGACCTTGGCTTCGTCGCCGGTACCAACTTTTTGATCAACGATGGTGAGTTTGTCGACGTTTCCCATTGCTTGCGCCTGTGCTTGTGGTGGTGAGCTGCATGCTGCGAGAGAAAAGACTGTAATCAGGGATAGTAACCAACGCATAGCATGGCTCCAGAAGGATGAGTCAAAGAGGGGGATTATCCGGTAAAAGCTTGCCGCAAGGGTGCTGTCTTTGCACGAGCAGGTGTGCCCCAGGTCGCGTTAGTGCGTGGATTCGGTGGCACGCATGCGGTACACCGGGTCAACCGTTACCGAGTCCACGTCATTCATCAGTTGCAACTGGCCATCTTGGATCAGGCACTGCAAGCGCATGCTGCGTTTCAGAAAGCGTACGAGTTCGGCGATGGTTGCGGCAGGAATATCCAGCACAGTCAGGTTTTGGTGACGGCTCACTGCCGTGTTGGTTTTGTCCCACCAGATATCCGAGGCGCTGCCGTCGTAATTGATCACCACCACTTGGCGCGAGCGTGCGCAGACTTTGCGTAGGCGCGTTTTGTCCGGCTGACCCACTTCGATCCACAGCAGAACATCGCCGGTGTAGTCCTTGTGCCACAACGCCGGCTCTTCGTCATCGCTGATGTCTTTGCCAAATTCCAGGCGGTCATCCGCATACAACGCGAAGGCCAGCAAGCGCGTCATTAAGCGCTCTTCGGTTTCCGACGGGTGCCGCGCCAATGTCAGCGTATGTGTGGCGTAGTAGTTGCGGTCCATATCACTGACTTGCAGCTCGACTTTGTAGATGGTGGCGTTGAGGGCCATGACGTGACGCCTTGAGACAAGGCGCTTATTCTACGCGTTGAGTCCTTCAAGTCGGCGTGAATCGGGGTGTGGGTAGTGATTTTGGATAGAGCGGCACGTTCGTAATCGCGTTTCAAAGGGTTAGGCCGAGAAAAAGGTTGGCGGCCGCGCGCCGCCGTTGTGGAGGGGCTTTAGCCCCCATGCTTTTGGATGTCAGCATTAAGGCAGGACCATCGCGGCTAAAGCCGCTCCTACAACCGCTGTGGTGACGGGCTTGGTCGTGGCTGGAGTGTGCGCGGGCGGAATGTGCCCGCGCATTAGACTGGGCCGCTATGACCGTATCGACCTTTTTGTTGCGCCGTGATTACGGAGCCAGCGCCGTGCACCTGCCAGCGGGTACGTGGGCGACCGTGCTCGATGCGCTATGCGCGCGCTTCCCGCGTGTCAGTCGTGAGCAATGGCTGGACCGGATGCTGCGAGGTCGTGTGCTGGACGCGCAGGGTTTGGCGATAACAGCGCAGACGGCTTATCAGGCCGGATTGCGTGTTCGTTACTTTCGCGAAGTCACCGACGAACAGCCGATTCCGGTGACTGAGGCTGTACTGCATGTTGACGATCATTTATTGGTCGCTGATAAGCCGCATTTCTTGCCGGTGATGCCGGCCGGAAAGTATCTAGAAGAGACGCTGCTGCATCGATTAATGGAACGTGTGGATAATCCTAACCTGGTGCCGCTGCATCGTATTGATCGAGCCACGGCGGGGTTGGTTCTGTTTTCCACCAACCCCGCCAGCCGGGCGGCCTATCAGGCGTTGTTTCGCGAGCACAAGATTCACAAGCGTTACGTCGCGCTGGCGCCGCCCTTGCTGGAGCAGCCGTTTCCGTGTGTGCGCCGTTCGCGCCTTGTTACCGGCGAGCCGTTTTTTCGCACGTGCGAAGCGGTCGGCGAACCGAACAGTGAAACACGAATCGAGGTGATCGAGCGTGGTGTGACGCATTGGCGTTACGCGCTGACGCCGGTGACCGGCAAAAAGCACCAACTACGTGTGCACATGGCTGCGTTGGGAGCACCCATCTGCAATGACCGCTGGTATCCACAACTTGCCGACGACGCGCCGGATGATTTTCAACGTCCGTTGCAGTTGTTAGCACAACGGCTGACTTTCGTGGACCCCGTATCCGGCGAGATGCGGTGTTTCGAGAGTCAACTAGCGTTGGCCTGACACAGACGTTGCAGATACGGAAAGCTGTGCGAGAGATGTTGAACACGCTGTCAGCCACCGAATCCTAGCCGTAGTGACGCGGGCTCCACCTCCTTTTCAACAACCGGCGGCGGCTCGTCCAGCGAATGCGCGAACCGGCGAACACCTCATTCCAACTGGGCCAACCGTGCGGCTGTTGAGCACCGCTGGAATGATGAGTGAGCACGCTGTGCTAACCATTCGTAGACTCGCCGGCAGCACAATGATGTGTCGTAGTGCGGCGATGACCGTGGTCGTACGCTGCGCGTGCTGTAGCGAAATGGTTCAAACAATACGCTGCCGAAATGTCCGTAAGTGCTCTGGACGCGCTATCTTTCGCAGCAGTATCCAGCCCCCGGGGGAGATTTATTTGTGAGTACACCGATGTTGACCAGCGCGTCACCGCGCACTGAATTAACGCTGCGCGGCCTGATCATCGGCATCGTGATCACCCTCGTGTTTACCGCCGCCAACGTCTTTTTCGGGCTGAAAGCCGGCTTGACCTTTGCCACCTCGATTCCCGCGGCGGTGATTTCGATGGCGATCTTGCGTGGGTTCAAGAATTCGACCATGCAGGAAAACAACATCGTGCAGACGATTGCTTCGTCTGCAGGCACGTTGTCGGCCATCATCTTTGTGTTGCCGGGCTTGGTGATGGTGGGCTGGTGGACCGGCTTCCCATTCTGGGTAACGTTTGGCATCTGCGCGACAGGCGGCATCTTGGGCGTGATGTACACGATCCCGCTGCGCCGCGCGCTGGTGACCGATTCTGACCTGCCGTATCCCGAAGGCGTGGCCTGCGCTGAAGTGTTGAAAGTAGGCGGCGGTGACGATGCTGCGGCGGCTTCGGCGGAAGACAGCAAAGCCGGCTTGCTTGCGGTAGCGGCCGGCACGGTAGTTTCTGCGGTGTTCGCCATCATTGTGGCGACCAAGGTGTTCGCCAGCGATGTGGTGCAATATTTTCATGTCGGTGACCGCGGCTCGGCCAGCGGCTACGACTTCAGTTTGTCGTTTGCGTTGTTGGCGGTCGGCCACTTGGTTGGCTTGTGGGTCGGCATTGCGATGTTGCTCGGCGCGGTGATTGCGTGGGGTTGGGCGGTGCCGCATTACACCATGTTGGCCGCCGCCGCTGGCGCCGCGATCGGTACGGGGGCCGACGTTGCGCAAGCCGCGTGGAATGACAAAGTGCGTTTTGTCGGTGCCGGCACCATTGGTGTCGCGGCGATCTGGACCTTGGCGAAACTGGTCACGCCGGTGATCAACGGACTGACGTCGGCCATGGCGTCCTCGCGCGCGCGCAAGTCGGGCAAAGGCGACGCGTTGCCGCGTACGGAGCTGGATATGCCGATGGGCATTGTTGGCTTGATCAGCTTGCTGTGCTTGTTCCCGATTGGCTGGTTGCTCGGCAGTTTCAGCATCGAAACGGGTCTTGGCGAGCACATGTGGTTGTTGGTGATCAGCGGTCTCGTGTTTGTCGTGATCATGGGCTTTCTGGTGTCGGCCGTGTGCGGCTATATGGCCGGCTTGATCGGCTCATCCAACAGTCCACTGTCCGGTGTCGGCATTTTGGTAGTGATTGTTGCGGCCTTGCTGTTGGTCGCCGGTGTGGAAACTCATTCTTCCAGCGCGTCAGGTAAAGGCTTGGTGGCGTTTGCGTTGTTCATCACCTCGGTGGTGTTTGCGGTGGCGACGATTGCCAACAACAACTTGCAGGATCTGAAAACCGGTCAGTTGGTGGACGCAACACCGTGGAAGCAGCAGGTGGCTTTGGTTATCGGTGTGCTGGTTGGTGCGGCGGTGATTCCGCCGGTGCTGGACTTGTTGAATCAGGCGTATGGCTTTGCCGGCACGCCGGGTGTCGACCCGGCGCGAGCGCTGGCTGCGCCGCAGGCCGGGCTGATTTCAGCGCTGGCGCAGGGCGTTCTGCAAGGCAGTATTGATTGGAGTTTGATCATTTTGGGCGGCGCCATTGGTGTGGCATTAATTGTGTTGGACGAAGTGCTCGGTCGCACCGCGAAGAAAGCACGCTTGCCGCCCTTGGCCGTTGGGTTAGGTATTTATTTGCCGACTTCGACCACGTTGATGATTGTGGTGGGCGCCGTGGTTGGTTGGTATTTCGACCGCCGCGCTGAGCGTACGGCGAAGCCGGAAGCGGTGAAGCAGCTAGGTGTGCTGCTGGCGTCGGGCATGATTGTCGGTGAAAGCATTATCGGCGTGGTGATTGCAGCAATCGTGGTGTTTTCCGGCAAAGGCGCGCCGTTGGCACTGGTCGGTGATGGCTTTGCGGGCGCTGCCATCTGGATCGGTGGCGCGGCGTTTATCGTGGTCAATGTGGCGTTGTATCGCTGGGTGGCACGTTTGGGCCGGGTAACGCCAGCCGTATAATTCGTGAGCTGACACGCCAAGTTTGGCGGGTTAGCTCGCGCTTGGTGCGTGTTGGGTCAACCTGATATTTCCGGCCGGCTGGTGTTCATTACTTGGACCAGCAGCGGCTTTACACTTGGCGTCTATCAGGGGAGTGCGCCGCAGCGTGGATCAGGAAAAGATCGAGCAGTCCATGGGCGCTGAGTCGGTATTATCAGCGCCAAGCCGGCGCATGGTGTGGTTGCACCGACTGGGTGGACCGCTGCTGTCGGTCGCCATGTTGTGTCTTGCGCTTTGGGCGCTGCACATGCTCTCCAAAGAGGTCAACTACCACGAAGTGCGCCATTACGTGCAGGGGATATCGCATGCACGTTTGGGGCTGGCGGTGTTGTTCACCCTGCTAGGTTTTGCGGTGATGACGCTGTACGACTGGTTCGGCGTGCAATCCATCGGCAAAAAACTGCCGTGGCATCGCGTCGGCATGATTTCATTTATCAGCTATGCCTTCAGCAATGCCATTGGCATGTCGTTGCTGGTGTCTAGCTCAATTCGCTACCGCTTCTATATCCAGAACGGGCTATCCACGTCAGACATAGCCAAAGTGGTTTTGTTTTGCACCACCAGCTTTTGGCTGGGTTTACTGGCGTTGACCGGGTTGACGTTGTTATGGGTGCCACTACCTTCCGGTTTGCCTCTAGCGCAGTACCACGTTTTGTTTGGCGCGCTGCTGACGGCAGTGCCGCTGGCGTGGCTGGTAGTCAGTGGCCTGCGGCGTCAACCGTTACATTTCGGGCGCTGGAGCGTGCGCTTACCGTCGGTGCGTAGCGGCGTGCAGCAAATTCTTGTGGGTGCCCTCGACTGGGGCTTGGCCGCAGCCGTGCTGTACGTCTTGATGCCGGATGCTCTGGATAATGGCTTCGGACATTTCTTGGCCATTTTTGTCATCGCCCAGATCGTCGCTTTGATCAGCCACGTGCCGGGCGGCTTGGGTGTATTTGAAGCGGTGATGTTGGCCGGTTTTGGCGCGACCGGAAACGAAGCGCTGGCTGCGCCTATTTTGGGTGCGTTAGCTGCTTTCCGCGTTATTTACTACTTGTTGCCGCTGTGCGCCGCGACGGTGTTGGTGTTGCAGCGTGAGGCGCGTGGGTTGCGTCAAAAAGCATTGTGGGCACCATGGTTTACCGGGTTACTACCGTCATTTTTTGCCGGGCTTACCTTGGTATCTGGCGCGGTGTTGCTATTTTCCGGTGCGACGCGTGCGCTACCCAATCGGATGGATGTGTTGCGTGACGTGCTGCCGCTGTCCGTGTTGGAAGTGTCCCATCTGTTGGCCAGCGTGATTGGCATGCTGCTGCTGATTCTGGCGCGTGGTTTGCAACGGCGGCTGGACGCGGCGTATGTGCTGACGCTGGTGTTGCTGCTGGCCGGTGCCGCGTTCTCGTTGCTAAAGGGCATTGATTACGAAGAAGCCACCATGCTTACCTTGCTGGCGATGGCATTAGCACCGGCGCATCGGCTGTTTTATCGGCGTGCATCGTTGTTCAGCACGTCGTTTTCGTTTGGCTGGATTCTGGCAATTGTCGCGGTGCTTGTCTGCGCCGTTTGGCTGGTGATGTTCAGCTATAAACATGTCGATTACAGCGCTGACCTGTGGTGGGAATTTAGCTTCCATCAAGGTGGCGCGCCGCGCGCACTGCGCGCGCTTGTTGCGGCGGCTGCGGCGGGGATGTTGTTCGCACTGGCCAGCTTGATTCGCCCGGCGCACATACATCGTGAGCCTCCCACGGATGCGGACTTGGCGCTGGCGCTGCCGCTGATCAAACAGTTCCGCTCGGCGCAAGCCCACTTGGCGCTGATGGGCGACAAGACGTTGCTGTTCGACGAACAGCACAAAGCGTTTGTGATGTACGACATTGAAGGTCGTAGCTGGGTGGCGATGGGCGACCCGGTGGGTGAGGACGATGACGCGCGGCATGAGTTGGTCTGGGCCTTTATGGAACAGTGCGAGCGCGCGGGTGGCTGGCCAGTGTTTTATCAAGTCAGTCCGGTTGATCTGGATCTGTACTTGGAAGTGGGTATGGATTTGCTGAAGATCGGCGAGGAAGCCCGCGTACGTTTAGAAACGTTCAACCTCGATGGCAAGTCCAAAAAAACCTTGCGCGGTACCGTAAATAAATTGACGCGTGATGGCTTGCGGCTGGAGATCGTTCCCGCTGAGGCGGTGGCGCCGTTCCTGCCGCGGCTACAAGAAATTTCCAATGCGTGGCTGGGTGACAAACATGTGCGCGAGAAGCGCTTCTCACTGGGCGCGTTTGATCCACGCTATTTGGTGCGCACACCAATGGCCCTGGTGTGGCAAAACGACCGCATCGTGGCATTTTCAAACTTGTTGCTGACCGATACCAAACAAGAAGCCTCGGTGGATTTGATGCGCCATTTGCCTGATGGCCCGGTGGGCATCATGGATTTCCTGTTCGTGGAGCTCATGCAGTGGTCGAAGCGCGAAGGCTACCAATGGTTCAACCTCGGCATGGCGCCTTTAGCAGGGCTGCAAAACCGACGTCAAGCACCGCTGTGGAATCGCTTCGGCGCGCTGGTATTTGGCCGCGGTGAGCGTTTTTATAATTTCCGCGGTCTGCAACGCTACAAAGAAAAATTTGATCCTGAGTGGGAGCCGCGTTACATGGCGGTACCCGGCAGCATTGCTTTGCCGATGATTCTTGCCAACGTCGCTAGCCTGATTTCAGGTGGTCTCAGCGGAGTGGTACGTCGATGAAAACCTGGAAGAAGCTGATGCTGACTGGACTAGGTGCGTGTGTCGTCGGGCTGGCGCTGATATGGAATCCGTTTGCGCACGTTAGCCTGGAAAGTGCCACGGTTGTCTTGCCCGCAGCGGCGAAGGTGGCGCCGCCGGCCGGTCAGGGTGACGTGCTGACCATCATCTATTCCGGCGACGGCGGCTGGGCAGACTTGGATCGGCAGTTGGGTGGCGCCTTTGCGGCCCACGGGCTGCCGGTGCTGGGTGTCAATTCATTCAAATATTACTGGCGCATGCGCACGGTAGACGAGTCAGCGGCGCAGCTCGACGCGCTGATGACAAAGTATCTGACGCAATGGCACAAGCAGCGCGTGTGGCTGGTGGGGTTTTCCTTCGGTGCCGATGTACTGCCCAGCATCATCGACAAACTCAGCTCGGAAAATCGCGCGCGAATCACCCAACTAGTTTTGCTGTCGCCTAGTCGCGACCTGACCTTCGAAATTCAATTTGAAGGCTACATGGTGGCGCGCGGACGGATAAAAGCCTTCGCAAAGCAGCTATTGGAAAAATTCAACAAAGTGCCGCATTACGACACGATGCCACCGGTGCAGGCGCTGAACAATCAATTCCCCGTGGTCTGCTATTACGGCGAAGACGACGCGGACGACAGCCTGTGTACCGATAAAGGACTACCCACCTGGGTGCAGGTGCACGCCAAGAAAGGCAACCATCATTTTGACGGTGGCTATCAGCCATTGGCCGAGCAAATGATGGATGAATTGCCAACGAAGGCGGCAGCAACTGGCAGCGCGGAGCAACCGGCAACACCGGCACAGTAGCCGTCTCAAGACGCAGGCAATAGCGATATGAATTGTAGGAGGGGCTTTAGCCCCGATGCTCTCGCTCCTGATGCCGAACGCAAAGAGCCTTGGCGCTGAAGTCAATCTCGTGAATCATGCAGCGGCAACCAAAATTGTAGGAGCGACTTCAGTCGCGATGCTCTTGTTGTGATGCCAAGCCGCAATAGCATCGGGGCTAAAGCCACTCCTACAACGTATTTCCACATCATACGTTTCCACGCAAGACATTCCCGTATCAACCTCGACGTGCGTGGTGCAACGCCTGACCCACGTACAATGCGTCCATTGTTTTGTCGTTGAAGGTGTGACGTGACTTCTGCAGGGTTTTTCGCAGCTGCGCCCGATGCGGCACTGGCTGCTTTATTTATACCGTTTGAGTCCCAGCTGTTGCGTTTACCGGCGGACGGTAGCGTGCTGTTTTTGCGCGCGCGGGCAGGAATGCGTTTGCGCGAAATGGTGCAGCCCGGTTGGTTGTGCCAGCAAACGTTTCTGCCGTTTGCCGATGAGCTGAGTCGCTGCGGCCTCCGCGTCGGCACCCCTGAACCCGACGAGACGTTTCCGTTAGTCCTATTGCTGCCGCCACGTCAGCGTGACGAAGCACGAGCGGTGTTTGCCCAGGCCTTGGAGCATGTTGCGCCGGGCGGAACACTGCTGGCGTGTATGCCCAACACCGAAGGTGCTAAATCAGGCGAGGCGGATTTGGCGCAGTTAGCGGGAAACGTACAACAGCTTTCCAAGCATAAGTGCCGCGTGTTTTGGGTGGTGCGGGACGACGCCGTCATCAATCGTTCGCTGCAACGCGAGTGGGCGGCGTTGGATGCGTTGCGTGAAATTGAAGATGGCTACGTCAGCCGTCCGGGATTGTTTGCATGGAATCGGATTGATCGTGCGTCCGCGTTGTTAGCCGCGCATCTCCCACACGATTTGAGTGGTCGTGTTGCGGACCTTGGCGCGGGCTACGGTTATCTCGCCACGCAGGTGGTGGCGCGCTGTGCGCAAGTGGATAGCGTTGATTTATACGAAGCCGACGCACGGGCAAATGAGCCGGCACGCGTGAATCTGCAACGCGCCGAGCAAGCATGCGGTCGCCCGCTGCAGCTGACGGTGCATTGGCATGATGTCACTCGTGGATTGCCGCAGCGTTATGACGCGATTGTCAGCAATCCACCGTTTCATCAGGGGCGAGCCGATTTGCCTGGGCTGGGGCGTGCCTTCATCACTAGCGCGGCTGACGCATTACTTCCAAATGGCCGTCTGTTTATTGTCGCTAATCGGCATTTGCCGTATGAGGCGTTACTAGCGGCGCGTTTCCGAAACGTCCAAACATTGACCGTGCAAGACGGTTTCAAGGTCATTGAAGCGACAGGAGTCAAACTATGAAATTGGTCAAACTTATCGCCAACCTCGGTTATGGCAGCCGCAAAGACGTTACTCGGTTGTTCCGTAGCGGGCGCATTACCGACGCCAAGGGCGATGTCTTGTATGCGGACGATGAGGTGCTGCACGAAACCATTCGAGTAGACGACGAACCACTGGACCCGCCGTCGGGTATGGTCTTGATGATGAACAAGCCGCTTGCGGTCACTTGCTCGCGCAAGGATCCAGGTCGCGTGGTTTACGACTTATTGCCGCCGCGTTACAGCGTTCGGGCCCCAGCACTTTCCAGTGTCGGTCGGCTGGATCGGGACACCACCGGCTTGTTGTTGTTCACTGACGATGGCGCGCTGTTGCACCAGATCATCTCGCCAAAAATGCATGTCACCAAGGTGTATGAAGTGACCCTGGCGGAGGACTTGCGTGGCGACGAAGTCGAGTTATTCGGCAGTGGCACGCTGTTGCTGGAAGAAGAAAGGGAGCCGTTGGCGCCGGCCATACTCGATGTCCTAGGGCCGCGTCACGCTCGACTTTCAGTCACTGAAGGCCGTTACCATCAAGTGCGGCGCATGTTTGCTGCCACCGGTAATCACGTTGAAACGCTGCAGCGCATCTCGGTCGGAAAATTGACTATGGGTGAGCTGCCTTTGGGGGAATGGCGTGCGTTGGACGCCGACGAAACGGCGTTGATCTTTGCGTCGTAGAATCGCCGATCGCCGGAATTTGAAGTGGAAATCGTAGGCGCACCCTGTGCGCGATGCTCTTGCGTCAATGCCTTTCGCGCACGGGTGCGCTCCTACTCCGGGCTTACAGTAAATTTACCGGCGTCGGGATCGGTTTGCCGAACCACTTGGCTCGTTCGTCGCGGCAGCTTGGGCTGCCCATGGCGTACTTGCGGCAGATGCTGGGGCGTTCGTCGTAGATGGTGCAGCGAAAGGTGTTCAGATCGAGTGCGGCACACCAACCTTCTTCACCCTTTGCTAGCGTTTCCATGCCGTGCTCGTCGCGCGCGATAAGCCACTTGGGAACGTGGTCTTCCGGCATTAGCACCACCGTAAGGCGACAACAGACCGCTTCACAGGTGGAGCACTGCACACTCGGATCGATGCTTTCTTCGTACGGGTCAGTGCTATCAACAGAGGGTTCGTGGGGGTTTTTCATACGCCAGTATGACTAGATGCTTCACGCGCGACCTGAATCAATCTCGGTCGTGTTCAGGCTTCTTTGTCGATCCACAATTTTGCCCAGCCTTCTTTCCCCAGTCGCCCCAGCGTTTCTATGTTATGTCGGTAAATGCTGTCGGTGTCTGTCATTGAATCCATCGCCCGTTCGACGCTGGCTTCGCGTAACAGGTGCAAGGTGGGGTAGGGTGAACGATTGCTGAAGTTTTCAATGGCGTCCTTTGCGCTGTCCGCGAATTGGTAGTCCGGGTGGAAGCTGGCCACTTGCCAGATACCTTCCAGCCCCAGTGTTTCCACGGCAGCGTCCGCTACGTCGAGGAAATCGTTGTAGTCGAGAAAGTCGTTGAGTACGAACGGATGAATCAACAAGCCAGTTTCGCATTCCTCGGGGGGGAGCGCATTTAGCGATTGCAGCTCGCCGCACAGGTCATCTAAAAGGTCGTCGTTATCGCGTGCATGGCTGACCCGCAGGCGCAGTTTCCGTTGCACATAAGGCGCGCGGGCGAACGGACACAGGTTGAGGCCGATCACCGCGCGTTCCAGCCAGCGCGTGGTCGCTGCAAGGTACGGTGCGTCTTCAGGTAACGCGTCGTTGTTGAGATCACTGGGTGCGGGCGTGTCAATCATGCGGTTCTCGAAAAAGGCGGGCGTGGCGGACTATACGCGACGCATTGACTCGCTACGTCCTATCGGCCCGCCCAGTGCACAAATGGCTTTCGCGTGGGAGCGCCGTTGGCTAGTGAGCAAAGAGGGGTGGACGTTTAGCGTTTGGCTGGCCGCAGCATATCCTGCACGGCGTTGTAGTTGCCGTCATTCGCGACGGCAGGAATATGAAGCAAGTGGGTCATCAGCGGATAGACGTCCACATTCGGGAACGCGCCGACCTGTGCGCCCACTCGAAATGCCGGGCCTTGCGCCACGAACAACGCTTGCATTTGTGGGTCGGCGTTGTCGAAGCCGTGATCGCCCAAGCTCATGCGGCCTTTGCGCTTTGCTGCGTAGTCGCTGGTGGTGAGGCGCCAGTGGATGTTGGCCGAACACAGTAATTGCGGCACGCGTGGATTGCTGCCGTACTTCAGTCGTGCCGGCACGCGGGTCTTGTCCCAGCACTGCATATGCGGTTGTGGCTGCTCCAACGTGTGCTCGATAGCGGCAAAGTTCGTCTGGTCGGTTGCGCTGTTCGATTTTGGATTAAACCCAGCCAGAATGCCCATGCTTACGGTTTGTACTTCATCCAGCGGAACCAGCTTGTCGATCAGGACGTTGTTTTGTTCTGCCACCGAGGCCATGCCATGGTCGGACAACACAATGATGTTGATGTGGTCAAACAAATGGCGCTGGCGCAGCCCGTGCACCAAGCGCGCCATGGCCGCATCCGTTTCACTAATGGCGCTATTCACCTGGGGCGTATCCGGGCCATATAAATGACCCGCGTGATCAACGGCATCGAAGTACAAGGTCAGAAACGTGGGCCGCTGCGCCGCAGGTAGATCTAGCCACGCTAGCACTTGATCGACGCGTTGATCCGCCGTGACTTTGTCGTCGAACGGCTTCCAATAGTCTGGCTGGTGGCCGTGAATGTCGGCTTCCGAGCCAGGCCAGAACATGGTTGCCGTGCGCAGACCGTGTTGGTCGGCCGTTTCCCAAATAGGCGTACCTTGCGCCCACCAGCGGCCATCACTAACGGCTTTGCGGCTGCGCAGCGAAAACTTGCCTAGTAGCGGATCAAACATGGTGTTGTTGACCACGCCGTGATGGTCGGGCCGCAGGCCGGTGACGATGGTGTAATGGTTCGGAAACGTCAGCGACGGAAACGAAGGTTGCATGGATGCCGCTTGTACGCCGTCTTTCGCCAACATCGCCAACGTTGGGCTGAGGCCGCGCTGCAAATAGTCGTAGCGGTAGCCATCAATCGAAATGAGCAAGAGCGGGGTGATCTGGCTGCTCGGTGCGGTTGAGCTGGTAGCTGTGCTCGGTGTGCTGGCGGGCACGGTGGTGCAACCGGCGGCGAGTGCCATCAAGACAACAAGCGAGCCGCGGAACAAAACGTTCATCTGGGGTTTCCTAGGATGGAGCGATTCTTTAACGCATCATCGCGCAGAGTTATAGCCATGACACCTTTTTCGAAACGTGGACGTTGGTTGTTGCCGCTTCTGCTAGGCGTGTGCGCACTGGCGCCAATGGCTTCGGCGCTGGCTTGGCAGTCGGTTGCACCCCCGAAAGCAGTGGCTCCGGTTTTGCGGCAATCCTCGCCGCAGGTGCAATTTCAGCAGGTTGTGCAACAACAACAAGTGCGCGATCAATTGCAGAAAAGCCAAATGCAACAGCAGTTGCAGCAAGGTGTCTCGGACACGGCAAAGCGCCCATTACCGGCTGATTCGGCGGTTCGCAAGCAGACCGATAGCGCCGATAAAGCGCGGGAAGAGCGCGAACGCGCACGCCAGAAAGACTTGCTGGAGCGTTATCAGAATGCTGCCGCGATGCCGGTGACGCCTACCGATGTCAATCCGCCGTCAGCGCGTAGCGGTCACTGAGTTTGCTGCTGTTTAATTAGCGGCAAGTGAGGGGGCTTGGTCGTGCTAATGGTGTGGGCGATTGGCTGTAGTGGACTCATCGCAGTTCCGCTTACGCAAATAAATCGCCCTTCAGCGTGCGCCGTTCCAGCCCCAGCAAAAATTCCTTCGCCGGTAACCCGCCGCCGAACCCGGTGAGCTTGCCGCTGCTACCAATTACTCGATGACACGGCACGATGATCGACAGCGGATTACGCCCGTTCGCGGCACCCACGGCGCGCGAAGCAGCCGGGTTGCCGACGCGGCGCGCGAGCTCGCCGTAACTGATCGTGGTCCCGTACGGAATTTGCCGCAGCTGCATCCATACGGATAACTGAAATGGCGTGCCATGCGGGTTCAATGTCAGGTCAAACGTTTGCCGCTTGCCGGCAAAGTATTCGTCCAGCTGTCGATGTGCGCGCGCCAATGGCTTGCTGTCGCGCACCCACTCCGGTTGCATCACGGTGGGGTGGTTTTCCTTTTCGAATAGCATTTCACGTAGGCCACCGGCGTCAGCGATAAGGCGTAACGGACCAACCGGGCTATCGATTTCGTCAAAATAAATGGTGTCGGTGAGAATCATGTCAGCGGCTCCGGCGTGAGGTGATGGGAAGTTTTGCGGGTGGGTGGTCAGCGGAGCCACGCCACAGGTGCATGACGGCATAGGCGCGCCATGGCTGCCACGCAACAGCGCGCAAGATCAGCGCCTTGGTTGTCAGTGCTGTCGCGTCACTACTTGCCTCGCGACGCAGGATCAGATCCGCGGCGGGGAACGCATCCGGGTTGCTCAGCGTGCGCATGGCAATGTACTGCGCCGTCCAATCGCCGATGCCAGGTAGCGCAACCCAGCGCGATACAAATTCCTGCAACGATTGCTCAGCACGAAAATCCACGCGACCATCCAGTAACGCTTGCGCCATGCTGCGCACGGTGGTGGCGCGGGCACGAGTCAAACCAATTTCGCCCAGGTCGGCTTGGGCCAACGCGGCGGGTGTCGGGAATAAATGATCCAGTTCAGGTAGCGGCGGATTCGCAATGGCTGCACCCCAGCGTTGCACGGTGCGCGTAGCCAGTGTGCGAGCGGCGGCCACGCTAATTTGCTGGCCAAGCACCGCGCGCACCGCAATCTCGAAGCCATCCCATCCGCCGGGTAGGCGTAAGCCGGGACGCCGCGCGACGAGTGGACCTAACAGCGAATCATGCTGAAAGGCGTCGGCGATCGCCTGTGGGTTCGCATTGAGGTCAAACATACGCCGCAACGTTGTTACCACGCCAAGCAGCTGCGACGACTGCGGACAGTGCACTTGTAGACGCAGCGCGTGTACGTCGCCGGGCCACGCACTCACGCGCAGCCAACCTGGCGCGTCAGCCGTGCCAAACACACGCGAATAGCTGTGTTCGTCCACATGCTCAACGCCGGGCAGCGCGCGTGTTCGCAGAAACGCCAGCAGCTCGTCGAATGCATAAGGCGGCCGATAAGCGAGCCGCAAAACCAAATGCGTATCCGACCCGGCTTGCGGGCGACGCCGCAGTTCGCGTGGCTGGATGTGGTTCGCATGCGCAAACGCAGCGTTGAAACGACGCAAGCTGCGAAAGCCGGATGCCAACGCTACTTCGGTCACTGGTAATGCGGTTTCCGTCAGCAGCTGCTTCGCAAACAGCAAGCGCCGCGTCGTGTGCACGCTGATCGGTGGTGCGCCGACGTGTTCCACGAAAAGGCGCCGCAACTGGCGCGCACCGACACCAACGCGTGTTGCTAATTGTTCCAGTGAGTGCTCTGCTAAGGCGCCTGATTCGATCAAAGCCAGTGCGCGCGAAACAACATCGTTCGCGTGACGCCAGTGGTCGTTGCCAGGCGCTAGCTCCGGCCGGCAACGTAAACATGGTCGAAATCCCTCCGCCTCTGCTGCTGCAGCGTTTGCAAAATAGCGTACGTTTGACCGCTTCGCAGCCGGTGCGGGACACACTGGCCGGCAGTAAATCCCGGTACTGGTGACGGCGGTAAAGAACAAACCATCGAAGCGCGCATCACGACTCTTGCGCGCATGTTCGCAAACCTGTGCTGCGGGTAGTGTGGGGGGCGTTACGTTAGTCATGCGTGCAGGCTAACACCACTAAAGCTTGGCGACTCGCCGTTTTCGGACATGGCTTTGACAGACGATATACGCCACCAAGCAGAGCCGGTTTGGGTAACGCCAAGTGGTTTGCGACGTTACCGCGAACGCTGCTGCTTGGTCAGCTTTTAAATAGCGGCGCCTATGCTGCACCCAGCTTCTTACAGCAGGGAGCCGCTGCGAGCTAAGTGTGCGTTGGAGCATGGCGGCCGAAGCGGTCTTTCGCGTTCGCACCACGGACAAGTGCAGCCGGCGACCGCTGGTACGAAGCGATCGCTCCCGGTCCACAGCAGCGTCGCGCTTGAGTGGGCGATACGCTGCCTTTTCTCACATGGCCGGGATCACCGGGGCGGCATGCTCACAAGTCAAATGCATCCGCATAAATGAGTCGTTGCTCCCATTGCCGGGTGGATCTTTTCCGTGGTGAACGCGCACGAACGGGATCGGCTTCCAGTTGCTCCCACTCTTCGACCATGACCCGCCATTCCCCTGGTCCCGATCCCGGCCGCGAGGCGACAATGGACTCAGGCGCGTCCAGTTCGCCGACCCATGCCACTTGTCGATCATTGGCTCCCCGACCGCGCAGCACCAGTTGCGTGGTGGCAACGGTCTTCCAGCCTAGATCAGACGAAATCAGCGGATCGCGTCGTTGCAGACTGGCGACCACAGTGCGGTCCTGATCTGCTGCTGCAGCGAGTGTCGCCGTTCTGCTGCTGGTGTCGGCGAGGCCTGTGCGTAAGCCACTTGGGTCGTCCATCGGTGCGGTACGCAAGCCGATCGGTCCGGCGACGACAACGCGCACGTGCCGGTCATCCGTACGGCTGACG
>JBDTBF010000092.1:0-27611 GCA_039924175.1 Rhodanobacter sp.
AAGGAAGGCGTCATCACCGTTGAAGAAGGTTCCGGCCTGGACAACGAGCTGGACGTGGTCGAGGGCATGCAGTTCGACCGTGGCTACCTGAGCCCGTACTTCATCAACAACCAGACCAGCCAGCAGGTTGAGCTGGATGACCCGTACATCCTCATCCACGACAAGAAAATCTCCAACGTGCGTGACATGCTGCCGGTGCTGGAAGCGGTTGCCAAGGCCGGTAAGCCGTTGCTGATCGTTGCCGAAGAAGTGGAAGGCGAAGCGTTGGCGACCTTGGTGGTCAACACCATCCGTGGCATCGTCAAAGTTGCCGCCGTCAAGGCGCCTGGCTTTGGTGATCGTCGCAAGGCGATTCTGGAAGACATCGCCAAGCTGACCAATGGTCAGGTGGTTTCCGAAGAAGTGGGTCTGTCGCTGGAGAAGACCACGTTGACGGATCTGGGTCGTGCCAAGCGCGTTGTCATCACCAAGGAAAACACCACCATCATCGACGGTGCCGGTGACGCGACTGAGATTCAGGCTCGCATCACGCAGATCAAGGCGCAGATCGAAGAGACCTCGTCGGACTACGACCGTGAGAAGCTGCAAGAGCGCGTGGCCAAGTTGGCCGGCGGCGTTGCAATCATCAAGGTCGGTGCCGCGACCGAAGTGGAAATGAAAGAGAAAAAGGCCCGCGTTGAAGACGCACTGCACGCTACTCGCGCAGCTGTGGAAGAAGGCGTGGTCCCCGGCGGCGGTGTGGCCCTGATCCGCGCCTTGAAGGCATTGGAAGGCTTGACCGGCGACAACACCGACCAGAACCTCGGCATTGCCGTGACCCGTCGCGCGCTGGAAGCGCCGTTGCGTGAAATTGTGTTCAACGCCGGCGAAGAGCCGTCGGTGATCGTCAATCAGGTCAAGGAAGGTAAGGGCAACTACGGCTACAACGCTGCCACCGGTGAGTTTGGTGACATGGTTGAAATGGGTATTCTGGATCCGACCAAGGTGACGCGTTCGGCTCTGCAGTACGCTTCGTCGGTCGCTGGTTTGGCGATTCTCACCGAGGCCGTTGTGGCTGAAGTGCCGAAGAAAGATGACGGCCATGGCCACGGCGGCGCGCCGGGCGGCATGGGCGGCATGGGCGGTATGGACTACTAAGTCCAGCCTTCTAGACGGCTACTTGCACTACGAGAAACCCCGCTTCGGCGGGGTTTTTCTTTGGCGGCGATAGCGCCGGGTTGGTAGATAAGCGTCGCACTAGAAACGTTATCGCACGGACGCCAACCGTTAGCCTTGAGTCTGTCTCGGCGCTACTGCGCAGAAAGGTCTGTGGGTCCGATCTTGGCTATGACAAGACCGCGTTCGGATGGGTCAATGCTTGAGTTTGTATGGCGGGATGGCGGTGCGGGCTGCGGAGTAACTACGGGGTGGTGATGGCAGTGGTGCCGGAGACCAAATATTGAAGCCGGTGGTTGCTTCTACCGTAGCACCCGCATCTTGTGTGACGCCAGCGTTAACCGTCGCGCCGCCCGTTACCGTTGCCGTAGCGTCTACGGTGGCCCCCGGATCAACCGTGGCCGTGCTGTCGATGGTGGCCGAGTGCGCGCTGGAGGGAGTTGGCGTGATGCTGGATGCGTGCGCGATGATCTGGCTGACGGACTGGCCGAATACGGGGCTGATCATTAGTCCGGCGCTGGCCACAAGAGTGACCAGGATGATTTTTCGCATGGGTAGTCTTCGCAACTGCGGGCTGCGGCGCGATGTGCGCGTCGGGGACTCATCTTATGGCGCTTTGGGGCACGCTAACCTGCTGCCGGCTGAAGCCGTGACGAAACGGTCTCATGCAGCCAGTGCGGACTTGGTGGCGGATTGGCGTTGCGGGTTCGATAAACCGAACGGTGAGGCCTTTGATGCCCTTGATGGTCTCAGTGGCCCGCCGTGGCGGTGGCGTGCGGCAGCGCAAGTATGGAAGTCGGTTTAGGTAACATGCGCTCCAGCTTGCCGCTCAAACGCAACTGATCAACGCTGGACATGGCAAGGTCGTCTTGCTCCTGCTCGCTGCTTTCGGCTGATGGTGGTGCGCCCGGCGCTGCGGTGAGTTCGGCCAGTGGCAGACCGACCAACTGAGTAAGTGCGAAGTAGGGGGCATCGTGAATGCCGGCCTGTTGCAACAATCTTCCGGGCAATAACCACGACGCCATGGTTTGCTGTGTCGGCTGCGCCGGGTGCTGAGGATCGACCAGCAGCCAGATATCTGCCTGACTCAGCATGTCCTGACCGTCAACAAAACCGAGGGTGTGATAACTCCCGCTCAGGGCTGGCAAATGGTCGCCGTAAAACAAGACGAGGCTGGGGCGGCTACGTTGCGCAAGATGTTTGACCAGTCGCCCCAGTTCAGCGTCGGCGTGTTGCAAGTGATACAGATAGGTTTGCAGTTCCAGTTTGTCTTTGCCTACGATGCCGTCGGGCACGGCAATGGCATCGCGTTCGGCGACGTGCGCTGGCTCAACGTCATACGGACCGTGCGCTTCAAGGCTGATAGCAAAAATAAATTGCGGGGCGCCGCTGTCTTTCAACTGCGCCAGAATTTCGTCAGTCATAGCGCTATCGGCCATGTACTTGCCGTCGACGGCCGCGCTGGCCGGAAACGCCGTTCGTGAAACGAAGCGGTCGAAGCCGAGTGCTTTGAATGCCGTGGTGCGGTTCCAGAAAGCCGGGTCGTTGCCGTGCAAAGCGATGGTTTCGTAACCGTTCGCGTTCAGGACATGCACCAAGCTCGGTACGCGCTTGTGATTCAACTGCAAGTAAGGAAATTGCAGCTTGTCGAAGTAGCGCAGAGATAGTCCGGTGAGCACTTCAAATTCGGTACGAATGGTACCGCCACCGAAGGTGGGTACGTGGAGTGTGCCGCTGCTGCCTTGGGTAGCGAGTTGGCGAAAGTTTGGTGTGAAATCGCTGTTTTCATAGCCGCGCATGATGGTCGGGTCGAAGAACGACTCGCTTTGCACGACCACGATGTCTGGCAATGGGTTGCCATCGCTAGGTGTGCTTAGGTATTGCCGTAAGGCCTGATCGGAGCGGCCAATGAGTTGCATGGCGGCGTTGTGGTCTGGTGCCGGCTGCGCGCGCCCGTACTGCAGCTGGAACATCAGCAACGAGCTGATCAGGCCGGAATGGGTCGTGGTGGAAGATGCCGACCACGGCTCCAGCCATAAAACTCGGCCGTTGTAGATTTTTCCCCACGCTGGCAACGCCGCCAACAGACTGATCAACAAGGCGGCCATCACGCTGCCAGCCAACAAGCGCTTGCCATGCGTGCGTCGCGGAAATAGTGCCGGCTCCGCACGCCACATGAAGGCGATCAGCAGCAGCGCTACCAAGATCGCCACGTAAGGCCATACGCTGTGTGGCAGGTAACCGGAGAGTACGTGCAGACCGCCCTTGCGCAATTGGCCAAGCATGCCAAAGTCCGCCGGCAACAACGGCGTACCAAGGTTGGCTACTTTCAGCGCGTTAACGGCGTACACCACCCCTTGCAGCAAAAACGCGACAGCCAACGAAAATAGCGCACGTCGTGTCAGCGCCAATAGAACGCCAGCCAACAGCAGGCCCGGCCACGCGTTGGCAAGCAAAAACCGTGGTTGGTCAAACAGCCGCGCCGGCTGCACCCCTGTGCCGCCGTCGAGTAATCCCGTGGCCAACACAAAGGTCAGCCCCAGCGCGAACGCAAGTGCGAGGTGTGTGACGAACCGTCGCCAACCGGGCGGCATGGGTGTGTGGTTCAACTTCAACGGCATGGCAGTTCTGTGACTCCTGTCATGAGGTGGACTCTAGAATGTAACGAAATGTAACCACTTGTGGATGAACCGACCATGGGTGACCGGCCGAAGAGGCTTCCTCCGGCCTGGTTTGCTGCCGTGAAACGAGATCTTCGTCGAACGCTGTGCCCACGTCGTCGCACTGCGGCACAATGGCGTGATGCCCCTGCATGAATCTCCCGCGCTGCGCGCGTTGATCGATGACCGTTACAGCGACCTCGGTGCTCGCTGTCGCGCGGCTGGCGTGCCGTTGCATGACGATGCCGGCGTTGCCGAACGGATTCGACGCACCTTGTTGGCGAGCGATTTTGCCTTCGACGTATGGTGTCGTCAGCCACAGTTGCTTGCGCCTGATGGCTTGGAACGGCTGCGTTCGGGCAGTGATGCTGGCGCACGAATAGGCGCGTTGAAGCTACCTGATGATGAAGCCGCATGCATGGCGAGCTTGCGGCGGTTTCGTCACGCCGAAGCACTGCGGCTGGTGTTTCGCGACGTCAACGGTCTGGATGACACACCAGAAACCCTTTCCGCCACCAGTATTTTGTATGAATCGTTGGTGGTTGCTGCGTTAGCGTGGAGTGAGCGCGCGCTGGCCGGCCGCTATGGTGTGGCGCGCGCGGCGGACGGTTCGGTACAGCGTTTGGTGGTGGTGGGTTTTGGCAAGCTTGGCGGCAACGAACTGAATTTTTCGTCCGACATCGACTTGGTCTTGGCTTATCCGCAGGCTGGCGAAAGTGACGGCAAGCGCTCACTCGATAACAGCGAGTATTTCACCCGGCTTGGTCGTCAGTTAGTGCGCCTGCTGAACGAGCCAACGGAAGACGGGATTTGTGCCCGTGTCGACTTGCGCCTACGGCCGTTTGGTCAATCCGGTCGTCTGGCCTTGTCCTTTGCCGCGATGGAGCAGTACTACCAAAGCGAAGGGCGTGACTGGGAGCGTTACGCGTGGATCAAGGCGCGGCCAATCGCCGGTGATCGGCACGCCGGCAAGCAGCTGCAGGATTTGTTGCGACCCTTTGTGTATCGCAAATATCTCGACTACACGGCGTTCGCGGGACTGCGTGAGATGAAGTCGCTGATTGATGCCGAGGTGGTTCGCAAGGACCTGGCCGACAACTTGAAGCTGGGGCCCGGCGGCATTCGTGAAATTGAATTTATGGTGCAATTGACTCAGCTGATTCGCGGTGGCCGTGAGCCCAGCTTGCGGGTGCGCGGGCTGCTGCCGGCGCTCACCGCTTGCGCGGCGCGCGGGCATATTCATGCAGCGCGCGCCCATGTTTTGCGTTCTGCCTACTTGTTGTTGCGGCAGTTGGAAAATCGCGTGCAGATGCTGCACGACGCGCAAACGCATGACATTCCCGATAGTGAACTGAGTCGCGAGCGCATTGCGTTGAGTTTGGACTACCCGACTTGGGCTGCCTTGGCAGAGGATCTAGCTGCCCATCGTGCTGTTGTCAGCGACGAGTTTGCCGCGGTGTTGATGCCACAAGGTGGCCCGGCCGCGCGCGTTCCGGCCGCTGACTTGGTGTTGTGGCAACAAGCCTGTGCCGGCACGCTGGATGCCGCTGTACTGGAAGTGTCCGGCTTCATGCCGGGTGCGGCATTGGCCGACGCCCTATTGAAGCTGCCGCAAGCTGCGCCGGTGCGTGCGATGTCTGAGCGCTCGCGCGCCCGCCTCGATCGTTTGATGCCGCAATTGTTTAGCGCGGCGCGTGCCAGCGCCGCGCCGGTTGCGTGCATGCTGCGCCTGTGTCGTTTGGTGCAAGCGGTAGCACGACGCTCAGCTTATTTGGCGCTGTTAGAAGAACAGCCATTGGCTCGAAATCGTCTAGCGCGGTTGTTTGGGGACAGTGGCTTTTTGGCGGAAAGTGTCATTGCGCAGCCGCTGCTGCTGGATGATGTGCTGGACCCGCGCATTGATCAGTTGCCGCTGAAACGTGCCGACATTACTGCGGAAATTACCCGCGTGCTATCGACGCTGGACGAACGCGAGGCGGAGGCAGAGCTGGAGCGCATTAATGAATTCAAGTCGTCCACCGCGTTTCGACTGGGCTTGGCCTTCAACGACGGGCGCGTCGATGCCGTCGCTACTGCGCGTCGGTTAGGCGCTTTGGCCGAATCTGTTGTCATCGCCGTCACCGCACTGGCCGGGCGTGAACTAGCCGTACACCACGGACGCTTGCCGGGCGAGGGTTCGGGTTTCGCGGTGCTGGGTTATGGCAGCGTTGGCGGGCAGGAGTTGGGCTTTGCGTCGGATCTGGATCTGGTGTTTGTCTATGACGGTCGTCGCGCCCAAGCCATGAGTGATGGGGCGCGTCCGCTGGAAGGTGCACGTTGGTATCAACGTTTGGCCCAGCGCGTGATGAACTGGCTAACTGTGCTCACGCGGGCCGGTCGCATGTATGACGTGGACACGCGCTTGCGCCCGGATGGCTCCAAGGGCTTGCTGGTAAGCAGTCTGGACGCGTTTACCGCTTATCAAAAAAGTCGGGCGTGGACCTGGGAGCACCAAGCTCTGTTGCGCGCACGCACGATTGCTGGCGATGCGGCGTTATGCGCGCAGTTGGCGGGCGTGCGTCGTGACATTCTGGTGCTGCCGCGCGAGCCAGTGGCGGTGCTGGCGGAGGTCAGCAGCATGCGCCAGCGTTGGCGCCATGAGCGC
Organism: Rhodanobacter sp.; assembly: GCA_039924175.1. Lineage (GTDB taxonomy): Bacteria > Pseudomonadota > Gammaproteobacteria > Xanthomonadales > Rhodanobacteraceae > Rhodanobacter. The sequence goes on from JBDTBF010000092.1 coordinate 6,460, forward strand.
GACCGCTCCGACGCCACGCGGCTGGATCTGAAGCAAGGCCATGGCGGTCTGCTGGATGTGGAATTCGCGGTGCAGGGCTTAGTGTTGGCGCATGCTGCGCAACAGCCGCAGTTACTGAACGTCACCGCCAACGCGGCACTTATTGAAGCGTGCCGCCGTGCGAGTCTGCTTACGCTGCAGCAGGCGGAGGTGTTGGGTTCAGCGCACGCCGATTTCTTGCACCGCGCGCTCGCTTGCACGCTGGACTTGCGACCGCGGGTGACGCCACGCAGCGCAACGCTGATGCAATTGTGTGCCGACGTAAATAACGTCACGTCCGAATTAGGGTTTGATTTCGGTGATGCGTAGGCCACTTGAGCGAGGCGGCTGCGTCGTGCAATTTTACTTCCGCAGCCTGGCGCGCATGCCGTTGTAGTGGCTCGTGAAACGCCCGGTATCGCCACGCAAGGCGTACAGCGACGCGCGGTAAAACGCCGTCGAATGCGGGCAATGCAGGCTGCGAATTTTTCGATAGGCCCACAGCCAACCGCTGTCTCTGGGGTGTCCGGTATTCATGATGCGTGCTCGTGTAGAGGGGCCAGACTGCCGCCCCAGACGGGCCAGAGGTGGTCCGATATTTGGTTTCTTTGGCGCTGGCTGTGTCGGTCTAGGCATCTTGGGGAGTCGTCAACAAGCGACGACGCGGCGCGGCGCAGACCATAACCGATCTTTTCTATTTCGGCACATGATTTTCATGCGTAATTTTGTGGACGCTTGTCGCAATAACATTTTATTCGGCTGACTTTATTGCGCCTGCGCCGAAGCGATCCGTTGCAGCACGATCTTCGCGATGGCTGCTGTCTCGCGCAGGGGCGCTTGCGTGGAAGGTGCCGTGTTGCCGAGGTCGTGCAGTAGCCCAGCTTGGTGCAGGCTTTGATGGAATCGTTGCAGCTTTGTTGGCAGTGGCGAGGTGACGAAGGTGCTCACCGGGCAGCCCACCGCACACGCTTCGCTGAGCATGTTTACCGAGTCGGGCGTGACGACTAATTGGTCAGCCCAGCCGAGCACGGCGGGGTAAGGATTCGGGCCGTCTTCAGCGCAACACCAAAGCAAGCCCGGTACGCCGCGCAGGCGCTCACGGAAAACGTTGGCGACAGCCGTAGGCGTGCGGCGTGAGCCGAGCAGAAGTAGGCTGCCGCCGTTGTGTTGTTGGCGTGCGAGTAGCTGATTAGCCAGGCGTTGCGCGTAGTCAACATCCAGCGGGATGCCGCGGCGCGGCCCGCCGAGCAGTACCCCGACGCGTGGCCGCGCCAGTTCGCCAAGGGCTGGGTACGCCGCGCGACCGTCGGCGAGCCATGCGTCGTCGATCGGGTTTAGCGAACCGAGTGGCTGCAGCACGTTGGGTCCGCTGAGTTGATCGTGCTGCGGCGCTATCACCGTATCCCACGAGTCTGGCGTGCTGCGCGGGTCAAGAATTTGCACGGTGTAGCAGCTGCCGGCAGACAAACTTCGCAACATTCGCGTGAACAGCGCCGCCGCCCGGCCACAGCCAATCGCCACGCGTGGCCAAGGTGCAGTGAGCCGCTGCCGTTGTGCGGCAGGCAATGCCAGCAGACCGCCAACGGTGAGGCGTGGTGCCAGCCACGACCATGGTGCGCGTGGTTCCAGGATCAGCAGCCGGGCCGGCCACGGCAAACAACCCGCCAGCGCCAGCGCCTGGCGTTGATTGCCAGCAGCGGTGTCAGTGATCACCCAGCATTCGTCTTGCAGTTTTGGCATGGCGGCTCGAAGGAGGGGCTGTGTTTAGCACCTTGTTTCCGACAACGATACAGTGCGTTTGCCGTGCGTCGGTCGTTGTCGGTCGTGCTGATGTTCACACTTTCAGATTACAGCGCTGAGACCGATGCGACGCAATCCGTCCAGGCGAGCACAAGTGAGGCGGTCGCCCAGTTGTGCTGAATGGATGGCTCTGACATACGGCTGCGTGCTAATCCGATTATCGGCAGCCGGGCTATCGAGTGTTGTCCCCGCGTTGATCGCGCTGTTGGATCTGGCCTGACTAGTGGGTGTGACGCGCTTATAGGCGCTCGTCACATTGCTACGCCAAATGGCGGTCAAACAGCGGCTGGCGGCGCGCGATCAGGCCAGCCTTACCTGCGCAAGTGGAGTGGTTTGCGCGCGATGAAGTACCCTAAAGGCTTGCTGTGAAAATAACGCGGCGTCGGTGATGCTGCTCTGACTTTTGACGACAGGAACACACGTTATGCATGCACTTCGTTACCTTGCTTTTGTCGGCTTATTTGGCGTTGCTGCTTCAGTGCAGGCGGCGCCAGTTACTTACCAACTCGATCCGCACCACACGATGGTGTTGGCTAGTTGGAGTCACTTCGGCTATTCCCACCCCACCGCGAACTTTGGCATGAGTGAAGGGACCTTGGTGTTTGACCCGCAGCACCCAGCACAGGCAAGCGTGCAAGTAAATTTACCGCTGGCGTTACTGGATACCCACGTGCCGGAGTTGGATAAACATTTAAAGAAAGCCGACTTCTTCGATGCCAGCAAATATCCTGCGATCACGTTTAAAAGCACCAAGGTGCAACCCCTCGGCGGTGACAAATTTACGGTGACGGGTGACCTAACCATTCATGGCGTGACGCGTCCGATCGTGCTGAATGCCACGCTGAACCAACGCACCGATGCGTCGGCATCCGCGGCGGCACGCATCGGCTTTGATGCTACGGCTAGCCTCAAGCGTTCAGATTTTGGAGTCAGCACGTATACGCCAAAAGTGGGCGACGAAATTACTATACGTATCACCACCGAAGGTTCATCTGAGGCACCTGCGGCGAAATAAGGAATAAGCAGCAGCCTTTACTTGAATCGGGCGAGGGAATGCCCGGTAGTGTCGGTGTTTATGCGCTTGGCGGCATGACGCCAAGCGCCCACCAAGGCGGGCGGCGTTTGCGGTTTGCGTCACGCCGCCGCCCAGCCCTGCTACCATTTACGGCCCGTCTTCTTGTTTGGAGCTTGTCCATGTCGCGTCCCGTTTCCGCGACGGTGCCTTTGGTGCCGGCAAATGCCGAAAATCGTTACGAAGTGACGCGGAGCGACCTACCGCTGTCTTGCCCCATGCCCGGTATGGAGCTGTGGAATGCCCATCCAAAGGTCTATTTATCGATTGTTGAAGATGGCGGCGAGTCAGTCTGTGCTTACTGTGGCGCGCGTTATGTCTTGCGCGACTGAAACATAGGTAAGCCTTAAAGCGACAGACGGCATTATTTTTGCTTGTCTTGCTCAATGAAAGTCACAAGTCCGGAACTCATGTCCAGCGTTGTCGCCCCCCGCAAGCTGTTGACCGTGGTGCAACTGCTACCAGCCATGCAGTCGGGTGGTGCGGAGCGTTCGGCGCTGGAGATAGCCCGCGCGCTGGTACAGGCGGGTCACCGATCCATCGTCATTTCTGCCGGTGGGCACATGGTGTCCCAGCTACAAGCTGAAGGTAGTGAGCACGTCACCCTGGATCTTGGGCAAAAATCGTTGCGCACGTTATTCAAGCTGGGGGCGTTGCGCCGGGTGTTACGCCAAATTCAACCCGATATTGTGCATGCGCGCTCGCGGCTACCGGCGTGGTTGGGATGGTGGGCTATCAAGGGCATGCAGCCGCGGCCGCATTTCATTACCACCGTGCATGGTTTGAATTCTCCTGGAAGGTATAGCTCGATTTTGCTACGTGGTGAGCGCGTGGTAGTGGTGTCACAAACTTTGCGCGACTACGTATTGAGCCACTACCCGAAGCTTGATTTGGCACGAGTGCGGGTCATTCCGCGCGGCGTGGACCCGGCGGCCTTTCCGTATGGGCATCGTGCGGATGCGACGTGGCAGCAGGCATTCTTTGATCAGTACCCGGCTTTGCGCGGTGCGCCGCTGTTGACCTTGGCCGGACGCGGTACCCGTTTAAAGGGTCACCATGACGCGATTGAATTGCTGGCTGGCCTGAAGCGTCGCGGCATCGAGGCACGCTTACTGCTGCTGGGCGTGATAGAAGCTGGCCGCGAGGCCTATGTCGACGAGTTGCGTGAGTTGATTCGCGCTCGCGGCTTGACCGAACAGGTAGTGCTGACGCCACAGCGCGACGATATCCGTGATGTCTACGCCGTTTCGGCGTTAGTACTGCAGTTGTCCAATCGGCCAGAATCGTTTGGGCGTACGGTGATCGAGGCCTTGTCGCTGTGCCGGCCGGTGTTGGGCTACGCCCATGGCGGTGTGGGTGAACTGCTGGCTGAGCTGTATCCGGCCGGCCGTGTGCCGCTGGGTGATCACGAAAAGTTGGTGGAGCGCGCGGCCGAGTTGCTGCGTGTCGCGCCACCCATCCCGCCACTGCAAAGTTATCGATTGGCGGATATGCAGCGAGCCGGTTTGGCGTTGTATGAAGAAGTAGCGGCGAGCTAACGCGCTAGCGAACGCGCTAGCGAACGGGTAGCGGACGGCTGTTTGCGTGCCTTTACCCCGATTGCCGCTGGGCAGCAGCGTCTCAAATTTGCTGACCGTTGGACAGGCACCACCGCTGGTGGGCCAACCTTGGCGCAGTCGATATGTCAGCTGCTTCCACGACGTCTGTGGCGCTCACCTACAATGCGACCTTGCCCTGGCTTCCGGCTGTTTGCATGACTTCTTTTGGCGATACGCTTAAGGCGGCACTGCGGTCCCCGTTGCTGCCGTTCTGGCTGGTGATTGCGTTATTGCCGTTTGGACGCAGTGCCGAGTTGGGCACGTTTTTGTGCCTGCTCGGCGTCGGCATGCTCTTCGCGCGGGAACCCCACGTACTGCAAGAACACCCGGGCGCGCGTTTGTTGCTGTGGCTACTTGCTGCGTATATCGGTGCGGCGCTGGTATCGACGCTAGGCGCGGTGATGCCCGGCAAAAGCTGGACAACGACGGCAGGTTTGTTGCGCTATCTGCCGTTAGGCCTGTACGCCTGCTTTGCGATTCGCCGCGAGCACAAGTTAAACGCGTTGTATGGCGCCGTTGCTCTGGTCTTGGCGCTATGGGTGGCCGATGCGTGGGTGCAGACATTTACGGGTTGGAGCCTGGGTGGCCACGCGGAAGCCGAGCGTATCTCCGGCATTTTTGGTGCGGACAACCTCAAGCTTGGCCCGACCTTGGCGGTGTTATCGCCTTTTGCCTTGTGGGCGGCGCAGCGACGCTGGGGCTGGCCCGGGTTGTTGCTGGCGTTTGTGTTGGTGTTGGGGCCGGTGCTGCTGTCTGGCTCGCGCGCGGCGTGGGTATGCTATGCCGTGGTCGGGTTGGGTTTCGCTTGGCGTGAGGCAAAGTCGCCGCTGCGTTTTGTCGGCTATATAGCGGGTGCTCTGTTGTTGTTGCTGGTGGTCGGCGGCGTTGCCTGGAAAATGTCTACTCGGTTCCAAGAGCGAATGGATCGGACGTTGCTGGTGTTGCATGGCACCGATCAGTCGGTTGACACGGCGCTCAGTGGGCGGCTCGATATTTGGCGCGACAGCGTGCGCATGATTGCGGCGCACCCGGTGAACGGTGTTGGCGTACGTGGCTTCCGTTACGCCTATCCACAATTTGCACCGGCCAACGATCACTTTGTGGTTTCCAGCGAAGCGTGCGGAGTGAATGAGGGCGCGTGTCACGCCCATCAGCTAATACTCGAAGTGCTGACCGAAACCGGCGTTATTGGCTTGCTGCTGTGGCTGGCCGCGTTGACGCTGGCGCTGCGTGCGTGGCGAGAAGTGGGCGCGGTGGCGCGAGAGCGAGCCTTTCCAGTGACGTTGGCATTAGGCGCGATGTTGTTTCCGCTGAACACCCATTTCGCGTTCTATTCGGCGTGGTGGGGGCTGTTGTTTGCGTGGCTAGTGGGGCTGTGGTGCGCTGCTCTGTACGTGAAGGAAACTGAGAAGACCGTCTGAACTGCTGTTGCTGATCGCTAGCCGTACTGACCTGCTCGACGCCTGTATTCGCAGTGCAGCGTGAGCGGGCAAGGTCATGCTGCGGGACTTCGCTTTGGCTGATCCAGCCTTCGCCAGCGCCGCGCACTATCTAGCGATCATGCATGCATCGCCATTCGCCTGCTACGGCGTAAAGAAGGTCGCGATCGAACGGGTCAGCTGTCACTGAGGTGCAATGCGGGATCAGGCCCAGCTGCGATCCTGCGCCGCTCCTCTGGAGCAGCGCAGGGGGCGCTGGGCCGGGCCGGCAGAGTTAAGCTGCCTGCGCTTGGTCGTAGTGGTGATCGAGGCCATCGAGCAAGATGACGCAGGCCTGTCGCCGTAAGGCCTCGCGCTGACGGAAGGCGCTGCGGTGCTTACTTGCCACCAGCATCTCGTCGCGCTCCGGTTCGGCGGCGGACAGTTCGTAAAAGCCAGACTCATCGAGCACGCCGCCACATTCTTGCCAGAAACTGTCGTAATCGGCTTTGATCTTGTCGGCTTGCCCGGCGAAGGGGTGCGCGGCGTTGGCGACGCCGCGAATGCGAGTGATGTCGTATCGCTTGGCAAACGCGCGTAGCAACGATAGCAGCAGGTTTTTCGGCCGCAGCCCATGGCACTGTCGGGTCAACTCTCGTACCGCCTCGCGACCAAGCGCGGCCGTGGCTCCCTGCACGCAACCAAGCAGCATGGTGTGTCCACCGTCGGCGATGCTGAAGATCATCGACGACAGGGGTTGGCCTTGGGTGTCCGCCAGACATAGGCACAGCTCCCCTTCGCGGCCGCGTCCGGTCGGCCGACGCAACTCAATCGCCAGCTCGCTTGCGTCCTTTAGGCGCAGCGTGCCGAGCCGATAGCGGCCACCTAGATAAACCGCCTCGCGCAGCTCCGGAGCAAGTGTCGACAGCACCATCTGATAGTGGTCGGTGATGACGGCATAGCGCGCTGTGAGACTCAGCCGTCGATTGATGTAAGGGTGCTGCGCGCGGTCGATTAGGCGCGGGTCGTATGCCGTCAGGGCCGACAGTAGCGGCGTGCCGTAGAGGAAATCGAGCCAAGCTCGATGTCGTCCGGCGGCGCGAGCGCTGCGTAATGTGTACTTGATGGTGGCGCCGGCATGTTTGATGAGCGAACCGCGCAGGTCGCGGCGTTGGCGTAGAGAACGCCAGAAGAATTGAAGTGACATAAATTCGCGCGGGTGGCTCAGCAAGTGTGGAGGCCGGCGCATTTTGTTCTGCCCGCCTTTTGCCAAACTTTCAACGCCTCAATATGCCGGCGGCTGCCCCGGTGGTCTCGTCTTGAACCGTTTGTGTACCCACAGATATTGCTCGGGGGCTTCGCGCACCATGTCTTCGATGCAGTGGTTAACGCGTGCGGTATCCACCGAAATATCGGCGCTGGGAAAGTTCTCTAGCGGCGCACCTAGTCGTAGCGTATAGCCGCGATCATCGGCTAGACGATGATGGAAAAACGGAATGATGACTGCGCCAGAGACGCGCGATAGGTGGTGCGTTGCCGTGATGGTTGATGCGGGTACGCCGAAGAACGGTACGAAGACCGCATCTTTGCTGCGCATGTCTTGATCCGGTGCGTACCAGAGTGTGCCGCCAGCGCGTAGATACTTAATGGTGCCGCGGATATCTTCCTTCTCGAACATCGCGTCCGCGTAATGCAGTCGCGCGCGCAGCACGGCCCACTCAAACACCGTGGAGTCCATCTTGCGGTACATCCCGGCAATGCGGATGCGCTGTGATACCAGTCGCGCGCTTAGTTCCAAGTGTGAGAAATGACCACCGACCAGTAACACGCCTTTGCCCTGTGCGCGCGCCGCTTCGAGATGCTGCAGGCCTTCGATATGGATCGGGACACTCGCCAAGCGGCGGTCGCTGCCCATCCAGCCCAAGGCGAATTCCACCAGCATCAGGCCAAGGTCGCGCAGGTTGGCGTCGACCAGCTTTGCTTGTGCTGCCGCGTCGAGCTGGGGGAAGCAGAGGGCGATGTTGGCTTGTGCAATCGCGCGACGTGCTGACGGCACATGCGAGATCAACGCACCAAGCCGATGCCCAAGCCACATTAAGCCAGGGTAGGGTAGCCGTGCGATCAACCAGATAATGCCTACGCCTAGCCATGCCGGCCAGTGGCGTGGCGCAAGCAGGGCGCGAGTGAAGTGGGGGCGGGACATACCGGGCATCGTGCGTAGTGTAACGGAGGCCACTTTTTTCTGACGTCATGACAGGTGTGCGGTTTATGACTCGGCATTGGCCACGGCATCATCATGGCGTGGCTGCCGCTACCGCTTGGCGCGCTCTCGTATACTGCACCGTCTCTGTCGGAGCTTGCCGTTGCGCTTTCTTTATACCCTTGCGATGTACCTGGTAACGCCGCTGATGATCTTGCGGCTACTGCTGCGTGGCGGGCGTTCGAGTTCGTATCGCCGGCGCTGGCGCGAGCGCTTCGGCTCGTTCGAATCTCCCGGCTTTCAAGGCAGTTTGTGGGTGCACGCCGTATCGGTGGGGGAAGTGAACGCGGCACAGCCGCTGATCAAAGCATTGCGTCGTGATTATCCGAATGCCCCCGTTGTGCTGAGTACCGTGACGCCAACCGGCGCAGCGCGTGTGCAGCAGTTGTTCGGTGACAGCGTATTTGGCGTGTATTTACCGTATGACTTACCGTTTGCCGTGCGTCGTTTTCTCAACAAGATTCGGCCGCGTTTGGCGCTGATTGTGGAAACGGAGATTTGGCCAAATTTGTACTTCGCCTGCCACCAGCGCGGGATACCACTGATGATTGTCAACGCGCGTTTGTCCGAGCGTTCGTTGCGCGGCTACAAGCCGTTGCGCGCGCTGGCGCGCTCAGCCCTGCGTTGCGTGCACACCATTGCCGCGCAATCCCGTCGCGACGCCGCGCGTTATCGTTTGCTGGGTGCCGATCCACGGCAGATCGTGGTGACCGGCAATATGAAGTTCGACATGCAAATTCCGCGCAACGCGGTCGCCGAAGGCGCTGCTATGCGCCATCGCTGGGGCCTACGCCGACCAGTGTGGATCGCCGCCAGCACGCACGAGGGCGAAGAGCAGGCGGTGTTGGAGGCGCACCTGGAAGTGCTCAAGCGTTTGCCCGATGCTTTGTTGCTGTTGGCACCGCGTCATCCAGAGCGATTCCGCGCCGTCGAGCATGTTGTGCGAGATCTAGGATTCAAGGCCGGCGTGCACAGTGTGGATGAAGTGCCGACGCTATCGCATCAAGTATTCGTGATTGATGCGATGGGTCAGCTGATGCCTTTTTTTGCGGCGGCAGACTTGGCCTTTGTGGGTGGCAGTCTGGTTCCCATTGGCGGCCACAACGTGCTGGAGCCGGCGGCCTTGTGCACGCCCGTACTGGTCGGCCCTTATACGTTCAACTTTGAAGAAATTACGCTCAGTTTGATCCAACGCGGCGGAGCTCAGCGTGTCGCCAGCGGCGACCAGTTGGGGCAGGTCGCATTGCAGTTGTTGCTTGATCCGCGCAAACGCGGACAGATGGGGCAGGCCGCGCAACAAGTGTTTGAGCGCGAGCGCGGTGCCGTGCGGCGAATTACGCGAATGGTGGATGTTCTATTGCAGGAGTGACACCGGCGACGTGCGCAGGGGCAACATGCTTTCGTGTGCGGTGACGGCTTACGGCGATCAGGGCCGGATAGTTTAGGTGGCACCAACGAACAGGCCGGGCATAAGCCCGGTCTGTTCGTTTTGCGTTTCGTAAATCTATTGCAGCAACAATCTATTGCAGCAACGCGTTGATCGATTCCATATCTTTCAAATCCGCGGTGCCAGCCGTCTGCTCGAGTAGCAACTTGTTTAAAATGAATTGATGGCGTGCTTGCGAATAACTACTTTCGGACGAGGTCAGCGTCTGGATGGCCAGCAATACGTCAGTCAGGGTTTGCGTGCCTACGTCAAAGCCGGCACGAGTCGCCTCCAGCGCCTTTTGGCCTGATTCAACCGAGGCCTTGGCAGATCCAACTTGCGCGATACCTGCGATCACTGAACGGTAGTAGTTCAGGGTATCGCGCACCACTTGGCGTCGCTCTGATTCCATTGAGTCCGTGGCGACGTCGCGCTGGTAGATCGACTGGCGTACGCGCGATTGCGTCATGCCACCGGAGAAGATCGGTACGTTTAGTGTCAGGCCGACGGTCGTGCTTGGACTGGTGCTGCGCCCATTGTTGCCAGCGCCACCGTTTTGATACCAACTCGCATTTTTGCCGTAGCTGACGTTGGCGCTGATGGTAGGCAAATGCCCGGCGCGCGCGGCGGTGATGTTGTGCTCGGCTGTTTCAACGTTGCTTTTCTGAGCGAGCAAGTTGGGGTTGGTTTGCAAGGCCTGTTTGACCCAGCTGTCCTGATCGGCGGGAGTAGGCGGTTGCATGGGTAAGTCATCACGCAGCTTTTTCAAATCAGTAGCGGGCTTGCCGGTGATCTGCGTTAGCGCTTCGCGTGAGTCGTTCACGGTGTTTTGGGCGGCAATGGTTTGCGACTTTGCCGCCTCGTAAGCGGCCTTGGCCTGGTATACGTCGGTAATGGCGGAAAGTCCGACCTTGAAGCGCTGATCAGCCTGTTCAAACTGCTGCCGGAACGCATCTTCGCTGGCTTTCGAGTAGACCAGCGCGTCTTCGCTGGTCAATACACCAAAGTATGCTTGGGCCACCCGTGTGTAGAGGGCTTGAGAGGCAGCCTGATATATCTCGTCTTGCGTTTCTGCGGTGGAATGGGCGGCTTTTAAGTTCGCGTATTTGCTGAAGTCCAGCACGGTCTGGCTAAGCTGCGCGCTGGTGCTGCGGGTACGAGTGTGCCCAAACCGGCTGGAGCTGATGAATTGGCCGGGATTGTTGGGGTCCTCGAAGGTACCGCTGCCCCCGTTGGTCTGGCTTAGCGTTAGCCCTGCGGATATTTGCGGCAGTAACAATGCGCGCGCTTGATTAACGCCCTCGTTCGTGGACAGACGAGTCGCGTCAGCCTGCGACAAAACCGGGTCGTTGGCCTGCGCATCGCGGTACGCGTCCATCAGGTCCTGGCCGTAGCTGGGAAGGGCGATGGCGCTCAGCGCCAGTGCGAGGGTGAGCAGCTTCAAACGCATGGGATGCCTCATGGGATCGATCGGGGGCGAGTCAAAGGGCGAACCGCGGGGACGGTGCGGCATGGGCTAGATAGGGCAGATCCGTCTCAAACAAAACTTCTTCGTGGTAGCGCCCGGGCGCATCTTGCGTCAGTAACGTCGCCTGCTGAGCAGGCGATTCGCCGCACACCACCAGAGCGCGTCCCGCTGGCTTGAGCCAAGTCAGCCAGCGCGGTGGAATCGTGGCGACGGCGCCGGTGACGAGTAACGCATCAAACAATTCGTCGGGCTGCCACTCGATTACGGCTTCGCCGGTGACCAATCGGACGTTGGCGATACCGGCGTCTTGCAAGCGTTGCGTTGCCGCGGCGGTGAAATCAGCGTGGATGTCTACGCTGGTTACGTGGGCGGACAGGGACGCGACGCACGCGGTAAGAAAACCCGAGCCAGTACCGATTTCAAGCACGCGGTCGGTCGTTTTCAATTCCAGTGCTTGCAGCACGCGGCCCTCGACCACCGGTTTCATCATCACTTCGCCGTGCCCCAAGGGCAGGCATAGGTCCGCAAACGCGAGCTGGCGATGGGCCGGATCAACGAAGTTTTCGCGCGGCACGCGGCTAATGACGTCCAGCACACGGCCATCCAGCACCTCCCATGGACGCACCTGGTTTTCCACCATGTTCAGCCGCGCCTGTTCGAAGTTCATCGCCATGTTGCGTGTGTCCTGTACAAATTCAAAAGGTCAAAGAGAATAAGCGTTCAACCCCCTCCCGACAATGCTTATGGTGCGACCCCTGCGGCAGCTGCCAAAGTGCCGGAAGTCATCGTGGGCAAGGCCTGTGCGCCATCATGCACACGTCTCGTGTCGGCGAGCTGGCGCCTGAACGGAGTGGATAAGGTTTTTGAAAATAAATGAACTGATGCGTATAATAAAGCTCAGACTCTCATTTGTGAAGCTGTGCCATGACTATCAGCACCCAAGTAAGAACTCAGGGCCCCGGACGCCCGAAAGATATGGAAAAGCGTGCGGCGATTCTTGCCGCCGCCAAGATGTTGTTTATCCGTAACGCGTTCGCCGGAACCAGTATGGACGCCATCGCGGCCGAAGCGAGCGTGTCCAAACTCACTGTGTATAGCCACTTTGGCGACAAAGACAACCTGTTTCGTGAAGTGATTCGTTCGCGCATTGAAGATCTTCTTCCGGAAGACATTTATACCTTTGACCCCGAGGTTGATGTAGGCGAAACGTTGCTGGCTATCGCCCAAGCGCACATGCACATCGATTGCCAGGCGGAAAACGTCGGCACGTTCCGTGCCATTCTGAGCGACTGCCGCCAAGGCAATCCGCGCTATGGCAAGTTGTTGTGGGAAGAAGGCCCGGCACGTACTCATCGTTTGATGGAACGGCTGTTGCAGCAAGCGGTTGACCACGGCTCGTTAGATATACCCGTAGTCAAGACGGCCAGCGTGCAGTTTTTCTCGCTGATCAAAGGCGATCTGTTGCTGCGACGCTTGTTTGGTTGCGACGACTGTGAGGAAAGCGCCAAAGTCGAAATTGCAGCGATGGCAACCACCGGCGTCGCCACCTTCTTGCGCGCGTACCGACCGCGCTGAGCGCCGGTCGTGGCGAGAGAGTTGTGGCGCGAGGTCGCCGACTGCGCCGTGACGGATAGAGCCGCGGATGTGCCGGAGTAGCCGCTACGGCAGGCCTTGAATCGGTAAACATGATGATGGCCTTCACTTGGCCTTTTCATGAAGGTTTCTACCCTAGGCAGGCTTTCAATGATGCCCGCGGGAGGTTCCCGCCGCATTGTCCTCACAACCCGCAGGAGCAAGCTCATGGCCAAGGCCAAACCGTTCGTCAGCGATATTGAAAACATCCGCAAACGCGCGCGCAAAGACATCGACAAGGGTGCGATGACAGCGGGCTACAGTGCTGACCGCGAGACCGTAGTCAAACTGCTGAATCAGGCATTGGCGACCGAACTGGTCTGTGTGCTGCGCTACAAATATCACTACTACATGGCGTCAGGCATCCACTCGCAGGCGATCAAGGCTGAGTTTCTAGCGCACGCTAACGAAGAGCAGGGTCACGCTGACCTGCTGGCCGAGCGCATTACTCAGCTTGATGGCAAGCCGAACCTGTCGCCAGTAGGCCTGCTCGATCGTAGCCACGCCGATTATGTCGAGGGCGAAGATTTAGTCGACATGATCAAAGAAGACTTGGTGGCTGAGCGTATCGCGATCGACAGCTACCGCGAAGTGATTAACTACGTGGGGTCCGACGACCCGACCACGCGTCGTGTACTGGAAGGCATCTTGGCGATGGAGGAAGAGCACGCCGAGGATATGAATACGTTGTTGGAACAACTCGGCAAGCAAGGCGAGCCCGCCAAACCGGCGCAGAGCAAGAAAGCAACGGCGCGCAAGCGCGGCTAAACCTTGACAAGTGACGGCGTTTTACGCCGTCCCGTGGGTTGGTTTACCAGCCCGCCAGAACTAGCTTGCCGATGGAACCACCCGATTCCAGCCGCCGATGTGCCTCGCGCAAATTCGCCGCGTTGATGGGCGATAGCGTGTCGCCGCGAGTGCTGCGGAGTTCACCCGTGTCGATGAGTGCCGCTACGCGATCCAGGATACGACCTTGCTCAGCTTGGTCCGCCGTTTTGAAGCGCGGCCGCGCAAACATGAATTCCCAGTGGATGCCGATGCATTTGGTCTTGTACGGATCGCCGATCTTGAGCGCCCCGGCCGGCTCGACAATCAGGCCGACGTGTCCTTGCGGCGCCAGTAACTGACCAATCGCATCCCAATAATGGTCCGTGTCGGCGAGGTTAAGTACCGCATCAACTTGGTCAAAGCCCAGTGTCCGGAGTTGCGGCGCGAGCGGCTCGCGGTGATTGATGATGTGCTGCGCACCCATCGCCCGACACCAGGCGGAAGTTTCGACGCGTGATGCACTAGCAATCACTATAAAGCCGGCGCGGCGGGCTAACTGGGTCGCGATGGAACCGACGCCGCCAGCACCCCCGATGATTAGCAACGACTTGCCTTTGCCGCCGCACTCGCTATCAAACGGCATGCGCTGGAACAACAGTTCCCACGCTGTGAGCGTAGTTAAGGGCAACGCCGCGGCAGCAGCGAGGTCAATTGACTTTGGCGCGTGGCCGACCAACCGTGCATCCACCAATTGGTATTGCGCATTGCTACCCGAACGCGTGACGTCACCGGCGTAATAGACGCGGTCGCCGGGAGCAAAGCCGGTCACCGACCTGCCGACAGCTTCGACGATGCCGGCGGCGTCGTAACCAAGCACTCTTGGCTGTGTTTCGATCTGCGGCTTGGGCGAACGAACCTTGGTGTCCACCGGATTCACCGACACTGCTTCAACCCGCACCAGCAGATCGCGCTCACTTGGTACCGGTCGCGGCAGCTCAACGTCCAGTAGTGACTGTGGATCGTCGATCGGCAAGTAATGGGTGAGGGCGACAGCTTTCATATGAGCGGCTCCGTAAACACAGGATGCGAGCGCAGTCAGCGAATGATGTCCCGCCAGCGCGCCGCATCAGTAGGAATACAAGCATACGACGGCGGGCGGCAGTGCACCGTGCAGGCCAGCGGTTAAGTCACTGCTACAGGTGCCATTGGGGAGGCGTAGTGAGAATTCGCGCGATCGCGTTAGACGTCGTGCTGTTGTTTGAGTCGGACGCGTCTGGCATGAACTTCGCCGCGGTGGGCCGACACGGACAACCACCACGGTACGTTTTCAAAAGTACGAACGCGCGTCATCTAGTGCTGATTGCGAGGAATTTTTTCGTAGACATAAAAAAACGGCGCGCCATCTGTTGAGATGGCGCGCCGTTTTGCGTGCGCAATTAGGCGACCGCTTTGGCCGCGACGGCCGCCGCCTTTGCGGCTGCCTTAGCCGCTTTTGCCTGTTTGCTGCGTTCAATACCGGCGAGGATCTCGGCGCGCGCTTCGTCAGCGCCGACCCAACCTTCGATCTTCACCCATTTGCCCTTCTCGAGATCTTTGTAATGCTCAAAGAAGTGACCAATGCGCTCCAGCCAATGAGCGGATACGCCTGTCATGTCGTTGATGTGGGAGTAACCGGGGAACACTTTGGCGATAGGAATGACCACCAATTTCTCATCACTGCCGGCTTCGTCAGTCATGTGCAACATACCGACTGGGTGGCAGCGAATGACCGAACCCGGTACCAGCGGCAGTGGCAGGATAACCAGCGCGTCCAACGGATCACCGTCACCGCCCAGCGTGCCCGGAACGTAACCGTAGTTGCATGGATAGCGCATCGGTGTGGATAGGATGCGATCCACGAAAATCGCGCCGCTTTCCTTCTCAACCTCGTACTTGACCGGCTCGGCATCCTTCGGGATCTCGATGATCACGTTGATTTCGTTCGGTACATCGCGACCGGCGGATACAAGATGCAGACCCATGAGGTGTCCTTTGCAAGGTGGTTAAGTAAGCTCGCAAGGATACGCCAAATGCTGCTGCGTCGCAGCATCATAAGGCGCTGACGTGTCGCTGCGTTTGGCGAAGATTCACTTCCTGGTGGCCAGTGAGCTATGTCTGCTGCACCGCCTTCGTGGCGCCACCGGCACCGGCGCAGCCGCGCGATGCAGCGGCCATTATGGCCGTACCGCTTGGCGTTGATAACGGCTATCTGCCGTTCCGGCGAGATACTTTTCAAGCATAGGCCGAGCGATCGATCGAGAGCCGCGCCTCCCGGGCTCGTCATTTTCTGGCCCAAAAATGAAAGCCATTGGCAATCCGCCTTTGGCTATGGAAAGGCAGCGCTGGCTGCTCGGCCTGATAAGCATGCCAAGGATCTGCAGAGTTTGGCCGTCTCACAGTTTCGGCTGAATTTTGCTACTGCTAGAGTGGCGTCGAGCCCATGCCGGCTAGCGCGTCAGGCAATCGTCGCGGGCTTGCGGCTGCCCGCGACGATTGCCTTGCGCAAGTGCGTACTTACTTCAGTTTGTCCCACAAGAAGTCGTAAGCCAGAGCATGCATGTGTGCGGACTGACGGTTGTCGGCGCCGGCGCCGTGGCCACCCTCCAGATTTTCGTAAAACCACACGTTCGCATGGCCCTGTGCCTGCATTTTGGCCGCCATCTTGCGCGCCTGTACCGGGCCAACGCGGTCGTCGCTGGTGGTGGTGTAGAACAATATCGGCGGGTAATGGCCCTCTTTCTTTACGTTCTGGTAGGGCGAGAAGGTTTTGATGAAGTTCCAGTCGGACGTGTCCGGGTTGCCGTATTCGGCCATCCACGATGCGCCAGCGGAAAGATGCGTATAACGCTTCATGTCCAGCAGCGGTACTTCGCAGGCGATAGCACCAAACAACTGCGGGTATTCGGTGAGCATGTTGCCCATCAGCAGACCGCCATTGCTACCGCCTTCGGCGCCAAGATGTTTGGCGCTAGTGACGCCGCGTTTGATCAAGTCTTCCGCAATGGCGGCAAAGTCTTCGTACGCGCGTGGACGGTTTGCCTTCAGCGCGGCTTGATGCCAGCGTGGGCCGTATTCGCCACCGCCGCGAATATTGGCGACCACATAGACGCCGCCGCGGTCGAGCCACGCGCGCCCAATGCTGCCGCTGTAGTGCGGCAGCAGAGACACTTCAAAACCACCGTAGCCATACAGCAACGTGCGATTAGAGCCGTCGAGCTTGATGTCTTTCGGCGCAATTTCGAAGTAGGGCACACGGGTGCCGTCCTTGGATTTGACGAAGTGCTGGCTGACGGTAAATTTCGACGCGTCGAAGAAGGTGGGATCTTGTTTCAGTGTTTCGGCGGGTGCGCCGCCAATGACACCGCGTTGCAACGACGACGGTGTGAGGAACCCGGTGACGTCGAGCCAGTACTCGTCGCTGTGGTCAGGGTCGGTATCGACCACACTGATCGTACTCATGGCCGGTGCCCCGGCCATGGCGACACTCTGCCAAGCGCTTGTGCTGGCGCCATGCGGCGGTGGCGTTAATACTTGCAGGGTGCTTTTGACATCGTCCAGTACGTCCAGAATTAAATGATTTTTGGTCCAGTTGTACGACGCCAGTGAGGTGTGTGCGTTGGGTTTGAACAATACGGTGAAGGCGGCCTTGCCAGCCATAAAGTCGTCAAACTTTGCCGCTAGCAACGCACCGGACGGGTAGGTCGTGCCGGCGACGGTCCATGGTGAGCGCGTTTCCACCAACAGCCATTCGCGATGCGCGTCCGCACTGGCATCGGTGGGTACGTCCACGCGGATCAGCTTGCCGTCCTTGCGCTGATACATCTCGCTGTGGAAAAAGTCTTTCGCTACAGAAATAAAGTCGCGTTCGAAACCCGGCGTGCGATCGTGATAAGCGCTGACGGCGAGGTCGGTGGGCTTGCCTTCGTAGACGATGGTGGCCGCGCTCAACGGCGTGCCGCGCTTCCACTCTTTGGCGATACGCGGATAGCTTGATTCGGTCATCGAGCCGGGTCCGAAATCGGTGCCGACGTAAATGGTGTTCTCATCGATCCAGCTGACTTGGGTCTTGGCAACGGGTAGGTCAAAGCCACCCTTGACGAAGGACTTGCTGGGGATATCAAACTCGCGCACCGTCACCGCATCGCCGCCATCGGGCGATAGCGAAATGAGACAGCGATCGTAGGCTGGCTTCAGGCATTGCACGCCCTTGAAGACCCAGCGTTTGTTCTCCGCTTTGTTCAGCGCGTCGATATCCAGCAGCACTTCCCACTGCGGTTGCGCCTTGCGGTATTCGGCCATAAAAGTGCGGCGCCAGACGCCGCGTGGATGAGTTTTGTCGCGCCAGAAGTTGTACAGCTGCATACCCATGCGATGGACGTCGGGAATGCGGGCGTCCGAGTCCAGTACTTGCAGAATGCTGTCGCGGGTCTGGGTAAATTCGGCGTTGTCGACGAATTGTTTCGTCGTGACGGCATTTTCTTTCTTCACCCAATCCATCGAACGGGTGCCGCGAATATCTTCCAGCCACAAAAACGGGTCGGCAGGCGTTGCCGTATCGGCTGGCTGGGGTGGTGTGCCGGATGGTTGGCTGTGTGCGTTGGCAGTAGTCATGCCGGTAAGTGTGACGCCGAGTGCAAACATCAGCCAGACCGATTTCATGGAGTGTCCCCAATAGCGAGTGGTGGGTAAACGAACGCGCGCTGTGCTTCGAGGGTAGCTGTAGCGTGCCATGGCTGCCTGTGACGAAAGTCAGGGTGTGGACTGCCCAAAAGAAATCCCGCCGCAGCGGGATTCCTTTGTTACGAGTGAAGCTTCTTTTACAGCAACGGAATCATCAGCAAAGCCACGATGTTGATGATCTTGATCAGCGGGTTTACCGCTGGGCCGGCCGTGTCTTTATACGGGTCGCCGACGGTGTCGCCGGTGACAGCTGCTTTGTGCGCTTCCGAACCCTTGCCGCCGTGATGGCCGTCTTCGATGTATTTTTTCGCGTTGTCCCACGCACCACCGCCGGTGGTCATCGAGATCGCCACGAACAGGCCGGTGACAATAGTGCCGATCAGTACACCGCCGAGCGCTACGGGTCCCAGCACCAGGCCAACGATGATCGGTACGGCAACGGGCAGCAGGGATGGCACGATCATTTCACGGATCGCCGACTTGGTCAGCATGTCGACCGCGCGCGAATATTCCGGTTTGGCGGTGCCCGCCATGATGCCCGGGATCTCACGGAACTGACGGCGTACTTCTACCACCACAGCTCCGGCCGCGCGACCCACCGCTTCCATTGCCATCGCACCAAACAAGTACGGAATCAGGCCACCGATTAACAGGCCAATGATTACCATGTGGTTGGACAGATCGAAGGTGAAGGGTACATACGGCAAGTTAGCCGCCGCCGCCTTGATCGCACCCATGGCATCCAGGTTGTGTGTGTAATCGGCGAACAACACTAACGCAGCCAGCGCCGCCGAACCGATGGCATAACCCTTGGTCACGGCCTTGGTCGTATTGCCTACCGCGTCCAGTGGATCGGTGACGCCACGTACTTCCGGCGGCAAGTCCGCCATCTCGGCGATGCCGCCGGCGTTGTCCGTAATCGGGCCATACGCGTCCAGTGCCACGATCATGCCGGTCATCAACAACATGGCGGTGGCAGCAATCGCGATGCCATACAAGCCGCCCATGTTGTAGGCGCCCCAAATCGCCGCGCACACCGCCAGCACCGGCCACGCCGTCGATTTCATCGAGACACCGAGGCCGGCGATGATGTTGGTGCCGTGCCCGGTGGTGGACGCTTCGGCAATGTGCTGTACCGGTTTGTATTGCGTGCCGGTGTAGTACTCGGTGATCCAGACGATGGCGCCGGTCAATGCCAACCCGACCAAGGTGCAACCCCATAGATTCATCGCGCCGTGACTGAAGTCGCCCATCAACTGGGTGGTGACCGGGTAAAACGCGATAGCTGCCAGTACGCCGGATACCGCCACGCCTTTGTACAGCGCGCCCATGATCGAGCCGCCTTCTTTCACCTTCACGAACAACGTGCCAATGATGGAGGCAATAATCGATACGCCGCCGAGCAGCAAGGGATACAGCACGGCGTTGACGCCCACTTCGCTGACCATGAGGCTGCCCAGCAACATCGTGGCAATCACCGTCACCGCGTAGGTTTCAAACAAGTCAGCAGCCATGCCGGCGCAGTCGCCGACGTTGTCGCCGACGTTGTCGGCAATGACCGCAGGATTGCGCGGGTCGTCCTCGGGGATGCCGGCTTCAACCTTGCCGACCAAGTCTGCACCGACATCCGCGCCCTTGGTAAAGATGCCGCCACCAAGCCGCGCGAAGATCGAAATCAGTGAGCTGCCAAACGCAAACCCGACCAGCGCGTGCAGCGCCTTCTCGCCGGTAATGCCCATCTGGTTGAGGATCAACCAATAAGCAGTGACGCCCAGCAGTGCGAGCCCGACCACCAACATGCCGGTGATTGCGCCGCCGCGAAACGCGACGTTCATGGCGCGGCTGAGGCCGCCGCGAGCTGCTTCGGCCGTGCGCACGTTGGCGCGTACTGAGACGTTCATGCCGATGTAACCGGCGCCGCCGGAAAGTACAGCGCCCAGCAGAAAGCCAATGGCTGTCGGCCAGCTCAAAAAGAATCCAATCAACAACAACAGCACAACACCGACAATCGCGATCGTGGTGTATTGCCGATTGAGGTAAGCGCGTGCACCTTCCTGGATCGCCGCCGCGATCTCCTGCATGCGCTCATTACCCGGCGATTGCGCCAGAATCCAGCGCGTAGAAATCGCGCCGTATAAAACCGCCACTACCGCACACCCTAGAACGATCCACCAGCCGTAATCGTGCAGCATCGGAGCCTCCCCTTGCGTTGTTGTAGCCGTCCCGTGTGGGCGGTCCCGTGGAGTATAGGCAGAGGTAGCCACACGAGGCGTTGTGCGGCGCAGCGCGCGCCGCCTATGTACACTTAAGAAAAAGGCCATGCACGAATGCATGGCCTGAGGGCGCTGTATGGCAATGGTCGCCTTAGCGCATCGCGATATCCAGGATGATGCCGGTGGCAATGGCCACTAACAGATAATCATTGTTCGACTGTACCCAGCGATATCCACGCGGTGGTTGGCGCAGGTGGTAGTGGCGATAGTCGCGCACGACGTAGGTCGGGCCGTAATAGCGATGGCCGCGCTCCCAGCGGTGATGATTGGAGTAGTAGCGCGGTCGTGAATCGCGGTAGATATAGCTATAGCGGCGATTGTCATGACGGCTGTAGTTATCATGGCGGCGATTATCGCGGTGGCGGTCGTGCTGGCGATCTTGGTGACGATCTTGATGACTGTTCCCTTGGCCACGGCGATCGTGGTCACCATGACCGGGCGCGGCGAGGGCAACACTGCCGCCCACACAAAGCGCTGCGGCGATTAGCAGGCGACTGAGAATTTTCAAGACGGTCTCCTTTCGTAGGTGTCATACCGCAGCAATGCGGTCTTCGACTGCGGCGACTGGATCGTAAGAAAGTGCGTCTGAACGGCAGGCGCCTAATCGACGCGCACTTTCAGCTTGTACTCAGCATCGCGCGCCGAGCCAGATCGGCATTGCCAACCCGCGAAGATCAGAGGGCACTCGCTTGGATATTGT
>JBDTBF010000093.1:0-52314 GCA_039924175.1 Rhodanobacter sp.
GCCTGGCGGCGCAGATGCTGACGCTGCCTTACAACCCGAACAATGTCAGCGAGGACGCCGCACCGGTCACCGTGGACATGGAAGTGCAAGCCGGCCTGCAGCTGGCGCGCATGCTTGGCTATCCGCACGATCCGTCGCAAGATGCGTGTGCGTTTGGTCATCTCACCTCCGGTGGCACGCTGGCTAACTATCAGGCGCTGCGCCTCGCGTTGGCGTTGAAGGCATTCCCGGTAGCCTTGCGCGCCGCGCAGGTACCCGAATTGGTCTTGCCGGAAGATGACTGGGGCGCATTTAACCTGAGTCAGGCCGATGGCATTGCCTTGCTAACAGCGTGGCAATCCTGGCTCGCCGCACAAACATCGGCTGAGCGTTCGCACTGGCTGCACCGGGTCGAACACGAGCGCATCGAGCAACGCGGGTTGGTTGGCTTTTTCGCCGCGCATCCGACCCTAAAGGTGCCACGGGTATTGGCTCCGGTGACGGCGCACTACTCCTGGAGCAAAGGCCTGAAGCTGCTTGGACTTGGTCGCGACCAACTGGAATTGTTGCCGACCGAAGGCATGCGTCTGGACCCGGCTGCGTTGCGCGATACGTTGCAACGCTGCGCTCGTGACAAGCAGGCAGTCCTGATGTGCGTGGCGGTGCTAGGCAGCACTGAGTACGGCACCATCGACCCCATTGATCAGGTGCTCGCCGCTCGTGAAACATCGCGCGAACGTGGGCTGGATTTCGCAGTGCACGTCGATGCGGCGTGGGGCGGCTATTTGGCCACGGTGTTTCGCAACGAAGATGGCTCACTGCGTTCCCGTGACGAGGTAGCGGTCGATTACGTGCACTTCCCTACTCCGGCGGTGCATGCCGCCTTTGCCGCGCTGGCCGCGACCGATTCGGTCACGGTCGATCCGCACAAGCTCGGCTACCTTCCGTACGGCAGCGGCGCCTTCATTTGCCGCGATCATCGCGCCATGGCGTTGCTAGCCGAGCGTGCGGATTACGTCTTTCATGGTGGTACGCCAAAGGGCTACCTCGCGCGCTATCGCAGCCTTGGCCAATTTATTCCGGAAGGTTCCAAATCCGGCGCGGCGGCCGCGGCGGTCTACGTTACGCACAAAGTGTTGCCGCTGGACCATGTCCATTTTGGCCGCCTGCCGCGTGCAACAGTTCGTGCCGCCGAAATGTTTCATGCGCGCGCGAAGCGCTTCGCATTGGACGTGGCTGATTGTGTGCAGGCGTTGGTGCCGTTTGCGCCCGACAGTAATTTGGTCTGCTTGGCGCTCAATCCACGCGGCAATACCTCGATCGCCGTCGCGAATGCGTTTGTGCGCGAGTTGCATGACGTGTTGCGTTGCGACCCACGCCAACCGTTGCAGACCAAGGAATTCTTCGGTTCGGTGACCACCTTGCGTCCAGACATGCTGGGCCCGGCGCAAACTACGCGTATCTTCAATGCACTGGGTCTGGATACGAGCACACTTGATCCAGAGGAAGATCGCTTGATGATTCTTCGCCACACGTTGATGAACCCGTATCTAATCGATCACGAGAACGGCATTAGTTATATCGACCGCTATTTCGACTTTCTGAGCCAGCGCGTGTGCGCTCTGGCTGACGGAACGAAGCACAAGCCATGAACCCGGAGCCAACGATGGACAGCGTCATGCAGCAGCCCAATTTGCAACAAGATTCGGACCGTCGCTGGGTACATGAAGCCCTGACGAAACTAGCGCAGGAAGCTGCTCGTTCCGCCGACACGCATTTGCTGAAATTGAACTTTCCTGGTTTCGAGGGCATCGACTTTTATTTCAAAGACGAGTCCTCGCACCCTAGTGGTAGCTTGAAGCATCGTCTCGCCCGCTCGCTCTATCTCTACGCGTTGTGCAACGGCCGGCTGCGTGGCGGCCAGTCAGTGGTGGACGCCTCCTCCGGCAGTACGGCGATTTCCGAAGCATGGTTTGCACGCTTGCTCGGCTTGTCGTTTACCGCGGTGATGCCGGCCTGTACTGCACCGGGCAAGATCCACGACGTGCAAGCATTAGGCGGTACCTGCGACCTGGTTGAAGACTCCACGCAGGTCCATGCCCGCGCCGCCGAACATGCCACTAAGGGTGCCTGCCATCTCGACCAGTTTGGTCTGGCCGAGCGCGCCACCGACTGGCGCGGCAACAACAACATCGCCGAGTCGATCATCGGGCAAATGTCACTTGAAGCAGAACCGCAGCCGGCATGGATTGTATGTGGCGCCGGCACTGGCGGTACGTCGGCGACGATTGGCCGCTATTTACGCTATCGCCGCTTGCCTACCCGCTTGTGTGTGGCTGAGCCCGCCGGCAGTGCTTACGTGCACGGTTGGCGCGAGCGCAACCCGCAAGCAGTAGCTAGCGAACCCACCTTGATCGAAGGCATCGGCCGACCACGCGTTGAGCCAGGTTTCATCTTCGATGTAGTCGACCAAGTCAGCGAAGTTTCCGACGCCGCTTCCATTGCCGCTGCGTGGTTGCTGGAAGACTTGTTCGGCCGCCGCTACGGCGGTTCGTCCGGCACCAACCTGGTCGCCTGCTTGCAGCTTGCGGCGGCCATGCGCGCACGTGGCGAACGCGGCAGCATCGTCAGCTTGTTATGTGACCGCGGCGAGCGCTACGCGCAAACATTGTTCGACCGTGATTGGTTGGCTGCCCATGAAATCGACCTTGGTCCATGGGACGCCGCTTTGCGCCTCAGCCTTGCCACCGGCTGCGCGCCTGAATTGCGGTACGCGATTAGCAGCGAATGCAGCCTGGTGGGCACGGCTGCATCAAATCCATAGCCAAGTGGCATTCGCCTAATAGTGCTCGCAGTCGGAAACAAGATAGCTATCTAAAGTCACACATAGGCTGAGCGTGGTGATCGATCGTAGCGCGAGTGGAGTAACGAACAAGAAGGCTATCGACTGCGCTTAACAAATCTACTTATTGCGTTTTTTTGTGGCGCTTGTCATAGCAGATCTCCGTCTGCCTGCTTGACGACATGAACGCCGTCAGCAGCAGGTAGGTGAGCAGTTGGCGCGAGTGCGGCGAAATCCCTGTTTGTCGCGGTGCTGTCAATCCCGGCTGCTGATGCGCCGAGCAGGGTGACGGCGCTTTTTAGCGGCTGCTGCGCTGTGGCCAACACGGCATTCAACCCTGCCCGCGCCACGCGACTCTGCTCGGCGGCTTCACGCGTTGCACGTTTAATCTCTTCCATCTGCAGTTCGTGCTCCACTTCGGCGCGGACGCTGTCCCAGCCGCCACGCATGCGTCGCAGTATGGCGCCGGCCGTTCGCGCCGCACCTGGCAATTTTTCGGGACCGAGCACGATCAAGGCAATCAACGCGACCAGAAAAAGTTTGCCAAGGCTGAGATCAATCATTTAACTGACCTATTTGGATTCCACGTTAGCTGGCTCGCGCTGCTTGGTTCCGTTGCTGTCGGTTGGCCGCGCATCCGCACGTAGCACCGCTGCCTCGGCTTTAATTTCTTCATCAGTGCCGTTTAAATTTTTCTTGAAGCCGCGAATGGCTGCACCCAGGTCCGGGCCCATTTTGCTTAACTTGCCTGTGCCAAAAACCATCGTGACCACGACCGCGAGAATAAGCAGATGCCAAATACTCATAGGTGCTCCTGATACAACGTCGAAGGGAATAGTTCATAAGCGGGCACTCACCAATAACGTGAGCAGTTAGTGTGCTTGCCCGGCAAGCAAGGCGTGCTGGTGCCCTTGCTGTTGTGGGTTGAGTTGGATGGAGGCCGGACGATCGCCGTGCAGAACATGGGGGTGCTCACCCAGCGGCGTCGATGAGGAGGCGGCTGATGCAGGCGCCGCATGACACCCCTTGGCCAAGGCAAACGCCGGTGAGCCTTTGCGTGGACAGGCGTAGTCCAGCAACGTCGTCATTTCTGGAGTCACTGCCGCGAAAGCCAGAATCTCGCCACCTTGCGCGCGCACGAACGTCTCGGCATCGGCTCGCGTCGCGAAGGAGGCAAACGTTGGTCCCATCACACCAATCAGTGGTTGCCACGCGACATACCACGCGGAGCGTGCGTCGACGAAGGTCGCCGCCGCGTTCGAGGGATGCTGCCAGTTGATGGCTGCGCTGTCTTGCACCAGTAGCTGCTGCAGCCGAGTTTGGTTTTCCGGGTCCAGAACATACGCGAAGAAATCTCGCGTCGAACCGAATTTCAGTGGAGCCTTATAACCCTGCACCCAAGCCTCGGCACGCGGACCCGGACCGGCGTCGATGTACATGCCACAGACTGCGCACGAATCGCCTTTGTGGATATCGACCGCAGCCTGTGCGGGTGGCGCCTGGCTGCTGCCACATGCTGAGAGCAGTAACGAGAACAGTGCCAGCAGCAGCCAGGCAAGGATGGCGAAATGATCACCTTCGGTGTGTTGATGCCGCGTGTGGAATTTCATACTTCCTTCCGTCGGAACAAGAATTGCGCTAGTGCAAAGGGAATGACAATCCACAGCAACATGGCGAGGTAAAGCAGTGCGGGCTGATACACATGGGCTCCGGTCATGCCCATGAACAACTCATTGCCGCTGCCGGAGCCGAGCGTGGTCAGGTTAATCAGGCGGAACACATCGATCGGGTTGAGGTAAAGCAACTGCGGAAAGACGGCTTGCTCCCACGTACTTCCGCCGCTGATCACCAGAACCGCCAACAGGCACAGATCGAAAATAATGACCGTGGTGAGCCAGGTCACCAGCGCCAAACCCGCCGCACGCGCCTTGTCGGTTGCGGTCACGCTGATCACGCTGGCCAGCGCGACGAAACTTGCGCCAAGCATCGAAGCACTCAACACAAAATTCCCAATGCTGAGCCATGCTCCGCTGGTGCGGGCCTCCGGCTGCATGATCTGGATGATGACTACCGCTACGCCGAAGCCAACCAAAGTTGCCGTAGCCAGCGCGGCGCAGTGACCGACGAACTTGCCTGCGACCAGTTCAATTCTTGAAATGGGATAGCTGAGCACGAGCAGCAAGGTGCCGTTGTCTTGTTCGCCGACCACCATGTCATGCGCAATCAGCAGGCCAATCAGCGGAACCACGAACGCCGCTAAAGTCGTCAGGCTGGCCAGCGTTGCATCGAACGAAGTGAAGCCGACCTTGCCGGCGGCGGCGCCACCGAAATACGAAATACTTAGCGCCAACACGGCGAACAAGACGGCTACGGCAATCGTCCAGCGATTGCGGAAGTCGTCGCGAAACTCCTTGCCGGCGATGATCGCAATACTACTCATGCGGCTTGCTCCACTTCCCGCTTGGTGCCGGCGCCTAGATAGTCGTACAAGCGCGCCAGCGAGGCTTCTTGAACCACGATGTCTTCTATGGCGGGGTTGGCCGCTAAGCGCTGCAGCAGATCCAGCTTGTTGCCTTCGGCGATTTCGATGTCGAAACGACCGTCGTGTCTGAGTACATGCGTTAAGCCGCGCTCGTCCAACTCGCGCGTAAATACGCTGGGTTGGGCCGTGCTTTTTAGCTGCACCACGACCACACCGGGAAGTCCGGATTGCCGGCGCAATTCGCTGACGCTGCCCGCGGCGAGTAGTTCGCCCTGACGCAGGATCAGTGCGCTGTCGATATGCGGCTCCAGTTCGGCCAGTACGTGTGAGGAAACCAACACGCTGTGCCCTTCGTTGCGCAGTTCGCCGACGATTTCGTATAGCTCCCGCGTCGCTTGCGGATCAAGGCCAGCGGTGGGTTCGTCCAGGACGACGAGCTCGGGTGATGCCAGCAGCGCCTGTGCCAGTCCAAGGCGTTGCCGCATGCCTTTGGAATAAGTGGAAACCCGGCGATCCTTGGCGACATCCAGACCAACTCGTTGTAACAACTCGCCCACCTGCTGCCGTGGTGCGCGCTTCAGTTTCGCAAAATAGATGAGCACCTCGATGCCAGTCAGGTTGCCGTAAAACGCGACACTCTCGGGCAGATAACCGACGCGGCGGCGCAGTGCCACCGCATCACTGCCCCATGGCGATTGGCCTAAAACTTCAACGTGCCCGCTGCTAGGTTTGATCAGCCCCAGAATCAACTTGATCAGGGTCGACTTGCCGGCGCCGTTGTGGCCGAGCAAGCCGATAACTTTGCCCATCGGTACCGTGGCCGAAACGTTGGTCACGGCGGCGATGCCCTTGTACTGTTTGCCGAGCGAGGTGATGTCAATCGCGTGGGTCATGGGCTCTTGCTCGCAATTTTTCGGGGATGCTCATCAACGGGTGGCTGTCGGTCACGGCGGGTGGCGTGAACACCGGAAATGCACGCTGCACATAGCGCAATAACAGGATCGACGGACTGGACATCAACACGCGCGAACTTGGGTACTTCCACAGCAGGACATCGACGCCATCGTTCGGTCGGAACGGTACATCGCCGATGCCATCACCGTTGAGATCCCAGCCGAGATAGTTGCTCCAGTAATTGCCCTTGCCATCGTGCGACCACTCATCGGCCACGTTCTGCACGTACTTCACTTGCGTGCGGTTATTGACGAAGGCGTTGCCGTAGACGTTGTTGTCCTGCGACCCGGCGGTGATATGTATGCCAATGGCCGAATCGGCTAGCAGGTTGGAATGAATCTGGTTGAATTCAGAGTTGTAGACGAACATCGCCTTGCCTTCGCCACCGTCAACCGTCTGACTGTCTGCGCCGCGCTCCTGCGCAATGTCGTGAATCTCGTTGCCAGTGATGTCGCTGTAGGTGACGTAGTTGAAGAGGATGCCGTAGGAAGAATTATTGAAGATATGGTTGTCGGCGACCCGCATGTGATCAGAACTCATCAACGCCATACCCGCGACGTTGTTCCAGCTGATATTGCCCTGCAAAGTTTCGCGTTTGGTATACATCTGGTGCACGCCGTATCTGACGTTGTGAATTCGGTTATCCGCAATAAGGTCGTCATGACTCACGTAGTCGTAAATGCCATCGCGCATGCCAGAGACATCGTTGCCCTTGATCACACAGTAGGCGTCGTTCCATAGATGGATGCCGTCGCCGCGATCGGGTACACGCAGTTCGGTGATGCCGGTGATGACGTTGCCGATAACCTTTACATGCTGCGGGCCGTCCAGGTAAACACCGAACAAAATGTCTTGAATACGGTTTTTTTCAATCAGCGCGCCGTCCACGCCTTTCTCGATATAGACCCCTGAATTCATCGCCGTAAGATCACGGCCTGAGTTGCGAATAGTCAGGCCGCGCAGTGTGACGCCAGAGGCGCGGACCCGGACGACGTCGCCCTGGCCATCGCCATCGAGAATCGCGCCGGGTTGGCCGTTTAACGTCACCGGCTGGTCAAGTACCAGATGCACGTGATGAACACCGGCCGCAACACTCAGCACGGCACCTGCTGCTGCGGTGGCAATGGCGCGTTGCAGATCGTCTTGGGCATGCGCCGTCGGCATCATCGTGATGGTTACAACAGCGAGCATTACCATGCATAGCCAGTTGCACTGCTTGCTCAAAGCGCACCTCAATCCACTACCGGAAAGTGCGCCTTCTGCCGAAGCCGAGACTCCAGCAGAAAGCGCATGGTTCATCAAGCCTCCACCAACATCCGGCCGCGCATTTCCAGATGTAGCGCGTGGCAGAAGAAGGTGCAGTAGTACCAGTAGACGCCGGCCTTGTCGGCGGTGAAAGTGGCCGACGACGTCTCCTGCGGGCTGATCTCCATGTTGAGGTCATATTCGGAGAGGCAGAAGCCGTGGGTCAGATCTTCGATGCCGTCGATATTGGTGACGACCACGGTCACTTCGTCGCCCTTCTTTACCTTGAAACTGCTCAGGCCATATACCGGGGCCGAACTGGTCATGTACACGAAGACCTTCTTGCCATCACGGACGACCTTGTTGTCGCTCTCCAGCGTGATGCCGTGCTTAGTCGCTTGCGCCACGGTTTCGGCGAAGAATGGATCCT
Organism: Rhodanobacter sp.; assembly: GCA_039924175.1. Classification (GTDB taxonomy): domain Bacteria; phylum Pseudomonadota; class Gammaproteobacteria; order Xanthomonadales; family Rhodanobacteraceae; genus Rhodanobacter. Next base: position 7,933 of record JBDTBF010000093.1, read on the forward strand.
TGCGGTCCCACTTTCGCTTGACTTTGCCCGCCATCATTTTGGCCGGAATGATCACCGCGTCATGGGGTTCCGAATAAACCGGCGCGTCGGCCACCAGCACCATCTTGTCACCGGAAATATCGATTAACTGCTCGAGGTCGGGATGCAGCGGTCCGGTTGCCAGGAAGCGATCCTTCGAGAACTTGTTCAGCGACACCAGCCATTTGCCATCGGCGTCGCGCGTCTCACCCAGCGAGGTGTGGTTGTGCCCGGGCTGGTATGCGACATCGAGCTTCTGGCGCAGATAGTTGACCTTCTTGCCCGCATAAGCGTCGATCGCATCCTGGATATTCCATTTCACGATCTGGCTGTCGATGAACAGCGTGGTGTAGGCATTGCCACGACCGTCGTAGGCCGTGTGCAATGGCCCCAGGCCCAGCTGCGGCTCGGCCACCACGGCATCGCGCGGGTCTTTGAGCTTGCCGTCAAAATAGTCATCGACCTTGCTCCACGCCATCAGCGTGACCGTCGGCGACAGCTTGCCGGCGGCAGCGAAATACTTGCCATCCGGGCTGGCATTGAGGCCGTGCGGGTTCTTCGGCACCGGGATGTACATCGTCAAGTCCGAGCCATGGCGTCCATCCACGACCGGCACCTTGGACGTGCCGATGGTCTTGAACTTACCCGCTTTGACCGCCGCCTCGATGCGCTTGATGTTGAACACGACAGCCCAGTCACGTTCGCCCTGCATCATGCCGGCCAGATCAACGCCACCCTCGCTGTTGTAGCAGGTCGATGCGACGTACTTGCCTTCGTAGTCACAATCGGTGTTGTCCAGGTTGCCGTCGACGATGACCTGCCATGCCACCTCCATCGAGTCGCCGTCGATCGCCGTGAACATGCACTGGTATTTCTTCGGATCGTCCAGGTCACGGCCATCATTGGGATAGGGCACCCTGAATTCGGAGTTGGCAAAAACATAACCGGTGCGCGGTTCACGCTGCACGCGCAAGCCGTGGATGTCGGCCACGTTGGGAACGTTGATGATCTTGTCGGTGCGCATCACGTCACAGCGGATGCGCGCCACGCGGGTACCGCACTTGTCGTTCACGAACAAGTAGCGCCCGTCGTAATGGCCGTGCGTCTGGCTCATGTGCGGATGATGCAGGTCGCCGCCGCGCGGGAAGTTTTCACCAAGCACCCGCTTGCTTTCGTTGGTGATACCCCAGCCGACGGCGAAGTCAGTGTTGAACACCGGTATGCGCATCAGCTCGCGCATTGACGGCAGACCGAGAATGCGCATTTCACCGGACTGGCCGCCGCTCCAGAAGCCGTAGTATTCGTCCAGTTTGCCCGGTGCGACGTGATCTTCCGGCTCGCCCGCTGACGCGGCGGCTACCGGCGAAGCACTGCCTGCCGCGGCTGCTCCTGCTCCTGCAGTTGCTGGCGTCGCCGAACGACCACAGCCGGCCAGCAACACACCACCAGCGCCGGCCAGCGTTGCCATCGCACCCACTCTCATGAACTTGCGGCGCGATGCGTTCCCTGGCAGGCCAGACAACGAGGCTACCTCTTCTTCGGTCAATGCTCGGATCGCACCGAGTGTTACTTCCGGACTCTGGTCGTTGGTCTTGTCGCTCATGGCTGTAGTTCCTTAGAAATGAATGGATTCCGAAACCGATCGTTGCTCTACTGGGTTACTTCGTCAGGCGTCGCTGCACCTTCCGTTGTCACCAGAACCACGGGGGTTGGCAGCGGGCGTGACATGCCTTCCCGCTTTTCCCGCTTCTTACGACGCTCAACCAACGGCGGACATTTGTGGTCGTTGTTATATGTCACCTGGCAATCCAGGCAGTAATGACATTCGTTGTAATTAATTGCGCCCATCGGACTGATCGCCCTGACCTCGCACTCGACCGCGCAGACCTGGCACGGATGACCGCACTCCTTGCGCCGACGCAACCACTCAAACAAGCGCCAGCGACCGGAGACGGCCAGACCCGCGCCTAGCGGGCAGACGTAACGGCAATAGACTTTGTTGGTAAACGCGGCCGCCACTAGCAAACCCACGGCGAACAACACGTAGCCCCACGAGCGCATGAAGTGCAGGTTGACGGCGGTTTTGAAGGGCTCGATCTCGGCGAAGCGCTCGGCCAGACCAACCGACTGCAGCGACAGCCCGAACAAGAACAGCAAGATGAGGTACTTGATCGCCCACAAGCGCTCGTGCACATACGCTGGCGGCTCTAGTTGCGGCACCTTCAGCTTCACGGCCAGCTTGTTGATCAATACCTGCATGGCGCCGAACGGGCACAGCCAACCGCAATACACACCCCGCCCTACCAGCAGCAAAGACACCGCGACGAAGGTCCACAAGATAAAGACCAACGGATCCATCAGGAACGTGGTCCAGACGAAACCATGCATCACCGAGTGAACGAACGTCAGGATATTGACGATCGACAACTGGGCCAAGCCATACCAGCCAATGAACACGACGGTGTAGATGAGAAAGCCGACGCGGATGCGCTCCAACATCACCGGACGCTTTACCACCCAATCCTGGAAAGCAAGGATTAGCGTCAGAAACAACAGACCCGCTAGCAGCACGGCGATCTGGAAGCGTTTGCCGTACCAAACCTTCACCCATAACGGTGCGTCTTGCGGTATCACACTGGTGACAGGCTGCGTGACATAGGCCGCTGGTATTTGGTAGCTACCGGAGAACGTGTTGTAGATACTTTTCAGTGGTCCGACTTGCCGATTTACCAGCAGCTGCAAAGTCCACGGCGCACCAGGGTTAAAGCTTTGGCCATGGCGCAGGATGAAGATGGCCTGCTCGTTGAAAGACGGCATCCCCGACAAGTCCGGTTGGCCCATCACCACGAAATCGCTGTCCTTGAACAAGAACAATTTGCCGGCTTGCATGACGTGCAGTCGGTCAAAGATGCCGCCGCGCACATAGCCGACGCCCTTGAACGAATACAGACCATTGGCGACGACCGCGATAGCCTCGTCGCCCGGTTTGAGACCCTGCATCAAGGTGGCGTAACCGGAATCACCCAACAAGTTCTTGCCTACCGTTGGGGGCGTGATATCGCCGTAATAAAGATCGATGAAATTATCGCCTCGACCGTTCTTCTGCTCGTGGTCACTGCTGTGGTGGTCATGATCCTTGTGCTCATGATCTTCGTGACCATCACTTTTGTGGTCAGCATCCTCATCGTTAGCTATCGGTGCGGTTGGGTCGTCGATCAGGCCGCTTTCGGGCTGACCTTTGAATGCATCGATGACCTTGCCGCGGGTGAGGCTCAAGTGGCGGAAGGCGCCGTTTCCGGTGAGCTGCGTCCAGTCGGCCTTTTTGAAATAATCGGTCTTGATCGTAGCCGGCGCACTTGCGGTGGCCGCGCGCCCCTTGACCAGATTTCGCGATACGGCCACTTCCAAGGCCGCATTCATAATCGTCTCGTTGGTCACCATGGACGTGACGGTGGCGCTGCTGATGGCATCGATCTTGATTGAGCCGGGCGCATCGCTGCCGCCGACGACAATGTTGTCCTTGACGTTGTGGCCGACATAGCGCGCCACAAAGTCATACAGCTTTTGCACCGGAATACCGACCAGTAAAATGGGTTCGTCCTGATGCAGAACTCGGGTACCAAGAATCTTGCCGGTCTGGTCAATGCTCACCAGGATATTTATCGGATTGCCGGAGTACGCCGGCACCGGCGCCACCATCACCGACTCAAACACGTAGCCGATAACTTTGTCGCCGGCATACACTGCAGCGGCGGGCGGCTTGCCACTGATGTCGTCGAAGCGCGTTGCCGTGGGGAAGTAGGCTTTGACCTCGGGATACTTCTGATCGATGCCAGCAAACGCATCCATCGAGATAAACAGTAGAAGACAAGCCATAGCCAACATCAGCCAGCGGCTAGCGCGTGAGCGCTGATGCTTGGCAGAGTCCCGACCTAGGCTTTCAAATATCGATACGCGCATGTCAGACCACCTCTGCCTGGCCGGATACTTGCGGCAGGTCGCGTGAACGCCAGCGGTTGCGGTTGTCTCTGGCAAACACCAGCCACTGATCGTTTTGTGCGGCCATCACTTCGCGCAAGCGCGGCAGTGGCATGGAAGCGGCGGCCACGCTCATGGCGTCGGCATCCACTGAAGTTTCGGCCATCACGGTGACGCTGGAATAATTCAGCGGTGAATAACCGGTGTGCGGGTTGATGACGTGGAACAGCTTCTTGTCGGCCGAGTAAAAAATCCGGTAATTGCCAGAAGTGCCCAACGCGGCATTGCGCAAAGTCAGCACGGATGCGACCTGATTAATGTTGCCCGGGTCGACAATCCCGACGTGCCATTGGTGCTTAAAATTGTCGCCGGAGATAGCGCGTACGTCGCCGCCAGCATCGATGAGTGCATGCTCAATACCCGCAGCTCGCAACGCGGCAATACCTTGGTCGATGACGTAACCTTTTGCCAGTCCGTCCAGCGTGACTGCCATGCCCGGCTGGGTGAAGCGCACGCCCTGCGCATCCAGTGCGATACGGCGATAGTTGATCAACTGGTCGCGTTCGCCGATGCGTGTGCGGTCAATAATGGCGAGCACGGCAGGCTGCCGCATCGACTCGAAATATTGCAGCACCGGCAACACACTGATATCAAAATCGCCATCGGTTACCGCTGAAATCGCCAATGAACGTTGCAACACCTGGCGCAGCTCTGGCGGCACAGTTTCCAGATGCCCGTCGCGGTTCAAACGCGCTACCGGGCTGGCTGGATCAAACCGGGTGAGTACGGCGACCGCAGCCGCCATGTTCCTGAAGGCTGAATCGATAGCGACTCCTGCCTTATCGACATCGTCGGCAAGACAGGTGATCGCTACCGAGGTTTGCATCAGTGTCTGCTCGCGACGCACTTCGAACAGGTTGCGTTCGCGCCGGAGCACGAACCAACCTGATCCGCCCACGAGCCCCGCGGCCGCTGCTACGCCGGCGATGGCCTTGAGTAGCTTGCGCCGACCGGGCAAGCGTGGATCTTCCATCGTTTCCAGAGTGCGCATGACATCAGCCTCCCTCGGCTGCGAACAAATGTGGCGAGCCCTTCAAGCAAAGCGGCTGCAGCTTTGACTCAGGCTTTGCGTGCGTACATCAGGCACCAACCCTTCGGTGCAATGACGCCATCAACAACCTTGCAGCTACCGTTCGCCGTTGCCGTTTTACCGGGAATGAAGTGGATGCAGTTGTCGCATTGATCCTTGCCGTGCGGCGTGGCTTGATACATCGCCACGGCCTGCGATGCCTTGCTCGCCTGCGCCCGCGCCGGGCCGGCTTTCAGCAAACCGGTGGCGGCTACGGCACCCACGGCGGCGAAGGCAAGGCCGTTGCGGATTATCGTGCGACGGCTGTTATTGATGGTGTCATCGATCTCTTTCATGTGAATCTCTCGGTTGGCGGTGGCTACGGATGAGGTGTGAATCTGGTTAAACGTGTAGACGCTGGCGTATTCGACTTCACGCAGCCACGACGGGCGTCTGATCACTAACCTTTGACGCCGGCGCGACGGACGGATCAACATCGGCGTCGACATCTACACTGACCCCCAACCGCCGGCGGAGCGCCGTGCTGGTGGTCGTGTATTGCAACGGAACCTTCTTGCCCGGGGTCAGGTATTCGCCAACCGCGAAGGCACACAACGCCGCTTCGTGAAACCCGGACAGAATCAGTTTCTTCTTGCCCGGATAGCTGTTGACGTCACCTACCGCAAAAATGCCCGGCGTTGAGGTCTGAAACGTCGCGTTGTTGACCGCTAGTTGGTGATATTCCAGATCCAGTCCCCATTCGGCGATCGGCCCCAGCGCCGGGTGCAGTCCCCAGAACACCAGCAGTTGTTCTGCCTCGATGCGCTGCACCATGCCGCTGCGCGTACGCACGCGGACTGACTTCAACGCATCGCCCGCGGCTTCCAGCCCGACGATGTCGCCTTCGAGAAACTGCATGCGGCCTTGGTCGCACAGTTCCTGCATACGTTTGATATGGGCAGGCGCAGCGCGAAATTTGGAGGATCGATGCACCAACACAATGCTGCGTGCACGGTCGATCAGCGCCATGCTCCAGTCCAGTGCAGCATCGCCGCCGCCGGCGATAACGATGTCCTTGCCATCGAAGTCTTCCGGATGGGTAACTTTGTAGTGCAGCGACTTACCGACGAGACTCGCCGCCTCGGGCACTTCGAGTAAGCGCGGCGAGAACGCTCCAAGACCACCGGCAACGATCACCACGCGTGTGTCGAAGCGTGTGCCGGCACTGGTCACGACCTCGAAGTGGCCGGTGTCCATACGCCGCACCGACAGCACCGTCTGGTCCAGATGGAACTGCGCTGCGAATGGCTGAATCTGCGTCTGCAGGCGTTCTACTAGTTCTCGTCCGGTGCACACGGGCACCGCAGGAATGTCGTAAATTGGTTTGTCCGGATACAGCTCGATGCACTGACCGCCGATTTGCGGCATCGAGTCGATCACATGTGCGCTTAACCCGAGCAATCCGAGCTCGAATACCTGGAACAACCCTACCGGTCCTGCGCCGACAATCACGGCATCGGTACAGATCAACTTTGTGTTCATGAGTAACGCGGCCTGTTGCGAAGTGCTTCGCATGGCAGAGAGTCTCTATGGCGTTGGCCGATGACTTTTTGACGTGCATCAATTTGCGGAAGCATCGGTGTGTGGCGCGATGCCACAGTGGTGAATCGTTCACACCGCAAGCACGTCAAAACACGCTGCCGTCACTTATCGGACACAGTGCGGCCGGCAGAATAAGTAGGTGGCCTCGTCATCTGACTGAAGCTTGCTTTTGATCTAAATAGCGCTAGCGATCGGATCGGCGTTATCTGCACTGGTGCCGTCCGTGGAAATATCGTGGCCTGTTCCGACTGGTTCGATTACAGCGCAAGCGGGTTCGCAATATCTCTCCTCGCGGCAGCCGTACACTAAGGCACGCCCATTGCGGAGAGATGACCGAGATTATGCAGAAGGAACACTCCACTTCATTTGAGCCGCGGCCCCCTGTCGCGCCGCTTTTGTCGCCTGCATCTGTGGCGCCGGACATGGGGCGAGACAGAACCGGTAGTCATAACAAGATCCATCGGCAAGAACGGTTACCCCACGGTACTGGCCTTCAACGTCGCGTCGCGGGATCGTTCCTGGCTTACTCACACGAATTCCCGGAAGCTGCCGCACGGTGGTCAGCGTGTTGAATGCTATGACGCCAGATCTCGAAATGTACGAACTTAGGCGCAACTGCGGCTATGCCGCCATAACCGATTTCGAGCTGCCAGCAGGACTCAGCATTGCGGACTTTCAAACGCTCAACGCCACTGTCCGTGACCGGGTACCACTTGATCGCGGAGATACCCTGTTTCAGCAAGGTGATTCGTTTTTGTCACTTTATGTTGTACGCGCAGGTTCGCTGAAAACCATGATGGAAGGCTCCGAAGGCGACTCGCAAATCCTCGGCTTCCACCTACCCGGCGACATCATGGGCATAGGCGGGCTTATCAACGAGCATCATCCGTGCAGTGCCGAGGCGCTTGAGCGGTCCAGTGTGCTTGAGTTGCGCTATGCCAAGTTGCAGGAGGTGAGCGCCAGCGTACCCGCGTTGCATCATCAGCTGATTCGCGTCATCAGCCGCGCGTTGGTCAATGAGCAACGTCACATGGTGATGATGGGCAAGCAACAGGCACAGCGGCGGCTGGCGGTCTTCATACGCAGTCTGGCCGGTCGTTACGCTCGCCTATCGCGCGATCCACTGGTCTTGACCTTGTCGATGTCGCGCGGCGACATCGCCAACTATCTTGGTCTCGCCCTTGAAACCGTCAGTCGATTGTTCACCAAGATGGAAGAGGATGGCGTACTCGCCGTGAATCGCAAGTCGGTATCCATCTTGCGCCGGGACGTGCTTGATGAGCTGTGTGGTAGCGAGATCGATATCTGAACTAGATGCACACCGGAATCGATTGCCTGCCGCAACGCCGATCGAATTTTTGCCGATAGCGTCGCACAGGCGCGAATAGTCGTGTGGCTGCGTCGTGTGGCTGCGCCGTGACGCTGGCGCTGTTATCGGTAAATCAGTACTGGCCTATCGCAACTTACCCAGCCGAAGCGTCTCGCTGGGCCAAAGATGCTGATCGACGTACCGCTATTTCAGCACTGCCAGCGCCAGCAGGTCGCCTCCGGCGGCGGTGGCTCCGTTCACCATGACCTCGTTCGTCCGGCTATTTCCTTTTGTGAGCGGGTTTGACCGTGGTCAATACTGCGTCGCGCTATCTACCACAGCATCATTCTCAGCACGGCACGGCCATCGTCGCTGACCCGAGGGATATCATGCTGGACATCATCATCAACATTGGCCAAACCACAGCCAACCCATCATGGCTGGGCGACGCGTTGGCGCTGGCTAAACGCCATCAGGCCTTTGCGACCGGACTACGCGTGGTCGCACTCTACCCTTCGCCGATGGCGGTTCCTGATGCCATTAGCTTGCTGGCCGTCGAAGAAAAAGATGCCTTGGCGCGCCGAGACTGGTGGCTGGGTCTGTGCCGAGACAGCGGCGTCGACGGCGAGTGGGAAGTGATACGTGGCATTTTTCCACAGGCACTGGCGAAGCGTTCCCGATTGGCCGACTTCGTAATCAGCGAGCTGTGCGTTAGCGCTATGGACGCCCCGGTCGGCTTCGACGATGTCACGCGTGCGCTATTTGCCGGCGCTGCACCGATGCTGCTGGTGCCGGGTAGCTACCATGAAGGCTTGCGCGCGGACCACATCGTCATTGCATGGAACGGATCCAGTGAGGCGGCGCAAGCGGTGAAGGTAGCGCTCCCTTTGTTGACTCGGGCATCCGCCGTACACGTGCTCGATGGGGAACGTCGTACCTTTCCCGGCATTACCCCGCCGCCGCTGCCGTTGCGTGCATGGTTTCAGCAACATGGTATCAAGGCCCAGTGGCATCCGTTTCCGGTCGAGCACGATGAAGGGCCGGAGCTGTTAGCGGCAGCGAACGCGTTCGACGCCGATCTACTGATTATGGGGGCGTGGGGGCGCACGCGGATCAGTGAGCTTGCCATGGGCGGCGCGACGCGCTGGATGCTCAAACATGCAACGTTGCCACTGTTCCTCGCTCACTGAATGAGCGCTGGACGGGACGCAGCCTTGCCTGCGAATTTTATGAACGCTTCGGCGTTCCCGCCGCTGGTCGTTCGAGGCATCCGTCCGACAGATTGTTCGAAGTATGCATCGAGTCCGAGCCATTCACGCTTCGCGTGAACGACACATCGTTGCGGCTAGAGTCCAGCTTCACACCGAGTGTCGTTGTTTAAATGGCGAACCGGTATCCACGCAGCATAGGAAGTCGTCATGTATTCGACCCTGATGGTTTACTTGGATCCGCTCGCTGACAACACGCGCTTGCTACACATTACCGATGACCTGGCGGAGCGTTTTGATGCGAGCCTGCTTGGCGTCTCAGCCAGTCGGCTGGTTGGAGTTGGCTACGACGTTAGCGGAATTCCGGGCGGCGTAGTCGATCGTGGCCGGAGCGACCTGGATGAGGCCATGGAAGCCGTCAAGCAGGCCGCGCTAGCGATTCTGCAGCGACCGGGGCGCGAGGTTGAATGGCGTTCCATCGTGAAAGCTGGCCCGTTGGAAGCGTCCGTAATCTGCGAGACACGCAGTGCAGATCTGGTGATTACTTCGGCCAATTATCGTGGCTCGCTGACACCCGGTACGCCCTATCTCAATATTGGCGATCTGGTGATGCAATCGGGGCGCCCCGTGTTAGTCATTCCTCCGGACACGGCCGAGCTAAAGGCTCGCAACGTACTCGTTGGTTGGAACGACACGCGTGAATCGCGGCGCGCTGTAACCGACGCCCTGCCCTTGTTGCGGATAGCCGAGCGGGTGCTGCTGGTTCGAATCGCCCGCGAGAAGACTATCGAGCAAGCTAGAGACGACATCGCAAGTGTGGCGCGTTGGCTGAAGCGGCACCAAGTGACGGCGGAGTGCCTGGTGGTAGCAGAGAGTGGGCGTAACGGCCCCCAACTCGATACCGTTGCCAAGGCAGAAGGCATTGATCTGATCGTGGCCGGTGCCTATGGCCATAGCCGCTTCCGCGAATGGGCTTTCGGCGGAGTAACGCGCAACTTGTTGCTATACGGTGACCTGTGTGCACTGGTGTCGCACTGACATGTGCTGACCGTATTTGATTGCCAGCCGCTCCATGCAAGTGCGCATTCAGCCGGCTGATTCCTGTTTTCGCACATACGAGTATTTAGAAACCATGACCCATGTCGTTACCGACAACTGCATCAAGTGCAAATACACCGACTGCGTCGTGGTGTGTCCGGTCGATTGCTTTCACGAGGGCGCCAATTTTCTCGCGATTGATCCGGAGGAGTGCATCGACTGCACCTTGTGTGTACCCGAATGTCCGGCCGACGCCATCTTCCTCGAAGAGGATATTCCCGCCGGACTAGGGCATTTCGTGCAGATCAACGCGGAGCTGGCGCCACTGTGGCCGGTGATTGACGCGAAAATTCCGGCCCCGGCCGATGCCGACCATTGGAATGGCGTTGCAGCGAAACTGCCTGAACTAGTGCGTTGAGAAAAACGCCGTATGCACGGGTAGCTCGATACCAGACCATTTCACTCCATAGAGATAGCTCATGACCCTTCATCACGCCCCGTCCGGCGAAATTATTGACATTCGGCCCTATGGCGAAAAGCTCAAGCAAGAAATCGCGAGGACCTTGGTCAAGGCTCCGCTTCTACAGGTCTTTCGTTATGTCCTGCTCGCCGGCAAAGAGTTCGCCGACCACAAGGTGAGCGGCGGAATCACGGTTCAATGTCTCGAAGGAGTGGTCTTGTTCACCGCACATGAAAAAACGCAAATACTGCGACCGGGCCAGCTCGTCTTTGTTGCGGCAGGCGTCCCGCATGCTCTAAAGGGCGTTGAGGACGCCTCGGTGTTGGTGACGATTGTGGCGCGCAAGAACGCCTGAGAAGTCTTTGCATTGAAACGGAATATTCCGTATCGAGCCAACGGCAAAACCGGCGACGTAGACATAAGTAGATGCGCGAGGAAACGGATCACCGTCGGCATGCAGTTCTGTCTCGCAAGATAGGCCAACTCACGATAACGAGTAGACATACAGCCGCTATCCGAGCGCCGCACCAGCGCTGTCCGATCCGATGAGTTACGCGGCTGCGTTCTGGTGTGCGCGTTGTCGTTAACGGTTGCAGCTTGACCGCCGAAGGAATGGAGCATCTCACTCAATACTTCTGCGTTCAGCAACGTAGCCAACGATAGCCGCAGCCGACGCGGGCATAGTGGGCGTGCGCACATCACGGCGAAACCTGATGTTCCCCATTTGACCACGGTCAAACCGAGACTCGCTCGTCACGCGTACATGTATGACTTGTATGGAGTGTTTCCATCTGCCCTGCGCCGATGCAGGGCCGTCGACTGATCGTCCAAATGCCGGAGATGACAACATGTCTGCCAACACATCAAAACAAAACGAGCACGGGCATTCCGCCGAAGCACCCTTCGGTACCTTGATCGGTGACCACTGGATCGAAGCGCTCAACGATGGCAGCAAGGTATTGATTCGTCCGCTGCGCGAAGAAGACCGCGAACGCGAGAAGATTTTCATTGACCGGTTGTCTCCGGCGTCGCGTCGCTTCCGTTTCATGGATACCTTCAAAAACGTCGGGACGGCCTTGCTCGACCAGATGATGGACGTCGATAACCTGCAGCAGGTGGCCTTGATCGCCCTGGCTCATGACGATGGTGAGCTGCGCGAAGTTGGCGTCGGCCGCTACGGCGCGACGGCACAGGACAAGCAGTGCGAGTGCACGATCACGGTCGCCGAAGACTGGCGTCAGCGCGGTTTGGCGGTGCTGCTCATGCGGCATTTAATCAGCCAGGCACGCAAGAATGGCTTCCGCCAGATGATCTCGCTTGATGCAGTCAACAACGCGCCGATGCGGGAGCTGGCGAGCTTTCTCGACTTCCGCAGCCAACATGATCCGCAGGACTCCACTCAGGTCATCCATACGCTGGATTTGTGATCGCTCAGCGCTGAAATCACAGCGATGATCATGTCTACCGGACACGGCCGAGTGATGTGGTCCAACACCGACGCCGATGTCTAACCATCGTCGGCTCGGCTCAAAGATATTCTTGCTCCGGCAACATCAAGTGACCCGGTCGCCTACCGTCGAAGCCGTCGTCGCACTGACGACATGCTGAGACGCAACTCGAGCAGATGCTACGTCACTCCGCCGTGGCGATATAGACTTGCGACCCCACCGCGCCGCAGGTATGGCTGATCCGCATTACTTTGCACGTATCAACCTTCCGTCGCGGGAGGTTCAGCCCAACAGACTATCCAGCACCAGCGCGGTCATCCGGGACAGGCCCTTCTCGCGCTGGGTTGCCGGCATATGGGTGTCGTGTTGCAGGTGATCGGCGACAGTGAGTACAGACAGCGCCTGGAAACCCTCACGCATGGCAACGCCATACAAGCCAGCCGATTCCATCTCGACGCCGCAGATGTGGTGCGCCAACAAGTGTGTGGTGAGCTGCGGATCGCCGCCATAAAAGCAGTCGGTGCTGAACACGTTGGCCATGCGCACAGCTACATGCTGCACGGCGGCGGTATCGACCACCGCACGGAGCAGATTGAAATCCGCGCAAGCAGCAAGGTCGTGATTGCCGAAATGCAGGCGGTTGAAATTTGAATCGGTCGACGCTGCCTGCGCCAGCAGCAGGTCACCCAACTCGACATCACCCACGCCACCACAGGTACCGACGCGTACGATGCGGCGCACGCCAAACATGCGTGCCAGTTCAGTGGCATAGATCGCACACGAGGGGATGCCCATGCCGCTACCCAGCACGGACACGCGCATGCCCCGATACTCGCCGGTGTAGCCAAGCATGTTGCGCCGCGTGTTGACCTCAATCGCGTGCTCGAGAAACTCTCTAGCGATATGGCGTGCGCGCAGCGGATCGCCGGGTAGCAAGATGGTGTCGGCAATCTGGTTGGGGGTGGCGTCGAAATGGGGGGTGGTCATTTGAGTACAGTCATACAGGGCGCAGGAAGCTGTGGCCTGCCGCCAGCGGCGACAGTCCCAGATGGACGGCCATTGTCTGGCCGATATCAGCAAAACTGTCGCGCCGACCTATGGCACGCGACTCCAGCCCGGGGCCGAATACCAAGGCTGGAATGCACTCACGCGTGTGATCGCTGCCTGGCCAGGTTGGGTCGCAGCCGTGGTCGGCGCTGATCGCAAGTAGGTCGCCCGGCTGCAGCGCGGCGAACAGTTCCGGCAGTCGCGCGTCCAGCGCCTCAAGCGCAGCAGCGTAGCCGAAGACGTCGCGCCGATGGCCGTACACCATGTCGAAATCGACGAAATTTGTGGCGATCAGAGTACCGCTACCGGCCTCGGCCATGGCCGTCAGCGTGGCGTCGAATAATGCGTCGTGACCATACGCATGGATCACGCGCGACACCCCGCGATGGGCGAAGATGTCGTCAATCTTGCCGATCGCCATCACTTCGCCACCGACAGCTAGCACGTGGTCGAACAGCGTCGGCGCTGGTGGCGGCAAGGCGTAGTCGCGCCGATGCACGGTGCGGCTGAAACCGGAGTCGGCCGAGCCAGTGAAGGGCCGCGCAATCACTCGGCCGATGTTGTAGTCGGCCAGCAAAGCACGCGCCAGTTCGCAGACGCGATACAAGCGTTCCAGACCGAACGCCTCCTCGTGTGCGGCGATCTGGAAGACCGAATCCGCCGAGGTGTAGACGATCGGACTACCGCTGCGCAGATGCTCCGCACCAAGACGTTGGATGATCTCGGTGCCAGAGGCATGGCAGTTACCCAATACGCCGGGCAATTCAGCCTGCTCCACCAACGCCTGCAGCAAGTCGGACGGAAACGAATTTTCAGGCTGATCAAACAAACCGAACGGCTCAGTCAGCACCACGCCGGCAGTCTCCCAGTGACCGGACGGCGTGTCCTTGCCGCGCGCACGTTCCACCGCGTAGCCCCACAGGCCTTCAGCCGCTCGCACGTTTTCGAAACCCGCGGCGGGCTGACCATGCGCGGAGGCATAGGCCTGCGGCAAGCCCAGTCGGGTGAAATTAGGCAGGCGCAACGGTCCGCGTTCCGCTGCAGCGCAGGCGGCTGCGATATGGCCGAAAGTGTCGGCGCCCTCATCGCCGTAGTCCGCCGCATCCGGAGCCGCACCCAGACCGAAGGAGTCGAGTACCAACCAGACCGCGCGACTCATGCCACGCACTCCCGCGGTGTATGCCATTCCCATAAGGGTGCCGCGGCCACCGTCTCGGACGTGATCCGAAATGCCTGTCGTACACGAGCCACAGCTGCGTCTGCCGTATCAGCGCTGCGCGCATGCACGATGGCCAGCGGCTGACCTGCGACAACAGCGTCGCCGCGCCCGAGCACCTCGGCCAAGCCCACGGCGTGATCCAGCACTTGTGCCGGATGCGTGCGCCCGCCGCCCAGATCAACCACCACTTGGCCCAGTGCGCGTACATCTATCGCTGCGACATAACCCGATACGGAGGCCAGCACGGCGCGCTGAATTGGCGCTGTCGCTAAATAGGTATCCGGGCGTTCCAACAGATCGGACGGTCCGCCGAGTGCAGCGATCATGCGTCCGAAGCGCTCCGCTGCCGCTCCTGACGACAGCGCCGTTAGCACGCGCCGATCGGCCTCGTCACGATCAATAGTTAGTTCGCCCATGCACAACATGTCGGCAGCCAACTCCAGCGTCAGTGCCCGCAGGCGTGGATTGACGCCAGCTCCACGCAGCAGGTCGATCACCGCGCGCAACTCCAACGCGTTGCCAGCTTCGCGCCCAAGCAGCTGGTCCATGTCGCTGAAAACCACGCGCACGTTGAGGCCAGTTCCTTGCGCCGTTGCCAGCATACGTTCGGCCAACCCATGCGCCGCTGCCATGGACGGTAGTTGCGCGCCGTTGCCAGTCTTGATATCGAGCACTAATGCTTGTGCGCCGCCAGCTAGTTTCTTGGACAGAATCGACGCCACCATCAACTCGGCTACGTCGACCGTCGCGGTGACATCGCGCACGGCGTACAGCCGCCGATCGGCGGGCACCAGCTCATCACCCTGGCCAACAATCGCGCAACCCACTTCACGCACCACCTGACGCAGCCGCATAGTGGATGGATGCACGTCATAACCGTCCACGCTTTCCAGCTTGTCCAGCGTGCCGCCGGTATGTCCCAGGCCGCGGCCGGAAATCATCGGTACATAGGCACCGCAGGCAGCCAGGATTGGAGCGAGAAGCAGGCTAACGCCATCACCCACGCCGCCGGTGGAATGCTTGTCCAGCACCGGTCCGGGTAGATCATCCCAGTACAGTCGCTGACCGGAATTACACAGCGCCAAGGTGAACTGGCGACACTCTTCGTCATCCATGCCGTGCCACGCCACCGTCATCGCAAACGCGGCAACCTGGCCTTCGCTCCACGTTCCGCTACCGATACCCTGCGCAACCGCCTGCAACTGGCTGGCATCGAGGTGATCACCGTCCCGCTTGCGGCGAATCAGACTGGCCGCAGGCAGCACGTTCACGCGGACGTCGACGCAATATTTGACAGCGTGCCGAACAGTGCGCTGGCACCAATGCGGAAATGCTTCGCATTGCACCAGTCCGCACCCAGTCGCATTTCGGCCAAGTCCAGATAGATCATCGCGTCATCCAGCGTGCGGATACCGCCGGCTGCTTTGAAACCACAATGACCGCCCGCCGCGGCGATGGCATCAAGTATCTGCGCAGCTGCTTCTGGTGTGGCATTCACCGGCACCTTACCGGTTGAGGTCTTCAGAAAGTCCACGCCTTCCTCGATGCCGATCTCGCAGGCCGAGCGAATCAGCTCGCGCGTAGCAAGCACGCCAGTCTCCAAAATCAGCTTCAGCTTTATGCCGTCAGTGCATACCGCACGACAGGCCCGCACAACCGTGCGTGCGCACGCCGCGTCCCCATCCAGCAACGCACGATATGGCAGCACTAGATCGATCTCATCGGCTCCTGCTGCAAGTGCGCGCCGCGTCTCTCGTTCCACTCGCACCGGGTCGCTGCCACCATCGGGAAAGTTCACCACGGTTGCCACCTTCACCGACGTGTCGCGTAGGCAGTGGTGTGCGGTCGTGACGTGCTCGGGATAAACACATACCGCCGCCGGCGGGTATGGCGATGCGGTAGCCGTCCGGCACAACTCCTCGATTTGTTCGGGCGTGTCGTTCTCGCCCAAGCTGGTCAGGTCAAGCAGAGTCAACAGGCGCGCCGCCAAGGCTTGCGGGTTACGGATATCTACTGACACAAGCCACTCCACGGATCAGTTAGGGCAAAGCGTAAGCTGCGTGAACAATGCAGTTCTTGATCTACGGCAAATCGATCAAATTGCGTACAGCAACACCGCAAAGAAGTGGCAGCTGGTACCAGCCAACACGAATAGATGCCAGATAAAATGGCTGTAGCGAACTTTTTCATCCAGCACGAAAAAGACGACGCCAAGCGTATAGGCCAAGCCGCCAGCGGCCAGCCAGAGCAAGCCGCCGGCTTCCATGCGCAACCACAATGGGTAGATCGCGATCACTCCGACCCAGCCCATCGCCACGTATAGAAACGTGGACAAACGCGGGAAACGCTGTCCACCTAAGGCCCGGAACAACAGGCCGGCCAAGGCCAGCCCCCAGATCAGCCCAAACAGCCCCCAGCCCCAGCCGCCGCGTAACACTCCCAGCGCAATGGGCGTATAGGTTCCGGCGATCAGCAGGTAGATCGCGGCGTGGTCAATTGCCCGCATGATTGCTTTGAGGCGTGGCTGCATAATCGCGTGGTATAGCGTCGATGCGAGATACAACAGCACGGCCGTACCTCCGAAAACGATTGCGCCCGCCATCGAATAGCCGGTGCCGACGTGATCGGCCCGAATGACCAGAACTGGTAGGCCAGCGGCAGCGAGTAATAACCCAAAGCCGTGGCTGAGGCTGTTGGCGAGCTCCTCCCCCCAGGTTGGCTGGTGATTGATCGTGCTGGTTTTATTCGGTGACATCTTCGTGCCTACTCCATTTTGGTTTCGAGATACCCAGCCCGAGCCGGGATCGCGACAAACACCAGCGCTTCGCTCGTGTCATGGAAACAAGACTGTTTCGCGATCGCCACGGCCAGCTTGCTCTGCCTCATGCGATGCATAGCGACCGTCTCATGCCGCACAACCAAGGTCGTGCCGACTGTGTGCACGCAGCGAGCCTGTGCGCAAGCGCATGGCACGCAACAACGCCTTGCCAAGACGCGCCTGCCAGCCAACTTTGTCCAACGCCACGCAGACGCGCCAGGCATCACGCAAGGCGACGCCATCGCGCAGCGGTCCAGCAGCCTGCCAGAGCAAGTTACGCAATGCTTCAAGCTGTGCGGGTGACATGCTGTCGCCGCGTTGGACGACGCGGGTGATCGACTTCCTGAAGACTGGCTCGCCCATGTTCGCTAGCAGCTTGCCTAGCTGACGCCCGCACAGCACGGCTTCCAATAGCGAATTGCTGGCCAGTCGATTCGCTCCATAGACGCCGTTGCACGCGACTTCACCCACCGCATAAAGACCGGGCACATTAGTACGACCTTCCCTATCGGTGGCCAGTCCACCCATGTGAAAGTGCGCCACATGAGTCACGGGTACCGCCGTGCGTCGAGGATCAAAGTCATGCGCCAGACAAGATGCCAACACGGTGGGAAAGCGCCGTTCCCAATCGCCATCGACAGCGGTTGCATCGAGCCAGACCTGCCCGCCCACTGCCTGTATTTCGGCCACTCGCCGCGACACGATATCGCGCGGTGCTAGATCGCCCAGCGGGTGCACGCCCGCCATCAGCGCGTTGCCGTTCGCGTCATATAGATGGGCACCCGCACCACGTAAGGCTTCGGTGATCAGCGGCAAGCACTGACCGGGTACATCCAGCGCAGTCGGATGGAACTGCACAAATTCCAGATCACGCGCTGCGGCGCCGGCAGCTAAGCCAAGCGCTAGTCCGGCGCCATCAGCACCCGACGGATTGCTGGTGCGCGCGAACAAGGCACCGATGCCACCGGTTGCCAGCACCACCGCGGACGCCTCCATCTCTTCAGTCCGCCCCCGCTCGTCGTGCGTGCGTACGCCAACGACGCGTCCGCCACGCAGCAGCAAGCCATCGACATCGACGCCGCCGCGCCATTGCACATGAGCAGCAGCCTGCGACTTCGCACGTAAGGCTTGCACTAGTGCTGCACCCGTAGCATCGCCGCCGGCGTGCACGATGCGCGCTGCGCTGTGGCCACCTTCTTTTCCAAGCAGGAGATTGCCCTTCGCATGGCGGTCGAAAGCGACGCCCTGCTCCGCCAGCCACGCGATGGCGGCGGGCGCCTCAGCAGTCAGCCATTGCACCATGGTTGCATCGTTGTGCTGGGCGCCGGCCACCATGGTATCGGCGGCATGAGCGACCGGACTGTCGTGCACGTCGACTGCCGCCGCCACGCCGCCTTGCGCGAGCGCACTAGCACTGCCACAGCCATCGTATGCACGGCATAACAAACGTACTGGAGCCGGCGCCGCAGCCAGTGCTGTCGCCAGCCCGGCTACGCCGCTTCCGACCACCACAATTGGAAGATGTGCGTGTCTCATATGGGCTCTTGTCGACCCACCGCCAACATGCGCTCCAGCGCGGCGCGCGCACGTAGGCTGACCTCGGCCGGGATTTCGATGACGTGCTTCAGGTCACGCAGGCAGGCGTAAATGTTCTGCAAGGTGATTCGCTGCATGTGCGGGCACAGGTTGCATGGTTTGATGAATTGGGTTGCCGGAAATTGCGAACGCAAGTTGTCGGCCATCGAACATTCGGTAATCAAGGCAACCCGTTCCGGCTTCTCTCGCTCCAGCCATTTGCCCATGGCTGTGGTGGAGCCGACAAAGTCCGCTTCGGCTAACACTTCAGGCGGACATTCGGGATGCGCTACCAACTTTGCGTTGAACTGTTCGCGCGCATGCCGCGCCTGTTGCGCAGTGAACTTTTCATGCACTTCGCAACGACCATGCCAAAGCACCAACTCGACCTTGGTCTGGCTGGCCACGTGGCGGCCGAGGAATTCGTCCGGCAGGAAGATCACCTTGTCTTTGCCCATTGACTCGACCACCTGCACCGCATTGGCCGAAGTACAAATCGCATCAGATTCTGCTTTCACTGCAGCCGACGTATTGGCGTAGCTGACTACCGGCGTGCCGGGATGTTGCGCTCGCAGCGCCAGCACGTCGGCAGCCGTAATGGACGAGGCGAGCGAGCAACCGGCTTCCAAGTCTGGGATCAACACGGTCTTTTCTGGCGCCAGAATCTTGGCGCTCTCGGCCATGAAATGCACGCCGCACAAAACGATCACGTTGGCGTCGCAATGAGCGGCGGCTTGCGCCAGCCCCAACGAATCACCGGTGATATCCGCCACGCCGTGAAAAATCTCGGGCGACTGATAGCTGTGCGCCATGATCACTGCGCCGCGCTGCTTCTTCAGCTTGTTAATCGCATCGATCCACGGCAGATGCAGTGGTATTTCCAGACACGGCACCAATGGTTCCAGTCGTTCAGCCAGCGCGGCGTATTCGTCTTCAAGTTCGTCGCGCCAAGTCGGCACGGGAAAATTTGCGAAGTCAGTCATGGTGATCGTTGCTAAAGGTTGGGAATAACGTGCTTCGGGCGAGCCATCGTTATGACGGTCTGATAACGACGTGCTGATCAGATCACGCGCGAATAACGAGCCGGCTGTGTTTTGTCATCCAGATAGGCATCGAAGCACATGGCGATGATGCGCAGTAGTAAGCGTCCGCGCGAAGTCACCTGAATGTCGTGCGGCGTCTCCAGCGCCAGCCCGTCCGCAATCAGCGGCTGTAAGCGCTGCCGTGCGGTGACGAAGTACTCATCGAAAACCAGGTCATGACGTGCACCGAAAGCGTGCTTGTCCAACCTGCCGTGACACATCAACTCGCCGATTAGCTCGCGCCGAATGACATCGTCTTCGTTTAACTCAAGGCCCTTGGCGATGGGTAGACGCCCGGCGTCCAGCGCCGCGTAGTAGCCGATCAGGTCGCGTGCGTTCTGGCTGTAGCTGTTACCAATGCGGCCAATTGCACTCACACCAAGGCCGACGATGTCGCAGTCGCCGTGCGTCGAATAGCCCTGAAAATTTCGCTGTAGCGTGCCGGATTGTTGAGCCAGCACCAGTTCGTCTTCGGCTTTGGCGAAATGATCCATGCCGACGTAGACGTAGCCGGACGCTGTCAAAAACTCCAATGCCGTTCTGAACAAAGCCAGCCGGGTGGCTGGGTCAGGCAGGTCGGCTGCATTAAGTTGCCGCTGCGCTTTGAACATCTCCGGAAGGTGCGCATAGCCATAGACCGCAATACGATCGGGGTCCAGTTCCACCACTTGCGCCAAGGTGCGACCGAAGCCTTCCACCGTCTGAAACGGCAGACCGTAGATCAGATCGACACTGGTCGAACGGAACGACGAAGCCTTCGCGGCATCCAGCACTTCGCGGGTCTGCTCCACGCTTTGAATGCGGTTAACCGCTTGCTGCACGACCGGATCGAAATCCTGAACGCCCACCGAAATCCGATTGAAACCGAGTTCGGCAAGACCCCGTACGTAGTCGCCGTCGGCAAAGCGCGGATCGATCTCAATGCCGTATTCGCGGTTCGCGTCCTGGCTGAAGCTGAAGTGTTGCGACAAGGACTCCAGCAATTCGCGCATGTGCGCGGTATCGAGGAAGTTCGGTGTGCCACCGCCGAAATGCAACTGGATCACTTGGCGGTCGCGATCAAATCGCGGCGCGATCAATTCGATCTCGCGATACAGTCGTTCCAGGTAACGATCGGCCTGGCTCAAATCGCGAGTGATGACTCGATTGCAGCCGCAATAGAAACATGGACTCATGCAAAACGGCACGTGCACGTAGACCGACAAGGGGCGCGGAATCGGTTCCTCATTCGAGGTACCGATCACCCGGCATAGAGCCGACTCGTTGAAGTTCGTCTTGAACTGTGGGGCCGTCGGATAACTTGTGTAGCGTGGCCCAGCCAAGTCGTAACGGGCGATCAGCTCGGGGTCAAACTGTGGGGCGGCAAGTATGTCGTTCATGGCACGAGTCTGCGCAAATGCGCTTTCTTTCGTCTTGATCCTAGTCAACGCAGAGACAGCCAACGGCGGGCCGAATCGGCCATGTCGTGGTTTCCCCTGCGGTGCGTACAGCCGTCAGTTCGGACTAATGAGGCTCACGCTGGCGCACACCGGTTTTGATACGGTCGGGACGCTTCTGAAACGCCTGCCATGCGACCATTTGACGTGCCGGATATCCCTGCCCCGTACGACGAATAGCGACCAGCGGTGCCGTTCCTTGCGCCGAACGCAGTCGCGGTCGCCACGTATCTCTATGAGATATGTCCACATCATTCGACTCAACCGATATTTATTGGTGACAAGCGTTACCCTTCGACGTTAGCCACCGTGTGTTGCGTGGTGGGTTTGCTGCACTTACATACACGCTAAAAGGCCATGACGTGTCGATTGACGTATTGAAGGATAGGGCACCAAATACCGACTTGGACGGACTCAGGCGCAGCTGCGGCTATTGCGCCATGCACGACATCTGTCTCCCCGCCGGCCTCAACGGCGCGGATCTCGAAAAAGTTGACGCGGTTGTTCGCGACAAGTTTCCACTGGAACGCGGCAACGTCTTGTTTCGTCAGGGCGAGTCATTTACTGCGCTTTACGTGGTGCGCTCGGGCTCGTTGAAAACCTATGTGGACGGCGCGGATGGCGACACGCAAATTCTCGGTTTTCATTTGCCGGGCGATGTCATGGGTATCGGCGGTCTGACCGGCGAGCATTACCCCTGTAGTGCCGAAGCGCTTGAGCATTCCAATATCTGTGAGCTTCCATACGAAAAGTTGCACGCGGTGAGCAGCACGGTGCCGACCCTGCAACACCAGCTGGTTCGCATCATCAGCCGCCACGCCGTTGCCGGACAAGGTCATACGATCATGATGGGCAAGCAGCAAGCGCAACGGCGTCTTGCCATCTTCGTGCGCAGCCTGGCTGACCGATACGGGCGCTTGTCGCGCGACCCGCAGCTGTTGACGCTGCCTATGACACGCAGTGATATCGCCAATTACCTAGGCTTAGTGATTGAGACAGTTAGCCGGCTATTCAGCAAGCTGGAAGCCGATGGCATTCTGTCGGTAAACCGCAAAACGATACGCATCCTGCGGCGCGATTTGCTGGATGAACTATGCGGTGGTGAAACCGACTTCTGAACTGGAGAGATGGAGCGCATAACACGCCGTATTGACGACTGAGTCGAGGCAGAGGAACAGCCTTCAACGGCAAACCAGCACCGGCACATCACAGCTCACCAATACCTTTTGCGTCTCGCTGCCGAGCAACAAACGATTGATGCCTTGCCAGCCGTGCGAGGCCATGACGATGAGATCGCATTCATGGCTCACGGCGGCAGCCACAATCGCGGCGTGCGGATGATTGTCAGTAACATAGCCGCTTTCGCAAGACACGCCAGCCGCTTCCGCGCGTTTTTTGACATCCTTTAGGCAGACTATGGCGCGGTCAATGGCGCCCATTCGGTAGACCTGCTCGTTCATTTCCGTGATGACCAACATGTATGAAAAGGCGGGATACGGCGCCACCACGTGAAAGGCGTAGACGCTGGCGCCAAGGCTTGCGGCCAGGGCAATGCCGGTATCGACGGCATGCATGGACAGGTCCGAGCCGTCGGTGGGCAGCAGTAGGCGTTTGAACATAGGACTACTCCGTAGTTGCAGCTCAAAAAGTTTGGTGATCATGCCGGCGGATCAGCATCTAGGCTCACAACAACAGAGCCGCGCCGGACGCCGGTATCAGCATGATTTTCTAGAGTGTGCGGCGCCGCCGCCGATGGAGAATTGACTGTGGTCAAACAAGCGTGATGTCCAGCCAACCGCGAGGTGATTGGCCCATCGAGTTTGACTTCGTCGTCTATGCGCTGATGCTCGGACCGCTGCGCTATTGCCCGCACACGGCGACGTGTACTGCGTTCGCGCGGGGCATCAGGTTTGTGGCTCAAACCATTGCCGGACCCGCGAGCGGCGTAACGCCGTCACAGCGCGCGCTCGGCATCGTCGTTCGACCGACTGCCGTTCGGTGGCATGACGGCTGATTAACATTGAAGATGGCTGGAGTCGCGGCGTGAGCGTGCGCGACTCGTCTCAGCGCTGTCGCATTTGCCGGGGCTTCACTGTTGCGCGGTCAAACCAGACGCGGCATCCGCTGCCGCCGCAAACGTCGATTGTCTGCTGACCGCTCATGTGTCCGCTTTGGCCGGAAGATGGCGCCCATCAGCGCGGGACAACCAGGCGTAGTACAGCAGTGGAATAACCAGCAAGGTCAGCACCGTGGACACCATCACACCAAACACCAGCGATACAGCTAGTCCCTGGAAGATCGGATCGCTGAGAATAAAGAACGCACCAAGCATTGCCGCCAATGCAGTGAGAATGATTGGCTTGGCGCGCACGGCACCCGCCTTCACCACGGCTTGCTCTGGACTCAGGCCTGCCGCCAGCGAGTGATTGATAAAGTCCACCAGCAGAATCGAGTTGCGCACGATGATGCCGGCTAACGCGATCATGCCGATCATTGACGTAGCGGTGAACTGGGCGCCAAACAGCCAGTGCCCGGGCATCACACCGATCACGGTCAACGGGATCGGCGCCATGATGATTAGCGGCACCAAATAACTCTTGAACTGGACCACCACCAGCAGATAGATCAGCAGCAGTCCCATCGAATAGGCGATGCCCATGTCGCGAAAGGTCTCGTAGGTAATTTCCCACTCGCCACTCCAGCGTACCGAGTAGCCGGCATCGCTGGTCGGCGGACCGGTGAACTCCTGGGTCAGGTGCTGGCCGGCCAGACGCGTGTCGCTGATCTTGCTGACGAGGCCGAACATGCCGTAAACCGGACTGTCCTCACGCCCCACGTCGTCACCGGTGACATAGGTATAAGGCAGCAGATCCTTGTGGTAGATCGCATCGGCCCACGGCTTGTCGACGACCTTCACCATCTCGGAGATCGGTACGAGCTGACCGGATTTCGAACGCACGCGCAGGCTGAGAATCGAATTCATCGAACCGAGCGCCGCCTGCGGCAGCCGTAACATGATCGGCACCGCGTATTTGGCGTTCTGGTCCGCGACATAGCTGGCCGGGTCGCCACCCATACCGGCGCGCAAGGTGTCAACGATCTCCGCCTGACTGATGCCCAACGCTGCCGCACGTGCACGGTCAACCTCAATGATCTGGCGGGTGGCTTGCGGGTTTTCGACGCTGCTGTTGACGTCCGCAATGCCCGGTGTGTGCTCGAACAATTTCTCCATCGACAACGCCACCGCACGCTGGCCTTGGTAGTTCGGTCCGTAGATCTCAGCCACGATCGGCGCCATCACTGGCGGGCCAGGTGGAACTTCGGCCACCACCAGATGTGCATGGAAACGCTGCGCCACAGCAGTCAACGCCGGGCGCACCGCCATCGCAATCTGATGGCTTTGCCGCTTACGATCGCCCTTGTCGACCAGATTGACTTGAATGTCACCCTGATACGGCTGATTGCGCAGATAGTATTGACGCACCAGGCCATTGAAATTCATCGGCGCCGAGGTGCCGGCGTACAACTGGTAGTCCTTCACTTCGGGCACGCGGTTCAACACCTGGCTCATGTCCACCAGAGCTCGATTGGTCTGCTCCAAAGTCGAACCTTCCGGCATATTCAGCACAACCTGGAATTCAGACTTGTTGTCGAACGGCAGCATCTTCAGGATCACCAGCTTGACCCCGGCCAGTCCCACCGCCAGCAACACCAGCATGCCCATACCGATAAACAGTCGATGGCGGTTGCGCGCTGCCTTCGGCCTACCTAGAAACGGACTCATGACGCGCACGAACAAACGGTGCAGGAAGCGGTCGATTTTCGACGTTTCCACTTCGGGCTCGCTCGGTTTTGCAGCTGCCGACTCAGGCACGTGATGGCGCAGCAACTGGAACGCCAGCCACGGCGTGACCACAAACGCCACGGCGAGCGAGATCAACATGCCGATGGAGGCGTTGATGGGAATTGGCCGCATATACGGCCCCATCAACCCACCCACAAAAGCCATCGGCAGTAGCGCGGCGATCACCGTGAAGGTCGCCAGGATGGTTGGGCCGCCCACTTCGTCCACCGCTTCCGGAATCGCTTCCAGCAGACGCTTGCCGCCCAAGGCCATATGTCGATGGATGTTTTCCACCACGACGATGGCATCGTCGACCAAGATGCCGATCGAGAAGATCAGCGCGAACAACGACACCCGGTTAATAGTGAAACCGATCGCCCACGACGCAAACAACGTCAGCGCTAGGGTGATCACTACCGCAACGCCGACCACCACGCCCTCGCGCCAGCCCAGCGCCAGCAGTACCAACAGCACCACGGCAAACGCAGCCAACCCCAAATGGAGTAGTAGCTCATCGGCCTTGTCGTTGGCCGTCTGTCCGTAATCGCGAGTCACCGTGGCATGCACACCTTCGGGAATGTCGATACCCCGCAGCGCCGCCAGTCGGCTGCGGATATCGGTAGCGATGGAGTGCGCGTTGCTGCCAGCCTTCTTGGCGATTGCCAACGTTACCGCGGGCGCGAGCCCGGTGAGCGGCCCGGTGCGGCCCGGTGGCGTGCCGAAGGAAGCCAGCCGCGTGGTGTAATTGGTGCCGGAAACCACGTGCGCCACATCAGACAAATACACTGGGTGGCCGCCAGTGACACTGATGACCAGTTGCGAAACCTCCCCTGCATTCATCAACAAGGTGCCGGCTTTTACCGGCTGATCGCGGTTGCCACTGATTTCACTGCCGAGGTCAGCGGCGACGTTAGCGGCCTTTAAACTACGCGCCAAATCGCCGACGCTAAGTTGATAGCTAGCTAGCTTTGCCGGATCGATCTCCACCATCACCGCCTGATCCGGCGCCCCGATGGTGTAGACGTCACGCGTGCCGGGTACCCGTTTGAGATCGGTTTCCAGTGTGTGAGCGACCTTCGCCAATTGCTCGGGCGTCGTTTCGGGCCGATCCGACCACAAGGTCACCGCCATCATCGGCACGTCATCGATGCCGTAGGGTTTGACCAAGGGCTGGCCGACACCGAGGCCGGGCGGCATCCAGTCGGCATTCGAATAAACTTTGTTGTACAGATTGACCAGGGCCTGCTGGCGCGGCACACCGACGTCGAACTCCACCGTCAGCACCGCCATACCAGCCCGGCTCATCGAGTAGACGTGCTTGACGCCCTTGATCTCGGACAACTTCTGTTCCAACGGAAAGCTGACCAAATTTTCGACGCTGCGCACGCTGGCACCGGGATACGGCACCAGTACATTAGCCATGGTCACTTCGATCTGCGGGTCTTCTTCCTTGGGCGTGATGATCGCCGCAGCAAGGCCGAGCAGTAGCCCGGCGATAGCCAGCAAGGGCGTGATCTGCGAGACCTGAAACGCCCGCGCAATACGCCCGGAAATACCCAGCTTGGCTGGCTCACTCATGACGAGGTGCGCCGCTCGCGCGCTGCTTGGCTAACCACGCCGTGGCTGCCTGTGGGTCATGCGCTACGCGCTCGCCGGCGTCGAGCCCAGCCAACACCTCCACCTGATCGCCATTGCGATTGCCGATGCGCACTTGCCGCAAGGTGACGCTGTGCTCGCCAATCACGTACACCGCTACCAGTTCCCCACGCTGCACCAACGCAGCGGTCGGCACCAGCAAACGCTTTGCCTCACCAGTTGCAAACGCTACCTTCACGGTCATGCCCGGATACAGCCCCGCGATGCCAGCGGGCAATTGCAACCGCACATTGAAGCTATGCGTTGCTGGGTCCGCATAGGGGAACACCTCGACCGTTTTGGCGTGGATACGACGACCGTGGCCACCGTCCAGCAACACGTCCGCCGCATGAAACTGGCGGATAACATCAACCGCACTTTGCGGCACCTGCACGTTGACGCGAAGATCATCGAGCGCCTGCAGCTGAATCAGCGGTTGCGGTGATGGTGGCCCGGCCTGCACCGCCTGCCCCACATGCACAAAACGTTGCGTGATGATGCCGGCAAATGGCGCACGCAGCACGGTGTAATCCAGTTGCTGGCCGACTGCGCCCAACTCCGCGCGGGCGGCTTCCAGTGCTGCCTTGGCGGCGTCGCGGGTAGCGCGCTGCTGATCCATCTGTGCAGTGGACACATAGCCCTTCGCATAGACAGTGGCGATACGTTCGTACGAGGCTTGTGCATCCTTATAACCCGCTTGCGCCGAGGAAATTTGGGCTTGCGCCGCATTGCGTGCGGACTTCTGCTCGACGTCACTGAAGCGCACCAGCACTGCCCCCTTGGCGACGACGTCATTCACGTCATACGGCAACTCAACGACGCGTGCATTCGTTTGTGCGGTGATCGTTACCTGATTCACCGCCTCAACCACGCCGTCCCACACCTGTTCGCCCGGCGACGATTGCGCATGCACGACGCTAGCAGCCAGCGCCGCGGTCGACGCGGGAGTGCCGGGGGCAGATGGCTTGCCGCCACAGGCGGCGAGTGCGGCCAGCACCGTAGACAGCGCGAGAAGGCGCAGGTCGAACTTCATGAAGTGAACTCGCTACAGGTGTAAGTAAATCAGGATCGGAAGGCGCAACCAGGTTTCAGGCCCATCGCGCTAAGCATCCTGGCCAGCGGACAGAACCCGGTAAATGCTGACTGCAACAAATTGGCTCCGACAAATACTGCCAGCAGCAACCACCACGGCGAAACGAAGTAGCCCAGTGCCACGCTCAGCAGCACCACGCTGCCAGCAAACGCGAAGACGACGCGGTCGATATTCATAGTCATATTTCCTGATTGGAATGAAGCTGGTGAGTCAGCGCGCTGCGGTCAGCGTGCCTCGTCAATAATCTCGCAGGTAACGCGTTCGACCTCGGTCGCAATCGCCGTGAGGCGGGGGTCGTCAGATAGCTGCGCCAGCATCTGTCGCGGCCGGATCATGCCGAGGTAGGTCTTCCCTTTTTTCGAATACACCGAGATGCGACATGGCAGTGCCATGTTGAGCTGCATGTCGATTGCCATCACCTTGGCCGCTTGCTGTGGGCTGCATACCTCGAACACCTTGCACTCCTCAGCAAAGTCGATGCCCTTGCTACGCAAGGTCGCGCCGAGGTCATGTATGTGCAGCACACCAAACTGGTGGCGCTTCACGGCGGCGTCCAGATCGGTCGCTGCTTGCTCGAACGACTTGTTGGTTTCCACGATGTAATACATGAGAGTCTCCCGTTTCGAATCAGTCACGCGGCGATGCTGCCGTGGCTCACTTACGCCGTGTCAGCATGCGCAACAGCGTGTCGTCGTGCATGAAGTAGTGGTGGAACAATGCGGCCGCAGCGTGCAGGCCAATCAGGTAGTAACCGATCGTGCCAATGGTTTCGTGCACTTCCTTTACCGAACTGGCGAACGCTTTGTCCGGCGCCATCAACGCAGGCAACTCCAGCCCAAAGAATGGGATCACCTTGCCGCCAGCACTCAAGGTCAACCAGCCGAGCACCGGCATGATGATCAGAAATGCGTATAGCGCGGCGTGCATCAGCTCGGCCAGATGTCGCTGCCAGGCAACAATCTGCCGCGACATCTGCGGCGACGGGGTGATCAGGCGTACCGCCAAGCGTAACCAGACCAGTGCAAACACGGTCAGGCCAAGCATGAAATGCCACGTCTTCAAGTCCGCACGCAACGCGCTGCCCTTCGTTGCAAGATCATGCAGCTCGATGCAGGCGTACACGCCAATCAATAGTGCCAGCATCAGCCAGTGCATGAAGATCGATAGCGAACCATAACGATCAGTAGTGTTTCTCCAGCTCATTGGAGTGCCCTTGGTTGATGCGTCGGGTGTGCGCGTGTTGAGGTGCTCATTCGTCAGCGTCCACATCGGGTTTCAGCCGCTCAATTCCGAACGCCTGCATGATGTATTTCTCGTAGGCCGGATAGGCGTTGCCGTGGCGCATCTTGCGCAGGAAATACTTCTCGTAAGCAACCTTGGCCAGATGCACCCATTTGCCAGTCATTGACTTAGTGACGTTGCGTGGCGGTATTTGCGGCAAGGCAATAAAGGCGAAGCCACTGTCTCCCATGTCGGCCAGACACATTGCGTTCCAGGTCGCACGTGCTCGTGCCGGTTGGCCGGCCAGTTCGTCACGCAGATTGCGTGCGATGGCAGTGACCATGGATTCAATCATCAGGCCGGTCTTTGGCGCGCCAGTCGGCACCGGTGTCACCTCAACCGGCGGAATGGCCACGCAGACGCCGGCGGCAAAAATGTTCGGGTATTTCGGGTTGCGCTGGTGCGCATCGATCAAGATGAAACCACCCGGATTGACCAGGCCGTCGATACCTTGCACCGCATCGACCCCAGCGAACGAGGGCAACAACATCGAGAACGCGAACGGCAGCGCATGGGTTTCCTGCACGCCGCCATGTTCATCGAGCTGCTCGACATTCACCGTGCCCGCTTCGACCGAAGTCACCCGCGCATTGGTGACCCATTTGATGTGGCGCTGGCGCATTTCGGATTCGAGCAAGCCTTTTGAATCGCCGACACCACCCAGTCCCATGTGCCCTATATAGGGCTCGGAGGTGACATAGGTCATCGGCACTTGGTCGCGCAGTTTGCGCCGGCGCAAATCGGTGTCCACGATCATCGCGAATTCGTAGGCTGGGCCGAAGCAGCTGGCACCCTGCACCGCGCCGATCACGATCGGACCGGGATGCTTCAAAAATTCCTGATAGGCCTGCCACGCGGCATGCGCGTGCGGACCGTTACATATCGATTGCGAATAGCCTTCCGGGCCGGTGCCGGGAACGCGTTCAAAGGCCAGCCGTGGCCCGGTCGCCACGACCAGGTAGTCGTAGTCAATCTTGCGTCCGTCGTGCAGCAGAAGCTGTTTGTCGTCTGGCAACACTTTGTCAGCCAGCACATCGATGAAATGGATACCACGTCGCTCCAGCGGTTCTTTCACCGCCACCCGGATGTCCTCCTGATTGCGCCAACCCACCGCGACCCAAGGGTTGGAAGGAGTGAAGTTGAACAGCGGCCCCTCGCCCACCACGGTGACCTCGTGTTCACTGCCAAGCATGGCGCGAATTTCGTACGCTGCCGACATGCCGCCTAGTCCCGCCCCAAGAATTACGATCTTTGCCATGGCCTGATCCCCACCGGTTTGGACTCAAGAACAACTACATCGCATGGAACGACTCATAGCGTGCCTGCTCGTACGGCACGGTCACTTGACGTTAATCAAATCAAACCTAACCAAAAGTATTACTCAATCAAATACTACATTAGAGGTAGCTTAATTAGCTATACATGGTAAAGTCAACCCACGAAAGCCCTGTCAGAACCTGTTTCTCGGGAAATGAAGCCGTGTCGCCATCAGTCAACGCCAAACTAGCCAACGCCAACCTGAGCGCAATGCAGTCACAGGCGGCCGATGCCTCGCGCCTGCTCCGAGCATTGGGCAACGCACAACGGTTACGTGTGCTGTGCTTGCTGGTGGACCACGAAATGTCGGTTGGCCAGATCAACGAGCAACTGCCTGACCTCAGCCAGTCGGCGCTATCTCAGCACTTGGCGAAACTGCGCGAAGAGGGATTGGTGCTGACCCGTCGCGAAGCGCAGACCATCTGGTATTCGCTTGAGTCAGGGCCGGCGCAGCAAATCATCGCGACGCTGTACGGAATCTACTGCACGCCCGAAACGAAGAGCGGTCGGCTGTGTACCCCTGAGCCAGCAAAGAAGGTCGCGCACAGGAAGTCCGGCAAACAGTAGAAAATAGACACCGTAGATAACTACTTCAGTATCGCCAACGTTTCCGACGACAACGGCAAGGCCCGCGGCGGCTGCCGTGCGAGATAAGTCGCCACCGGCACACACTCGACAATACGACCACCCTGCATCGTCGCCACCTCGTCGACCAAGTGCGCCAGACCGCCTAGGCGATGGGTGACAAGCAGCACGCTGCGACCTTCCATCGCCGCATCCAACGCCGCATAGAGCCGCGCCACGGTAGCGGCATCCAACCCTTCCGTCGGCTCGTCCAACAGCAGAATCGGCGGATCGGCCAGCAACGCACGGGCGATCGCAATGCGCCGGGCCTCGCCGCCGGACACCCGCACACCGTC
This sequence comes from Rhodanobacter sp., assembly GCA_039924175.1. Lineage (GTDB taxonomy): Bacteria > Pseudomonadota > Gammaproteobacteria > Xanthomonadales > Rhodanobacteraceae > Rhodanobacter. Next base: position 39,330 of record JBDTBF010000093.1, read on the forward strand.
TTCACCCACCAAAGTGCGCAAGCCTTGTGGTAACGCTGCCACGTAGTCGTCCAGTTGCGCCAGCCGAATGACGTGTTGCAGCTCCGCCTCGCTAGCGCTTGGGCGCGCCAAGCGCAGGTTGTCATACAAGCTGGCGTCGAACAGATAAGGTCGCTGTTCGACCACCGCGATCTGTGCGCGCAGGTCGTCGCCATGCCAGGCCTCGAGCGGCGTTCCGCCGAGGGTGATCGAACCCGTGCAGGGATAGAACCGCGTTAGCGCACCGACAAGACTGCTCTTGCCCGCTCCCGAGACTCCAACCAGCGCGATGCGCCGCCCCTGCGGTAAGTCGAGGTTGACCCCAGCAAGCGCCCACGGGCCGCTATCGCTATAACGCAGGCGCACATGACGCAGGCATAGGTCGTGCTGGTGGATAGCGGGCGATGGCGCGACCGGGTCGGGCACTGGAACTGGCGTGTCGGCCAAGTTGAACACACGCCGCGCCGAAGCCAACGTGGCGCCCAACTGCGCCCAAGCCTCTGGCAACGGCGTGACCGCCTCGAACGCTGCCGGCACCAGGAGCGCCAGCATCACCAGATCTGGTCCAGCAAGCCCACCGCCGCGCAACGCGGACAATCCGAGAATCAGCGTGCCTACGGCAGCGAGCTGGGCCGTTAACATCACCCCGGCACTCCCCAGTGTCTGGAGTCGATCCAGTTGCCGCTGCGCCGCGCATCGGCGTGCAGCCACCGCCGTCAGTTGTGCGGCATGCGCGTCTTCGGCGCCGTACAAGGCCAGCTCCGCGCGACCGCGCAAGCCATCGCTAACTAGCTCGCGCATCGCCTCGTCGCAAGCCACCACAATCTCGCCGGGCGCGCGCGCCCGCCGCAACGCCCAACGCGGCAACCACGCGCCCGCAAAGATAAAAAGCAGCAGCAACGGTACGCTCAGCACAGGTAGATACAGCGCACTCAAGGCGACGATTACCAGCACCACCACCAGCGCTACCAGCAAGGGAATCAGCACCCCAAGATAGGCGTGCTCCAGAGCATCGACATCGGCCCGCAGGCGTGAAAAAAGCTCCGTGCTGCGCAACTCGCCGAGCCCCGCTGGCGCTAATGGCACTAGACGGCCAAACAACCACACGCGCAGACGTGCCAGCATGCGCAACGTAGCCTCATGGGTGACCAGTCGCTCGGCGTAGCGGCCGCCGGTGCGCAGGATCGCCAACAGGCGAATCAGGGCCGCCGGCGTGTAGTAATTGATCGCCGCGCCGCCGGCGCCGACTAGCGCCATGCTGGCGATGAAGTGGCCAGCAACTGCCATCAGTCCGATGCCAGATAAGCTACTGAGCAAAGCCAGCGCCAGCCCCAGCAGCATCCACCGGCGCTGTTCGCGCATCAGCCCAAACAAGCGTCGGCACAGCGCCCAGGTACCGATATCTGGCAAGCTCTCGCGGTTCATGCGGCGAGGTCCGCAGCAAGCAGGCGGGCAAACGCCCCTTGTGCCGCGCGCAGTTCCGCCACGCGCCCGGCCTCGACGATTTTGCCATCGGCCAGCACCGCCACCTGCGCGTCAGCGGCCAGATGGTCTAGCCGATGCGCGATGCGAATCACCGTGCGCCCCCTCGCCAACGCATCGATAGCTGTGTTGATCGCGGCCGCGGTGGTTGCGTCCAGATGCTGGGTCGGCTCGTCCAGCAGCAATAACGGTGCGTTACGCAGCCAGGCACGGGCGAGCGCCAGCCGTTGGCGCTCGCCGCCGGACAGACCGTGACCATGCTCACCTAACGGCGTGTCCAGTCCTTGCGGCAGGCGCGCTACCGCCTGCTGCAGCGCCGCGGCTTTCAGTGCTCGTTGCAAACAAGCTTCATCACTGTCCGGAGCGGCGATCAACAGGTTGTCGCGCAGGCTGCCATGAAAAACATGTGCGCGTTGCGATACCCAACTGATGTGCTCTCGCCACGCCTGTGGCTCGAGCGCGGCCAGATTCTGGCCGTTGACCAGGATGCGTCCGGCTTGCGGCTGAGCAAATCCCAGCAGAAGGTTGAACAAGGTGCTTTTGCCGCTGCCGGTGCTGCCGACCAGCGTCAGCACGGTGCCCTCTTCCACCACCAGATCCAGTCCACGCAATACCGGACGATCTGGTTCGTAAGCAAAGCTCACTTGCTCGAATATCAGCGCGATGCATCGTGATTTTAGCCGCGCCAGTGGTACCTCTGCCAGGCCGGACGATGCAGCGTGGTTCATCGGTGCAGTGAGCAGCGCAATCAGATCCTCGGCGGCTGCCGCAGCTTCCATGCGGCGATGTCTTTGCGTACCCAACGCGCGCAGCGGCAGGAATAATTCCGGCGCCAGCAACAGCACAAACAGGCCCTGCTCGAAGCCCAACGTGCCCCACATCAGCCGAAAGCCAATCAGTACCGCCAGCAGCGCGATACTGACCGTGGCAAAAAATTCCAGCACCAGCGCCGACAGAAAGGCGATGCGCAACACCGCCATGGTTTCCTTGCGATAAGCCTCACCAGTGGCGGCCAGCAACGCTGCTTCCCGACCCGCAGCGTGGCACAGGCGCAGCGTGGTCAGACCGGAGAGCGCATCCATGAAGCGCGCACCCATGCGACGCAGCCGCGTCCAGCGTCGCTGACTGGCACGCTCGGCGGCGCCACCCACCAGGATCATGAACAATGGCACCAGCGGTGCGGTCAGCAACAGGATCAAGGCCGACCACGGATCGGCCGGTAACGCCGCCAGCAGGATTACCACCGGAATCACCGCCGTCAGCGCCACTTGCGGCAAGTAACCGGCGTAGTACGGCACCAGCGCAGCGACGCCATCAACGCTGCGCGTGACGATGTCGCCGCGCGACTGTTGCGCGGCCCAAGACGCCCCGAGCTGGCGCAAGCGCTGCTCCAAGCTGATGCGCACGTTTTCGCTGACCTGCGCGCCCGCTTCGAAAGTAAGTTGGCGCTGCTTGATACCGAGCGCAAACCGCGCCGGCGCAATCACCAGCAGCGCTGCCACCGCAGGCCACAAATCAGCGATGCCATGCCCAGCCAGCACGGCCCGCGCCAACACCCAAGCCATCAGCCACGCCCCTATGCACAACAACACCGCTTGGGCACCTCCCGCCGCCACGCCCGCAGTTAGCAGCCGGCGCACTGGACGCGCCTGTTCGCGTAACCAGGAGGTCGTTGAAGTGTTCATCGTGACCTTCAAAACGCGAGGCCTGTGTGGGCAGCCTGCTGGGCCTTGGTGATCGAGTCGAGAATTCCCCTGTGCGGGGACAGATTGCTGAGGATTTGCGGGTGCTTCATGGTTCTATGGACCAAGCATTGGCAGCCATAGGCAGCGACAGGTAACTTTGCAGACCGACTCACGCAAAGTCCGGCAGCCTCGCAGTGTCGCTCCATCGATGCCGACTGGAGCGAAGGTCCGAGCTCATCCACCCTCGACGCGGGAACCGGCCTGCGCCTTGAGCGCGGCGTGTTCGTCTTGCGTATCCAGCAGTACTCCTCCCGTAGCGGTGATCAGGATGATCATGCCGGTGCCGACCAGCCAGGAGAAGTACCAGGCTCCGAACTCACCAAGGATTACCGCCAGCACGATCACGATGACTGCAAGCAGCATGAACAACATAAATAGCAGGAACGTTTTCATGGGCAATCCTCAATAACTGTGTTCGCTGGTCTCAACCTGCTCGGCTTTCACCTTGCCGCGCATGACGTAAAAGGCCCAGCTGGTGTACCACACGATCAGCGGCACGAAGACCGCGGTAAAGCCGAGCATCCAGGTCAGAGTGAGTTCGCTAGAACTGGAGTTCCACACCGTCAGACTCTGTGCCGCCACGCTGCTCGAAGGCAGCAGGAACGGAAACAGAGCCGCGCCAGCGGTCGCGATGACGCCGATCCAGGCCAGCGCACCGAACCACCACGCGAGGTGCGAACGGCCGGTGCTCGCACCCAGCAAACCGACCAGCATGCCGACGAAACCCAGCGCCGGCAGCGACCATAGCGCGGGGTGCGCGTTGAAGTTGGCGAACCAGGCGCCGCCGGTCAGTGTCACCACCTGTTGTAGTGGTGTCTGCGCGACGCCTGGGCCGGGGCTCTGGGTCAGCACATAGCCGTCCATGCTGTGCACCCAGAAACCACCCACGGCAAACAGCACCACCGCCAGCAGCACGGACACGCGAGCGATTCGGCGACTGCGCTCGTAGATCACGCCTTCGCCGCCATTCATCAGCGTGACCGAGCCCATGAATACCGACAACGACGCGGACAGCAAACCGCACAGGATCGCGAACGGGTTGAGCAAGGCGAGGAACGAGCCGGTATAGGTTGAGGTGAGATTCCAGCTGAAGTGGAATGGCACGCCCTCGAACAAATTGCCGAAGGCCGCACCGAACACGACCATCGGTACCAGCCCGCTGATCACCAGTGCCCAGTCCCACATGCCGCGCCATTTGGCTGAGGGCAAATGACCGCGGTATTCGAAACCCAGCGGGCGCAGGATCATGCTCCACAGCAACACTAACATCACCACGTAGAAGCCCGAGAACGCGGTGGCATAGATCAGCGGAAACGCCGCGAAAATAGCACCGCCGCCGAGCACGAACCACACTTGGTTACCTTCCCAATGCGGACCGATAATGTTCATCGCCACGCGGCGCTCGAGGTCGGTGCGCCCGACATAGCGCAGGATCGTACCCACGCCCATGTCCATGCCCACCATCACCGCCATGCCAATTAGCAGGACCCCGAGCAACAGCCACCAGATGATCTGGAAAACGGCATACATTTCCATCGCTCAAGCCTCCCCGTAGCTGGCCAGCCGGCCGTCATCGGTACTGTCATCGAGAACAGGATCCACATCGTCAGGTGGCGGCGGACCTTGGCGGATTGCGCGCAGCATCAGATACATCTCGATGATGATGAAAACGGTGTACAGACCGATGAAACCAGCCAGCGAGAAGATCATGTAGCCGACGCTGTGGGTGGAGGCGGACATCCAGGTCGGCAAGATGCCGTAGACGGTCCACGGCTGACGCCCGAGTTCAGCCACCAGCCAACCGAATTCGTTGGCAAGAAACGGTATCGGAATCATCCACACCGCCAGCTTCAGGAACCAGCGCTGATGCTGGATGTCGTTGCGCAAACTGAAAATGACCGCGAGCACGAAGAACGCCAGCATCGCCAGCCCCAGCGCCACCATCAAGCGGAACGACCAGAAGATCGATGCCACCTGCGGAATAGTGTCGCGTGCGGCCTGACTGATCTGTGCGTCCGTCGCCGTTCCAACATTTTCGGCGTAACGCTGCACCAGAAAGCCATAACCCAGATCTTTTTCGTGCGCGCGGAACTGTGCCAACGCCGCCGCGTCGCCTGGCGTGCTCGACAGTTTGCGCAGCGCTTCCACCGCGGGGATACCGTTCCTGATGCGCACGGCCGCCTGCTGCTCCAACTGGTCAAACCCCGGCACGGTACCGTCCAGCGTGTGGGTGACCAGCAGCGACAGCGCGCCGGGAATCTGTACCGCGCCACGATTCATCTGCGCTTTCTGGTCTGGAAACGCAATCAGGTTGAACGGCATCGGGCCTGACTCACTTTTCCACAAACCTTCCATCGCGGCCAGCTTGGTTGGTTGGGCCTGACCGCCGACGAAGCCCAGCGCATCGCCTAGGGTGATCACCCCAGCGGTGGAGAGCACGCCGAACAACACCGCCATGCGGAACGAGCGCCGTGCCAGCTCGACATGACGGTGCTTGAGCATGTACCAGGCGCTGATTCCGGCGACGAAGATCGCGCCGGTGACATAGCCGGCAATACTGGTGTGCACGAACTTGGCCTGGGCGTCGTGGCTAAAGATCAGCTCACCGAAACTGACCAGTTCCATACGCATGGTGACCGGATTAAAGCTGGCGCCTTGCGGGCTCTGCATAAAACTATTGGCGATCAGGATCCACAGTGCCGACAGGTTCGAACCTAGCGCTACCAAATAGGTGACAGCCAAATGTTGGCCGCGTTTCAGACGCTCCCAGCCAAACACCATCATGCCGACGAAGGTGGCTTCCAGGAAAAACGCCATCATTCCTTCGATCGCTAGTGGCGCACCAAAGATGTCGCCCATGAAGCTGGAATAGAACGACCAGTTGGTACCGAACTGAAACTCCATGGTGAGGCCGGTGGCCACGCCGAGCGCGAAATTGATCAGGAATAGTTTTCCCCAGAACTGGGTCATGTCGCGGTAGATCTGCTTACCGGTGGTGACGTAGACCGTCTCCATTGCGGCCAGCATGAGCGACAGCCCAAGGGTCAACGGTACAAACAGGTAGTGATACAACGCAGTAGCCGCGAACTGCCAGCGGGACAAGTCGACGACGGTGAGGTCATGCATGGTCAAGGCTTCCTAGCGGCAAGCAGGTTGGGCCCAAAGATGACATCGGTGCCATCGCAGAACTCAACGGGTCTTTCGACGAGCGGTCAGCGTTGCCTTCAACGGGCAATTGTCAGGGTACATCGCGACGAGCACGAGCGCCCCGAGCTGATTCTTGGTGAGCTTGTTACACGATCTAACTTAGGTTTTTGATTGTGGTCACTATTGGGCAACGTTTATATAGAGCGTGGCTAGATGCCACACCTGCAACCGTTGCGGCGTCGCCACCTGACAACCAACTGCGCCCATTTCACCATCCATTACGACGTTGCTGCCGTCCAGTCGTTTCGTTGCGAGAAAATGGCAGGACGAACGCGCCGCCCGGCTTTTACCGTACTACCGACTAGTGAAAATCGCGCGAATGCACACTCAGTTCGCCTAGGAGTTGGCTCAGGTCAATCAATCGATGGGCAATGAGGTGTTGCACACCGTCCACGGCTTCCCATTGGCCGTCCACACCAAGCAAGCGAGCTTCCAGTAGTACGCGGCGCTGGGCTTCGGCGATGTGGCGCCAGACGATGACATTGATGGAACCGCGTTCGTCCTCCAGCGTCACGAAGGTCACGCCGCTGGCAGTCTGTGGTCGTTGCCGCTGGGTGACGAGTCCCGCGACGCGCACATGGGCGCGGTGTGGTCGGGCCCGCAATGCGGTGGCATCAACGCAGCGCGCAGCGCGCAACTGCTGACGAATTTGCTGTAGCGGATGTGGTCCCAGACTGAGGCTAGTGTGTGCGTAGTCCGCCAACGTGTTTTCACCTTGCGATGGTTGCGGTAACGCTGGCATTGCCTCGGTTGGGCTGGTGTTGCCGAACAGCGGCAGTTGTTTTTCCACGCCGGCCATGTCCCATCGCGCTTGATGACGATGGCCGACTAAGTGGCGTAAGGCATCGGCATCGGCTAATAGATTTTGGTGATGCTTGTCCAAACCAGCGCGAGCGCATAGATCGGCGATGTCCATGAATGATTTCTGCTGACGTGCGGCGGCTAGTTGCTTAGCGACGTCTTCTCGAAAGCCGTGCACCATGCGCAAACCAAGGCGGATCGCCGGCATGGCGGTAGTTCCATCGCCATCGCATTCCATCGTGCAATCCCATTCGCTGTGGCTTACATCCACGGCGCGTACGTCAATGCGATGGCGCTGCGCATCCTGCACGATCTGGCTGGGGCCGTAAAAGCCCATCGGTTGCGAATTCAGTAACGCGCAAGCGAACGCGGCCGGCTCGTGGCATTTCAGCCAGCACGAGGCGTACACAATGCCGGCGAAGCTGGCAGCGTGCGACTCAGGGAAACCATACGAACCGAAGCCCTTGATCTGATCAAATAGCCGCTCGGCAAAAGCGGTGCTATAGCCACGTTGCTGCATGCCTTGCACGATGCGCTGGTGATGGACTTCCATACCGCCATGACGTTTCCATGCGGCCATGGCGCGGCGTAGTTGGTCGGCTTCGCCAGCGCTATAGCCAGCGGCGACAATCGCCAGCTTCATGACTTGTTCCTGAAATAGCGGCACGCCCAAGGTGCGTTTCAATACTTCTTTCACGTCCTCCGACGGGTAGTCCACCGGCTCTTCGCCGCGACGTCGACGTAAATAGGGATGCACCATATCGCCTTGAATCGGACCAGGGCGCACGATCGCCACTTGAATCACCAGGTCGTAGAAATTCTCCGGACGATGGCGCGGCAGCATCGCCATTTGCGCGCGGCTTTCTATCTGAAATACGCCAACGGTATCGGCGCGCTGGATCATGCGATACGTCGCCGGATCTTCGGCGGGAATGGTGGCGAGGGTGTAATCCTGACCACGTTGTTGCCGCAACAAATCCAGACATTTGCGCACGCACGTCAGCATACCCAAAGCGAGGCAATCGACCTTCAGCAACTTCATCGTGTCCAGGTCGTCCTTGTCCCACTGAATGATGGTGCGGTCGACCATCGCCGCATTTTCCACCGGCACCAATTCACTCAGCGGCGCATCGGAAATCACAAAGCCGCCCACGTGCTGGCTGAGGTGACGCGGCATGCCGAGCAGTTCGCTGGTTAATCGGGTGATGCGCTGAATGACCGGGCTAGCTGGGTCAAAGCCGCGCTCACGCAAACGCTCATCCAACCCTGTCGTGCCGTCCCACCAAGTGAAAACGAGGCTTAATAGATCGACCTGATCCAGCGGTAGTCCAAGCGCCTTGGCGACATCGCGCACGGCACTCTTGCCGCGATAACAGATCACCGTGGCTGTCAGCGCAGCGCGATCACGTCCGTACTTTCGGTAGATGTATTGAAAGACTTCCTCGCGCCGCTCGTGCTCAAAGTCGACATCGATGTCGGGCGGCTCATCACGCTCCTTGCTGATAAAGCGCTCGACCAATAGGTTCATTCGCGCTGGGTCTACTTCAGTAACGCCCAGTGCAAAACACACTGCCGAGTTGGCAGCCGATCCCCTGCCCTGACACAAGATGCCACGGCTACGTGCGAAGCGAACGATGTCGTGCACGGTCAAAAAATATGACGCGTATTGCAGCTCCGCGATTAACCCAAGTTCGTGCTCAATCTGCGCGCGTACTTTCGCTGGGATGCTTGCAGGCCAACGCCAGCGTGCGCCCTCCTCCGTTAATTGGCGCAGCCAGCTATCGGCCGTCTGGCCGTCTGGTACCAGCTCGGCCGGATAGCGGTAACGCAACTCGTCCAGCGTAAAGGTGCAGCGCGACGCGATCTGCACGCTTTCGGCCAACAATGCTGCTGGATAGATGACGGCCAGCGCCTGACGTTGGCGCAAATGATGCTCGCCATTTTTGAACACAACGGTGCCGGCCTCGCTCAGCGGTAGGTGATGACGAATGGCCGTCAGCGTGTCTTGCAGCGCGCGGCGGCGGCGCACATGCATATGGACATCACCGGCTGCGACCAGTGGCAGTGCCAAGGCGTGACCTAACTTGGTCAATTCGCGTAGGCGTTTCTCATCGTCTGGTCCGTGGTGCAATTCCACCGCCAACCATGTGCGGTCGATAAAAATATCGCGCAGCCAGCGGCCGTGTGCGGCGTCGGGAACGGCGGCAGGCAACCATAGCGCGAGCGTGCCGGGTACGCCGTTCGCAAAATCAACGCGACGCAGTTGATAACTACCCTTGGACGAGGCACGGCGACCTTGGGTAATTAGCTGGCATAGCGATGTGTAACCCTGCTTGGTTTCACATAGCAGAACCAATTTCGGGCCGTCATCCAATTGAAATTCGGCACCGACAAGCAGCGCCACGCCGGTGTCGCGCGCTGCTTCGTAAGCGCGCACGATGCCAGCCAACGAGCATTCGTCCGTAATGGCTAGCGCGCTATAACCACACACTTTGGCCCGTTCAAACAGCTCGCGTGCGCTGGACGCACCGCGCTGAAATGAGAAATTGGAAAGGCAATGCAGCTCGGCGTATGCATTCACGCAAACCAGCCTTGCAGCATCCAGCCGCCACGTTCGCCCGCTGCGCAGAATGCCCAGGCACGCTGGCCCAGCGACGTTTCCACCATGTAGTAATCGCGACGCACATCGCCGCCATCCCACCAGCCTGTTTCCAACCGTTCGGGGCCGGCCAGAATATGTGTGGGTGTGCCACGCAACGGAATGGGGCGTGGCAATAACCACGTCGGTCGTGCGAATGGCTCTACGGCGGTATGGGCTTGAACGCCTGCCGACTGCGCGCGTTCGGGTCGCGGATCGGTGGTGCTGGTTAATCGATAAACAGCGCCATCGCCAAGGCGCGCACGCAAGCGTTCGCGTAACTGCTCCATCGGTAGCGCATGCGCCGGGCGTTCATCGAACAGTTCGCGACCGGCGGGTACGAACGCGGGAAGATCGCGAGCGATCAAACGCATGGCCAACACGGGCTCGGGTAGTTGCACGCGTTCCAGCCGCTCGCGTGCCAATTCAAACAACATGCCGGGATCGCGTTCGGCCGCCAGCAAGCCGACGACCACGTCGGTTGCTGGTGCGTCGTGATGTTCCAAGCGCACCACAAAGCGCTGCACACCGCCGTCGCGGCCGGCCAGATACGCGGCTAGATCGCCCGTCATACGGCGCAACGGAAAGACCAGTGCGCCGGTAGATTCCACTTCCTGCAAAAGCTCGATGCGCAAATCGAAAACATCAGGCGGCCGATATGGCTCAAGTCCATCGGGGAGATTTCCCAGCAAGCGATCGATTGCTTCCAATAGCTCGACACCAAAGCGGCGCCTCAGACCGTCGCGCGGCAGTTCAAGTAGTTGACCCAGCGTGCGAATACCCATACCCGGCAAGCGTTGCGCTGCCACGGCGGGCAACCGACCTTTAGCAATTGCCACGTTGCGCAGCACCGCGAGCAATTGGTCCGGTTCCAATGCGGCCACACCGTCACGCACACCAGCCAGCACAAACGCGGCGTGAGCCGTGGGTGCAACAGCGATGCGATGATGAAAACCCAAGTCAGCAAGATCGGTGCGCAGGCGTGCTTCTAACTGCGCCCACGGACCGAATAACCCCAAACTTCCACTAACTTCCAATAACACCGCATGCGGCAACAGGCGCACTTCGGAGCTGTAGCGATAAGCGGCGGCAGCGATGAAATGGTGCCAGCGCGAAACCGCAGCCTGGTCGTAAGGCTGCACTTCAAACGATGCTAATAATGCCTGCGCTGCACTTAGCCGCTGGCCAACATGCAGCCCGGCCTGTCGCGCGACAGCGTTGGCGGAAACAATCAGGCGTGCGTTGACTGGTCCGCCAGCCAGTACCAACGGCTGGTCGTCAACGGAACGCCGGCGCAGCACTCCATCCAGCGCCAATTGTGGCAATAGCAGACAAGCCCAGAGCATCGCCGGCCACTCTCAACACAAACCGTGAAACAGCGGAACCGGTTGCGTCGGCACGGCGCCACCGCGGCATTTACGCACCCATATTTGAGGCGTCGGAGTGGCCTGTACTTCCAGCCGCAATGCTGCTGGCGAGGCGTTGGTCAGGTGTTGGCGATCGCGAAATACAAACGCTAACGCCTGCCCGCTATCCGCTGCCACCTGCAAACGCCGCAACGCACGATCGTTGGCTTGGCGCGGCCAGCCCAACACGGCAGCGCAACTACCCGAGCGCAGGCATTGCTCCATTGCCCACAACACGTCTTTCTCCGCTGCCGCAATAATTTCCACCCGTTCCATGGCCACGCCAAGCTGGCGCCAGCCGGCGACGCACGGCAGATACGGTGGTGTCACCACAGCCACAAAGCGCTGCGCACGAGTCAATCGCGCCAGTGTCGGCAGCACCAAACGCAGCTCGCCCACGCCATCTATCGGCAGCAAAATTTCGCTAAGCGAAGCCTCCGGCCAGCCGCCGGCCGGCAACACGCGATCCAGTGCTGCCCAACCTGTCGGCTGCTCGCCGGTTGTCGCCGGCGCTGCCCGACCACGCCAGACTTGGCGGGCATCAAGCAGTGACGATAGTGCTACCGCCGCCATCAGCTGCCCCTCAACAAGCCAGCAAACAGCCCTTCAATAGCGAAATCTTCAGTGGGATCGGGATCAATGGGTTGGTAGCCGGGACTGTTTGGCAACAGACGAATGGTGTCGCCCTGCCAGTACAGGCGCTTGATGGTGAAACGATCGCCGTCCACGCGCGCCGCCACTACCTGACCGTGACGCGCCACCGGTGTGGCATGCACGCCGACAATGTCCTGATCCAGAATGCCCTCGTCACGCATGGAATCGCCGAATACGCGCACCAGGTAATCCGGCTTTAGCCGAAACACCCAACGCGACACGCGCAGCACGCGCTCGACTCGTGCCTCTGAAAAAATGGGTTCACCAGCGGCAATCCGCCCGACCAAGGGCAACTCCATGGTGTCGGCATCCAGTGGATCAGCTTGGCGTAGCAGCCGAATACCACGAGCGCGGTGCGGTTCAATCACCAACCGCCCTTTCGCCTCCAACGCGCGCACGTGCTTCAACACGGCGCTGACGTTGCCCAAGTCCATGGCCAAGCCGATCTCCTCCAGCGTCGGCGCCTGCCCGTCCTGTTCCAGATGGGTGCGGATGAAGGCCAGAATGTTCGATTGGCGGGCGGTGAGCTGTAAAGTCATGTCGCCATGTTTTCACCTTTTATGGTGAAAATAAAGCAAAGAAATATGAATGAGTAACAGAGGGGCGATACGTGTCGGAAAGTAAGAGACACTCGATGCGCTACGTTGCCTGGCTCGTGAGCTGGAGGACCGCACTGGGTAAAACACGGGGTGATATACGGGCACTCGACTCGGGTTGTAGGTCAACGCTGGCTGGCGGTGCCGTATGCTGGACCAGTTCTCACAGAGCCTTCGCCGATGCCCACAGCGCAATCTGCAACTCGCCTGATTCCACTGCCCGGCAGTGGGCCCGAGGATGTGGTGATCGATGCCGAGGACTGGCTCGTTGTTGGGGTGGTGGATGGCCGCGTGCTCCGGGTCGATCCACACACGGACGAGGTGCAGGTGCTTGCCCGACTGGAAGGACGACCGCTGGGGCTGGAGATCCTGCCTGACGGAATGATTCTGGCCTGCGTCAGTCCCGGCGGCGTAGTACAGATCGATCCCATCACCGGC
>JBDTBF010000094.1:0-15770 GCA_039924175.1 Rhodanobacter sp.
GAGCCAGAAAAGATGACATCCGTGATGGAATCACCGCGCAAGCGACTGGCCGCGCTTTCGCCCATAACCCAGCGGATCGCGTCGATGATGTTGGACTTGCCGCACCCGTTCGGGCCAACCACGCCAACCATGTTGCTGGTCAGGCGCAAGGTGGTCGGGTCCACGAAGGACTTGAAGCCGGCTAGTTTTATGGTGGTCAGAATCATGCGAGCATCAATGAGTTAACGGTCATGCCCGCACAGCTGGGCGACAAGGCACTGTGCCAAACGCAGAGCAAGGCTGCAATGCGTGTCTACTTTGTACGGCATCTGGAACCCCATCGCCAAGTGATTGTGAAACCTGGCAATTATTCGCTACGAGCGTCAATAGACAGCGCGTGGATGCCGTTATTCATCAAATCGTCCAACGCGGCGTACACCATTCGGTGTCGCCGCAGCGGCGCTTGTTCGGCGAATGACGCACTCACAATATGCAGGTGAAAGTGGCCTTTGCCCTCACCGCTGTGGCCGATGTGCTTGTAACCCTCGTCCACAATGTCGAGCTCGGTCGGGGCGAAAGCCGCTTGCAAACGCAAGCGAATCTCCGCCATCACTGCTGCAGCCGCTGCGTTCGTCGGCACAGTCACGCTGCGGGTAGCGCCTTGATGAACGGCTTGATGGTGACATCCGCATAGACACCAGCGGCGACGTAAGGGTCCGCCTGTGCCCACGCCTCGGCGTCTTCTTGCGCGGCAAACTCAGCGATGATCAAGCTGCCAGTGAATCCCGCTGGTCCCGGCGTATTTGACGCAATCGACGGAAACGGGCCGGCCACCAACAGGCGGCCTTCACTTAAAAGCTGCTGCAAACGCGCCAAATGAGCCGGTCGCGCCGATTGGCGCGCTTCCAGCGAGTTGGCAACGTCTTGAGCCATGAATGCAAACCACATGGGAATCACTCCTGCAGTAAATATCGTGTGCTTCGCCCAACGCCGGTAACAATCCCTCTGGTCCCGGCATTTAACGGCAAACTTGCGCCAAAATGCCCTCGGTCAAACGACCACGCTCAGCTTTCTGGACGCATATAAGGGAACAACAGCACGTCGCGAATGGACGGTGAGCCGGTCAATAGCATCACCAAACGGTCGATACCCACCCCAAGACCGCCGGTGGGCGGCAAGCCCACTTCCAGCGCGCGGATGTAATCGGCGTCGAAATGCATGGCCTCGTCGTCGCCGGAGTTCATGGCGTCTACTTGGCTCTGGAATCGTGCCGCTTGATCTTCTGGGTCGTTCAGCTCAGAGAAGCCGTTGGCAATTTCTTTGCCCCCGACAAACAACTCAAAGCGATCGGTAAAGCCCTTGTCGGTATCACTTTCACGGGCCAACGGTGAGATTTCTACCGGGTGATCAGTAATAAACGTCGGCTGGATCAAGGTCTGCTCGACCGTTTTCTCGAAAATTTCCAGCAGCAACTTGCCCCAGCCATAGCCAGGTTTGATTTGGGCCACACCGAGGCGCTTGGCATGTGCTGCCATCGCATCGCGGTTGCGCAAATCTTCGCGCTTAATCTCCGGATTCAGTTCCAACACAGCGTCTTCCATGCGCCAGCGACGGAACGGCACGCCGACCTCAATATCGGCGCCATCCCATGTCAGCGCTGTTGTGCCGAGCACCGTCTGCGCGGTTTCGCGAATCAGCGTTTCGGTGAGATCCATGATGTCGTGATAGGTCGCGTAGGCCTGATACAACTCCAGCATGGTGAACTCAGGGTTGTGCCGGGTCGACACACCTTCGTTACGGAAGTTGCGGTTGATCTCGTAGACGCGATCGAAGCCACCAACGACCAGACGCTTCAAATACAACTCCGGGGCCACCCGCAAATATAAGTCGAGGTCCAGCGCGTTGTGATGTGTAACAAAGGGTTTCGCGGTGGCGCCGCCGGGAATCAAGTGCATCATCGGCGTTTCTACTTCCATGAAACGCCGCGCAGGTGTTTCCAGCCACTGGCGGATGAAGCCGATGATTTTTGAGCGCTGTGCAAAAGTGCGCCGCGACTGCTCGGTAACGATCAGGTCAACGTAACGCTGGCGATAGCGCTGCTCCACATCGGCCAAACCATGAAACTTGTCGGGTAACGGACGCAGGCTTTTGGTCAGCAGACGCAAGGCATCAACACGGATGGTCAGCTCGCCGGTGTGCGTGCGCATCAGCGCGCCTTCAACACCCACGATGTCACCGACATCCCAGCCTTTAAAGGCTGCGTAGACATCTTCCGGCACGTTGCCGTTGCGAATAAACAGCTGAATGCGGCCGGAGAAATCCTGCAACTGCACGAAACTCACTTTGCCTTGCACGCGCTTCAACACCATGCGACCGGCAACTGCTACCCGCCGTGCCGCTGCCTCAATCATTTCGGTAGTGCACGTTTCTTTATCGGCAAACTCTGCTTGCAGGTCGCCGGTAAAGGCGCTGACCCGGAAGTCATTCGGAAACGCTATTCCCTCCGCCCGCAACGCTTTCAGCTTTTCGCGACGTTCGGCAATGAGTTTGTTCTCATCTAGCGCGGGTTCGGCGTTGGCGTTGGGTGGCGTAATTTGGTCGCTGGTCATGCGGGTTTCCGAGTGTTGCTTGAGTCAATGAATAGGAGGCGAGTTACGCGTCAATACGTTTGGAACCCGCTTCAAGGCCGGATTTCAGACTAGCTTCGATGAACTGATCCAAGTCGCCATCCAGCACGTTTTGCGTGTCGGTGCGCTCGATCCCCGTGCGTAAATCCTTGATACGGCTTTGATCCAATACGTAGTTGCGAATCTGGCTGCCCCAGCCAATGTCGGACTTGGTGGCTTCCACGGCATCGCGTTCCACATTGCGCTTTTGTACTTCCAACTCGTACAGCTTAGCCGCCAGCATTTTCATACAGCGCTCGCGGTTGGAATGTTGGCTGCGCTCCACCTGACAAGCCACCACAGTACCAGTGGGAACATGCGTGATACGCACGGCCGATTCGGTTTTGTTGACGTGCTGACCACCGGCGCCGGAGGAACGATAGACGTCCATCTTTAGGTCGGCCGGGTTGATGTCGATATGAATTTCGTCATCCACTTCCGGCGACACGAACACCGAGGTAAAGCTGGTGTGGCGACGGTTATCCGAGTCGAACGGCGACTTGCGCACGAGACGATGCACGCCAATTTCGGTCTTCAACCAACCGTAGGCGTACTCGCCTTCCACGCGGAAGGTGGCGGACTTCACGCCGGCGACGTCACCGCCGGACACTTCCATCATTTCCGTCTTCCAGCCGCGCGATTCGCACCACCGCAGATACATGCGCAGCAACATTTCTGCCCAGTCTTGCGCCTCGGTCCCGCCAGCGCCCGACTGAATGTCGACAAATGCGTTGCAGGTATCCATCTGACCGGAGAACATACGGCGGAATTCCAGCGCCCCCACTTGTTCGTCCAGCTTGGCTAGATCGTCGATCACCGACTGCGCGGTGTCGTCGTCCTCATCCGCCATCGCCAATTCCATCAGCTCGCTGGCGTCGGTCAACCCGGCGGTCAGCGTGTCAATGCCATGGACGATCGTATGCAAGCGCGCGCGCTCGCGGCCCAGCTCTTGTGCACGCGGCGGATCATCCCAAATGGTGGGGATTTCCAGCTCGCGGGTTACTTCTTCCAAACGCTCACTCTTTACTGCGTAGTCAAAGATACCCCCGAAGCGATTCGACGCGTTCGCGAATATCGTCGATCTGCGCAAGGATAGGGTTGGTCTCGATCATGGTAATGAATCACAGAAAATGACTGCATATCTTAGCAGAGCACATGCAGCGGGGAGGCTGTCGGCCACGTAACGAGAAGCGCCACCCGCTGAGTAGCGGCACTCATATGGCGGGCTACGCTGCGGACGCTAGAGCGGAAGAGAAGCCCGTTCAGTGCCTTTCACCACCCAGCGTGCCGCCGAAACCATCGGACGTAAGGCGGCTAACGCGTAGTGCTTGCGTAGGAGTCTGTCGGACTTTGGTTGGCCGGCCTGCGAATCCGCGCGCGCGGTCAATATTTTCGCCTCGACCACCAAAGCCCGACAGGCTCCTAGGCCAGCGCCTGCTGATGCACGCCCTTGATCGCCCGTCCCGATGGATCAGCAGCGGCGGCAAACGCCGGGTCCCACGCCAGTGCGGCCGGCGTTGAACAAGCGATCGACTTGCCGCCGGGCACAGTGGCAGCGCAGGCCGCGCTGGGAAAGTGCTGCTCAAAAATACGCCGATAGAAAAATGCTTCCTTGGTCGCCGGCGTGTTGAATGGGTAACGCGTGGGCGCGGCGGCAAACTCGCGGTCAGTGACGCTGGCCTCGGCGTGCGCTTTCAAACCATCAATCCAGCCGTAACCAACGCCATCGCTAAACTGCTCTTTCTGCCGCCATAAAATGGCGTCGGGTAGCGCGCCGGCAAATGCTTCACGCAATACAGTCTTTTCCATGCGACCGTTACCGGCCATCTTGTAGTGCGCATCCAGACCCATCGCAACGTCGATAAATTCCAGATCGAGAAATGGCACACGTGCCTCAACTCCCCACGCCATCATCGCCTTGTTCGCGCGCAGACAATCGTAGCTGTGTAGCGCATCCAGCTTGCGCACGGTTTCTTCGTGGAACGCTTCGGCCGAGGGCGCTTTGTGAAAGTACAGATAGCCGCCGAACAGTTCATCAGAGCCTTCGCCAGACAGCACCATCTTCACGCCCATTGCCTTGATGCGCCGCGCCAGCAGATACATCGGCGTGGCGGCGCGGATGGTAGTGACGTCGTAGGTCTCGATATGCCGAATGACCTCGGGCAGCGCATCCAGCCCTTCTTGGAAGGTATAGACGAAGCCGTGATGGACCGTACCCAACGCGTCGGCAGCCACTTGCGCAGCAGCCAGATCCGGCGATCCGTCCAACCCGATCGCAAACGAATGCAGGCGCGGCCACCACGCTTCGGTGCGATCACCTTCTTCGATGCGCTGGCGAGCAAACCGCGCTGCGCAGGCGGCGACCAGCGACGAATCCAGGCCACCAGAAAGCAGCACACCATACGGCACATCCGTCATCAGCTGGCGATGAACCGCCTGCTCGAATGCCTCGCGTAGCGCTACCGGCGCCAACGTGTGCCCGTGCGTGTTGGCATAGTTACGCCAGTCCTTATGGTAGTAACGACGCAGCTCGCCGCTGGCGCTGTCGTAGACATGGCCGGGCGGAAACGGGGCAACATCCGCGCACAGGTCTGCCAGTACTTTCATCTCTGAAGCCACACATAAACGACCCTGGCCGTCGTGCCCCCAATACAGCGGGCAAACGCCCATCGGATCACGCGCAATCACATAGCGCTTGCTGGCGCTATCCCACAACGCAAACGCAAAGATGCCATTGAGCTGGTTGACGAAGTCCCCGACCAGCTCCGTCTCCTCCTGCTCGCGGTACAGCGCGTTGATCACTTCGCAATCGGACGCGGTGGTGTAGTCGTAGCCACTCGAACCCTCCGTCGTGGCCAACTGTGTTGCTGCGCGCAGTTCGCGATGGTTGTAAATCTCGCCGTTCACTGCCAGCGCCAAGCCACCATCGCGCGAACGCAGCGGCTGCGCGCCACTCGTTGGGTCGACGATCGCCAAACGCTCGTGCACCAGGATCGCAGCGGCGTCGACATACACCCCGCTCCAATCCGGTCCGCGATGGCGTTGGCGCTGCGACAACTCCAACGCCTGTCGACGCAACGCCGGCAAGTCATCAGCGGGTTGCAGATCAAACATGCCAAAAATTCCGCACATAAGGTTTCTCCGTTGTGCCGCACGCCAAAACGAAGAAGGCCCGCACGAGGCGGGCCTTCTTCACGTATTTTGTAAAAATCTGAAACTACGCGAGAGCCCGCCTGAAGGTGGCGTTATTGTTCGCGCGATTATTAGTGTTGACGCCCAACCCAAAGCCACGCGAGGAACGCGTGGTGGTAGTAAGCATGAGGACGATCAACAAGGACATGGGCTGACTAAAACAGATTCATCGTCACAGCGCAAGCAGCAGACACCAGCGCATCACTCGCTGACTACTTCACCAATCCATTGTTTGGCGGCAGCCAGCTCGGCCGTCGGGAATAGACGGAACTTGCCGGGCATCATGAAGCCCATGGTGCTGGCCGCTAGTTGCAGCCACGGCACGTCAGTCACCAACGCGACACGATTCCAGCCGCTGAAATGACGCGCCCCCAGCTTGGCGTCGTCCCACATCGCACCGGAATCAAAGCCCACGAAATCAGGCGCCGTCACGTACATCAAATTCAGTTTGCGATTGAGTGCGAACGCTGCCTCGACATCGGGCACGATGATGCGTTCGTAATCATCGGCCGACACCTGACCGTGCGCCTGAAATCCCACCACGCCGGCGGGCAAATCTACGATTTGTTCGATCACAAACGCTCTCCAACAGGGACAATGGGTGAAGTTTGGCGCCACTCAAGTGAATGCCGCGAGAGCATATTTAGATCTCGCAAATATGCCGCAACAATAGACGCGGTGTTTCGCGCCCCTGCCAATCGTTGATGGTCAGCTCAAACGCCGCACGCAGGTGTTTCGGCGGCGGCTCACCGTGATAAGCGTTAAACATCACGCCATCGTGCAAGCTGCCATCGCGGGGGTCACGCAACTGCAGGCGCCAGTGGCGCTCCCCCATCAAACGCCAGCTGGCGCATTCAAATACGTTGTCGAATAACGGCTCTGGAAAGCTCTGCCCCCACGGGCCGGCCAAACGGAGTTGTCGTGCCAGCGCCAGCGTGAACCCACCGGGCGGCAACTCGCCGTCGGTATACAGCAGTGCATGCAGCCGCTCGGGGTCCATCAGTTCGGTCGCTACTGCATCAAAGGCGGCGGCAAAACGCGGGTAGTTGCAGGCTTTCAAACTGAGCCCGGCCGCCATCGCGTGACCGCCAAAGCGCTCGATCAAACCTGGTTCGCGCGCGTCGACAGCGGCCAAGGCATCGCGAATATGAAAGCCGGGAATGGAGCGGCCGGAGCCGCGTAATTCTTCGGGGTTGTCTTCGCTAACCGGCGCAAACGCAATTACCGGCCGATGCAGTCGGTCTTTCACCTTGGACGCGACCAAACCAATGACGCCCGGGTGCCAACTCGGCTCATATAACGTCACACCGACGGCGTCGGAAAGTGCCTTATCCAGGCCAGCCTCATCCACCATGGCCTCGGCCTCGGCCACCATCGACGTTTGCAAATCGCGTCGCTGCTGGTTGATGGCACTGAGATGTTCGGCATAGCGATGCGCTTGCACTACGTCATCGGTCAGCAGGCATTCCACGCCAATGCGCATGTCTTCCAGCCGACCGGCGGCGTTCAAACGCGGGCCAACCGCAAAGCCAAGGTCGCTGGCACACAAAGTGGCGACGCTACGCTTGCCCGCTTCGATCAATGCAGTGATGCCAGCGCAGGCGCGGCCGGAACGGATGCGCTGCAAGCCAGCGGCGACCAAGATGCGATTATTGAAATCCAGCGGCACGATATCGGCCACCGTGCCGAGCGCGACCAGATCCAACAGACTCGATAAATCAGGCTCGTGGCCAGCCGCAAACGCACCCTGCTCGCGCAATGCCGAACGCAACGCCAGCAGTAGATAAAACATCACACCAACGCCGGCCAAGGCCTTGCTGGGAAATTCATCACCGGCAAGGTTTGGATTAACCATGGCATCGACGACCGGCAACTGCGGGCCGGGTAAATGATGGTCGGTCACGATCACGCGAATGCCGCGTGCCTTCGCCGCAGCCACACCCGCCACGCTGGCGACACCGTTATCCACCGTCACAATCAGCTGCGGCGTGGGTTGCAACGATTCCACCAAGGCCGGGGTCAAGCCATAGCCGTGGATGAAACGATTCGGGATGGCGAAGTTAACGTGTAACGCGCCCAGCATGCGCAAGCCGCGCACAGCCACGGTGGTGCCAGTTGCACCATCGCAGTCGTAATCGCCGGCGATCACGATCGCCCAATCGTCGCGAATCGCTTCCTGCAATAACGCCACCGCGGTGTCCATACCGCCCAGCGTTTGCGGTGACAGTAACCGCGCCAAGCGATGTTCCACCTGCGCCGGGCCGAACACACCCCGCGCCGCATAAATTCGTTGCAATACCGGGTCGACGCTTTCCGGCCAATCAGTCGGCGTACCTTGGCTAGCGCGACGACGCAGTTGTACCTCGCTCAACGCCCCGCTCCGCGCCAGAAGCGCCAGTGATGCCGCGGTTTATGTAGCCAGCGCTCGCCACTGGCAAAGTGCATCAGCACGGCTTTGCTCTCCAGCATTGGCAGCAGGAATGGCCACCATTGCGTCGCAATCTCGTCGCTAGGCAAATCCTGTAGATCAAGCAAATCGCCAGCGCCCGCCGCCGCTACCGCTTCAGATGAACGCACCTGATGCGGAATGCCCGCATGCTGCGCCAGCGCTCGCAACAGCAAGTCATCGCTGAGTACGCGGCGTAAGTCAGTGCGCAACGCACTCGGTAGGCGGCCACCACCCCACAACCACAAACTATTCACCGGCGCCACGCCGCGCTTACGCCGTTCAATGTTTAGTGGATTTTGGTGCAGCAAAACTTGAATGTCATTCAGCAGCAAGCGCCAGCGTCGACCTTCCGTACCTTGCGGTAAATGCTCGGACAAATCCTCGCCCATCGCTTGCTCAAGCGAGGAAAACTCCGGTAGCGGACTGCCAGCCGGCAGGCGCAGATGCCAATGATCGGGCGTTGAAACTTCCAGTTGCATACCGGCGTCGCCGAACACAGGGCGCAAGGGAGCGGCAAACGCTTCGGCTTCTTCCATCGTCAGCTGCAAGTTGCCGCAGGCCATCAAGCGGATGCCATTGATGTCGGGACGTGCCCACGCCGGGTCGGCCGATACCCAGGTGGCGTCGGCGGCATCGCTAGCAAGCAGTTCGCGGGTCAGCGCGGCCGAGGGAAGCGGGGGCGTGATGCCTTTAAAGTAATCACCTAGCCCCGCCACGTAGCCCGCCGCCCCAGCGCGAAGTCGATCAGCTCGCGGCAACCACTCACGCAGCGGATGCGTCGCGCCGAAATGTTCCAACGTCGGCAACCACCATTGCAGCGCCGGTCCAGAGTGCTCGTTCATGCCATTCTCCAAGAGCCGATCGAACGTGATCCGGTCGAGCTACAAATCCGCCTGTACGGTTCCTATTGCTACCACTTGCTGCCCCATACAACCACGACAGCTATGGGTTGGCGAGGCGTCCAAAACCGGTCCCCGCACAACTGCATTTGCCGAGCCCCGCGTTCGAGAACTCCTTCGCCTCAACCCGCTAAGCCCAACCATTTCTATGCTTCCAAGCGTTCAACCAGCGCCAGCCACTCGGTCTCCAGCGCGTCTTTCTCACGCTGAAGCTCTACCTGACGGCGTCCCAACCGCTGCACTTCGTCGGCCGGTCCTTTGTACGTCGTCGGGTCGGCTAACTGCTTCACTAATTCCGCCAACTCACCATCAATCTTGGCCGTGCGCGTCTCGATATGCTTGACCCGTTTGCGTGATGTTTTCTCGACATCACGATCCAGCGCCACCTTGCGCTTGCGCTCTTCCGGCGACTCGATCACGGCAACCGGCGCTGACTTACCCGCCGCTTTCGCTTTGGCTGACTTCTTGTTGGCCGCGCCGCGGGTATGCAACCAGTGCGCGTAGTCGTCCAAATCGCCGTCGAAGATTTCAACCACACCATCTGCCACGCGCCAAAAGCTGTCGCAAACCAAACCAAGCAAATGGCGATCATGCGACACCAGCACCAAGGCACCATCGAAGTCGGCCAGCGCGTCAGCCAAGGCTTCGCGCATGTCTAAATCCAGATGGTTGGTCGGTTCGTCCAGCACCAGCAAGTTGGGCTTGTCCCAAGCGATCAGCGCCAATGCTAAACGCGCGCGCTCGCCGCCGGAAAACCCCTCCACTGGCTCGAACGCACGTTCGCCAGCAAAATTCCAGGTGCCGAGGAAATCACGCAAGGACTGCATGCTGGCGTCAGGTGCTTTTTCCAACAGATGATCGATGGCGCTGGAACCTTCGTGCAGGCTTTCAACGGTGTGCTGGGCGAAGTAGCCAATCTTTAGATCTTTGTGCGCTTTGCGTTCGCCACTGAGCGGTTCCAGGTCACCCACCATGGATTTCACCAAGGTGGATTTACCGGCGCCATTCGGGCCCAGCAAACCAATGCGATCACCGGCTTCTACGCCAAACGTCACATTGCCGAGAATGATGGTGGCTGCGCCGTCCGCTGCACGGGAATGGGTCGACGGGCCTTCTTCATGCACATCGACGTTGCTGGCCGCATAGCCCACGTTAGCCTCTTCCAACTGCAACATGGAATCGGGCACGCGTCCGGGTTTGGCGAACTGAAAGCGAAATGGACGGTCAGCGCGCACCGCTTCAGTGCCGGCTAACTTTTCCAAACGCTTCATGCGCGACTGCGCTTGTTTGGCCTTCGTTGCCTTGGCTTTGAAGCGATCGATAAACGACTGCAAATGGGCACGTTCGGCCATCTCGCGTTCATGCGAAATTTGCTGCTGACGTAACTGTTCGGCACGCAAGCGCTCAAAGTCGCTGTAGTTACCGGTGTACATGCGCGCCTTGCCGTCATCCAAGTGCAGCGTGTGGGTGATCACGCCATCCAGAAATTCGCGGTCATGCGAGATGATCAGCAAGGTACCTTGGTAGCGACGCAGCCATTCTTCCAGCCACAGCACAGCGTCCAAGTCCAAATGGTTAGTCGGCTCGTCCAGCAGCAACAATTCGGAAGGCGACATCAGGGCCCGTGCCAGATTCAAGCGGCCGCGCCAACCACCAGAGAATTCTTCCACGCGGCGTTCGTGCGTTTCTGGCGGAAAACCCAAACCATGCATCAGCTTGCCGGCGCGCGCGCGGCCGTCATAGCCATGCAGTTCTTCAATGCGGTGATGCGCCCGCGCCATCGCATGCGGATCATCGTTTTCAATAGCGTCTGCCTCAGCTTTCAACGCCGCTGCCAATTCCTCATCACCGCCTAAAACGTATTCAATCGCCGGATCGGGTAGTGCCGGGGTTTCCTGTGACACCGAGGCCATACGGACCTTCGCCGGCATATCCAACTCGCCAGCATCGCCTTCCAACTTGCCTTGCAAGGTAGCAAACAGGCTCGACTTACCACAGCCGTTGCGACCGATAACACCCAAACGCCAACCGCGTTGAATGACGAAATCCATGTCAGAAAGAAGTAGACGGGTACCGCGGCGCAGGGCAAAGTGGCGAAAAGCAATCATGGGCTACAAAGTGTCCGAGTTAGGCGGGACAGCGCCCACAGCCGCCCATGATAGCTGGCCGACGGGTATCCTCGCAGCAGTAATCGAATGCTGCCTATCGCCAATGAATGCCTATTCCATCGCAATCAGCGTGGTTTGACGTGGCGTGGGATCGGCGCTTCTGCTACAACGACGCGGCACACTGCCTTGTATGGAGAGGGGGGAACCATGATCAAGTTCACGCACATTTTGTCAGCCATTGCCATCGTTGCGGCAGCTGGTTGTTTCGCAGCACCGCAAACCGTCCAGGCAGCACAGTCCAAGCACGGCGATAGCCTGCTGATTCATCGCGTGCAAAAAGAAGCCGGCATGAACCTGCCCCGTCGCGGCCTCAGCATGAGTCAAGTTGAGAAAACCTACGGCGCGCCGCAACGCAAATTGGCGCCACGCGGCGGCGACACCAAGAAACACCCACAGATTAATCGTTGGGATTACGCCAAGTTCATCGTGTATTTCGAACACGATCATGTCATCCATTCAGTGCTAAATACGCCCGCGGGCAACAACACCAATCCGTCTGCGGTCAATTAGTTAACTCCTTTCAAAAGCGCGACCGGTGGTGACGCCGGCCGCGCTTTTGTGTGTGCGCGGGCCAACGCGTCGTACACTTTGCCGCTGACATACACGCCACCTTTGCCATAGAGACCCCGCATGACTGATCACTCGTTGCGCCTGCCGGCTGAGTGGGAACCGCAATCTGCTGTTCTCATTGCGTGGCCACATGCTGATACCGACTGGGCCGACCGTCTCGCCGCCGTAGAAGCTACCTACGTCGCGTTGGCCGCCGCGATTACGCGGTTTCAGCCGCTAATCATCGTGGTGGCAGATGGCGTATTACAGGCCCACGTGGAAGCATTACTGCACAAAGCGAGCGCCGATCCTGCGCGTATCCGTTTTGTCACCCTGCCCTACGACGACACCTGGCTGCGCGATTCCGGCCCCATCACGCTGACGGCAACTGGCGGCACAGCGCAGCTGACCGATTTCCGCTTTACCGGTTGGGGCGGAAAATTTGAGGCAGCGCAGGACGATGCGCTAGTCGCTGGGCTCGTTAGCGCCGCGGTATTTCACAACGTCACCCATCAGCGCGTCGATTGGGCACTGGAAGGCGGCGGTATCGAAAGCGACGGAGCTGGCACCGTACTGACTACATGGCGCTGCCTGACGCAGCGACATCCGCAGCAATCACGCGCTGACATGACCATCTTGCTGCGCGACAACCTGCACGCCGAGCGCGTGCTGTGGCTTGATTACGGCTATCTGGAAGGCGACGACACCGACGCTCACATCGATACGCTGGCGCGTTTTGCGCCAAACGATCGCATCGTCTATCAAGCCTGTAGTGACTCCGCCGACCGCCACTATGACGAACTACAGCGCATGGCCGCCGAGCTGGCCGCCTTGCGCACGCCAGTCGGCCAGCCGTATCAACTCAGCCCGCTACCGTGGCCACAACCCATTCTGGACAACGTTCGCCGCCTCGCCGCGTCCTATGCAAATTACCTAATCATCAACGGCGCCGTGCTGGTGCCGGCATACGGCGATGCCGCTGACGACGAAGCCGCACGCATTATCGGTTTGGCCTATCCCGGTCGCGAGGTGGTGCAAATTCCCTGCCGCGCCTTGATCTGGCAAAACGGCAGCCTGCACTGCATCACCATGCAATTACCGGCCGGCGTCGCTTGATTCAGGCTCGCGTGCCTCAGCACTCGCCGACTCTCTCAAACACTACCCTCACGGCCATCCGCTAAACTTGGCGTCTGCCACGCCGGCAGTGAAGTTGAGGACCCCACGTCGATGAGCCGCCAGACATTGAAAGTCGCGTTGTTGCAGGAAACCGACCGCGGCAGCCGCGACGCCAACCTTGACGCTATCGAAGCGGGCTTGCGCGAAGCGGCCAAAGCCGGCGCCGACTTGGTGCTGCTGCAAGAACTACACAACGGTCCGTACTTCTGCCAGCACGAATCGGTGGACGTCTTTGATCAGGCCGAAACCATTCCCGGCCC
Source organism: Rhodanobacter sp. (assembly GCA_039924175.1). Lineage (GTDB taxonomy): Bacteria > Pseudomonadota > Gammaproteobacteria > Xanthomonadales > Rhodanobacteraceae > Rhodanobacter. The sequence goes on from JBDTBF010000094.1 coordinate 13,339, forward strand.
CGGCACCGCACGCCTCGGCAAGCTGGCCGAAGAACTGAAACTGGTGATCGTCGCCTCGCTATTCGAGCGTCGCGCCGCCGGCCTTTATCACAACACCGCGGTCGTGTTTGATCGCAGTGCGGCCATCGCCGGCACCTATCGCAAGATGCACATCCCCGACGATCCGGGCTTTTACGAAAAGTTCTATTTCACCCCTGGCGACCTTGGCTTTGAACCGATCAACACCTCGGTCGGCCGCCTTGGCGTGCTGGTGTGCTGGGACCAGTGGTATCCCGAAGCCGCGCGACTGATGGCCTTAGCAGGCGCCGAACTGTTGCTGTATCCCACCGCTATCGGCTGGGATCCCAACGATGACAACGCCGAGCGCGAACGTCAGCGCGACGCATGGATCACCGTGCAGCGCGGTCACGCCGTTGCCAATGGCTTGCCGCTACTGTCGTGCAATCGCACTGGCTTCGAAGCCGATCCCTCAGGGGTGGGCGCAGGTGTCCAGTTTTGGGGCAGCAGCTTCGTCGCCGGCCCGCAAGGAGAGTTTCTGGCGCAAGCGGGTACCGACCAACGCGAATTGTTGCTGGCCGACGTCGATCTCAATCGCAGCGAACAAGTGCGGCGCATTTGGCCGTTTCTGCGCGACCGCCGTATCGATGCCTACGCCGACTTACTCAAACGATTCCGCGATTAAGCCGCCCTATCCCTATCGCTCGGCCGCTTGTCCAACCCATCGAGCACCCCATGCTTGAACACTTCACTCCATCTCACTGACCCGCTGAACGCATGAATCCTTCCGAAAGCGAACTTGCCCCGCCATCCAGCTTGGACGACCAACCGATCGAGCGTGTGCAACGCGACGGGGTGGAATACGTGGTACTCGGTACCGCGCACGTCTCACGTAGCTCCATGGAAGCGGTGAAGACGCTGTTGGCACAGGAACATTTCGACGCGGTCGCGGTGGAACTGTGCGAAAGCCGCGCGCAAAGCATGCGCGACCCGGAAGCGTTCAAGCAGATGGACTTGTTCAAAGTCATCCGCGAAGGCAAGGCCGGCATGGTTGCCGCCAGCTTGGTGCTGTCCACCTTTCAAAAACGCTTGGCTGACCAGTCCGGCATCCAGCCAGGTGCCGAAATGAAAGCGGCGATGGACGGTGCCGAACAGCGCAACTTACCGCTCTGGCTGATCGACCGCGAAGTCGGCACCACCCTGAAGCGCGCCTGGCGCAGCGTTGGTTTCTGGCAACGCTTCAGCTTGCTCGGTGGCTTACTCGCTAGCGTGTTTGAGCGTGAGGAGATTGAGGCGAGTGAAATTGAAAAGCTGAAGCAAGGCGACTTGATGGAAAGTGCCTTCAGCGAATTCGCCAACGAATCCAAACCACTCTTTGAAAGCCTGATTAGCGAACGCGACACCTTTATGGCCGCGCGCCTGCGCGAACAGGCTGCGCTCGCGGCCAACGCGGAATGGGCGACTAATGTTAGCTGGCACGACCCGGCGCTTGACGCCACTAGCGAGCCGATTAGCAATGCCGACCTCAACACCACCGCAGAAGAATCAACGGCAGCGGTTGATTCCGCGGCCAGCGCGAAACATCGCGTACTGGTGGTTATCGGCGCCGGTCACTTGAAAGGCCTGACAACGCTTCTGCAAAACCAGCAAACCGACCCCGCCGCCACCGTCGCCGAGTTAGCGAAAACGCCGCCAAAAGCTCGCTGGCCAAAATGGTTAGCCGTCGCGCTCGTGCTGATGATCTTTGTCGCGATTGCCTATGCGTTTACCCGCAACACGGCGCTGGGAACCCAAGCACTGAGCGACTGGATTTTGTTTACCGGCGGCTTCGCCGCGCTCGGCGCCATCGCTGCCGGTGGTCACCCCTTAAGTGTTCTCGCCGCCTTCATCGCAGCCCCCATCAAACCGTTCCGCCCGGGCATTCCCGCTGGCGGCATCAGCGCCATGGCCGAAGCGTGGGTGCGCCGCCCGCGCGTCGCTGACTTTGAAACCCTGCGCGATGACATCGGGCACTGGAGCGGCTGGTGGAAAAACCGCGTCGCCCGCACCTTGCTGAATTTTTTTCTGGTCAGCATCGGCACCATCATTGGCGAATACAGCGCCGGCATCCGTATCGTCAAAAGCCTGCTGTAGCGGAACCATTCGCAGTGCATCTTGCACAGCGAATCGCACGACAAAATGACGAAAAGCAGCGCCCGCATGTTACGATTCGCGCCGCCTGCCAACTTCATCGCAGCGCGCTGACACCCACGCCCGGGTGGCGAAACTGGTAGACGCAAGGGACTTAAAATCCCTCGGCCGCAAGGCTATGCGGGTTCGACCCCCGCCCCGGGCACCAATAAAAACAACAATTTACGCAAAATACGCCGATTTCCATAGCTATGGCGTTAGCTCATGTCCGCGCCGTGTCCGTGTTTTAACCAGCCAATCGTAAA
>JBDTBF010000095.1:0-21096 GCA_039924175.1 Rhodanobacter sp.
CCTCAATTACGGCTTGGACTTTACCGGCGGCGTGTCGCTATCGGTGGATTACGCGCAGCCGGTACAAGTGGCAGATGTACGCGCAGCGCTAGCCAAGGGCGGCATGGATCACGCGGTCGTGCAGGCGTTGGGTGGCACACACGAAGTGTCCATTCGCATGCAGCCCAAAGATGATCCGGCCACTTTGCAGACAGCTGATGGCAAGGTCAATCTGGACCGTATCGCGGCGGACGTTACCAAGACGCTGCAGGCGGCACGACCGGACGCGACGCTGAAAAGTCGCGACTACGTTGGCTCGGAAGTGGGTGCGGAGCTGCGCAGTGACGGTACTGTCGCTGCGGTGTTCGTGATTCTCGGCATCATGGCGTATTTGTGGATACGGTTTGAGCGTCGCTTCGCCATCTCCGCCGTAGCGACGGAAATCCACGACGTTCTGGTGACCCTCGGCGTCATTGCGCTGGTGCAACGGCAGTTCGACATGACCGAGCTGGCTGCAGTGCTCGCCGTGATTGGTTATTCGATCAATGACAAGGTCGTCGTATTCGATCGCGTACGTGAGCTATTCCGATTGGCGCGCAAGGCGGAGCCGGAAGAGATCCTCAATCGCTCAATCAATAACACGCTGTCGCGAACGATCATTACCTCGTTGTTCACCGGTATTGCCATGGGCGCGTTGTACTTCTTCGGTGGCCCGGTGGTGCACGGTTTTGCGATCACCATGTTGATCGGTATCGTGGTGGGTACGCTGTCCTCGATCTTCGTCGCCAGTCCGATTTTGTTGTGGTTGGGTGTGTCAAAGCAAGACTTGATGCCGGTAACCAAGGAAGACCCGGCGTTGGCTCGGCGCCCGTAAATACACTGCTTTTGTTTCTACGCAAACGGCCCGCTTTTTAGCGGGCCGTTTGTGTTTGTATGGGCGCGTGTACGAATCATTGTAGGAGGGGCTTTAGCCCCGCTGCTGCTGTTTTGATATTCGAGCGAGGCATGCAAAAGCATCGGGGCTAAAGCCCGTCCTACAACAGCTGCTCACCGCCGATTGTGCAGCGTGGCTTCCAACTCATCCAAGCGCTGTGGCGTACCGACGTCGGTCCATGCGCCGCGGTGGTGCGAGCCGTTGACTTGTGCGAGCCCAATTGCCTTTTCCAGCAGTGGTCGCAGCTTGAAGCGCGCTGGGGTCGCCTCGGCGCCCGGTGCATCACCGAGTGCTTCAGCCCAGCGGTCCAACAGTTCGCGGCGGAACACGGCGATGCCGCTGTAAGTAAGTCGTGGCTCTCCGTCGTCATGCACGCGGCCTTGAGCATCCAGCCGAAAATCACCTTCCGGATGGTGTACCGGATTGTCCGTCATCAACAGGTGCGCGAGGCCTTGTGGCGCCGTAGGCAGGCTGCTGAAATCGGCATCGCACCAGATGTCGCCACTCACGGCAATAAACGGTTCGCTGCCCAGCAACGGCAGGGCATGGAGTAGACCGCCCCCGGTTTCCAACGGCGTTTCCCCTTCGTAGGCGTAGTGAATGCGCGCGCCCCAGCGCGAGCCGTCACCAAGTGCCGCTGGAAATTTTTCGGCAAGGTAGGAGGTATTGATCACGATGTCGCTGACACCGGCGCGCGCCAGCTTTTCGATGTGCCAGACGATCAGCGGTTTGTCGCCAACGGGTAGTAGCGGCTTGGGCGTGTGTTCGGTCAGCGGACGCATGCGTTCGCCTTTGCCTGCTGCAAAGATCAGCGCGTGCTTCATGCGGCTTCAACGCGCAAGTCACGCTGGCCGACGACGCGTTCAAGCAAGGCCACCATCTCATTCAATTCGGGATAGCGCCGCGCCACGTCGATCACATAGTTGTAAACGCGCGGCAGGTCGTTGAGGTAACTGCGCTTGCCGTCGCGGTAGTACAGCCGACAAAAAATACCGAGCACCTTGAGGTGGCGCTGCAACCCCATCAGGTCAAACCAGCGTAGGAAATGTTCGCCGTCGATATCCGAGCCGATGAGCTGTGCGGCCAGTAATTGTTGCCGGTAACTTTCCACCCAGCCTTCGACGCGCTCGCGCTCCCACACGATGTAGCAGTCGCGCAACAGTGAGGCGAGGTCATAGGTGATGGGGCCCAGCAGGGCGCCTTGAAAGTCGATAATGGCCGGGTTTTTCTGTGTCGGTGTGGCGGAAACCTTGTTCGAAAGTTTCAGATTGGTGGGTGCGCCGACGTCGCGCTGCGCGTCAACGATCAGCAAATTGCGGCTGTGGTAGTCGCGGTGCACAAAGCAACGTGGTTGTGCCAATGCACTGGTCAGTAGCGTGGTGAACGCGGCTTCCAGTACGTCCCACATTTCACAGGTCGGTGTGTAGCCGAGATGTTTGCCGAGAAACCATTCGGGCATCAGTTCTAATTCGCGACTCAAGAACTCGCGGTTATAAGGAGCCAACCCGCCGACGTCGACATCGCGCTGCATGCGCAACAGTGCACTGAGGGCGTCTCCATATAACGCGTCAGCAGTGCGCTCGTTGAGGGCGGGCAGATAGAGCTGATTGCCTAGATCTTCGATCAGCAAAAAGCCCTGTTCTAGGTCCTGTGCGTAAACAGCGGGTACGTGCAGACCGGCGGTCGCCAGCCGTGCGCTCATTTCCAGCCACGGCCGTGGATCTTCCAGCGCCGGTGGCGAGTCCATCACAATCCAGCTATTGCTGCCTTGCTGTGCGCGCCAGTAACTGCGGAAGCTGGCGTCAGCTGAGGCGCTCTGCAGCTGCAAACCCGGGTCGCCCAATGTGCTGCAAGCCCAGGCCCGGCGCACGGCGGCGCGATGATCAGTTTCGGTCATGTCGTTAGATGGCGGAAAGGTAAGTTGGCAGCTTAGCGGTCAGTCAGCGGCGTGGCGAGCCTCACTACTGCGGCTGCTGTGGCTTGCAGCGTGGCATTCACGTTGTTCTAGAATGGCGAAAAGCGGGCGTTTCTTCCGTTTGCCATTGACCAAGCGTCTTCTAATCAGTACCATTTTAGTCCCGATTTAAGCTACCCAGCCCGAGCGTCCCCATGTTACGCGTCAGTCGACTTACCGATTACGCCACCGCCGTCATGACTTGTCTGGCGGGACATGAAAAGGATGTGCTCAGTGCGGTGGATATTGCCGAAGAAACACGCTTGGAGTTACCGACGGTCAGCAAGCTGCTGAAGTCGCTCAGTCACGCGTCTTTGGTGGAATCTTTCCGCGGCGTGAACGGCGGCTACCGACTGGCGCGCTGCGCGGCCGATATCTCGTTGGCCGAGATTGTCATCGCGCTGGAAGGTCCGATCGCCGTCACCGAGTGCGGCATCGCAAGCGGTCGGTGTGAGCGCGAATCACGTTGCGCCGTACGCGGCAGTTGGCAACAAATTAGTGACGTACTAGATCACGCCTTGCGCTCGGTCAGCTTGGCCGATATGCGCAAGCCGACGATACGTCGCCGGATAGTGGCGACAACGCCGTGAACGCAATAGTTTTTCATTCGGTTGCCTTAACCGGTGCCGAGGTAATACAGCATGGATAACCGTATGAGCAGTGAAAGCAGCACAGCCACAACGCTTCGCGACAACGCTGAAGTGGCGGAGGTCCTCGGCCGCAAATATGCAGCCGGCTTTGTCACCAAGATCGAATCGGTCAGCCTGCCGCCCGGCCTGAATGAGGACACCATTCGTCAGTTGTCCGCGATTAAAGCTGAGCCGGACTGGATGACGCAGCGTCGGCTGGAAGCGTATCGGCATTGGTTGACGATGCCGGCGCCGAACTGGGCCAAGCTGAAAATGGATCCGATCGACTATCAGGCGATCAGCTATTACAGCGCGCCCAAAGCGAAGCCAAAGTCGCTGGCCGAAGTGGATCCCGCCTTGTTGGAAACTTACGAGAAGCTGGGCGTGCCGTTGCATGAGCGCGCTGCGTTGGCCGGTGTCGCGGTCGATGCGGTGTTTGACTCGGTGTCGGTGGGTACCACGTTCCGTAAGCAGTTAGCCGATGCCGGCGTACTATTTTGCTCGATGAGTTCGGCTATCCGTGACTATCCGGAAATTGTGCAGAAATATCTAGGTAGTGTCGTACCTCAAGGTGACAATTTTTTCGCGGCGCTGAACTCCGCGGTGTTCTCCGACGGCAGTTTCGTTTTCATCCCTAAGGGGGTGCGTTGCCCGATGGAGTTGAGTACGTACTTCCGTATCAATGCGCAAAACACCGGGCAATTTGAGCGCACCTTGATTGTCGCCGAAGAGGGCAGCCACGTTTCTTATCTGGAAGGCTGTACGGCGCCGAAGCGCGATGAAAACCAGCTACATGCAGCGGTCGTTGAGCTGGTTGCGCTGGAAGGCGCACAGATCAAGTATTCCACCGTGCAAAACTGGTATCCGGGCGACGAAAACGGCGTGGGTGGCGTCTACAACCTGGTGACCAAACGCGGTGAGTGTCGCGGCAACGATTCCAAGATTTGCTGGACACAAGTAGAAACCGGCTCCGCCGTTACCTGGAAATATCCTAGCGTGATCTTGCGTGGCGACCGCTCAGTGGGCGAGTTCTACTCGGTCGCACTGACGCATCATTTCCAGCAGGCCGACACCGGCACCAAGATGACGCATATCGGTAAGGACACGCGTTCCAAGATCGTGTCGCGCGGCATCAGCGCCGGACGCAGCAACAACAGTTATCGCGGCTTGGTCAAAGTGGAGAAGGGTGCGGAGAACGCACGCAACTACACGCAATGCGACTCGTTACTCATCGGCAAGAAATGCGGTGCACATACCTTCCCCTATATCGAGGTGAAGAACCCCAGCGCCATTGTCGAACACGAAGCGACTACGTCAAAAATTTCTGACGATCAAATGTTCTATTGCCGCTCGCGCGGTATCCGCGAAGAAGATGCGGTGTCGATGATTGTCGACGGCTTCTGCAAAACGGTGTTCCGTGAGCTGCCGATGGAGTTCGCGGTTGAAGCGAAAAAACTGCTGGAAGTCAGTCTTGAAGGCGCAGTTGGCTGATAGCAGTTGGCTGATAGAAACGCGCGCTTAATGCGCGACAGTCTTGCGGTAAACCTTATCGCGCACCGGGTGCGCCCCTACAGAAATTGGTTGAGTTGAGATCATGCTGAAAATTGAAAATCTGCACGCTCGTATTGCTGGAAAGGAAATTCTGAAGGGGCTCAGCCTCACCGTGAATGCGGGCGAAGTACACGCCATCATGGGGCCAAACGGTGCGGGTAAATCCACCTTGGGCAATGTGCTGGCGGGGCGCGACGGCTACGAAGTAACGGCTGGCACGGTGGAGTACAACGGTGTTGATCTATTGGCGCTGACGCCTGAGGCTCGCGCAGCCGCCGGTGTGTTTCTGGCGTTCCAGTACCCGGTGGAAATACCCGGCGTCAATAACACCTACTTTTTGCGTACGGCGCTGAATGCGCAGCGCAAGCATCGTGGTGAGAAAGATCTCGACTCGATGCAGTTTCTCAAGCTGGTGCGCGAAAAGATCAAAGTGATGCAGATCTCCGATGAACTACTGCATCGCGCCGTCAACGAAGGCTTCTCTGGCGGCGAGAAAAAGCGCAATGAAATTTTCCAGATGGCGGTGCTGGAGCCGCAGCTAGCGATTCTGGATGAGACGGACTCAGGCCTAGATATTGACGCACTGAAACAGGTCGCCCAAGGCGTCAACTTATTGCGTACGCCAGAACGCGCCTTCCTGATGATTACCCACTATCAGCGCTTGCTCGATTATGTTGTTCCCGACTTTGTGCATGTGCTGGCGGATGGTCGCATCATTGAAAGCGGTGACAAGTCGCTTGCACTTGAGTTGGAAAAGCACGGGTATGCCGGCATGGTCGAACGCCATGCGGCGGGAGCAGTGGCATGAGCCAGATGGCACCGTTGCCGTTGGTTACCTCGTTGCTGGAGGCGCCGTTGCCGACCAGCGGCATTGCATGGTTAGACAGTGCGCGACGCGAAAACCGCGAGGCGTTTGCGGTCAGCGGTTTGCCCGATACGCGGGTAGAGGCGTGGAAGTACACCGCGTTGCGCGGGCTGGCGCAGCGGCAATTTGCCCGCGGTGATGCCGCCGCAGCGACGCGTGAGATTGATCCGTCTTTGTTGGTATTACCGGGTGTGACCGGGCCTCGGCTGGTGTTCGTCAATGGCGTGTTTCGCGCCGATTTATCGGCGTTGGATGACTTGCCCCAAGGGTTGGTCTTGCAACCGTTGTCGCAAGCGTTACAAGGCGACGCCGAGCCGCTGCGCTTCGTCTTGTCGCGGCATTACAAAGACCTTGGCGATGCCTTCGCCCGCATCAACGCCGCCAGTGCCGTCGACGGCGTGGTGCTGCGCGTTGCCGCTGGCGTAAAGGTGACGGCGCCAGTGCAATTGGTGTTTGTGGGTGCCGCCGCAGAGGCGGATTTGGCCTGGCATGCACGCAGCGTGATCGAGCTGGGCGCAGGGGCCGAGCTGAGTCTGGTCGAACAGCACGTTGCTAGTGGCGAGCAGAAGCATTTGGCGACGCTGGTGTGTGACATTGAGTTGGGCGAAGGTGCTCGCCTGCATCACAGCGTGTTGCAGACCGCTGCTGCGATCAGCTTGATTCGCCGCACCAGTGTGCGTTTGCATGCGCACGCGTTTGCGCTAATGCATGTGCTGGAGCTAGGTGGTGCCTTGGTCCGCCATGATATTCAAGCTGAACTGATTGGCGATGGTTCGCAATTTGATACGCGCGGTGTGTTTATGCCGCACGGTCGGCAACATATCGACACGCAACTGGGCATACGGCATCAGGCGCTGAACACCACATCAGTTTCGCATTGGCGCGGCGTGGCGAGTGATCGTGCGCGCGGCGTGTTTCGCGGTGCGGTCTTGGTGGCGCCTGGTGCGGATGGCAGTGATGCCAACCTCACTAACAAGAATTTGTTGTTGTCGCCCAGCGCAGAAATTGACACCAAGCCGGAATTGGAAATCTACGCGGATGAAGTGAAGGCATCTCACGGCGCCACGGTTGGCCAACTGGATGAGCAGTCGTTGTTTTATCTTCGGGCACGCGGTATTCCATTGGCCGAAGCGCGCGCGCTGCTGACCGCAGCGTTCTGTCGCGCGGTTATGGGTGATTTGTCCAACGTGGCATTGCGTGAGCATTTGGAGTCTTTGTTGATCGCGCAACTGCCGGCTGCCTGATCCACACTATGACCTGTTAAAGCAGCATCGAACTCTTCCCCGGCGGGGAAGAGTAGGCGTCAGAGTAACCTCCTACGCCGAAACCTTTTAAGTGAATTCGTCCGTTATGAATGCAACCAGTCGCCCCTCAGTGAATCAGCCGTCCGCGGCGTTTGACGTTCAGCGCGTGCGTGCAGATTTTCCGCTACTCGCGCGTCGGGTGCATGATCATCCTTTGGTGTATTTCGATAATGCCAACACCAGCCAGAAACCGGCCTCGGTGATTGCAGCCGTCGAACAGCATTACCGCGAACACAATGCCAACGTGTCGCGTGCGGTGCATCAATTGGGTGAAGAGGCGACGGAGGCTTACGAGGGCGCGCGCGATCGCATGGCGCGCTTTCTACACGCACCGTCGCGCAATGAAGTCATTTTGACGTCCGGTGCCACGCATTCCATCAATCTAGTTGCGTACAGTTACGCGCTGCCACGTCTAAAGCCCGGCGACAGCATTCTCACCACGGTGATGGAACACCACGCCAACATCGTGCCGTGGCAGCTGGTGGCTGCGCGCAGTGGCGCGACGGTTAAAGCCGCGCCCATCGATGCACGCGGCGAGTTGATTGTGGAAGAGTTCATCGCGATGCTGACGCCGGAAGTGAAGCTGGCTTGCGTCGGTCATGTTTCCAATGTGCTTGGCACGGTCAATCCGGTACATGAGTTGGCGCGCGAGTGCAAAAAGCGAGGCATCCCCTTGCTGGTGGATGGTTCGCAAGCAGCGCCGCATCGTCCGGTCGATGTACAGGCCTTGGGTTGCGATTTTTACGCCGTGACCGGCCATAAGATGTTGGGCCCGACGGGTACCGGCGCGTTGTGGGCGAAGCGCGAACACTTAGATGCGATGCCACCATTTTTTGGTGGCGGCGACATGATTCGCGAAGTGCGTTTCAGTGGTACCACTTTCGCTAGCGTGCCGCACAAGTTTGAAGCCGGTACGCCGAATATTGCCGGCTTTGTCGGTTTGACTGCGGCCATGGATTACTACGAGGCGCTTGGCTTCGAGGCAACGCACGCGTGGGAGCAACAACTGCTCAGCTACGCCACCGAACGCCTGCGAGAGGTTCCCGGTATCCGCATTTTTGGTGAGGCGAAAGAAAAAGAGCCGGTGCTGTCGTTCTTGCTGGAAGGCGCCCAAGCCACCGACCTGGCGACCTTGCTTGACTTGCAAGGCGTCGCCGTGCGTTCAGGTCATCATTGCGCGCATCCGCTGATGCAGTTCTTCGGCGTGCCGGCCACGTTGCGCGCGTCGCTGGCGTTCTACAACACCATGGAAGAGGTAGATGCGTTCATCGCTGCCTTGCTGAAGGTACGCAAGCTACTGCTGTAGCGGGCGGTTAGGTGGCCGATGTTGGGCCATGGTTGAGCTGCACGTGAAGGTAGCCACGTGGTTGGTTGACGCCGTGACAGTGACGCGGTGATTTCCGCGATTGCCCACTCCGCGCTACCCTGACGCCTCCTCTCGCTCATGGTTGGCCCAATGCTCGCTTCGCTGCCCCAGCTGATCCGCCTGCCACTTGTCATACTGCTGCTTACGCTCAGTATCGTGGCGCACGTGCTGCCGTTGCTTGCGCTCACTTTGCTTAAATTGATGGTACCGATCCGGGCCGTCCGGCTTATGTTTTCACGCTGGCTGGTGGTCATTGCTGAAAGCTGGATCGCGACCAACAACGCGATGTTTCGCCTGTTTACGCGGATCCGCTGGCAAGTGGAGGGTTTGGAAGGTTTGCGCCGCGACGGGAATTACCTGGTGCTATGCAATCACCAAAGTTGGGTCGACATTGCGGTGCTACAAAAAATCTTCAATCGGCGTATTCCCTTTTTACGGTTCTTTTTAAAGAGTCAGCTGATCTGGGTGCCGCTGCTAGGTCCGGCCTGGTGGGCGCTGGATTTTCCTTTCATGAAGCGCTATTCCGGTGCCACCTTGTTGCGCCATCCGGAGCTACAAGGCAAGGACATGGAAGCGACGCGCCACGCTTGCGAGAAGTTTCGGCACACACCGGTGTCGATCATGAACTTCGTCGAAGGCACGCGATTTACACCAGCTAAACATGCCGCGCAGCCGCCGAAGTATCGCTATTTGCTGCGGCCCAAAGCGGGCGGTGTGGCGTTTGTGTTGGAGGCCATGGGCGATGCACTACACGCCATTCTGGATGTGACCGTCGTCTATCCAGGCGGTCCATGCAGCATCATGGATTTAATCAGCAACCGCGTTCCAGCCATTCGTGTGCAGGTGCGCGAGCTACCCATTAGTGCTGAGTTGCGTGATTCGGATGGCGCCAACAAGGCCTTTCGCGGTCACGTTAAAGCGTGGATCAATGCGCTGTGGGACGAAAAAGATGCGCAGATTGCGCGGATGTTAGGCGCGCCGGAAGCGTCAACAACAGGAGAGTAAGCGATGCGTATATTGGTGGTGGGCGCGGGTGCGACTGGCGGTTATTTCGGTGGGCGCTTATTGGAGCATGGGCGTGATGTCACGTTTTTGGTGCACAGCGCGCGTGCTACCGCCTTGGCGCAGGCCGGCTTGGTGATCCATAGCCCGGCCGGTGACGCCGTCTTACCAGCACCGCCGACCGTGCGTGCGTTCGATTTACATGCACCGTACGACTTGATCCTGCTCAGCTGCAAAGCGTATGGGCTGACCTCAGCGATGACCGATTTCGCGCCAGCCGTTGGCCCACAGACCGCTATTTTGCCGCTGTTGAATGGCATGCAACATCTCGACGTGTTGGACCAGCGTTTCGGCGCCACGCATGTCTTGGGCGGACGCTGCATGATCGCAGCGACGCTGGATGAGCAGGGTGCCGTTCAACATCTGAATCGCTCGCATGGACTGACCTTTGGCGAGCGCGATGCTGGTGCGCCGCCTGAGCGCATGCAAGCCATAACGACGGCGCTATCTGATGCGGGTTTCGATGCGCGCCCCAGCGCGTCGATCTTGCAGGATATGTGGGACAAGTGGTTGTTTCTGACCGCGCTGGCGGGCATCACCTGTTTGATGCGTGCTTCCATTGGCGCCATTGCGGCGGCGCCCGGTGGTACAGCCGCGGCGTTGGCCTTGTTGGAGGAGTGCCGCGCGGTAGCGGCCCGTGCTGGTCACGCGCCGAGCGAGCGCACGCTGGAACACGCGCGAGCCATTCTGACGGAAGCGGGATCAACGTTGACGGCATCGATGCTGCGCGACGTGCAGGATGGTCATGCCGTAGAAGCAGACCATATCGTCGGCGACATGCTGGCGCGGGCTGATGCGGCGCCCGCAGCGCATGCACTGTTAACCTTGGTTTATGCGAACTTGAAAGCGTACGAGGCCAGTCGGGCGCCCGCCTAACCGTCGTTGGGGCGTCGCTTTCGCCCGTTTTATCCACCGCTATACACAGCTTATCCACAGACTTATTGTCTCGGCGAGTGAGATCGCGCCGCGTATGATGGCTGTCAGTGCTGCGATCCGAGAAGCGTCGGAATGCTGTCCGTTTCTCTGTGAGGTAAGTCAATGTCCTTCGTGCCCGAACGCAAACCGTCCAGTCCCGCCATTGAGGCGCTGCGCGTCCCGCCGCATTCTATTGATGCCGAGCAGGCGGTGCTGGGTGGCTTGATGCTGGCGCCTGATGCGCTGGACAAGGTCGCTGATCGTCTAGCCGAGCTGGATTTCTACCGTAAAGATCATCGGCTGATTTGGCGGGCGATCAACGAGCTAGCAAACAAAGGCATGCCGTGCGATGCGGTGACCTTGGGCGACTGGTTTGAAAGCAACGGCATGGCGGAGATGGCTGGCGGTGCCGGTTATTTGATTGAGCTAGCCAACAGCACGCCAAGCGCAGCCAACATTGGCGCGTATGCCGACATCGTGCATGAGAAGTCGGTGATGCGGCAGCTGATTGACGCCGGCACGTCCATCACCGAGGACGGCTACCGGCCCGAAGGCAAAAGCGTGCAGGAGGTGCTGGAAAGCGCCGAGCAGCGCGTATTCCACATTGCCGAATCGGGCGCGCGTGGCAAGAAAGATTCCGTGACCATGCGCGACGCCATGAAGGACGCGTTTCGCCTGCTGACAGAGCGTTACGAAAATCGTGGCCAGCTGACCGGCGTTACCACCGGCTTCACCGACTTAGACGAACTTACGTCGGGCTTACAACCGTCGGACTTAGTCATTGTCGCGGCGCGTCCGTCGATGGGAAAAACGGCCTTTGCGTTGAACATCGCCGAAACCGCCGCCTTGCGCAACAAGAAAGCCGTGGTGGTGTTTTCCATGGAAATGTCCGCCTCACAGCTGGCGTTTCGATTGATTTCGTCGGTGGGGCGTATTCACCAGCAGCATTTGCGCAACGGTGATTTGCAGGAAGAGGACTGGCCGCGCGTGTCCAATGCCATCGCGATTCTGTCGGACGCGAAAATCTTCATCGATGACACCCCCAGTTTGTCGCCAGGCGAAATGCGCGCGCGCTCACGACGGTTGCATCGTGAACACGGTGGCCTTGGTTTAATTGTGATTGACTACCTGCAGTTAATGCAGGTGCCCGGCAATAAGGAAAACCGTGCCACGGAAATTTCCGAAATATCGCGCTCGTTAAAGGGATTGGCGAAGGAATTGAACGTGCCCGTGGTCGCCTTGTCGCAGTTGAATCGATCGTTGGAGCAACGCCCGGATAAGCGCCCGATGATGTCCGACTTGCGCGAGTCTGGTGCTATTGAGCAGGACGCCGACGTCATCATGTTCATCTACCGCGACGAGTACTACAACAAGGAATCGCCGGACAAAGGCCTCGCTGAAATTATTATCGGCAAACAGCGAAACGGCCCCACCGGCACCTGCAAACTCACCTTCCTTGGGCAATACACCAAGTTCGAGAATTACGCGCCCGATTCGTTCTCCGGCTCATTTGATTGAGTGTTTGACGTTTGCGAAGGATGGCGGTGGTGTCGCGTTCGCTCGCGCGTCGTCGTTCCTTCGCTTCGAAGCGGATTGCTAACGCCGTGACTGTCGCGCCATGGCGCCGAATTTTGCCACCCGCGCGTGGTTCGACGACGGTAAGCGCTGACGCGTTAATACGCCTCTTCGTCTCACGTGCTGCGAGGGTGGCCGGTTAAGCTGGGTGGCGTCGCCACCGTTGAGTCAGAGAGTCGCATGAGTAAAGCCAAAGTTGCCTACGTTTGCACCGAGTGCGGCGCCGAACATAACAAGTGGCAGGGGCAGTGTGTCGCCTGCGGCGTGTGGAATACGCTGAGTGCGATTGTGCTGACGCCGGCGGCGACGGCGAAGTCTTCGGTCGGCGCGCAGCGCTCCAGTTATGCCGGCAACGCCGCCGGTGCGCCGCAAATTATGCCGTTGACCGAGGTGGCACTGACCACCGAGGCGCGCGTGCTCACCGGAATCAGTGAGCTTGATCGCGTGCTTGGTGGCGGCTTAGTGCAGGGTTCCGTGGTCTTGGTCGGTGGCGATCCGGGTATCGGCAAATCAACCCTGTTGCTGCAGATGTTGGGCACGTTGGGCGCGCATTTGGCCAGCGTTTATGTCACCGGCGAAGAGTCGTTGTCGCAAGTCGCTTCGCGGGCGCAACGACTGGGTTTGCCACTGGAGCCGCTGCAAGCGCTGGCAGAAACCTGCATTGAACGCATTCTTGAACAAGTCGCAGCAACGCGACCGCGCGTGCTGGTGATTGACTCCATTCAAACCATCTGGACCGAGTTGCTGCCAGCGGCACCGGGTTCGGTCAGCCAGGTGCGTGAGTCGGCGGCGAAACTTACGCGTTTCGCCAAGGAGACCGGCACCTCGGTATTTTTGGTCGGCCACGTTACCAAAGAAGGTGGCATTGCCGGCCCGCGTGTGCTCGAGCACATGGTGGATGCGGTGCTGTATTTCGAGGGCGAGGCAGGCTCGCGTTTTCGGGTATTGCGCGCGTTCAAGAATCGCTTCGGGGCGGTGAATGAGCTGGGCGTGTTTGCCATGTCCGACAAGGGTCTGCGCGAAGTACCCAATCCATCGGCTATCTTCCTATCCACCCACAGCGGCCCGACGCCAGGCAGCGCGGTGATGGTGACGCGTGAAGGTACGCGACCGTTGCTGGTCGAAGTGCAGGCGCTGGTCGATCAATCATCCTTGGGGAATCCGCGCCGCTTTGCGCTGGGACTGGATCAAAACCGGTTGGCTATGTTGCTGGCCGTTTTGCATCGCCATGGCGGCGTGGCCGCTTACGATCAGGACGTCTTCGTCAACGTGGTCGGCGGCATTCGCGTACAGGAAACCGCCGCGGATTTGCCAGTGGTGCTGGCAGTGTTGTCCAGCTTGCGCGATCGTCCGCTGCCCGAGCAGACCGTGGTGTTTGGCGAGGTGGGATTGTCGGGTGAGATCCGCCCAGTGCCCAATGGCGAGGAACGCTTGAAAGAGGCGGCACACCACGGCTTTAAACGCGCGATTGTGCCGCGCTCAAATGCCCCGAAGAAGGGACAGATCGGCGATATGGAGGTGGTCGGCGTAGAGCGTTTAACGGAAGCTATTGACGCCTGTCGTTAAACGCGACGCTCGGCATCACCTCGGTTCCGGTCAGTAGACACCTTGCTCGATCATCGCGTCAGCCACCTTGCGAAAGCCCGCAATGTTCGCGCCGAGTACGAGGTTGTGCGGCTCGCCAAACTCCGCTGCCGCCTGCGTGCAGCTGCGATAGATACCTTCCATGATTTCATGTAGCTGGTTGTCTACGCGTTCCATCGTCCATTGCTGCATGCTGCTGTTTTGCGCCATTTCCAGCTGACTGGTGGCCACGCCACCGGCATTGGCCGCCTTGCCAGGGCCGTAGGAAATGTCACTGGCCAGCAACACCTCGATTGCCTCGGAGGTTGAGCCCATGTTGGCGCCTTCGGCGATGCAAATGACGTGGTTGTTGATCAGCGCGCGCGCGTCGGCGGCAGTCAGCTCATTTTGCGTGGCCGAGGGGAAGGCTACGTCGGCCTTGATGCGCCAGACGGCATGACCATCTTGCGGATAGTCGGCGTGGGCGATGTAGTTAGCGTCGGGATGGTGGCCGAGGTATTCGCGCAGCGATGTGCGCTTGACCTCCTTCAGCAGTTTCAACGTTTCTAGGTTGATACCGGCCGGGTGGTGGATGGTACCCAGCGAGTCGGAGCAGGTGATCGGCAGCGCGCCTAGCTGGTACAGCTTCTCGATGGTGTAAATGGCCACGTTGCCGGCGCCAGAGATCAGGCAGGTCTTGCCGGCGATGTCCGCGCCGCGGGCGTGCAGCATGTGTTGGGCAAAATACACGGTGCCGTAGCCGGTGGCTTCCTTGCGCCCAAGTGAGCCGCCCCACGTCACGCCCTTGCCGGTCAGTACGCCGTGGTAATGACCGGTGAGGTGCTTGTACTGGCCGTACAGATAGCCGATCTCGCGGGCGCCCACGCCGATGTCGCCGGCCGGCACATCGGTGGTGGGGCCGATGTGCCGATACAACTCGTTCATGAAGGACTGGCAGAAGCGCATCACCTCAGCGTCAGACTTGCCCTTTGGGTCGAAGTCGGAACCGCCCTTGGCACCGCCCAGCGGCAGGCCGGTGAGGGCGTTCTTGAAAATTTGCTCGAAGCCGAGAAACTTGATGATGCCGGCGTTAACGGTGGGGTGGAAACGCAGGCCGCCCTTGTACGGGCCGAGTGCCGAGCTAAATTGGACGCGGTAACCCTTGTTGACCCGTACTTTGCCGGCGTCGTCAGTCCAGCACACACGAAAGAAGATCTGCCGTTCCGGCTCCACGATGCGCTCGATGATACTGTGCTGGCGGTAGCGTGGTTCGACGTCGAGCAGTGGCTGCAAGCACTCGAGGATTTCGCCGGTCGCCTGATAGAACTCGCTTTGGCCGGGGCTGCTCTGGCGCAGTCGCGCCAAGGTGTCGTGGACGCAGGACATTCGGATGTTCCCCTAAAGAAGACAAAAGGAGCGGCCTAGGTCAATGCAGCCATTACCGTGTGCTGCACTAATGCGTTAATACAATGAGGCCAGGCACCTTGAATATAGTGCGGTGCACAATAAACATGCAAGCGGGGCTCTGGGAGAACAGCGTGAGGGGCTGCGATACCAAATATGGCGTAGGCCTAGCGCATGGCGTGGTAACGGGTGGACTGGCAGCTGGTGCCGTGGTCGGGTCGGCTTAGGCCCTGCGAGTCCGATGAACGCCTAAATGGTTCGCTGCAACACTAGCTCCAGTACAAACTTGGAACCGAAAGACGCCAGCACCAGGACAGCCATTCCAATCAGTGTCAGGTTGACCGCGCGCGCGCCGCGCCAGCCGTGGCGCCAGCGGCCGTACAACAGCGTGCCGAATACCAGCCACGCGAACACCGATAGTACGGTGGTGTGAATTAAGTGCTGCGCACGAATGTTTTCAATAAAAACCGCGCCGTTGAGCAGGGCCAGGGTCAACACAGCGAAGCCGCTGGCGATCAGCTGAAACATCAAGACTTCGGTTTGCGTCAACGGCGGCAGCACACGCAGCCAGTTGCTGAATCGCCGTGTGCGTAAGGCGCGCTCTTGCGCTGCCAGGAAAATTGCCAGCACGGCAGCAATCGACAGCATGCTGAAAGCCAGCAGCGCCAGCGTGACATGCAATTTAATGGGCCAATCCATTTTCATCGGCACGGTAGGCGGCGCCACAAACGCATCCAGGACCAAAAATAGTGCGGCCAGTGGAAACACGATGACCCCGAGCGCGGCGACCGGCCGCGATAGGTTCACGAGCAAGGTCAAGCCAGCGACAACACACGCGACTAGCGATAGTGCGGCGAAGAAATGCAAGTCCAGTGCACCGCGATGAATGCTCAACAAGATTCCTGCGTGTAGCAAGACAGCTATGCCCGCAAGGCTTAGCGCTAAACGATTCAGTGGGTTGCCGCCATTCAACAACGGCCGCGCCAACCCGACGGCGGCGGCGAGGTACAGCACGATGGCGAGCAGGGCGATAACGTGAGTAGGCATAGAGGCTCAGTGTCGCACAGGCGTTCGTTAGCGCGCAGCCATCTGTTTCGGAGTGGCACTTGTAATAATTAGATGATTGTCTAATTATCTACGTATGTTTTGTAGGTGACGCAACGTTATGCGACAACAAGAAGTGTTCAAAGCGATGGCCGACCCGACCCGACGCGCCATTCTCAAGCGGCTACAAGCGGGGCCGCTAACGGCAGGGGAGATTGGTGCCGCGTTTGATATGACCTCGGCGTCGCTGTCGCACCATTTCAACGTGCTCAAGCGGGCCGACCTAGTGCGCACCGAGCGGCGTGGTCAGTACATCGTGTATTCGCTCAACAGTACGGTATTTGAAGATTTGGCGCGAATGCTGCTGGACCTGTTTCCTTCCAAAGACAACTCCGGGAAAAAATCATGATGTCTCACGTCAAGTCCACGCTGGCCGTGTCGGCGCTGTTTGTTCTTATCGCCGCGGTCACGGCGGTGTGGCTGTATCCCGTGCTACCGGCGCAGGTGCCAATGCATTGGGATTTGCAGGGCAACGTCAACGGAACGATGCCGCGTTTCTGGGCGGCGGCCTTTCCGGCGTTGTCGGTGCTTGGTCTGGCGCTATTGACGGCGATATTGCCGGTTATCTCGCCGCACCGCTTCGAGATTGCACCCTTCGCATCGGTTTACAACTTGTTGATGCTGGTGGTGCAAGGCGTGATTCTTTTTATCGGCGTGTCTGCGCTGCTGCTCGGAGCCGGTTATGCCGTGCCTATGCCAACCGTCGCCGCGCTCGCTATCGGCGTGTTGTTTATGGTGCTGGGTAACTACATGGGCAAGCTGCGCAAGAACTTTTTCATTGGTATTCGTACGCCGTGGACATTGGCTAGCAGTGCCGTGTGGGAACGCACGCATCGATTGGGCGGCCGGGTATTCGTGTTGGCAGGGCTGTTGTTAGTAATTGGATCTCTGGCGGGTGTGCCGTTATGGGTGACGCTTAGCGTAGTTGTGACCGCCGCACTCATCCCTTGTGTGTACTCGTATGTGATTTATCGGCAAGCCGGAAGCGGCGTCTGATTGGGTGTTGGCTTGATTCATTCGTTGGTCCTCGGTGAACCTGAAAATGATTCGCTATAGGTCAGTAGGCATATCGCCGGCGCTGATGCTAGCTGCGGCTCCCGTCAGTGCAGCAGCAGTCACGTCATAGACTTGCCAAGGTCATGCCAACCAGCCTTTTTTACGCGCCGGCGAGCTATTGGCTCCGTCGGTGCGATTACAACGCGGTCACGCTGGCGGCGTCCTTACACATGCCCACGCCGGTGCGGTAAGCGGTGGCGACTGCCGACTCACGCCGAAGCATGACCTTGCCCAACGACAGGCGGCATTTCCCCATAGCTGGCGTGCGCATCTGAAGGAATATCCCGGTCTTAGCCACCTTCTCATGCCAGCTTGTGTGATGCCTGGGCCGGCAGACTACGCCAAGCCCGCGCACGTCGACGCTGGCGTGATTAGCCACATTGCGCGCTGGGTCAAGGCGCAACCCGCCGACTGTTCCCCATAATGAGTCCTTGGCGCGAGGGGGCGTCTGGTATATTCACCGGCTAGCCCTTAATACCGTGCCTTGCCATGTTTGAATCGCTGAGCCAACGCCTGTCCACCACTGTTAATCGCTTGCGCGGTCGCGGTCGGCTGACTGAGGAAAATATTCGCGAGTCGTTGCGCGAGGTGCGCATCGCGCTGCTGGAAGCAGATGTCGCTTTGCCGGTGGTGCAGGCGTTGATTCAACGCATCAAGGTACGTGCCGTCGGTCAGGATGTGTTGAAAAGCCTGTCGCCGGGGCAGGCCTTGGTCAAAGTGGTTAGCGATGAGCTGACCACGGTCATGGGCACCGCCAACACTGAGTTGAATTTGGCGCAGCAGCCGCCAGCGGTGGTACTGCTGGCCGGCCTGCAGGGTGCCGGTAAAACCACCACAGTCGCCAAGCTAGCGCGCTTGCTGACCGAGCGCAAAAAGAAACGGGTGATGGTGGTCAGCTGCGACGTTTATCGTCCGGCGGCGATTGAGCAGTTGCGCACGTTGGCCGCACAAGTCGGTGTGACGTTCTTCCCGTCAGAGACCGGACAAGATCCGGTGGCCATCGCCAAGGCCGCATTGGCGGCGGCGCGCCGCGAAGTGATGGACGTGCTGCTGATCGACACTGCCGGTCGTTTGCATATCGACGAAGCGATGATGGCCGAGATCAAGGCGTTGCACGCTGCGGTCACTCCCGTTGAGACGTTGTTTGTGGTTGATTCGATGACTGGCCAGGATGCTGCGGTTACCGCAAAGGCGTTCAGCGAAGCATTACCGCTGACGGGCGTCATCCTGACCAAGACCGACGGTGATGCCCGCGGTGGTGCCGCGTTGTCGGTGCGTTACATCACTGGACGGCCGATCAAGTTCCTCGGTGCCGGCGAGAAGACCGACGCGCTAGAACCGTTCCATCCTGATCGCTTGGCGCAGCGCATCCTCGGCATGGGCGATGTGTTGTCGCTGGTGGAGGAAGTGGAACGCAAGGTTGACCACGAGAAGGCCCAGAAGTTGGCCACCAAGGTCATGAAGGGCAAGCGCTTTGACTTGAATGACATGAAAGATCAGTTGGAGCAGATGGGCAACATGGGTGGTCTGGCTGGGTTGATGGACAAGCTTCCCGGTGTTTCCAGCTTGCCCGATAGCGTGAAGTCCAAGGTCAATGATGGCGAAATGAAGCGGATGATCGCCATCATCAGTTCGATGACCAAGAAGGAGCGTCGTCATCCTGATTTGTTGAATGGCTCGCGGCGTGCGCGTGTGGCTCGCGGGTCAGGTACGCAGCCGGCCGATGTCAATCGCGTGCTGAAGCAATACATGCAGATGGAAAAAATGATGTCCAAACTGTCCCGCGGTGGCACCAAGGGCTTGATGCGACAGATGCGCGGTGCGATGAAGGGAATGGGCGGCATGGGCGGTATGCCGCCGCCGCGCTGAGGAGCAGAAGCGACAAACGAGAGCAAACGAGTGAGAAAAAAGACGGTGTTGGCGTTGCCGTATCTCTCTTATTTCTCACTCTTCTACACGCCTTCATGCTTTCAAGCTCTTCCATTTTTCCGAAAATTCGCTAAAATGCCCCGTTTACTGCGCACGATTTCGTGCAGCTGCCGCCGTGTCGGCAACTCTGGAGTTTTTACTATGGTCAAGATTCGTCTTTCGCGCGGTGGCGCCAAGGGCCGCCCGTTCTACCACGTTGTTGTGACCGATCAGCGCAACAAGCGCGATGGCCGCAACATCGAGAACATCGGCTTTTACAACCCAGTAGCAGCGGGCAAGGACAAGCGCATCGAGTTGAATCTTGAGCGCGTCAAAGAGTGGGTCGGCAAGGGTGCTCAGTTGACTGACAAAGTTGCTGCATTGGTGAAGGAAGTCGGCAAGCAGCAGCCGGCAGTCTGAACGTGGGTGCGGCCGATCGACGCGTCCTGATGGGACGTATCGTCGGGCTATATGGCGTGCAGGGCTGGCTCAAGATTGAATCATGGGCTGAGCCGCGCATGCAGATTTTTGATTACCAGCCATGGCGGCTCAGTACCGCACCGGGTGTGGAAACGGAAGTCAGCGGCGCAAAAGGTCGGACACAAGGCAAAGGCATGGTCGCGCATTTGCCTGGCGTCGATGATCGAGAACAGGCGGCAGCGCTGATCGGCAAAGACATTTATGTCGATCGGGCGCAGTTGCCGGCAGCAGCTGAAGGTGAGTATTACTGGACGGACCTCGAAGGGCTTGAGGTGATCACCACCGAAGGCGTGCCATTGGGCTCGGTCAGTCACTTGTTTGCGACTGGTGCGAACGATGTCATCGTCGTACGTGAAGGTGCTCGTGAACGCTTGATTCCTTTTGTCCAGGGTTCGTACGTGCGTTCGGTGGATTTAAGTGCCGGTCGCATGGTGGTGGATTGGGACCCTGAGTTCTGATGGCGCTGCCGTGACAGGACGAAAGGGTTTGAAGATTCATGCGCATTGATGTTGTCAGCTTGTTTCCGGACTTCGTACATCAATGTGCTGCGGTAGGAGTGGTGGGGCGGGCGCAACAACGTGAGTTATTGCAGGTGGAAACCTGGAACCCGCGCGATTACGCCACTGACAAACGACGCACCGTGGACGGAAGTTCCTGTGGCGGCGGCCCTGGCATGGTGTTGATGATTGAGCCATTGCGCACAACCCTTGCGGCGATGCGCGATGCCGCACCGGAACCGGTGCATGTCGTTTTTCTCAGTCCGCAAGGAGCGCGGCTGACGCAGAGTAAAGTGGAAGCGCTGGCGAAGATGCCACGCATTGCATTGCTCTGTGGGCGCTACGAAGGTGTGGACGAGCGTCTGCTGGCGCACGAGGTCGACGAGGAAATTTCCATCGGCGATTATGTGTTGTCCGGCGGTGAGTTGGCTGCTGCGGTGATTATTGATGCCGTCGGTCGCCTGCAGGACGGTGCGTTGGGTGATGCCCAGTCGGCCGAGCAGGATTCATTTTCGGATGGTCTGCTGGACTGTCCGCACTATGCAAAACCGGTGCATGACGCACTGGGTGATGTGCCGGAAGTGTTGTTGTCTGGCGACCACGCGGCGATTACGCGTTGGCGCCTGAAGCAATCACTGGGACGAACCTGGTTGCGTCGACCGGAGTTGTTGACGCAGCGTGCACTGGATGCGGAATCCCGTGCGTTGCTGGAAGAATTCCGCCGTGAATACGCTTCGCAAAACCCTGCATCGCAAAAGCAGGTTTGAGCGAAGGAAACGCGGCAAGACGGTGCGGTTGATTACTGACCGCAGCATTGATTGACATCGCTAAAGTGAACCGACAGGTGCGCCATGAACAATATCGTTGAGCAGTTTGAATCCGAGCAGATCACCCGCCAATTGCCGGAGTTCGCCGCTGGCGACACCGTGGTTGTCAACGTCAAGGTGACG
>JBDTBF010000096.1:0-12606 GCA_039924175.1 Rhodanobacter sp.
CGCGGTGATCTGCCGTCCGACATCAATGAAGCATTGATCATCGAGCTTTACTCGAAGTAATTAACCGGAGCTCTGCATGGCAGTTTCGTCAACTAGTGTGCTGCGGCCGCGTGGCCTCAGCGTCGAACAGCTCGGAGCGAATCGCGCCAAGGTCGTGGTCGAGCCGCTGGAGCGTGGCTTCGGCCACACTCTGGGCAACGCGCTGCGTCGCGTTCTGCTCTCCTCGATTCCTGGCAGCGCCATCGTTGAGGTTGAAATTGATGGCGTGTTGCACGAATACACCACGCTGGAAGGTTTGCAGGAGGACGTTATTGAAGTCCTGCTTAACCTGAAGGAAGTGGCGATTCGTCAGCATACGGGTGATGAGGTCACGCTAACGCTGTCCAAAAAGGGCCGTGGCGTGGTGACAGCGGGTGATATTGCTGTCGATCACTCGGTGGAAATCATTAACCCTGAGCACGTCATTTGTCATCTGACCAAAGACGTTACGCTGAATATGCGTCTGAAGATTTGCCGGGGCATCGGCTATCAGCCGTCTAGCTCACGTCAGCATCCGGACGATGAAGCACGCCCGATCGGTCGGTTGCAGTTGGACGCATCGTTTGGGCCGATCTTGCGCGTTGCTTATTCGGTTGACGCTGCTCGTGTGGAACAGCGCACCAACTTGGATAAGCTGGTTCTCGACATCGAGACGGACGGCACGATTAGCGCGGAAGATGCCGTACGCAAGGCCGCTGAGATCCTTAACGATCAGCTATCTGTTTTCGGTGACTTCTCGCGTCGTGAGAACGATACGAACGAAGCTGAGAAAAGCGGCTTTGATCCGTTGCTTCTGCGTCCGATCGATGATTTGGAATTGACCGTTCGCTCGGCCAATTGCTTGAAGGCGGAAAGCATTTATTACATCGGCGATCTGGTACAGAAGACCGAAGTGGAATTGTTGAAGACGCCAAACTTGGGCAAAAAATCGCTCACGGAAATCAAAGATGTGTTGGGTGGCCGCAGTTTGGCACTCGGCATGAAGCTTGAAAATTGGCCACCGCCGGGCTTGTCGCACGGTATGCAGTTGGGCTGATAGTTTGTTTTGCGGTCAATTGTGATCGCAGTGGTATCGGTGGGTTGGTGAGTTTGAGCTTAGCTCTCTCGCCAACCGCCAGAAGCGGCCCGTAGCGGTCGCGCTCTCATAAGAGCCCGTAGTAACAGGGCTTCAATAGCGGTTAACCGCGGGAAGTCGGACCTAAGTACCGATTTTTCATAACAACAGATAGAGAATTCAACCATGCGCCACCAAAAATCCGGTCGCAAATTCAATCGCACCAGCTCGCACCGTGAGGCCATGTTCAAAAACATGGCATCTTCATTGTTCAAGCACGAATTAATTCGCACCACATTACCTAAAGCGAAAGAGCTGCGTCGGGTTGCCGAGCCGCTGATCACGATGGCGAAGGTCGATGGCGTTGCCAATCGTCGTTTGGCGTTTGCTCGCCTGCGTGACAAGGAAGCGGTTGGCAAGCTGTTTGTCGAGCTTGGTCCCCGTTACCGTGAGCGCGCCGGTGGTTATCTGCGCATCCTCAAGTGCGGCTTTCGGGTTGGTGACAACGCGCCGATGGCCTACGTGGAGCTAGTTGGTCGCCCGCAGGCTGCTGTGGCCGCTGACGCCGAATAAGTAGTTTGTCGGTGGGTCGGGCTGCTCCAGCTCGGCAAGCGATTAAAGATAAATTCAAAACCCCGGCCGGGTAACTTGCCGGGGTTTTGCTTTGTGCGGTGGCGTTACCCTCGCGCGGTGCCTGTGTGTTTTTTCGGTTCGGCGACGGCGCGAGGATTGCACCGAATAGTTCGATGGGCTAAGTGCGCGTTGCGGCGATTTGACCAGTGGCCGCTTGTATCCGTCGTAGTCAGTACTTGTCGCAAAAGTTGGCCGTCCAAATGCTTGCGCCAAGCATGCTGACTTTGTCGAGTGGAACCGCTACTGTTGAGGCTTTCACATCGTAGCGATGCTCTATGAATCCCCTCCGCTGGTCTTATCGCGTCAGTTGTTCGATTAGCTTCCTGATATGCATCGCGCTGCTAGGCTTTGCGTTGTATACCGAGCGGGAATGGGGGCTGATCCCGTGTCCGCTGTGTATTTTTCAGCGCGTCGGGTTTCTGGTGATGGCGCTATTTTTCTTGCTTGGTGCGTTGCACGCGCCGCGAGGGAGTGGCCGCTGGGTATACGCGGCTGGCGTACTGTTAGGCGGCGTGTTTGGCATCGTGACGGCGGCGCGGCATTTGTGGATTCAATCTTTGCCGCCTGAGTTGATACCTTCCTGTGGTCCGCCGCTTGATTACATGTTTGCGTCGTTTCCGTTTGCCTCGGTACTCAAACAGGTTTTCACTGGGTCAGGTGAGTGCGCGACGGTGGCGCCAATTTGGGGCTTGCCGATGCCTGCATGGAGTCTGCTGTGGTTTGTGCTTTTGAGCGCATTGGTGATTATTTCGGCACGTCGCCGTGGCACACAAAAAAAATGAATGCACGAGAGTGTGAAAGGCTAATTCGATGAGTAGTGGTTTGTTAGCTAGTGGCGAAATGAACAAATGGACGCCTGATTCTTGGCAGCAACGGGAGGCGTTGCAGCAGCCGCACTATGACGATGCGCTGGAGCTGGCGGCGGCGACGGATAAGTTGTCGGTGCTACCACCCCTAGTCACGTCGTGGGAAGTGTTGGCGCTGAAACAATCGTTGGCCGAAGCGCAGGAGGGTCAGCGCTTCCTGTTGCAAGGTGGTGACTGCGCCGAGTGTTTTGCCGATTGCACTAGCCCGGTTATTTCCAACCGGTTGAAAGTCTTGTTGCAAATGAGCCTGGTGCTGGTGCACGGTCTGAAGCGACCCGTATTGCGGGTAGGTCGTTTCGCTGGGCAGTATGCCAAGCCGCGTTCGAGTGACATGGAGACGCGAGACGGCGTCAGTCTGCCGAGCTTTCGTGGCGACGTGGTCAATGCGCCGGAATTTACGCCGGCAGCGCGGCGCCCGGATCCGCAGCGGATGATTCGTGCGCACGCTCACTCTGCCCTGACGATGAACTTTGTGCGAGCGCTGGTTGACGGCGGCTTTGCTGACTTGCGGCACCCTGAGTATTGGGATTTGTCATGGGTGGAGCATTCGCCGTTGGCGGCAGAATATCGGCACATGGTCGCGTCCATCGGTGACTCGTTGCGTTTCATGGAGACGTTGGCCGGGCCGATTGCTGGTTTCTCGAAGGTCGACTTCTTTACGTCGCACGAGGCTTTGCTGCTGCGCTATGAGCAGGCGCTGACGCGTCAGGTGCCGCGCAACCCGGGCTGGTTCAATCTGGCCACGCACTTTCCGTGGATTGGCATGCGGACCGCAGCGTTGGATGGTGCCCACGTCGAGTACTTCCGCGGCATTCGCAATCCGATTGCAGTCAAGGTGGGACCGACGGTGACGGTTGAGCAACTATTGCCCTTGATGGAAGCATTGAATCCTGACGATGAGCCAGGCCGGCTGACGCTAATTCATCGCATGGGCAGCGCGCATATAGCGAGTAAGTTGCCACCGTTGCTAGACGCAGTGAAGCGGTCGGGGCGACGGGTGTTGTGGGTGGCCGATCCCATGCACGGCAACACGGAGAACACGTCAAACGGTCATAAGACGCGGCGCTTTGAAAATATTCAAAGTGAGCTTGATCAGGCGTTTGATATCCATGCAGCAGCGGGCACGCGGTTAGGCGGCGTGCACCTGGAGTTGACCGGTGAAGACGTTACCGAATGTATGGGCGGCGCACGTGGGTTGTCTGAGTCTGACCTCGATCGTGCCTACAAATCGATGGTGGACCCACGTTTAAACTATGAGCAATCGTTGGAATTGGCGATGCTGATTGTGCGCAAATCCACCGGCTATTCCAGTCATTGAGGGCGTGACAACCGTCATCTTTAGAAACTGACATGGCGCACTGAAGCGCCCGTGTTCGATGTGTGAGAGTAGGCACACCGATCACTACCTTGGCCGCCAGCTAATGACTCCAACGAATCCGGCGCTGCCGCGTGTCGACCCCTGGACGCTGGTGGGGCTGGCTTTGTTGCTGTTGCCGCTACTCACCATAGGTCACGAAGTTGCGGGGCACGCCGTGGCGTGTGTTGCATCCGGCCACTTGCCCAGCGAGATTGGGGCGTACTACGTCGAATGTCCCGATACCGGGCCGTGGGCGCGGCGTATCGTGGCCATGGCGGGTACCGGCATGGATGTCTTGCTGGCCACCTTGGCCTTGGTCGGCTGGCATCGCGTGCGACGCGCCTTGCCTCGACTCATGCTGTGGATCGTGTTTACCGTGAAAGGCATGGTAGCTGCTGGGTATTGGATGTTTTCCGGTATCTCCAACCTTGGCGACTGGGGCCCCGCCCTTGGTGGTGGTATTGGGCCATTGCCGTGGCCATGGTTTTGTCGCGCGATCCTGTTCGCCGTTGGCTTGTTGGTTTATATCGCGGTGACCCGACAGGCGATTCGGATGATGGCGGTGATGCTTGGTGGCGACGAGCTCGCCCGTCGCGTGCAGCGGCGTATTGCGATGACGATTTATCTGATTGGCGGGGTGTTGGCGGTGTTGGTCAGTTTGATCAACCCGCTGGGTATCGTGATCACGTTGATCTCTGCCGTGGCTTCGTCATTCGGCGGTACTGCCGGCTTGTTCAATGTGGCTTACGCGAAATCCCGCGATCAGCCGCCGCAGGACTTCGTTATTGGCCGCCACTACGCGATCGTTGCGGCGGGATTGCTGGTGACGCTGGCCTTCGCTGCGATATTGGGGCCGACGGTGTACTTGCAGTAGGCCTCTCGCAACTCAAAGATCATCGCCCAGCCACATCCGATCCCTGCACCTGCTTGTTGTCGATGGTGCGGAGGAACTGCGGCGGCTGCCACGCGTGGGTGTGCTGTTCAAAACCGTAAGCGATGGAAATAAGTGTCGGTTCGCTCCACTTTCCGGCAAAGAACAACATGCCTATGGGAAGGCCGTGGATCTGTCCGGCTGGCACGGTGATGGACGGGTAGCCGGAGACGGCTGCGGGGCCATACGCGGAATGACCTTCGCTGTCGCCGTTGACCAGATCGATCGGCCACGCTGGGCCCTGGGTGGGCGCCAGCAGCGCGTCCAGTTTGTTGGCCGCCAGCGTGGCATCAATCCCTTCTGGACCGGCCAACTGCTTGGATTGCGTCAGCGCGGTGAGATACGCCGCATCCGTCAGCGGGCCTTTTGCTTGTGCTTGCTGGAATAATTCTTGTTGGAACCACGGCATTTCCTGCTTGGCGTGCGCATCGTCCCATTGAATGACATCGGCTAGCGTGTGTACCGGCAAACCCGTGCGGGTGGCGAGGTAAGCGTTGAGGTCGTGCTTGAATTCGTACAGCAGCACCGTGGTTTCAAAGTCACCGTAGTCTTTCAAATGCGGAATGACGACCGGATCGATCACGATGGCGCCGGCTTGGCGCAGCGTGGCGATACTTTGATCCAGCAAGTGGTCGACGTTCGGGTCATAGCCCGCGAGCGCGCGGACCACGCCGATGCGTTTGCCTTTGAGCCCGTTATTGTCAAGAAAGCGCGTGTAATCCGTGGCGTGCGCGTCGGCATCTACCGTGGCGGGATCGCGCGCGTCGCTGCCGGCAATCACACTGAGCAAGGCGGCGGCGTCGGCAACGCTGCGTGCCATCGGTCCGGGCGTGTCCTGGCTGTGGCTGATCGGCACGATGCCGCTACGGCTGACCAAGCCCAAGGTTGGCTTGATACCCACCAGGCCATTCATCGCAGACGGGCAAATAACCGAACCATCTGTTTCTGTGCCAATGGCAACGGTAGCCAAACCTGCCGCTACCGCCGCGCCGGAGCCAGAACTGGAGCCGCAAGGGCTGCGATCGAGCACGTACGGGTTGCGTGTTTGGCCACCACGCCCACTCCAGCCACTGCTGGCATGGGTGGAGCGAAAGTTGGCCCACTCACTAAGGTTGGTTTTGCCGAGAATGAGTGCGCCAGCGTCGCGTAGCCGCTTGGCTACTTCGGCATCTTGCGTGGCCGGGGCGGCAGCCAAAGCCAGCGAGCCGGCGGTGGTCAGCATGCGATCGCCGGTGTCGATGTTGTCTTTCAACAGCACCGGAATGCCATATAGCGGGCCGCGCTGCTTGACCGTTGAACGCGCCTTGTCGAGCGCGTCGGCGAGCGATAACGCGTCCGGGTTTGATTGGATAACGGCGTGCAACGTTGGGCCGGATTGATCGATCTGCGCAGTGCGATCAAGAAACTGCTGCGCTAACTGCTGGCTGCTCAGCGTGCCGGCGTCCATGCGTTGCTGTAGTTGGGAGATCGAGTCGTATACCGCAGGTGCTGCGGTCTGCGCTGCCTGTGCAGGTGTGGTCAGAGCGATTGCAGTCAGTGTGGCTAGATAGAAGGGCAAGTGGCTCACGATGATCTCCCGGCGGTGCGAGGTGAGGTAGCAGGTGAAAACAGGTAGCAAACTCTCGTGTTAGCGGAAACATGCGCGTCGCACGTTTATAATCAAAGCATGAATTTGACCACTTTAGTGCGACTTACCAAGCCGCGTGGCGCTGCTGTCTCGTTAGTTGCGGTGCTGCTGCTGGCCTTTTCAGCGGGTGCGGCAAGCCAGTCGCAACCTCTGGCCAGCGCCCCACCGGTTCCCGATACGTTGCAGCAGCGCTTGGCGGCGTGCACCACCTGTCATGGCGTGCATGGCGAGGGTTCACCGGGCAGCAAGTTCTTCCCACGGCTCGCCGGCAAGCCAGCGGGGTATTTGGCGCGCCAAATGCAGGACTTTAAGAGCGGCCTGCGCAAGTATTCACCGATGGAATACACCGTGCGTCACTTGAGCCCGGCGTATATGCGCGAGATTGCGGAATACTTCGCGTCACAAGACGTCCCTTACACCCGCGTGCCGATGCCCGCCGTGTCTGCGGCTACGTTGCAGCGCGGTGAACAGTTAGTTATGCATGGCGATGCGTCGCGAAAAATCCCCGCCTGCAGCAGCTGTCATGGTCGTGAGTTGACCGGCGTTGAGCCATCCATACCGGGCCTGGTCGGACTGCCGTATGACTACATCAGTTCGCAATTGGGATCGTGGCGTACCCATACGCGAGCGACCGTGGCACCAGACTGCATGGCCTTGGTCGCGAGTCGATTGAAGAGCTCCGACATCACGGCCGTGGCGGCGTGGCTGGCTAACCACGAAGTGCCAGCGGATGCGCGGGCGCAGGCGGCCGGCAGCGTAAAGCCGCCGCTGCGCTGTGGCGTATTAGGCGCGACGGAGAAAGGCGCATGAAGTGGCTACTGCGGCTTTGGCTGGTGATCTTGGTACTTGGGTTGGGCGTACTGGGCTGGGTGTTATTTGGTGGTGCCGACGAGCATTCGACCGCCGCCAGTGAGGTAGGCGTGGTGACCAAGGCGGTCTTGAGTGATCCTGCCTTGATCGCCCAGGGTGAATATTTGTCCAAGGTGGGCGATTGTGCCGGCTGTCACACGGCACAAGGTGGCGCGAGCTACGCCGGCGGCCGATCGATTGCCACGCCGTTTGGTCCTATTCCTGCTCCAAATATCACGCCAGATGCCACGACGGGTTTGGGTAACTGGAGTTTTGAAGATTTCTGGGAGGCGCTGCACAACGGACGTGGTCGCCACGGTCAGCTGTTGTACCCGGCGTTTCCCTATACCTCATACACCAAGGTGCAGCCACGCGATGCGTTAGCGCTGTTTGCCTACCTGCAGTCGCTGCCAGCGGTAAAACAGCCTGCGGCGAAACTGGGGCTGGAGTTCCCTTACAGCATGCGACAGAGCTTGCTGGCGTGGCGCGGGCTGTATTTCAACGCGGGCGTCTTTCGCCCCGATGCCAAACAGTCGGCGCAGTGGAATCGTGGCGCGTATCTGGTGCAAGGGCTAGGTCATTGCAACGAATGTCATGCCGCACGCGGGTCGCTTGGCGGCACGCTAGCAAACCAACATCTGACGGGCGGCAAGATCCCGCTGCAAAACTGGTATGCACCGGACCTGAGTACGCAGAAGAACGGCGGTTTGTCCGGCTGGACTGAACAGGACATCGTCGACTTACTGAAGACCGGTCAGTCCGCCAAGGGCGCCGCCTTTGGGCCCATGGCCGATGTCGTGGTGCAGAGCACCCAGCATTTGACCGATGCCGATTTGCGCGCGGTCGCAACTTATTTGGGTTCGCTGCCGCCCCGGGCGCAGCCGGTTGTTTCCCATTCGGCGTTTAACGTGAAGCTGATCGCGCAGCAAGGCGAGAAGTTGTACGGACAGCATTGCGCTGCCTGTCACGGCAAAAACGGCGAAGGAGTGGCGGGCGTTTACCCGCCGCTTGACGGCAATTCGTCAGTGACTGAGCCGAGTGGTTTGAACGCGACACGCATGGTGTTGCTGGGTGGCTTTGCACCGGTTACAGCCGCCAATCCGCGTCCGTACTCGATGCCGCCGTTTGCGCAGCAATTGAATGACAATGATGTTGCGTTAATAGTTAGCTATATTCGCCAGGCATGGACCAACAAGGCACCCATCGTGCGTCCGGATGAGGTTAGCGAGTTCCGTCACACGCCGATCGATTAACGCGACGCTGGTCGGTATCGGCGCGCACCCCGCGCCACAATGCCGCCAGTGCCTGCCACGGTTCAATACTCCAATGGCCCCGTGCTTGGCCGGACGGCGAGGGCAGCACGAATAGTTGCGTCGTGCCAATGGCTTCTTGTTGCCGTCCATAGCTAACCGCGTGCCCGAGTGCGGCGCGCGCGGCGCTTTTGCTGGTGAACGCGAGAATCCGCGGTGTGTAGGTTTCTATTTTTCTATTTAGTGCGAGCACATCGAACGCATCATTTGGCAGTGCGCTGTCATTGCCGGAGTGGTGTTTGGCAAGGTCGGTGAAGCCAATGCCAACGGTGATGAGTTGTGCGAATTCGGCCGGCGCTAGTTGCCGTGGTGTGAAGCCGGCTAGGTGCAATGCACGCCAGAACTGATTGCCGGGATGGGCGTAGTAGGCATGCTCGCTCGCCGAACGCGCACTTGCCGCGGTGCCGCAGAAGACTAATGCCAGGTTTGGCTGGAGTACGTCGGGTAAAACGTCCGTGCTGGCGGTGTTACTCGGCGAGATCATGTTCGTTGGCGGGTGCTCGGTCGAGCAGAAAATCGGTGAATTGAAAGCGATCGTCGCGCAGTACGGATTCGCCGCGGCGCAACGCCAGTGGCTGACGGAACATGGGGCCGGCGTAACTCAGTGTGTGGAACTCGCCATGTTCGCCGCACGGATCAACGCCGGCGGGCAGCGTGTCCAGTAGAGCGGCATCGAACTGGCGGCCGCAGTAGCTCGCATCAAGCTGTTGCGTGTCCACACAGCACAGCACCGCCCGATGGCCTTCGCTAACGAACCGGCGCGATAGCGCCGCGGTGTCGGATCCCCATAACGGGAACACTGCCCGCCAGTTTTCCCGACCAAGTTGGCGCACGCGGTATTCGCGCACGTCTTCCAGAAATAAATCACCGAACGCGCAGTGGCGGATGCCGGGCCAAAGTCGGCGCGCTTCCACTAAAGCTTGTGCGTGCGCAATTTCGTAGGCGTCGTTGCTGCTGGGCCAGTCCAATAACACTTCGAGCAATGGCAGTTCGAGCGCGGCGGCTTGTGCGACTAACGTGTCGTGGTGGATGCCGTGCATGGCAACACGCTGGTAGTCACGATTAACGGTGGTGAGCAGCGAGACGACCCGCCATTGGGGGGCCGAACGCAGCTGTTGCAGGGCTAATAAGCAGTCTTTTCCACCACTCCAAGCCAACAAAATGTCGGTGGCGGACGTGCTCATGCGGTGGGTTCCTGGGTGTCGGTTGCTGGCCATGTCACGCTAGCATGTAGGTGTTGCGTACTGTCCAAGTGGAAATTCAGCGATAGTTTCAGCGCATCGGTGGCGGCGCTGGTTAAGGCCAAGCCGAGTCCGGCATGGCCAGCGTGCGGCAATTGTTTGCGCCAGAAGCGCTGGCCAAAGTTGGCCAAATCATCGGCGCTCAGTTGTTCGGCGGCGTTGCTTACGCTCAAGCTGGTCGATGTCAGGGCTAACACCACCGTACTACCCGGCGTCGCGTAGGCACAGGCGTTGCCGAGAAGATTGCCGACGATCACTTCTAGTAACGCCGGGTCGGTACGCAAATATTTTGGCGGCGTGCCGCTGTAGCGTAGTTCGAGAGTCCGTTGCGTCGCGCTGTCTTGATGCCGCTGTAGCTGATGTTGCAGCCATGGTCCCAACAAAATCGGCTGCAGCTGTGGCAGTTCCAGCCCTGATTGCAGGCGTGTCAGCAACAGCAGCGCGGTGACCGTCGCCTCCAATTCGCTACCGATTTGCCGCACTTCACCAAGTATTTCCGGCGTGCTGCGGCCACTTGGGTAGCGTGCTTCCACTTCAGTGAGTGCGCGCAGTTCGGCGAGCCGGGTACGGGTTTCGTGCGCCAGCCCGCTGGCGAATTGGCGCTCGCGTGCCAAACCTTCGTCCATGCGTCCTAATACGTCGTTGAAGCGGGCGACCAGCGGATCGAGTTCGCGCAAGCCGCTGACGGCCAGCCGCTGCTGTGGTGCATTGGGGCCGATGTCGTGCATCCGTTTTACCAGCGCGTCCACCGGACGCAAGCCACGTCGCACGATAATCGGTACGGCCACCAGCGTGATCAGGAGTGCCAGCGCCGGGCTGAGTAGCAAGATCCAGTCGATGGCCAGCAAGATTTGGTCGGTGGTGTGGCGGTCTTGTTCGAACAATAGTTGGCAAGTGGGCGGTGTTTGAGCGCGGCTCAGCGTGTTTCCTGATTCTGCTTGTGTACCTCTCGTTGCATCGTCCGTGGCAGCGGTAAAGGCCAATTGCACCGCACCCAAGCGTTGGCTGCCGTGGTGCAAGTTGCTGAAAAGCGGCTGTGTAGTCGTTGCCTGCGGCCAGCCCGCTGGCGTGACCGGAGGTGCGGGCGTGCTGCTGAGTGTGGCGGCACCGGCGCAACGTAGTTCGTAATAAGTTGGACCATCGCCGCCCAGCAGGCCCGCTGGTGCGCGCCGTAAGATGGCGCCGGGTAACTCGCCTTGTTCCAGTTGCAATGTGTCACTCAGGGCATTGGCCTGAATAAGCAGATTTTCCTGAAAGCGACTTTCTAACTCGTGGTCGACGCGCCAGTCCATTAGCTTGGCGCCACCGCCCAGGATCAACAGACTGGTGATGACGAGCAACGCGGTAATGCGCGCGGTTAGCGAGGCTGGTTTCATCGCGTCATTCCAGTCACGCGATCAAATAGCCGGCGCCGCGCCGGGTCTCGATCAAGCCGGGTAATTGCGCGTTGTCCAGCTTGCGGCGTAGCCCAAACACCAGCACCTCGACACTGCGATCGGACACTTCGGTATCGCTGCCAGCGGTACGTTCCAGAATTTCCAGACGACTGAACGCGCGCCCGCGGTGGCGCAGTAACAGGCCGAGCACGGCGAATTCGCGTGGCGTTAATGGCAACGGTTGGTCGTTGACGGTGGCGCTTTGCGAGCGCGGATCCCATGCCAGGGTGCCACAGCGCAGCACCGCCGGTTGGGCTTGCGGTGGCCGCCGCGCCAGCGCATGCAGGCGGGCGACGAGTTCGTCAAAGGAAAAGGGCTTGACCAGATAGTCGTCCGCCCCCGCGTTCAATACTTCGACGCGGTCCGCTACGCGGTCGCGCGCTGACAGCACCAGCACACGGGGTCGGCGGCCACCCGCCGGCAAGTTGTGCAGCACACCGATGCCATCCAGCCGCGGCAGCATTAAATCCAGCACCACCATGTCGTAGTCATAGGTGGCCAGAAAATGGCACGCTTCGACGCCGTCGCCAGCGCTGTCGACGGTGAAGCCGGCCCCATGCAAGCCGCGCTGCAGGGTCTCGCGCAGGCGTTCAGAGTCTTCTACCAACAGCAATTTCATGCGGATTACCTAGTAAAAGGGGTTGCTGAGGATCAATACCGTGGTTTTCGTATTGTCTAAGAATAACCAACGCTGGGCATGGCGAAATGGCGCATCGACAGTGTGTGCCCGCAACCGCTATAAAGAAGGTCTATTTGGGGAGTATGCAGTGAGTGAGGAAATTCTGATCAACGTAACCCCACGCGAGACTCGGGTTGGCGTGGTCGAGAACGGGATGCTGCAAGAGGTCCATGTAGAGCGCGCGTCCAAGCGTGGTTATGTCGGCAATATTTACAAAGGCCGCGTGCAGCGCGTGATGCCCGGGATGCAGGCCGTATTTGTCGAAATCGGCCTGGGGCGCGCCGCGTTTTTGCATGCCTCTGACATTGTGCGCCCCGTGGCCGCCGCCGACGTTGACGCGAATGGTAATGCCCACGTTCCGTCAATCAGCGAACTGGTCCATGAAGGGCAGGAGATTGTCGTGCAGGTCGTGAAAGACCCGATCAGCACAAAGGGCGCCCGGCTGTCGGCACACTTGTCGATTCCATCGCGGTATCTGGTGTTGCTGCCGTACGCACGCACCCTCGGCATTTCTGCGCGCATTGAAGACGAAGAAGAGCGCCAGCGGCTTCGCGACACGCTGATCCCGTTGATCGGGGATAACC
>JBDTBF010000097.1:0-3289 GCA_039924175.1 Rhodanobacter sp.
CTTCTGTCGTAGTGATTCAGTCAATCACGAAGCTTTCGCCGTACTTCTCACTGTGAGCAAGAAGGTAGCTTGCGAAAAACTCTTGATCGCCGAGGCGGTGATCCAAGCCCACAACAAGATCGGCGTCCATGCGTCCTTGCAATGCTTCCAGTTGGTAGTTATTGCCGCCGTAAGTAACTTCGCCCCTTCCTTTTCCGCTGCTAATTACATTGCGTTTGTAGCCTTGAGAAACATCTGGATCCGGGACGCGCGCGGGAATGAAGGGTGAAACCGGGTCACTGGCGGGAAATGTTTCTTCCAACGCTTCGTCCTGATTGGCACTTTCGTGATCTTTTCGTTTGGCGCGCTGTGCGCCGGTTTCAGTTGCCGACCCCTGCGACTTGCTTGAATTGAGATTGTCGTATCCGGGATCGATCGGAAGCGGCACGTCCTTGCGGTCTGAGCTGGACATTCGGATTCTCCGTTTAAGAATAAGAATCTGAGCTTGGTCGCGCACTAGTTAAAATCAGATGTACGTTATGTGGGGTGAGCTTCATGTTTTGAAGCTACGACCGAAACCGGAGCGAAACCGGAAACTGGGACCGGCGAAGCTAGATGTCTTCTGGCGTGATGTTCAAGCGACTTCGTCGCTCCGTGGTCGCCCACTCACTGCATAGCGCAGATCTTTCCCGCCATAGCCTGAACGCATTTGCTGCCAAAGCGCGTCTCTGCTGTGCGAAAACGAGGCCGGGCTCCTTTAATTCATGGAACGCCGATTGCGATTGGCTTGGATAGATCGGCCCCGCGCTCGTTACGGCGCTGGTGCGAGTGCCTCACGCCGCATTAGATCCATGTACGCGTGCGCGCAACGCAGAGTCCGAGCTCAGCGTGGGCGCGTAGCATGGCGCAGCGACCGCGTTGGCCTACCGTGTCAGTTTGGCCAGATAGGCGCGGATACGCCGCGCATTCGTGCCCACGTCGCTCTTGCCCACTCGTGATTCCGAGCGCACATCAATGCGACTGCCGGTGTCCGATGGTTGCACGCGAATGACCACGTCGTCCTTGAAGCCAAACCACAGCGTGGTCGCCGTGGCTTCGATGCGGCCGGCTGCGGGATCACTGGCAACGATCTTCCAGCCCATCGCTTGTGCGGCCTGCAAAGCGCGCTCGAATGCCTGCGCGGGTGCTACGGCCATCTGCAGTGGGCGCACATCCGGGTAGGCGGCGAGCTGCTGGCGCGCGATCTCTGCGCCGCCGTAGACGGCCGAGTTGGCCGCGTCTGCACGCAGTGGCAGGATCGCCACGAACGCCGGCGGGTGGACCGTGTCGGTGCTGATATCGTGGATCGGTGGCACCGTTTTCGCCAGGCGCAGGTTGTTCCATGGTACGAAGGCCACGCCCAGGCCAAGCAGTAGCGCGACCGCCAACATCACGCCGTGGCCGCGGCGCAGGCGTGGCAGCAGCAGCATGACGACAGCACAAGCGGCTGCGGCCAAGCCAACGAACGCGGCCCAGCGCAGCACGCCGAAACCAGTGCCGAAGCTCCATAATGAGAGCCGGGTACCGGCGCCGGCAGCCAGCAACATGATCGCGGCGAGCACCGCCAACGCGAGAGCAAAGCGGGGGAATTTCATGGGCTACTCCAGTGGGCAGAGGCAACAAACTCCGGGGTCAGAGTGTACTTTCTAAATAAGTCGACTCTGACTCTCTGGCCTGCAGCTTGAAGTTGCAATGGCTGCCATCGATCAGTGCACTCGAGTGATACCTGATACCACGTCTGGTTCTCGGCAGGTGTCAGTCGAACAGACTGCGTTCGCGGCCTTCGTGGTCGAGTAGCCAGCGCTTGCGTTCGAGGCCGCCCGCGTAACCGGTCAGGGAACCATTGCTGCCCAGTGCACGATGGCAGGGAATAAACAGCGATATCGGATTGCGCGCCACGGCCGCGCCGACCGGATGAAACGCGGCGGGCCGGCCCAGCGTGCGCGCAAGTGCCGCATAAGTGGTGGTTTCACCCCACGGCACGGCGCGCAGTGCACTCCATACTTGTTGTTGGAATGCCGTGCCTTCCGGGGCTAGCGCTACCTCGAACTGTGTCGACGTGCCTGCGAAATAGGCATCGAGCTGCTGTCGCGCTTCGTGCAGTACGGCGGTTTCGTCCTCGTGCCAACCGCTGTCCGCGCTGATTTCGGGAAAATATTTCTGACCCTCGAACCAGCCGCCCTTCAGCGCGGCGTCGCGTGCTGCCACGACGAACATGCCGAGCGGTGTTTCCACTCGCGCATACGCGACATTACTCAACTGCATCCGCTTGCCCTCATCGATCCATTGCCGCCATGGTGGCACGCCAAGGAACCTGGGGTCAGAGTGCGCTTTCTCAAGAAAAGCTGGCATGGGCTCTTGTTTTACTGTTTTGCTGATCGTAGAGACGTTCATACTGCCCTCAACACAGGAGGCAATATGGAAACGATCCACGTAGTGCAGCCGTTCGATCAGGGCAAGGCAGGCTTGATACCGGGCAAAGCCTCGCAGTTCACGACGGCTGATGAGGCGGCGCGCAGGGCGGAGCGGCTGGCCGACAAGCATGCCGGCATCATCGCGTACAGCATGGACGTGGACGAAGACAGCGGCGACTACGGCACACCACGAGTGCTGTTCCAGTCTGGCGACGTGCCCGAGCTTTGAGTGGCTTTTTGGAGATACCAAACAGAGTTCGGAGTCTGACGTTTTCCCGCGTTTCCCAGCCTGTAGGCGCGGTTGATCCTGGCTGGCAGGGTCAGAGCACCATTCTTGCAGACATAATGGACACCAATTCGAATGGCACTTGCTCAAGCGTGAAGCCTCACTTGTCGTCGTTCCCGCGAAAGAGGGAATCCCGTGCCTGCGGTCGTTTTCAGTTCACATGGGCATTGGATGACCAACCTTCGCCTGTTGAAAAGCGCCTCCCGCTTTCGCGGGAATGACGGCGCTTGAGTAAGTGCCATTCGGCTTTGACGCCGTTCCGTTTTTCCAGCAAGGCCTGTTCCATGCCGACTACTAACAAATCACCCGTGATCAAGGTTCGAGCCGCCAAGGCAGAAGACGCCGCCGCCATTGCTGCTGTCGCGAAGGCCAGTTATGCGGCGTGGCCAGTGGCGAGCATCGCGAACGAACGCAATTACGCCATGCAGATTGCAGCTTTTCCGACCGGCCAGTTGGTGGCTGTGGCGGCGGGCGAGATCATCGGCTATGCCACTAGCTTGATCGTGCAACTGGATGACGACAGCCCTTGGTACAACCACGCGGAAATCACCGGCGGCGGCACCTTCCGCAG
>JBDTBF010000098.1:0-54367 GCA_039924175.1 Rhodanobacter sp.
TGATTTTGTTGTTCTGGTAAGCGTTGAGTGGCGCGATCAACAGCCTGCCATGTTGGTCGGTCGTGCCGATTAAATTGTTTTCTAGTTTCACCGGAACGTTGGCGATACCGTCGGTGGAGACCACG
Organism: Rhodanobacter sp.; assembly: GCA_039924175.1. GTDB lineage: Bacteria > Pseudomonadota > Gammaproteobacteria > Xanthomonadales > Rhodanobacteraceae > Rhodanobacter. The sequence goes on from JBDTBF010000098.1 coordinate 126, forward strand.
GCAAAGCCGTTGTAAATGCTGCGTGTGGGGAACAGGCCACCAGCCATCAACACTACCGCGCCGTTGGCACTGGCATAGACGTACCGCTGGCCATCGTTGTCGCTGACGCCGCCCTGCACTTGTCCGTAGCGGCCCAAATAGTTCAGCTCACCGCGACCACTGTGGGTGCCGTTGCCCTGTTGTAGCTGCGCCTGCCAACCGAGGCCGCCTTCGCTGGGCACCGAGCGGCTGACGTTTACGCCAGCCATGTTGCCGGCGTTGTCGTGTTGCAGCTGAGAGCTCATGTAAGTGCGATCGTCCAGCGACAGGTTGAAGCCGAGGAAGAAGCTGCGGTCGCGTGGCTGGCCTAGGTTCTGGTTTATGTTGAAATTGATCGACATGCGCTGGTTCAGTGAGCGGAACCAGTAAGCGCTGGCATAGCGATTGGTTTGCTGCTGGTAGCTCAGGTGCACGTAACTCACCCCAAAGCTGCCCATGCCGACGGTGTTGAAGCCAGCTTGGGCGCTGGCGCTAACGCTTGGCGGCGGGCCGCTATATATCGAGGCTACATCGCGGTAGCCGCGGCTGGCGCGCATGCCATTGACGGCAAAGTCGAAGCGACTGTTGCTCCAGTTGTAACCCATGTTGAGTTGCGAGCCACTCATGTTTTGGTAGCTACTGCGTGCCACGGCACCACTGAGAACGCCGGCGGTGCCGAGTAACCAGCTGCCACCCGCGCCAAGGTTGAATAAGCCGGCGGTGGCTTCGCCGTGGGTTTCGCCCGTGAAGGTGTCGCTGAAGCCACGGCGAAAGGTGCCGCTGACCATCGGCTTGCGGCCGTAATCAAACGAGTTCTGACCGTAGTTCTCGCGTACGTAACCCAGCTCAGCCGACCAATCGGTCAGCCCTTTACGCAACAGTTGTTGGGTGTTGTATAGCGAAAAGTCGAGTGTGGTGATCTGGCCCAGTACATTGGTCAATACGACCTGCGCCTTGCCCGAACCGTTAATGCCGGGAATCGCATTGAGCTGGAATGGGCCAGCTGGCACCTCACTGGCGTATTGCTTCAAACCGTTGACGTACAGTTCGACCTGCGAGGGCAGCGTAGCGGAGCCGATGAACTGTGGCAGTGGCGTGGTGATGCGATACGGCTGCAGCGAAAAGTTGGTGCCGATCTGGATGCCGCCAATGCGGGTCGGGCGCGACCATGAGGTGGCGGCGGTAAGCGTGTCACCGACGTTCAAGGTGAGCAGATGCTCGGGCAGTGAGGTGCTCCACGTCGTGTCGAGACGCACTGTACCGTTGTTCCAGCCTTGGTTGCTGCGCGATAGCTGTGATAGCGCGGTGCTACTGAGTACGCTGTTTTTATTGAAGGCGCGTAGTTCGGTGTAAGCACTCAAATTGCCGCTGCCTTGTTCCCCTTGACTACCGTATAAGTTGTAGTTGAGTAGCATGCCGGGGGCCGCGCTGGCCTTGGGTGTCACGGCTTCGCGCGTGTTCAATATCTGTGTGGACAGCAACAGCGCGCTCAGTGGCGCGGTGATGGTGATGTTTTGTAGCTGCTGGCTGTAGTTGACTTGCACGCCCGGCAGGCTGCTCGGTTGCAAAGGGTCAGGCAGGCCTTCGGCTAATTTGAAACCAATCCGTCGCAAGGTCGCTTGGCTTGCCCACAGTTGACCATCACGGTAGCCGAAGTGCGCTAGGCCACGGTCGGTACCGTTGAGCTTCACGCTGAGATACAAATCGTTGCCGTCGATCACGGGCAACATATCGAGCGCATCAATGGTCAGCGACGGGCCGGTGTTCGCAGCGTTGACAGCAGACGTTGCGGCGATGGAATCGACGGCCGTTGCATGCGCGGAAACCACTAACAAACACTGTAGCAACAGCGCTTCAGTGAGTGCGATCGGCCAGCGTGATGTTTTGCGTGGCTGATGCGCCATTGATCTTCACCTCGAACGTGCCGCCGCCAGCAAAGTTCGTCGCAGGCTGCTTCAGTGTCCAGTGCATCGTGGCGCCTGGCAGAACGTAGCCGAGCAGACCGTTGCTGACTTCGACACGTTTTCCGTTACGGTTGACGAAGCTCACCGTCGCGAGTTGAGCATGGCCGGTGCCAGTGTTGGACACCTCCAGAACTGCTTGTGCCCCAACCCGTTGCAGTTGCCAATGTAACTCCGGTGTCACCTCGGTATTTCCCGCTGGCTCCAGAAAAATGGGTACCGAGTAATGCAGCACGAATTGCAATCCCTTGGCGCCGGTGGCGTCGATCGGCAACTCGTCGATCGCTAGCCGGTAGGCGTCTTCCACGGCGTTGGCGCCGTTTGGTGGCGCGCCCACCCGGATCACTCGGATCAGTTGCCTATCGCCTGGCTTGATCTCCAGCATTGGCGGACTGATGACCAGTCCGCGCGATGGTTCAAGTTGATCGGCATCATCCTGCTGAGTCCAGTGATAAACGCGAATCTGCGCATGCAGAGCGCTGCTGCCCGTGTTACTGAGCCACAGACCGTCAGCGGTTTGCACGGCCTTCAAGTGCAGTGACACGGGCGATACCTGCAGGCCACTGGCAAGCACGGTTCCGCTTGCCAGCAGCCAGCCAGCGAACAACGCCGCCAGCCCGGCCTTACCCAGATTCCGCCTCATTGGAACGGATCAGAGGTAGACGTGGACGGTAACGGTGTCCAGGTAGTGGCCCGGTATGTGGTTGAGGTCGGTGCCCAGGACCGTCGCGTAGACGTTGACACTCTGGACGAGACCGGTACCGGTGCTGTGCCAGTTCAATACGCCGGCAAGAGCGCCTGTGTCACCCCACGGGAGGGCGGTGATACCGGTGCCGGTGGAGGTGGGTTGATACAAGGTGTAAGGCACAGCATCCGCGGTGTTGTCCACCGGCGTGGCGTCCTGACCGAGCATCGAGCCCGCTCCTGCAGCACCAAGCGGGGTGGTCAGACCGATCGAGTATGGCGTGCCGGTCGAACACGTCACGCTAAGCGTGTTGTTTTTGGTTTGGAGGGTGGTGGTGTTGGCCGGCACGTCACCGAAGTCGATCGGAGTGGCAGTCGCGCTGGCGACATTGCAGACAGAGGTGATGTTGATCTTCACGTCGAACGTCGTGGTCGTGGCGGCCATGGCAGCGGCAGACAGGCCACCGAAGACGATCATGGCGGAAGCAAGCATGGTTTTCTTGACTAGCATGGGATATCTCCAGATCTGAATGTCGTAGTGGGACATGAAAGGGACATGCTGCTAGAAGCAATTGCCATGCCAAGCGTTGCTGGAGCCCCGAAGACTCGATGACGGCGTAAATCACTGCTGAAGTCTGGTCAGCGCGTGGCACGAATCAGTTCTTATGGTCAGATACTAGCCACATTTGGTCGATTGTGCCGCGATTTGGCTACTTTATCCGCCTTCTTACACTTGCGGTTCAGTTAAATACGCTTTACAGGCGGTATGTCACACGTACTTGCAAAAATTCATCCGCAGGGGTGGATTAATCGGTAAGGGAGCACGCGTTACGTGGCGGAGATTCCGCATGTTTGACTGCGCAGTTAGCCGCCCCAACGTGACTGACGGTTGCCCATCGCGCTGGCTGGCCACGCCGCCGGTAAAAGCACGCCTGCTGCGGATCGCTGCGGACCCTTACAGCTACTGGACGATGGCCTTGAACATGTAGCCGAAGTCGGGTGCGGCGGTGCCGGTTTTACGAATGTCAGTGGCTGTATTTCGTGACTGCGTCGGGTCGCGAATGCGTCGCCTGCCTGCGCGACTGATGCAGGTGGCGGAGTCGCCGGTTGTTATGAAATAGGTGGGGTTGGTGGGCACCGAGATAGACTTCTTTCAGGATCGACCCCAAGTCTCCGCAGCTACGTTAATCCCTAATCACATGTCTCTCAAAATGGCCTCACTCCGAAAAGCTAAATCTATGCGTACTGGACGAGCCTGCTCGTTCGGTCGTGGCGCGCTATTCATCTACGATGGGAGTTACGTGGCGTTTCGAAAACGTATCTTTGTAGACTTCGCTCAAGACGCGTTTCGGGCCCTCGGCCTTCGCGAGACTGCTTGATAACGAGGTGTTTCCTTGAGAGGGGGTGGAATGACGATCGTCTTGCATGTTGCGATGTCTGCTTTTGCGACGGCCATGCTTATGGCTTCGTCCTCAGTAAGCGCCGCAACCGGGCGTATCGTTTTTTCTGGCGCAGTGGTCGAGCAGACCTGCTCCACTCACCGTATATCGGTCGATTCCGAGCCGCGTTTGAGCAAGGAATCCGGCCAAGTGTGGAGAGGTTGCGGTCGCACGCGTAACCAGCCGGGACAGTCCTATTCGCGTGTCGTCAGGCGACTTGATACGGCCAACGCCGGCAGCGACCGCTTGCTGTCCTATTTCGTGGGCTATGTATCCGCCGAAGACGACGCGCCAGCTCAGCCAACCCTGGTCGTTCGCACCTACGAGTGAGCTCACGCCGCGCCGCCCGCCGTGCGTTGATCGCCCCCCGCGCCATTTGCTCGCCTATTGGTAGTAGACGTCAAAGGTAACCGTGGCCTTGACGGCACCGCTGGATACCGCCGGTGCGGTCTGGAAGTACTGCGCGTAGTAGGGAATGGATGTCGTGGCATTCGGAGTGACTGCCGCCTGGACATTGAAAGTCACTGCATTGGAGTTGCCATCCAGAATCTGTACGCCGATTCCCTGCGCGAACCCCGGGCCCGTGGAGGGCGCCACCACGCCAGTGTGACTGTCGGCAAAAGCGGTTTGCAGCATGATCTTCTTCACGGCGGTGCCGGTGGGACAGGACAACTGAATCTGAAACGGTTTCTTGCCTGAGGTCGAGCCCACGCCGGTGAAGGCGCTGCTCAAGACATTGGGAAGAACGACGTCGATCGGATTGGTCACGATGGTGCAGCTGGGTGTTGTGAACGTAATCGAGTTAGCAAGTCGGAATGTCTCGGGAATCAATGAGCCCCATTGCCAGTCGGCCAGTTTGCCTACGGCCAGCGTAGTGCCGGAAGTGATTGGGCCGGTCTTGATCAGCTCAATGCCCGAGGTGACGCTGAAGTTGGACGAGGACAGCGATTGGCTGTCTAGAGGGTAGGGCTTCAGATAGGCGCTGGGATGGGTGATGCGATAGCCGACACCGGGCACACCGGTGTCATAGGTGATGTTGTCCGACTGGTAGCCACCAAGCGCATTGGAGACACCAAAGGTGATCGTTTCGGCGCTCTGAATCCAGATGCCAAAAAAGTAGTAGCCACATTCGATGGTAGGTGGATTGGCAGGCGATGCCTGCCCCGAAGTGGCCAGAACGGTGTTGTTGGGGGTATTTGCCGCCACCGAGATGGTCGAAGGAAGGCCGCTGAACGTCACCGAGGTGTTCCCGCCGGAACTGAAACGGCATGCGGCGTGTAGGCCAAGCGGTGCCAAGATGAGCAAAAATAATGTCATCCACTGCAGAGTTGCACGCATCATGGTTCACTCCTGGCGATCTTCAACGCTGCAGCAGGCTGCTCGCAGGTCGCCTCGATCTGTTCAATGGCCGCTGCCCGATGCTTGCCATTTTCGCGAGCTGTCAGTTGATACGGGAACGAGCAGGTTCGGGTTACGTCGTTGTCCTGCCACTGCACCGTCAGACGCCCGGCCTTGTCAGCGGTGCGCACCATGATGCGCCCCGCCTGACCGACCACGCCGACCGGCTTTGCATGATCGTCGATGACTTCAGCGCCGAAGGGTAGGGTGGAACCGTCACTGAGGTGGGCCTGGATCAGCACGAAATGCCCGCTCGCGCTCTTGAACTTGACCATCACCACCGAACCGGCGCGTGGCGCCACTTTCTGGCTGGTGCTGTCCAGTTGCACGTCTAGTGACAGGCCGGTGGGGTCGATGTCGATGGTGTTGAGAATGTAAGGGGTGACATACGGCACCAGCGCGTAGCCGGCCTTGTCGACGCGTACACCCGCCGCATTGCCGATGCGTGCTCCGGCGGCATCCGGGGCCTGAATGATGGCGATGGTATCGCCCAATGTCTGACCGAACGTGACCCCGCCCGGATGGGCAACGATGCCGCCGGTCACGCCCAGCGACGATTGCGAATAGCCGCTGCCGGCGCCAAAACCGGCGTTGAGTTGAGCATGTGTGCCGCGATAGCCGGCGTTGACGCTGCCAGTGCTGCCGCTGTTGATATCTCCGCTGCCATGCGTCGCGGTAGCGCCGTAGTTGAAGCGGTCGTCGACGCCGGCGGTGCCGCTGAGCGTCGCCTGTTGCTGGCTATCCCCACGCCGGCCATGGGTAAAACCGCCGTTGAGCGTGGGAGCGTGCGCGCCGCTGCCGAGCGGAATCGTCACGTTGGCCATATAACGGGTGTCGCTGCGCCCGAACGGATCGCTTTCGCGGCTGGCCGATACGCTGTAGTTCATGCGCTTGAACGAATTGCTGTAACCGACCTGGAATTGCGTGTCGGTGCCGTTCCGATCCCAGTAATCGCGGGCCGAGCCGTTGAGATAGAGCGAACCGCCGCGCAAGCCCAGTCGCTGGCTGAGGGTGATGCTGAAGTTGTTGCGTTGACGGGCGACACCGGTCGGTATCCGTTCGTCCTGATAATCGTAGCCGGCCAGCGCGGCCTGCTGTGCAGGCGTCAACAGGTCCGATAGCGGCACCCCGTTTATCGTTTGCGGGTAGATCGGATGACCGGCGGAGAACACCGGCAATTTGCGGCGTGCATAGTCACGCGCTTTCGCCGCGTCGTCTAGGCTGAGGTATCCGCTGGTGGAATAGCGATAGGCAGCCACGGTCAGTGACGTGCCGGTCTGCGCCAGCATCTTGCTGTAGCTCAAGCGCACGCTTTGGCCGGACAGTGTGTCCATGCCCGGAATACGCGTATGCGCCGCCGTGATGTCCAACGCGAAAGCACCATAGTGAGTGTTCAGTGCGCTGCCCACCAGCAACGCGCCGTAGCCAGTCGAGCCGGTGACGCCCGCGTAGCCGGTCAGGAAATTGGTGAAGCCGTGCTGCACCGTCGCCTGCACCAACGCCGGCTTGTGTTCGATTAAATCATCGCGCAACTGGCCGGCGGCCACACTGAAGCGGCTGATGCCCGGCCGCAGCAATTGCGGTACGGAGGCATAGGGCACCGTGAAAGTGTGAACACGGCCATTCGCTTCGGCCACGCTGACCTCCAGATCGCCACCGTAGCCGGTGGCGTAGAGATCATCGATCGTGAAGGGGCCAGGAGCGACTGTCGTCTGGAAAATCATCTGACCGTTCTGGCGTACCGTCACCTTGGCATTGCTGTCAGCCACGCCGCGGACGGTCGGTGCGTAACCGCGCAGCGATTGCGGCAGCATGCGGTCATCGGTGGCAATCTGCACCCCACGCAAGCCGATACTGTCGAAGAGTTCGCCGCTGGTCCAGGAATCACCCACGGTCAGCTGTGCAAGCATCCCAGGCAGATCGCGCTGTGCGTAGGTGGAAATGTTCTGCCAATGATGGGTGGCACGTCGGCCACCCACACCCGACTGCCAGTTCAGCGACGAATTGTGGCGAATGTGCCACAGACCGAGGTTGAGTCCTGCATTCAGTCCTAGGTATGACGACGTTTGCGACAGCCCCTGACTGCTGGTGTGATAGCTGTTGAGGTTGTAGTTGAGCAACCCGGCATTCACGCCAGCATCCCAGTATTTGGGATCGACGTAACCGCGGGCCAGTTGTCCGAGAGATGCTTGCGGCACGCTGGTGTCCAGCCGCAGGTCAGACATATCGAAGGTCATGGTGGCGGCGGGAATAACGCTGGCGATATCCACGCAGGCGTGTTCGTCGGTCAGCTCAGCGATAAGTTTTTCTGAAAGGTTGGCCGGGTGAAGCGAGAGCTTGTCGAGCAGGGAGCGGGTCACACAGGGCGTTGCGCTAGCATCAGCCGAAGACTGGGCGAAACGCACATCACTACGACCCACGGTGACGTCGTTGAGGTAGATATCGACGCTATAGGTGCTGGCAGGCACGAAATTGCCGCGCTCAAACCGGAGCAGATCCGTCGTGTTCTGGCCGGCGCCGGAAAGCAGGGTGCGATCAAAGCTGGCATCCATCGCGTCGCCGGCAGGTGCGTTCGCATCGAGGCTTGGCGTCGCAGTAGCCGCGGCCGCGGCCGCTAACGCCGGGCCAGCCAGACTGCACCACGACAGAGCGATCAGTAGCGACAGCAGGTGACGTCGGATCACGCGCCTACGTGAGACGGTTGCCTCAATGCTGGCGCGTGAGCGGCTCACTTCGAGATCGTACCTTTGGAGGACGCCGCTGCGCCGTAATCGTTGAGGCTGGTGTAATTGACCACACCGCCCGCTGCTGGCATGCGATCGATATTTTTGATCGGCAAGCGCAGCGAAGACATGGGCGCCACCATGCCGTTGTCCAGCACATGCGCTACCCCATCAACATTCAGCTCAAGCTTGCTGAAGGTCACGTGATAGGGCGTGGGATTGTGAGCTTCCAGCGCGTAGCCGGAGCCGTCGGAGACAACCTTCCAGGTCACTTGTTGGGGCGCGAGGGAGGGATCGCCAGCGAGCGACGGCGGTCGGAAGAAAAGCTTCAGCCGTGATCTGACAGCAAACTGCAGCGTGTTTTTTGCCTCGCCCGCGTTGGAGGTGGGCTTGGGCGGAATCTCCAGCACGTTGAGCCAGAACAGCGACTCCCGATCCGCGGGCAGTGGCTGACCGGTATAGACAATGCGCAGGCTCTGGCCCTTGCCCGCATTCATACGAAATAGTGGCGGTGTAATGAGGAACGGCACGTTTGCCGTATCCGGCGTGGAAGCGGGATTGCCGCTATCGATCCATGCTTCGACAAGCGCGGGCTGGCCGCCCTCATTGGTCAAGCGGACGGTGACTTCGTGGTTTGCTGCCGGGAATATCACCCGGGTACCGGCGATCACGACACTGGCGTTGGCACTGCCTAGGGTCAGGTAGATCGCCACCAGTGCAGCGCCCAAAGTGCAGAAAAATCGGTTCATTTGAGACGACGTCCGATGAAAGGTTGTGGGTGTGCGTCCCGACAAAAGAACGTGGCCGGCCATGCCGGTCACGTTCGTCGACGGCTTACAAATAATTCATCGTGAATTCGACGCTGCTATTTGCGAGACCTACGCCGGCAGCACCACCGACAGCGATGTACTGAGCGTAGTAACTCATGGTGGCTGCGCCTGCAGTTAAGTTGACGGTCTGCGAGTTCTGCGCGGTCGCCGAGGCGCCGTTCAGCGGCATCACCGCACTGCTAGCGTTGAGTAGCTGGATCTGCACGTTGGTGGCCGGCGTTGCACCGGTGAGTTTCAAGTTGCCGGTGGTGGCGTCGATGTTGGTGCCGGAGAACTGCGTTTGTACCGTGGTCAGTGCCGAATCACAGCCGGTGATGTTCAGGCTGAAAGCGGTCTTGTTGGCCGTATTGCCGGCAGCGCTCAGCACCGGGGCGAGCACCAGCGCAAGCGGCACAGTCTTGGAGGCCGGCGTGCCGAAAGCGGCGCCTTCGACCTTGCAGGTCTGACCAACCACCTTGCCGGTGATATTGATGGTGCCATCGCTCGCTTGGGCGGTTGTGACGATGCTGGTAGCAGCGATAACGGCGAATAGTGCGGTAGAGAGAAGCTTCTTGTTCATGCGTGTTTCCTCATTACGTTAGTTGGGTGAATTAATTGCGGTGTGGTTGGCGGTCTTGGTTACGTTGCCCTCCCCACTGCCGCTTAAACCGTGGGCTTGGACGGGGTAAAGCATATGGCGTGCCAATTAATTTAATGGGGCGCATTTATGCGGTGTTTTGCCGGTTCCCCGGCCTTTTGTGCGGCAGCAAAAGCTGTTCTGTCGTGGCGTGGTGAGCTTCTGTTTACAGAAATCTGGCAGCGAATGGCGCCGTTTCTGAGGCGTCGTACTTTGGCGTGGACTGACGGAATGACTAGCGCCCCGGTTCCACTGCGACTGCTTGCTTAGGTGATGGTCAAGCTGCGTTCATTCGCTGATCTCGCCTTGAGGCATTGCTGGGCTTAGGGCCAATGCAGCAGTGACCGGTTGTTGGCTAGGTGGGTCATGTCTGGTCACGTTGTGACCAAGTTCCGTGACGGACGAAGAGTGTGATGCGAAGAATGACGTCATCTCGACGGTCAGTGAGCGCTGACTTCAGTGGCCGCTTGGCCCTTTTTTTTCTAATGTAACGTGTCAAGTATGCTTGACATGCCCCTAGCTCGGCCCTAGGGTAGGCGCGTGTCAAGCAAACTTTACACTTACTATATCCGAGGAGTGGTCATGAATAAGCTTCATTCGTTACGTCGCGTCGCTTCCGTGTTATGTGTTCTGCTGCTTTCCATGGGCAGCAGTACCGCCGTGCTGGCGCAAACGCCCGCGACCACCGTGACGGTGGGTACGCTGCAGGCGCAGCGCAGCGGCGATCACGGCCAAGCGGTCATTCTGATTCCCGGCCTGCAAGGCGGCCCGTGGGTGTGGCAGCAGACGATTGCGCAGTTACAGAAAAAGCATGTGGTGTATGCGCTGACGCTGGCGGGTTTCGACGGCGTCCCAGCACCGGCTGCCAGTACGGATGGCAGCGGCCTGATGGATCGCGCCGACGCATCACTGTTGCAGTTGATCCAGCAGCAGAAGATCGATAGGCCGGTGTTGGTCGGCCACAGTCTCGGTGGCACGTTGGCGCTGCGCTTCGCCAGTGAGCATCCCACGCTGATTGCTGGTGTGGTGGCAGTGGATGGCCTACCGATTTTTCCGGGAATGGAACGCGTTAGCGCGGAACAGCGGCAGGCGATGGCGGCGCGGATGCAGCAGCAGCTGGCGGCGGCGACGCCCGAACAATTTAAGGCGCAGTCGCTGGCCTATATGCAGAAGATCGGCTTGGTTGATCAGCAGCTAGCGGCGAAGGTCGCACCGATGAATGCGCGCAGCGATATCAAGGCCAGTGCGCAGTACATGGCTGAGGATTTGGCTTTTGACGGACGTCCCGGCTTGAAGAACGCGAATGTGCCTATCCTAGAAATCTCGCCGTATTACGCGGCTGACTTTAGCCAGCCGCCGATGGTGATGAGTGAAGCTCAGAAAACCGCGTACTACGAAAGCCTGTTGGCGAATGCGCCGAACGCGAAGGTGATGTCGATCAGCCCGTCGCGGCATTTTGTGATGCTTGATCAGCCAGCGAAATTTCAGCAGGTGCTGAATGACTTCCTCAAATCACGGTGAAGCCACCATCATGAGCCGACCACTGACTTCCTTCTCACGTCCGCTTTCCCTCCAACTGGATTCCGTCATGTCTGACTCTGTTCAACGGCCGCCGGTCAAACCCAAACCACTTACCCAGCGTAAGGCGCTGACTATTGCCGGCGTGGTGGCAATCTTGATCGGCGCATGCGTGGCCGCCGTTGGTGCGTTGGTTAACTTGTCGTGGATGCTGCAGTTGGGTGGTGTCCTTGCTTTCACCGGGATGATATGGATGATCTGCGCCGCGCTGCGCAAACCCGAACCCATGCGCACGGTGCAACGACAATTCATGCGAGCGTTCTTCCCGGCCATGGCGGCTTACTTGATCCTGCTGCCTGCTTCGATTGTGCTGTTGCAACACTTCACCGTGCCGCCGCTATGGAAAGCCGTGATTGTGCTGTTGCCAGTGCTGCCGATGCTACTGGTGATCCGTGCCATGGTGCGCTTCCTGCGCGGGCTAGACGAGCTGCAACAACGTATCCAATTACAAGCGCTTGGAATCACCTGTGCGGTAGTGGGAAGCGCGACGTTTGCGCTTGGCTTTCTGCAGGGGGCGGATTTGGTGCCCGCGTCTGCGGACCAACTGCTGTGGGTGCTGCCGGCGATGTTCGGCGTCTGGGGCGTGGCCGTCTGGTTTATCTCGCGCAGCTTTCGCGATGAGTGACTGGGATGAAGATGAGTACACGTTTCACGTTCCATCACCTGCGCGCGCTGTGTTCGTGTCGGTGGAATCGCGTCCATGAATAACCACGTACGTGAACTGCGTGGCGAGCAGGGCTGGTCGCAAGCGGTGCTGGCTGAACGGCTGGATGTCTCGCGGCAAACGGTCAACGCCATCGAGACGGGCAAGTATGATCCCAGCCTACCGCTGGCGTTTAAGATCGCGCGGCTGTTTGGCCACCCGATTGAGGCCATCTTCCTACCCGCAGAGGAGCAGGGCTGATGTTGTCCAAAGGAAAGCTAGCTTGGGGCGCGCTGGCTGCGTTGGTGGTGGCCGGCACGCTTGGCTGGCAACAGTGGCAGCGGGATCATGCAGCAAACGCAGCCGCAGCTACGTCGAGCCTCGCCGCTGAGCCGACACCAAGTAAGCCGGTACAGCCGGCGCCGCCCGCGACTTGGCAAGTCGGCAGCGTGACGTTGACGGCGTGCGAACTGAAAACGCCGCATACGGCGCTAAGCACGGCGGCTTGGTGCGCGTCCTTCCCGGTGCCGGAAAATCGCGCCGATCCGCACAGTCGCATCATCCATTTGAAGCTGGCCTTGCTGCGTGCCAATGCGCAGTTAGCTAGCAAGGACATGCTGGTATTTTTGGTCGGCGGCCCGGGGCAGGCAGCGACGGAATCGGCAAACACAGCAGCATCAGTCTTCGCGCCCTTGCTGGCGCACCGCGATGTGTTGCTGGTCGATCAGCGTGGTACCGGCGGCTCCAACCCGCTGACCTGCAAGGATCAGGGCGCTGATGACAGCTCGGACGACGACAATAGCTTTGACCCCGCGAAAGTGCGCGTGGCGGTGGCATCCTGTCTAAAGCAGTTGGCCGGTCGAGCTGATCCGCGCTACTACACCACGACCGTGGCGGTGCAGGACTTGGAAGACGTGCGCAAGGCGCTCGGTTCACCGCAATTTGATTTGGTGGGTGTGTCGTACGGCACGCGAGTGGCGCAACAGTACGTGCGTACCTTTCCGACCGCAGTGCGTAGTGTTGTATTGGACAGCGTCGTGCCTAACTCGCTGGTCCTTGGTGAAGACTTTTCCAAGAACTTAGAAGATGCATTACGTGCACAGTTTTCGCGTTGCACCGCCGACCCTGTTTGTAAAAAGCACTTCGGGGACCCGTATCAAACCTTGTACCAATTGCGCGACGCGCTACGCGCGAACCCACATATGGTGAGCTTTCGGGATCCGCAGACTTACCGGACGGTCAAACGTGAGTTGAGCGAGGCCTCGTTGGCAACCTTGGTACGCATGTTCGCTTATACGCCGGCGACCGCTGCGTTGTTGCCGCTTTCCATTGATGCGGCCGCGCACGGCGATGTCGGCCCGTTGTTAGGGCAGGCAAAGATTTTGTCGGGTGACCTGGCGGAGCTGATGGGTAGCGGCATGCAGTATTCGGTGATCTGTAGCGAAGATGCCGACTTGCTCACGCCGCGCCCGCAAGACGCCAACACCATCTTGGGCACGCATATGATCGATGCGTTGCAGGCGACCTGTTCGGTGTGGCCCAAGGGCGCGCGCCCGACCAATTTCCATCAGCCGTTGAAGACCGATAAGCCCATGTTGCTGTTGGCCGGCCAGTACGACCCGGTCACTCCACCGCGTTATGCGGAAGAAGTGGCGAAAGGTCTATCCGACGCACGGGTGCTGGTGCTGAAGGGGCAGGCACACAGCGTGATGGCGGCCGGGTGTACACCCAAGTTAATCAAACAATTTATCGAAAAGCTGGACCCCAAGGGGCTGGATGCGACCTGCCTGGACCGGCTGCAGCCGACGCCGTTGTTCATTACTTTCAACGGAGCCACGCCGTGATCGAAGTAAAGAATTTGCACAAGGCGTTTGGCACGGTAAAGGCGGTCGATGGCATTAGCTTTACCGCACGGGACGGCGAAATTACCGGCTTGCTTGGCCCCAACGGCGCCGGAAAAACCACCTGTCTTCGCATGCTGTACACGCTGATGACACCTGACCGTGGCAATGTATTGGTGGACGGTCTCGACGCGGCGGTTGACCCGCTTGGTGTGCGCCGTCAACTGGGCGTACTGCCCGACGCGCGCGGCCTATACAAGCGACTGAGTGCGCGCGAAAACATCGATTATTTTGGCCGTCTGCAAGGCTTGTCTGAAGCTGAACTCAGTAGCCGGCGCGAAGTGCTGATTAATGCGCTTGGCATGCAGGACATTGCCGACCGCCGCACCGAGGGTTTCTCGCAGGGGCAGCGTGTAAAGACGGCGATTGCGCGGGCATTAATCCACGACCCGCACAACGTCATTCTAGATGAGCCGACGAATGGTTTGGACGTCATGGCCACGCGCGCGCTCCGCCAATTCATGCGTGAGTTGAAGGGCGAGGGGCGTTGCGTACTGTTTTCCAGCCACATCATGCAAGAGGTGGCGGCGTTGTGTGATCGCATCGTCGTGATCGCGCATGGCCGCGTGGTGGCCGATGAGTCGCCGGATGCGCTGCGCGAGCAAACCGGCGAGAGCAACCTGGAGGATGCGTTTGTGAAAATTATTGGTAGCGACGAAGGCCTGGCCGCATGAAAACGTCGACCGCTATCCGCCACAGCCGTGCAGTGCTTACCGTCTTCATGAAAGAAGTGCGCGAAAATCTGCGTGATCGGCGCACCTTGATCAGCGCGTTTCTTACCGGGCCATTGCTTGGTCCATTGATGTTTGTACTGTTGGTTAGCGTCATCGTTAACCAGCAGTTGGACAAGGCCGACCAGCCACTGCGAGTGCCGGTGATTGGTGCGCAGTACGCGCCCAACCTCGTCAGCGCGTTGGTCGCTGGCGGCATTGTGCCGCAACCGGCGGTTGCTAATCCCGAACGTGCGGTGCAACAGCGCGATGACGACGTGGTCGTGCGTATTCCCGCCGATTACCCGCAAGCATGGCGTCGTGGTGAGCGGGTACAAGTGGAGGTCATTTATGACTCATCACAACGCGATGCGAGTGCAGCGGTCGATCGCGTCATTCGCCTGGTCGATGGCTACGCGCATCAACAGGCGGCACTGCGGCTGGTCGCGCGTGGCTTGTCACCGACGATAGCGTCGCCCGTTGTTGTGGCCAGACGTGATCAGGCAACGGCACAATCGCGCGCCGTGCTGATGTTCAACATGCTGCCGTACTTTTTCATCCTCACCATCATCATGGGTGGCATGTATTTGGCGATCGACCTGACGGCGGGCGAACGCGAGCGACAGTCGCTGGAGCCGTTGTTTGCCAATCCAGTGCCGCGCTGGAAAATTTTGATGGGCAAGCTGCTGGCGATTGCCGCGTTCTCCGCTGCCAGTTTGCTGTTGTGTCTGTTGGCGTTTGCCATTGTCGGCCGCTTCGTACCCGCCGAAAAATTAGGTATGGAAGTAGATTTGGGTTGGCACTTTGCCGCGTTTGTATTGCTGCTGCAGTTGCCGATGGTGGCCTTGTTCGCCGCCTTGCAATCGCTGGTAGCGGCGTTTGCCAAAAGCTTCCGCGAAGCACAAACCTACCTATCGCTGCTGATGATGGTGCCGATCATTCCCAGCGTGATGTTGATGGTGCTGCCGATCAAGCCTCGCGACTGGATGTACGCCGTGCCCTTGCTCGGCCAGCATCTGGGCATTCTTGATCTGCTGCGTGGCAGCGATATTGGCTCAGAGCGCCTCACGTTATGTTTGATCGGTACGACCGTTGCAGCGGTGCTCGCTATTGCCGTGACCACGCGCCTGTATCAATCGGAGAAGCTGGCGATTTCTGTTTAACGCTCGTTGGTGCCGCTGTGCTCCTCCCCCTGAGCGCAGGGGGAGGTCGGGAGGGGGTAGCTTTTGATCTTCGCTCTTGTGTAGTTACAAGGCCGGTAGTAAATCTCTATCCTGACATTATTTCCAAGGATGGAATATTCATGCAGCAGCAATGGCAGCACGCTCGACGGCTACGCAACGCGGGCACGGATGCGGAGCGCCGCTTGTGGTACTTCCTACGACAGCGGAACTTGGCGGGCTACCGATTCAGACGTCAGTATCCAATCGCCGGCTATATCGTTGACCTTGTATGTCTGTCTGCAGGCGTCGTTGTTGAACTGGACGGTGGACAGCATGCCGCCGCGGTTGCGTACGATCAAACGCGCACTATCGTCCTGCAGCAATATGGATATTGCGTGCTACGTTTTTGGAATACCGATGCCTTGCTGCATACCGATGCGGTGCTCGCGGAAATACTTCGCGTGTTGGAGACGCGGTAGATCAAGAGCTGACCCCACCCCGACCCTCCCCTGCGCGCAGGGGAGGGAGAACTGCTAGCCACTTCTGCGCGCCCGCTCGCCGTTCCGGGCGCACGTATTGGCCGTTACGAATGCAAGCGGTCACCAACAGTTGGTTCGGCCGTTACGAATGCAAGTAGTCACCAACAACCGATTAGGTCGTTACAACTGCAAGTAGTCAAAAAGCCGGTGTCGCCGCTGTGCTCCTCCCCCTGAGCACAGGGGGAGGTTGGGAGGGGGTGGCTTTTGACGTTGTGCCATGGCAACACGACTTCATGTGCACGCTCGCGCTTCAGCGCGGCGGCGCAGTCAGTTCCTTAGCGTTGAGATAGCCGTCGTGGTTGCGGTCTAGGTGGTGAAACTGTGTGCGCAGGTTGTCTTGAAAGCTTTTCAGGGTGATTGGTTTGCCGCGGCCGCCGGGTAGCTCACTGGTTTCCAAGACGCCGTCGCCGTTGCTATCCATCTGCTGAAAACTTCCGCTGAGATAGGCGACGTATTCTGCTTCGCTGATTTTGCCGTCGCCATTGCTGTCGATGCTGCGCAGGTATTCGGCGGGCGTGTTTGGGAAGCTTTGCGCGCTACAAGGCAGCGCGCACAACCACAGGCATGCAGCGAGTGGTGCAATACAACGGCATCGCCAAGTTGCCACTCAGCGGGCGCCGCGATCGATGCCGATGAATTGCAGGAATTCGGTGCGGGTGCGGGCGTCTTCGCGGAAGCTGCCGAGCATCTGGCTGGTGACCATGGATACGCCGCGTTTATGTACGCCGCGGGTGGTCATGCATTCATGGCTGGCGTCGATAACGACGGCAACGCCGAGCGGGCGCAGGTTGTCCTGAATGCATTGGGCGATTTGTGCAGTGAGCTTTTCTTGCACTTGAAAACGCCGGGCGAATGCATCGACGACGCGTGCCAGTTTGCTGATGCCGACAACGCGATCAGTGGGCAAGTAGCCGACATGGGCGCGACCGATGATCGGCGCGATGTGATGCTCGCAGTGGCTTTCAAATTCGATATCGCGCAGCACGATCATTTCGTCATAGCCAGCGACTTCCTCAAACGTGCGGTTGAGGTATTCGGCCGGATCGATGGCATAGCCGCCAAACCATTCGCGGTACGCTTTGACCACACGCTTGGGCGTGTCCAGCAAGCCTTCGCGCGACGGGTCTTCACCGGCCCAGCGCAGCAGGGTGCGCACGGCGTCTTCGGCTTGTTCTTGGCTGACGTCAGGGGAGGAAGCCTGGTCGGTCATGTGATCGTCCTGTAAGCAAGTGAGGGTACAGTTTAGTGCGCGGCTCATGAAAATCCGCATATGCGTGATCTTCATCAGTGCGCGCCGCGGCAGCGACGAGTAAGGCGTTGCCGGCTCGGACGATACGACCGGCTGACGCCAGTCTTGTCCCCAGCTAGCTAGCTTTCGTCTTCTTCGCTGCTGTCGTCTGAGGCAGGTAACGTATCGGCGCCAAGCAAGTCTTGCGCGGCTTCACTGGAAAGTGATTCGACCCCACGCAACTTTCTTTCGATGGTGCGGGTTTTCTTGCTGGCATCGCTGATGCTTTTGCTAACGGTATTGAGCTGGCGCTCGGCTTTTTCCAGCACCAGTCCGAACTTGCCGAACTCACTTTTTACTGCGCCGAGCAGTTTCCACACTTCGCTGCTGCGCTTGGCGATGGCCAAGGTCCGGAAGCCCATTTGTAGGCTGTTGAGTAAGGCGCTGAGGGTGGTTGGGCCGGCCACCATGATGCGGTCGTCGCGTTGCAGGCTTTCGAACAGGCCGGGTCGGCGCAAGACCTCGGCATATAAGCCTTCGGTCGGCAAAAATAGCACGGCGAAATCGGTGGTGTGTGGCGGCGCTACGTACTTGGTGCGAATGCGTTTGGCTTCCTCGCGTACTCTGGCCTCAAGCGCGCGGCCGGCGTTGGCGGCGGCGTCGGCGTCGGCGGCATCTTGCGCGTCCAGCAGGCGCTGGTAATCTTCGACCGGAAACTTGGAGTCAATCGGCAGGTAGACGTTTTCGCCATCTTCCTGACCGGGCATGCGGATCGCGTATTCGACCCGGTCACTGCTACCGGGCACGGTGACAACGTTGGCGGCGTATTGCTCCAGCGTGAGCAGATCTTCTAGCAAGCTGCCGAGCTGCACTTCACCAAGAATGCCGCGTCGTTTCACGTTGGTTAGTACGCGCTTCAGATCGCCTACGCCGGCCGCCAGGTTTTGCATTTCGCCGAGGCCTCGCTGCACCGCTTCCAGTCGGTCCGACACCAACTTGAACGATTGTCCAAGACGTGTTTCCAGCGTGTTCTGCAATTTTTCGTCGACAGTAGCGCGCATCTGTTCCAGCTTGACGGCGTTGTCGTCCTGAATCGCCTTGAGTCGCGTTTCCAGCGTGGTGCGCACTTCCGTTAAGCGCTTTTCGTTATCGGCGGTGAGCGCGGCCAGCCGTTGTTGCAGCAGTTCGCCGAAGCGGTTCAAGGTCAGCGTGGATTCTTCGCGGCTTTTGCGTGCGTCCTCGGCCAATCGTTGTGCCAGTGTCTGCAGGCCGGCATCGGTGCGCTCGGTCAACAATTCCAGGCGCTGGCCGAAACTGCCAATGCGCTCGTGTTGTTGCTGGCTCATGCCGCTCAGCTGTTCCTGCATATGGCTGCGGAACAGCTCCAGCGTTTGTGCCAGTTCAGCGCGGCCGGCACGTTGTTCCTGGCCCAGTACTTCGCGCAGGTGGCGGTTGTCGTCTTTCAGCGCATCCAGCCGCGCGGTCAGACCACCGTCAGCGCGCCCACGAACCAGCGCGAACACCTGCAAGGCCAGCGCGATCAAGACCGCGATCAGCAGAACAATGAGTAAGGGGTTGCTAGCAGGCATGGAAGTTCTCAGTAGCGCGGATGAGTGACCAGTTTACGCAGCCGCATCGCAGCGGCTGCGACTTGGACGCGTGGAAGATAGAAACAGCTGGGGTCCAAAGCCTTTGCGCGGTCGACTAACCGCCGTTTCTTGCCCCGGAACACCACTGGTCAGCGAATTGTCGAGTAACCGTGCGCGCGCAGACGGCGTTGATTGGCATCGATGCTGTAACGATTTTCAGCTCGAACATGCCTACCGCGCGCACTCCTGGATAGATCACTCCACCCGGCAGATCACGGCTTTCAGATAACGGCCTTCCGGCACGTCAGTGCGATACGGATGGTCGGCGCCGGCGCCACGCGTCTCTAGAATTTGAATATCGCGACCGGCGTTCAGCGCCACCCGTCGCAGCATTTCCAGGAACTCCGATTCGCCAACCAGACCGGTACACGAACACGTCAGCAGCAACCCGCCGGGCGGGATGATGTCCATCACCATGCGGTTCATCGCAAAGTATTTCTTCAGCGCGTCCATTACCTTGCTGCGATCGCGAGTGAGCTTGGCCGGGTCCAGAATGACCGCGTCGTAGCGCTCGCCGCGTTGTACGGCAGCGCGCACCCAGTCAAAGATGTCGGCTTGTTCAAACGTCACGTCTACGTCGTTGGCGGCGGCGTTAGCGCGTGCAACCTCAAGAATGCCGGGGTCGAGATCCACGCCCATTGCTTCACGTGCGCCAGCGGCCATCGCGTGTACGGCGAAACCACCAGCGTTGCAGCACAGATCCAGCACGCGGCGACCTTTGCTCAAGGTGGCGAACCGCTGTCGGTTGTCGCGCTGGTCGGCGAAGAAGCCGGTCTTGTGGCCGCTACCGGGCGCTGATTGAAAGCGCAGGCCGTGCTCGTGAATTTCCACGGCGGTGGGAGCGTCGGGGCTGCGGCAGTCAAACGATTCCTGCCGCTGCACATGCGATTCAGCAAACCAGTACAGCTGCGCGTCGGGGAAGTGGGTCAGCAAAGCTGCGTTGATGGCCTCGCGGAAACGCCACATGCCGGCGGCGAAGTATTCAATCACTAGTGTGTTGGCGTAGCGGTCGATCACCAAACCGGACAAGCCATCGCCTTCGCTGTGCACCACGCGCCATGCATCGCTGACCGTATCCAACTGCAGCAGCTCGCGGCGCAGTGCGACGGCGCGGGCAATGCGATCGGTGATCCACGCGGCGTCAATCGCTTCGGCGGGGTCGTGACTGAGCAGACGCAGTGCGATGCGCGCGTGTCCGTTCCAGAAGCCGCGGCCGACAAAGCGGTCTTTCGCATCGCGTATTTCCACGACGCTGCCTGGCGGCAGTTTCGTCTCTGGCTTGTGCAATTGCGCCGACCACACCCACGGGTGTCCAGGGTTGCGGTCTGACTTCAGTCGGATGACGGGGAGGGCGGTTGCCGCTGGCGCGTTGTCGGGTGTGTTCATCCGCGCATGATAGCTGCTGCGCTGTTGCTTCCCTTGTTTGTTGAGCTTGCGTGTTCGATGCGTTGCGCAAGAGCGACCCCACCCCGGCCCTCCCCTGCGCGCAGGGGAGGGAGAACAGCCAGATGCTTTCAGACGCTGCTTCGTCGGTGCGAATCGAGCCGCTGGGAGTGTCGCCGCTTTACTCCTCCCGCTGCGAACAGGGTAGGGAGTGCGCCCTGTAGTTACTGTTCGACCGCCCCTTCGATGTAGGTGGAAAGGGGGGGGGGCTGTGGCTGCGCGTTTCCTTAGCGCAGTTTGAGTACCAGCCAGGACAACAGTGCCAGTAAGTTCACGCCGATATGTGATGGGGATGGGCCTGTGGTCGCTAGAACGAAGCCTTGTGAACCAAAGCGCCAGTCGATGCCGAGGTGCGGCGTACTTTGCAGGGTGGCGAATAAATTGATGAAGGCGCCGCAGTGCAAGGCGTAGCTGAATACGGGTAGCGCGATGAGCGGCAGTTGCAGCAGCTGCGCCCCGCGCGACATTTGCACGCCTTGTTCGCTGCCAGCGACCAATTGCACGCCTGCCGCCAGTACAAAACCGTATAGCGCCACGCCGATCAACGCGACCACGCTGTCGTGCGCGCCAAAAGGCAACAGCCGATGCAGCATGAGCGCCAAGCCATACAAGCCACCAGCAATTTCAAGAACACCGATCAAGCGAAACAAAGTGGTGCGCATGGAGAACTCCAAAAAAGTTTGGTCATTGTAGGAGCGAACTTCTGGGGATGCGCACTTGTGGGAGCGGCTTTAGCCGCGATGCTTTTGGGTTCTCCACATCAAGGCAACGGCATCGCGGCTAAAGCCGCTCCCACAAGGTCAGCCGCTCCCACAAGGTCAAATTTGGGTAGCGGATTTATTCCAAAACGTCGGCCAGTTCGTGCAGGTCGGCAACGTGTTGGTCCCACCAGCGTGATTCGGCGACGAAGGGGAAGGCGGCGGGGAAAGCAGGGTCTTCCCAGCGCGATGCGATCCAGCCAGCGTAATGCAGTTGGCGCATGGCACGCAGGACAGGGATCAAGGCGAGTTCGGCGTGGTTGAAATCGCGGAATTGTTGATAGCCTTGCAGCAGCGCTTCCATCGAACGGGCGTCGTTGGCCAGCATCCACAAGTCCTGTACGGCGGGGCCCGTGCGGGCGTCGTCGAGGTCGACGAAGTGCGGACCGGCGTCGGTCCACAGCACGTTTCCGGGGTGGCAATCGCCGTGCAAACGCAGCATGCGCACCGATCCAACGGCTTCCTGACGCTGCGCGATCGCCGCCTCGAGGCGAGCCACCGCGGCGCGATAGTTGTGTTGCAGTGTGGGGGGTAGCAGAGGCGACTCAAGCACGGCGCGCTGCGGTTGTTGCACCATGGTGGCGCGATCCAGTACGCCGCGATGGACGAATGGCTGGCGGGCGCCGACGACGTGCATTCGGGCAATCAGTCGGCCCAGCCATTGCAATTGTTCGGGTGATTCCAGCGTGGGCGCACGGCCGCCGCGGCGCGGCGTTAACGCATAACGAAAGCCGGCGCGGGTCAGCAAGGTGTGGCCGTCGAAGGCTAGCGGCGCGACGACGGGCAGTTCGGCGTCGACCAGCTCTTGCGCGAAGGTATGTTCTTCCTCAATGGCTGCGTCGCTCCAGCGTTGCGGGCGATAGAATTTGGCGATGACCGGCGGTCCATCTTCAATGCCTACTTGCCAGACGCGGTTTTCGTAGCTGTTGAGTGCAAGCAGGCGGCCATCTGGCCACAGGTTACAGGCGCTGACCGCGTCCAATACGCAGTCTGGGCTGAGCGTCGCGTAGGGCGTGCCTTGGCTCAACGCAGTGCCGCGTTGCGTGCGGCGATGACAGCCATGGTGATACGTGAAATACACACCAGTGCGCCTTCCTCGTTTTCAATACGAATTTCCCACACTTGTGTGCTGCGTCCCACATGCAACGCTTTTGCCGTGCCGGTGACAATGCCGCTGCGCACGCCGCGAATGTGGTTGGCGTTGATGTCGAGGCCCACCGTCAGCTGCTTTTCGGGGTCCAGCGTTAGCATGGCAGCGGTGCTGCCGAGTGTTTCTGCTAGTACCACGGAGGCGCCGCCGTGCAGTAGCCCGTACGGCTGATGAGTGCGGTGGTCGACCGGCATGGTGCCTTGCAGCCAGTCGTCGCCGATCGCTGTCATGCGGATGCCGAGCGTCTCCATCATGGTGTTGGCGCTCCATCCGTTGATGCGTTCGAGGTCGGTATCCTGCTGCCAGATGCTCATCGGTCATTCCTGTAAGGCGGGCCGGCCATTGTTGCCTGAGGTCTTCGCCACCACAATGTATTGCGGCGAGTCGTGGTTTATTCTGCCGGATAGTTACGCCGTTGCCGCGCGGCTACTCGGGCGCCTTCGGTCTGCCGTAGTGCAGCGTGGCCACCCGTAAAATAGATGACTCTCTTGCATCCATCAGAGCCCTTTTAGTGTTCAACGTTACCTTGAAAACGTCCGGTCACCAGTTTCAGGTGGCGACCGGTGAAACGGTACTGGAAGCGGCGCAACGTGCGAACGTGGCGTTGCCGTATTCCTGCCGCGCCGGTGTGTGCGGTAGTTGCAAGGCGACGTTGCTGGAAGGGCGTTGCGAGTACCCGCGTAACCCACCGTTGGCCTTGAATGCCAGCGCGTTGGCGCAGCACGCGGTGCTGTTGTGCCAGGCGGTGCCAGCTAGTGATTTGTTATTGGAAGCGCGTGAAGTGGCGTCGGTGGCCGATATTGCGCGGCGCCAGTTGACGACGGTGGTGGTAGAAAAATGGCGTTTGACGCCAGAGGTGATTGGCTTGCGCTTACGCCCTGCTGAAGGCGAACGACGCTTGCGGCGACTGCCGGGCCAATACCTGGATGTACTGCTAGAAGGTGGCAAACGTCGGCCGTTTTCCATCGCCAACGGGCTGCAGCCTGATGGCGTGATCGAGCTCCATGTGCGGCACGTCACTGGCGGCGGTTTCACCTCGCACGTCAACGACAGCTTGAAAGTGGGTGATCGTCTGTTGGTCGAAGGACCGCTGGGCACGTTTGTGCCGCGCGAGGATTCGGAACGCCCGATGTTGTTCATGGCCGGCGGCACGGGTTTCGCGCCGGTCAAAGCGATTATTGAGCACTTTATTGCGCTGGGCACGCGGCGCCGTATTCAGCTGTATTGGGGCGTGCGTAGTGCCAATGATTTATACCTGCGCGACTTGGCCGAGCGCTGGGAACATGAGCTGCCGCATCTGGAGTTTCACCCGGTGGTATCTGAGCCCGAACAAGCCGCTGGTTTGCGCGTTGGCTTGGTGCACGAGGCGGTGCTGCAAGATCATCCCGATTTGTCCGGTCACGATTTCTACATGAGCGGACCACCCGCCATGATTGCAGTCAGTCAGCCATTATTTCTTGATGCGGGATTGCTGGAAGAGCGACTGTATTTCGACTCGTTCGACTACGCGCCCGATGTGCTTGAGCAATTGATTGCGCGACGTGCGGGATTCAGTCGACTCTTGAAATAGCGCGGTAGCGGATGTGCTTCTGGCGGGTGCCGACTTTGGTAGCGGCTATGCTTGCTGGCCGAGCTTTTGTAGAAGGGGCTTTAGCCCCGATGCTTTCTGATCGCATGATCAAAACAAGAGCATCGGGGCTAAAACCCCTCCTACAAAGGTCGATTCACCGCGTTGCAGTGCGTGAAGATCCGCATCAACAAATACTCGGCTCGGCTCAGGTTATTTTTTGCCTTTGGCAACCGGCAACTGCGCCTGGCGCCAGGCCAGTACACCGCCGCCAAGCGTATGCACCTTGGTAAAGCCTGCTTTGGACAGACGTTGCGCAGCTTTCAGAGAATTGCCACGGCCGTCTTTATCCATCAATACGACGGGTAAGGCTTTGGCTGCCGCGAGGTCCTTTTTCTCGGGATCGAACTGGCTCATCAAGACGTGGCGTGCACCGGGAACATGCATCTTTTCAAAGTCCGCAATGGCGGACAAATCAATCAGCAGCGGGTTTTCGCGGTTGATTAAACCGGTCAGGCCGGCCGGGCTGAGCTCGCGCGTCTTGCTGAACAATTCCGTGATTTGCATGACGATCAACGCCACCAACAGAATGACGAACAGCGCCGCCAGCGCAACGTGGTTGCCCAGAAAGGTCGGCAGCTTTTGCAAAAAATCACTCATTGTCGTTCCACAGGCGCGGTGGCCGCTCGGGTTTGGGAGAACCGGTGATTATACGGGTAGCGCGGCAGCGACACGCTATGCGGCGCTCAGGCCAGCCACGCAATACCTCACGCAATGGCTATTGCTGCGTGACGTTCGGCAGTCCACTGGTTAGCCACCAGTGCTTGGCGGCTGCGTCGTAGTGCCAGGTCTGGTGGTCAATGATGGAGCGTTCGCCTTGCGTGTTGACGTTGATTAGGCGGATTTGTGCGGTCTGCTCGATGTCGAAATCACCGGTGGGTACCGGGCCAGCACCGTTGTCGTAATCACTTACGCGAAACTGCTGGTAGCGAGACTCATCCATCGATGAGAGCGGGTGTGCCTTGCGTACGGCGGGGTCGACGAACTGTTGCGCACTTTCAAAGCTACCCCAGCGCAGTGTGCTCGCGTAGGCGGTGAGCGTAGCCGTTAGCGAGTCGCTGCGCGTCTTGCTGGCACAGCCGACAAGTAACGTCAGCGACAACACAATAATGAGGCTTGATACGAGACGCATAGGTAATCCCCGACAGATATTCACCCATTCTGCCTTATATGTGATTGTTCAATCAGGTTACTGCGCTTTAACCGCGTGGTTTAACCGCGCCGTTTGGCGACGAAACGGGCGCTTAGCGTAGCGGCGGGTTGCTCGTCGGTGCCGGGTACGACGCATTCCACTTCAATGCGGGCGCGGCCGCGCGCTTTCAGCGTGGCGAAGAACGTACTCCACTGCGCGCCTTCTGCCAGTCGCGCTTCGCTGCGAAAGTCCTGCCATAACGGTGCGAGGTAGCGCACAGTGGACGCGCCAATCAATACGTCGCAGTCGTCCCCGTGCTGGCGCAGCTCTCGTTCCACCAGTGCCCAGCCGCTCAGCGTCATCACGCTGGCCAAGCTACCGCCGAAAGCGCAACCTTTGTCGTTGATATTTGGTGCCAATGGGGCGAGCAAGGTCACGCTGTCTTCGTCGCAATGGCCCGTTTGCAGTTGCATAGCGCGTGCTAGTGGAATTTTGTCGAGGATGAATTGCACGAGTTGAGGCATAGCGGCAGCTGGTCCAGCGGTAGTCACGAGAGAAATACGTCCGGCGCGGGGAATTGGATGCGGATTGTAGACGCCAATGGGCTGAAACCTTCAGTGCGCGTGCGGATGGTTGTTGCCACGACCGCGTCTGCCGTCAGGCCTTTGGACAGGAAAAATGGACTGGCGTACCGTCGCTGGAACAGCGGAGATAGTCGCCATGCGTTATCACGTCGGTACACTACAAACTTGCCCGTCATCGTCGAGAACGTAGGTGCAGCAAGCAGAAAAATCATCGAGTTTGGATGGCCGCTGCGTCGTCATTACTCGGCCGGTAGGGATGGGGCGAGCTTTGGCGCGGCAAGTTCGCGCTGCGGGCGGTGTGCCTCTTCTATTGCCTGGCCTAGCTTTGCATGGCCGCGCCGATGTGGACGTTGCCCGAGATGAGCTGAGCGCGGCATTACGCGACGATATTTTGATTTTTACCAGTCCGACGGCGGTGCGTTGCGCTGCCGCATTGGCACCGCTGAATACGGCTGCTGTGGTATTGGCGGTGGGGCAATCGAGTGCGCGTGCCTTACGTCGGCACGGCGGTGTCACGCCGTTGGTACCACGTCGCCAAGACAGCGAAGGACTGTTGGGGTTGCCGGAGCTGGGTGATCTGCGCGATCGGCGAGTAGCGTTAATTGGTGCGCCAGGCGGTCGCGGCGTATTGCGTCAGCAGTTGCAAGCGCGCGGCGCGCAACTGCGCCAGTTGCACGTATACGAACGCGTGGCGCCGCATTTGAATCAGCGGCATTTTGATGCAGTGTTGAAGTTGCCGGCCTCGGCACTGGTGTTGTTGTCCAGCGCCGAAGCCTTGCACCATTTAACCGAACTGTTGCCACCCGCAGCACGCCGCGGCTTTTGTGCAACGACGGCGGTGGTAAGTAGTGAACGAATGGCGCTGGCCGCGCGAGCGGCGGGTTTTCGCCATGTGGTGCAGGCGGCATCGGCCCTTTCTGCCGATTTATTGCGGGCCGCCGTTGCTGTCCGGTGATGTCGCTTGGCGGTTTCCTTGTGCTGTGTGATCGGCGTTTTCACGTTTTCTTGCTACTGGGGCGCCGCCGCAGGCTGCTAGCATGCGTTTATGAGCAATCTAGACCAGCCGAACGACCCCGCGCCGCCTGAAGGCACGCGATCCACTGCATCGACCACGGCGTCCGCTGGGCCTGCCGCGCCTATGCCCGGACCCACCCGTGCGCGCTCTACCCCTACGCCCCACGCGCCGCGACCTCGCGGTGGCGGTACGTTGGCGCTGGCATTATTGCTTGCGCTAGCGGCGGCCGGTGTGGCCGGCTACGTGGGTTGGCAGCAGTGGCAGTCTCAGCAAAGTCGTGCCGCCGACAGTCACAGCGTTGCGAGCTTGCAGACGCGCGTTGGTGCGCTGGAAACCAGCTTGAACGCAGTAAGTGGCGAGCGCGCCAGCTTGAGTCAGCGTTTGGGTGACGCCGCGCAGGTTAACCGTTCGTTGCGTGAGGAATTGCTCGCTCAAGCCGAACGTACCCGTCACGTGGAAGATGCCGTGGCGAAGTTGGCGGAAAAGACGTTGTCCGGCCACGACGCCTCGCTGCTGGATGAAACAGCGTCGCTGCTGCGCATGGCCGACGAGCGTTACACCTTATTCCATGATGCACAGGGCGCGGCCGCGGCGTATGCCTTAGCAGACCAGACTTTGGCGGCGGTGAATGACACCGCGTTTAGCGGTTTGCGTCAAACCATCAGTAGCGAGCGGGATGCGCTCGCCCGAAGTCAGCCAACCAGCCAAATCGGTGCCTTGCAGCAGTTGCTGACCTTGCGTGGTGCACTGGCGACGTTACCGCTGAAGCCGCTTGATCAACCCGCGACCACGGCTACGGCCGATGTATGGACACGCATGGGTCACGCGTTGGCGGGAGTGATTAGCGTCAAGCGCGATAACGGTGCGCCGCTAGCGGTGGCCGATGCACGTTTTACGCGGGAACTGGCGGTGCTGGATTTGGCGCAAGCGCAGGCGGCGTTGCTGGCCTACGACAGCAAGGCGTATGCGGCTGCCTTGCAGCGAGTTGAGGTCAGTTTGTCGACTCAATTTGATGGGAACGCCGCCGCTGTGCAGAAAGCGCAGGCGCAACTGAAGCAATTGCGTGCGGCGCTGCCGACTAGTGAGCCGGTGGAGTTAGGCGCAGCCCTGACTGAACTGCAAAATTTGCGTACGGTGCACGCGTTAAGCCCAGCGAGCGATAGCAGTGCTCCAGCTAGTGCTAGTAGCGCGGCGGTGCCTGCTGCCGGGATCAAACCATGAAGCTATGGCGCTGGCTACTTGGCTTGGTGATCGTGGCGGCACTCGCTGCGTTTGGCTGGCATTGGGTGGCGGAAGACCCTGGCTACGTCTTGCTGCGTATGCGCGGTTGGCGAGTGGAAACCACGGTCGTTGCCGCGGTGGTCATTCTGGTCTTGGCGTGGGCCGTACTTACCGCGCTATGGCGCTTGCTGCGGTGGCCGTTTGGTGCGTTTTCGCGGCGCCATCGGCGAGTGAGTCAACGGCGCTTGGGCGAAGGCTTGATTGCCCTGGTTGAGGGGCGTCACGGTGATGCCGAACGCGATCTCAATCGCGCGTCGCGCCTGGACAGCTTGCGCGGACCCGCGTTGTTGATTGCCGCCGAGGCCGCTTCGCGTCGTGGTGAGCAAGGGCGTGCGCTAGAGACGCTGGATCAGGCAGCCCAAACGGTGCCGCAAGCCGCACGCGTGCTGCGTGCTCGTGTTTTACGTCGTGAAGGCAAGCCGGCGGAAGCACTCGCCTTGCTGGCAACCAACAAGCCGACGCTAAGTCCAGCTGGCTGGCGCGAAGTCGCTTTGTCGGCATTGGCTACTGGCGACGTTAATGGTGCGTATGAGGCGCTGGTACCGCTACAAAAGAGTGCATCGCTCGGCACACGCGGCTATGCCGTACTGGAGACCCAGGTGCTTCGCGCCAGCATTAATGCGGCGCCTGATGGCGCGTCATTGAATGCCCTGTGGACACGATTTTCCAAGGCGCAACGTCGCGTGCCTGCGGTCATCGATGCGTACGCGCGCCGCGCGGCCGGTTTTGGTTTGACCTTACCGGCGATGGACGAACTGGAATCCGCGTTGCGCCGTGAATGGTCGCCGCTGCTGATCGAAGCCTACGGTGCCTTGGCTGGAGAAGATGCGGAAGCGCGCCTACGCCGTGCCGAAGGGTGGCTGGATGCGCATCCAAACGACGCCACTTTATTGCTGACCTTGGGGCGCATGTGTGTACGGCTGGAGCTATGGGGCAAAGCGCAGCAATATCTTGAGCGCTCGATTGCACTGACGCCTAGCGCGGGTGCATGGGAAGCGTTGGGCGACACTTTCGCGGGCAGCGGTAATGCTGAACGCGCACAACGTAGCTATCGCAACGCGTTGGCCCTGCTGCGTAGCGGTGCCGTTACGCCGTTGACAGCTGGCGGCGATGCGACGCATCCCGATACGCATCCCATTGCGATGGAAGAGCGCGATGAACATGGCGTGCCGCGGCTACCCGATTAGGCCAGCCGCAGCACGTCGCATCGTTCGGCTTATTTCAACGCAGCGCAAACCAGCAAGATAAAACCGATGACGGCAATCGCAGCGTGTCCGTACATCAATGAAAGTGGTATCGGCTTTTGTTGCCACTGAAACCCGAGATTCATCAACACGCCACCACCCGCCGCGATGACGAGAAGTAGTAGCGCCCACGCCGCCAGCGCAGGTAGGCCGCTGACGAAATACAGCAGCAGCAATAGCGTTAGGCCAGCTCCAGCTAGCAACCCATGTAACAACGCGAGCCACGCCGGCGGGTTGCGATTTCCGAAGGCGCGCACCCCAGCCATGACTAAGCCGCCGGCCGCCGCAATGGCGAACAGCGTGATGATGATCCACAACATGCTTTGAAGACTGATATTCATGTTCTCTCCCCGCAATGAACGAAAGACCCCGGATACGTACGCGCCGAGCCATCGTGTGTCCCCGCTCGGATAGCACGCGCGTACTGCTTGACCATACTCCGCAGCCAGTGACGTTGCGTTCGCTCAGTGGCCGACCAGGCGTCGCAACCAATCGAGCAATACGGTCGGCAGCAACTCGGGCTTAGGGAGCAGTGCGTACTGGCTAGCGCCAAACACGAACGGCAGGTAGTTCGCGGCCTGGCGATCAATGGTCAGGCAAAACGGCGAGATACCTTGCAGCTTGGCTTCGGTCACCGCCTGGCGTAAATCTTCAACGCCGTAGCGACCTTCATAATCATCCATGTCGTTCGGCTTACCGTCGGACAACAGCAGCAGCAAGCGATGTTGCGCCGTTTGTTGCATCAAGCGGTTGCTGGCGTGACGCACGGCGGCGCCAGCGCGCGTGTAATTTTCCGGCTCCAGTCCGGCGATGCGAAGAGCGACGCCAGGGCTGTACGGCTCGTCGAAACGTTTGACTTCCCGCATGACGACGCCTTGCGCCGTCTCGCCCGAAAAGGCTTGCACCGCATACGGCTGGCCCAAGCCCTCAAGTGCAATGCACACCAGCAACAGCGCTTCACGCTCAACGTCGATGATGCGTCGGTTACCGGCGATCCAGCCGTCGGTAGAGCCGCTGACGTCGATCAACAACATAATCGCCATGTCACGCTGCACGCGGCGCTGACTTTGGTATAGCCGCTGCGGTAACGGTAAGCCGGCGCGATAGTCGGCTTGGCCTTCGATATAGGCGTCCAGATCGACTTCGTCGCCTTCCAGTTGTTTGTGCACGCGGACACGGCGCGCGCGTAACATTTCAAAACGACGACGAATCTCGTGCAGCATGCCGCGGTGCGCATCCAGCGTGTGGTCGACCCATGCTTGGGTCCCGATGGCCGCCGGCAGTTGGTGCACGGTGGCGCCGGGCGTGCGATACGCACGCATGCGGTAATCCCATTCCGGATAGTTCAACGCATGCGGCGCGGCAGAAGTCGATGCCGACTCGATGCGCGCCGCAGCGTCGGGCGGATCATCGGACAGCAACACTTCCTTGGGTCGGCCCGGGCGTGTCAGCAAGCGCGCCTCTGGCAACTCGGATAAGGCATCGGCGTACTCGTCCGCCGCCGTGGCGTCGTCGCGGTCAGTCGGGCGTTGTAGGCCACCGGGATCTTCGGCCTGTTCGTGTGGCTGCGCGGTTTGCACCATCCAAGCGCCGGGGCGTTCGTCGTCTTCCTCGTCGTCAGCTTCGCGGATGTCCGGTCGACGCGCCAAGCGAGCGCTGCGCGCCGCTTTCTGATCCGCGTCGAAGGGATCAGCGTTGTTGCTTGGCACAACGCTGGCGCCGTGTTTGAGTGGGGCGCGCAGTTCGCCGGTCCATAGGTCTTTCAACAGAGGGTGCGGGCCCCAGTCTTGCCGTGCTGCTGTGCTGCGCAAGTGCGTCGCCAGTTGCTGGGCGCGTAGCAAGGATTCTGCTGGCGTTTTGCACGGCAAGCCAAGCGTGGAAATTTCCTGCTCGGTGGCAAAGGATGCTTCAAGTGCGCTGCGCAGCAGCAGTTCCAGTGGCTGTAATTGGATGGGAAATGTGGCCAGCGGCGGTCGCGCGCGCAGCGCGGCCGCGCGCAAGGCGGCCAAAGTATTTGCCACGCCGGGCAAGGTGTGCGCCAGCTCGCCATCTGTCGCGACGGCTTCACATAACAAGTACAGATCGCGCAACAGCGGGTCGCGTGGGTCGGGTGCGTGCGCCGCCGCGCCGCGCGTGGCACGGGTGGCCTGCTGCAGCGCAAGTGCGCGGTAATACAGCGACGCGGTGTCCGTCGGCAGGCTCCCCAGGTCGGTCGGTAACCAGATCGATATGCCGTCAGTGGCGGGCAGCGCAACGTGATGTCGTGGTCCGTGCCGGCGATGCACCAGCAGAGCGAGAAAACTTGGCGGTGACGGTGTTTGCGCGACGCGCAGAGTGAAGCTGCGTTCGCACAACGCAGCAATCAGCAAGTCGAGTCGCGGCGCTACGTCGACGAGCGCCAGCGGTGGTGCATGCGCTACGGGCGGCCGATAGCGGCGCCACAGCGCGCGCGAGTAAATGGTCGCGTGGCGTACGGCATCAAGGATGACATCTTCAGCTTCAGCCATGCGACCACCTCCGAGCGCTACTGCTGGCAGCACGCGCCATTAGATGAAGGTGGCATCCACCAGATCGTGCATCGCACCGACCAGGGTGGCCTCGTCGGACAGTGGCGAGACGATGGCCGCGTAACATGCTTCGCGTACGGGAATACCGCTGGCTATCAAGCGCGCGGCGGCAATCAGCAAACGTGTGCTGGGCACTTCGGCGAGACCGCGATCCTGCAGACCACGCAGGCGCTGACCCAGGGTCACCAAGGCATGCGCAATGGCGTGCTTGGCGGCGCCTTCGCGCTCGACGATAGCTACCTCGATGTCCAGCGACGGGAAGGTGAAATCCAGTGCGACAAAGCGCTGCCGCGTACTGGGCTTCAAGTCTTTCAACATGCGTTGATAGCCGGGGTTGTAGGACACTACCAGCTGAAAACCGGGCGCTGCTTCGAGTGTTTCGCCGGTCTTGTCGATCGGCAAGATGCGCCGATAGTCGGTCAATGGATGCAGCACCACGACGGTGTCCTGCCGCGCCTCAACCACTTCATCGAGATAACAGATCGCACCTTCGCGCACGGCACGAGTCAGCGGGCCATCCTGCCATGCAGTGCCGTCATGTCGAATCAGAAAGCGCCCAACCAGATCGCTGGCACTGAGATCGTCGTGACAGGAAATAGTGATCAGTGGCCGCTTCAGACGCCACGCCATGTACTCGACGAAGCGAGTCTTGCCGCAGCCAGTCGGACCTTTCAACATCACCGCCAGCTGGTGTGCGTGACACTGCTCGAACACGGCCACTTCATTAGCGGCTGGCAGATAAAACGGTGCTGCCGTGATATCAGCAGCACCGTCCGCGGGCATCACCTGTGGCTCAGGCATTGGGCGCGGCAGTGTCGAGCTTGCGCTGTCCGGCCTCGTCGTTCACGACGAAGTTGGGCGGGAAGCGGAAGAAGTCGTAGATAAACAGGATGACGCCGATGACGAACACTGTGGCCGTCGCAATCAGCATCACAAAGTGGATCTGAATCTTGATCTGCGTGTCGAGATAACCCAAGCCAAGAATGCGCTCCAGATACACCTGCGCGATGCCGGCGGTACCGAAGGAAAGCGTCATACCAAACATGCCGCCCAACTGCATCCAGAACGCCCAGTAGCCAATCGGTGAACCCGCTTCGCGCCGGCCGGAAGTCAGCGACGGCAGTGCGTAAACGATCATCGCCAACACGATCATCACGTAGGCACCGTAGAACGCGGCGTGGCCGTGCATCGCCGTGATCATCGTGCCGTGCGTCCATTTGTTGACGCTGGGGAAAGTGTGCGCCAGCCCGAGCAAGCCGGCACCGAACAGGGTGAAGACGGCACTGCCGACGGTCCAATGCAGCGCCAATACGTTTGGATGCTGCAGGCCGGAGCGGCGAATGGCGTAATACGCATAGACGGCCATACCGACCAACGCGACCGGTTCCAGCGCGCTGAAGATGCCACCAATCGGCAGCCAGTAATGCGGCACGCCAACCCAATAATAGTGATGCGCGGTACCGATGATGCCGGCGATGAAGACCAGTCCGACGATCACGTACAACCACTTCTCCATCACTTCGCGATCGGCGCCGGACAAGCGAATCAACAGATAGGCGAGGAAGCCGCCCTGGATCATTTCCCACACGCCTTCCACCCATAGATGGATGGTCCACCAGCGGAAGAAGATCGATACGACGTAATTTTGATAGTGCAACAGCGCTGGCAGATACAACAGCGCGGCCAGCCCGAGACCACCCATCAGCACGCCTTCGGTGGTGGTGAAACGACCGGAGCGCTTGATCGTCATGAAAATGTTGTAGAGGAACAACAGCATCACGATGACGATGACAATCTTCGATGGCAGCGGCTGCTCCAGCAATTTGTTGCCGGTGCCGTAGCGGAACAGATAACCGAAGACGGTGGCCAGACCCATCACCGACCACAGCACCAGCTGCCAGAGGGCGAGCTTGACGCTGTACAACTCGGTGCGCGATTCGTCCGGCACCATCCAGTAGGTGGCGCCCATGAAACCGGTCAACACCCAGACGATCAACAGGTTGGTGTGGATTGTTTTAGTGACATCGAATGGCAGAATGTACAACAGCGGATCGGGGCCAAGATACTTCGCCGCCGAGAGCAGGCCGAACACCAGTTGCAGGCCGAACAGCGCCATGGCGACAGCAAAGTACCAATAGGCCACTGACTGGGATTTGTAACGCATGGTGCCTCTCCGTCGAATCAGTTTGCGGAACCATCACCTGGATGGCGTCCGTTGCCGCATGACGCGGCAGCGGAAGGTACGTGGCTTATTTCAGGGTAGACAGATAGGCGACGAGCTGGTCGACCTGCTCGGGTGTCAGTGATTTCGCATAGGTGTCTGGCATGAACGAGGTACCGCCGGCCGAATACATGTCGCCGGGTTCCAGGTACTTACTGGGATGCAGAATCGACTCGCGGATAAATCCATCGACGTCCTTGGCCTCGCCCTTGTACGTGCCAGAAGCGATGGCCTTTTCCGCGACGGCGGAGATACCCGATAGCGATGGTCCAGCCATGTTCACACCTGGCGCCGTTGAGTGGCAGGCGGCGCAGGGTGGTGAGGCGGAGTGGAAGAGACTTTCGCCCAACGCGACTGGATTGTTGCCTTGCGTGGTACTTGATGCGCCAGCCGCAGGTGCCCCCGCTGGCCCGGCGGCTGCAGCCATACCCGGCAGTGACGAACCGCTGACCAGCAACGGCCGCGGTGGCCAGCCTTGGTTGTCGACTTTGCTGACCCAATCGAAGAAAGCAATCAGCCCCGTGATGTCGGCGTCACTCAAGTTCTGCGTGGGCATCAACCGACGCACTTTCTGCTCGTCGTAAAACTTGGATGGATCGTGCAGGTAGGCCCGCAGGTAGGCTTCGCCACGCAGTTGCGTGATCTTGGTCAGATCGGGTGCGTAATACGCGCCTTCGCCAAACAACGTATGGCAATTGATGCAGTTATTCTCGTGCCACACCTTGTTGCCGAGGGTGACTTCTGGCGTGATGTTCTGCGCATTGGTCAGCTTGGGAATCTGGCGCAAGGTGTCGAACGTCATGCCGAGAAACAGCAGGCCGACAAGCAGGGTTCCAACAATGGCAAACAGCCGGGTCTGTCGCTTGTTCATGAGGTGCTCCGGCTTAAACGGCGATGTATGACCAATATTTAAAAGTGATGTATGCCGCATAGACGATGGCAGCCGCCATCAGCAGCAAGACGACGTGGCTAAAAATCCGGAATGACTTTCCGACGGTCGCGATGCGCATATTCATCCCCATGGCATTCCCCAAGATCGGGGAAGTGTTGCATGCTTTCGATGGCAGAGCCGCGATGTGCGGCAACGTGTGTCGCAGCTAACTTTTTACTGACTTTGTAGTGGATCGTCAATGTCGTGCATGTCGCTTCCATTGCTCGTCCGCCGCGCTGGCGTCGCCAATTTGCGTACGAGTACGTCGTGTTTATATCGGCGAAAAAGACGGCACGCCATAGCCAAGCAGCATGGCAGCTTTGCGCTGTTGCGTTATTGCGCTAGGTCAAAACACTTTGCCGTGTCGTCGTCTATAACGGCGTCAAGTTGGCGTACGCGGCGACTAGCCATTTGCTGCCGCTGTCTTCGAAATTCACTTGCAGCCGCGTGTGCGGACCGCTGCCTTCGGCGCTAATGACGACGCCTTCGCCAAAGTTGGGATGGCTGACGCGCTGCCCGAGTTTCACCGACGCGTGTTCATTGAGCGAAGTCGATAGTTCGATCGGATGGCTGGCGTACATCGGCCGCGTGACATGTACGCGTGGTCGTACTTCATCGATCAACTCGGCCGGTATTTCGCCGAGGAAGCGAGACGGGCGGGCGAGCATTTCGGTGCCATGCAAGCGGCGTGATTCGGCGTGACTGACAAACAGTTTTTCGCGTGCGCGCGTAATGCCCACGTAGGCCAGTCGACGCTCTTCTTCCAGCCGGCCTTCATCGTCTACCGAACGCTGGCTGGGGAACAGGCCTTCTTCCATGCCTACCAAAAATACGACCGGAAATTCCAGGCCCTTGGCTGAGTGCAGCGTCATCAGTTGAACGCAATCGTCCCATGCCTCGGCTTGGTTTTCGCCAGACTCCAGCGTGGCGTGTGACAGAAATGCCGACAGGTCGCTGAGCCCCAGGTCGATGTCGTCAGGGGTCAGCTCAAAGCGGCTAGCGACGTTGACTAGTTCGTCCAGGTTCTCCACGCGTGTTTCAGCGTGACCACGGCTGTCTTTTTCATAAAAATCGCGTAGGCCGGTATGAGTAATGGCGTGGTCGATTTGCTCAGCCAAAGTCAGCGGCGTGGCGGCAAGGGCTACTGCAGCGGAAGTTTCCGTCGCCTCAGGAACAGCCTTCTCGGCACTGTGTTCAGCGCTTTCCGTTCCAGCGAATATTCGCGCCATGGTGTCGATTAGCGTCAAGAAAGCCTTTATCGCGTTCTTGGCGCGCCCGGCGAGTTCGTTACCGCTGACCAATTCGGTTAGGGCGGCTTCCCACATGGAAATATCGTTCGTACGTGCGCAGCGCCGCAGCACGTCCAGTGTGCGATCACCAATGCCGCGCGGTGGCGTGTTGACGGCGCGTTCGAATGCTGCGTCGTCGTGGCGGTTGGCCGTCAGTCGCAAATAGGCCAGTGCGTCTTTTATTTCCGCGCGGTCGAAGAACCGTTGGCCGCCGTAGACGCGGTACTTGATATCGTTTTGAACCAGCTGTTCTTCGAAGTTGCGTGATTGTGCGTTGGAGCGGTACAGAATGGCGCAATCCTTGGCGTTGCCGGGTGCGGTGTCATCGTGGCCGGCCATGAATTCGCGAATGCGCTCAATCACGAAGCGCGCTTCATCTTGTTCGTTGTAGGCGGTGTATAGCGCGATGTGCTCGCCTTCCTCGCCGGCCGTCCATAACTGTTTGCCGAGACGGCTGCCGTTGTGCTTAATGACGCTATTGGCCGCCGTTAGAATGACGGACGTGGAGCGATAGTTTTGCTCCAGCTTGATGGTGCGTGCGCCGGGAAAATCATGCAGAAACTGTTGCATGTTTTCCACTTTCGCACCGCGCCAACCGTAGATCGATTGGTCGTCATCGCCCACAGCGAAAACCTGCCCGGTGCTGCCGGCCAGTACACGAATCCACGCGTATTGCAGTGTGTTGGTGTCTTGAAATTCGTCCACTAACAGATAGCGCCAGCGCTGTTGGTAGTGATCCAATATCGCTGGATTTTTCAGCCACAATTCGTGCGCACGCAGCAGCAATTCCCCAAAATCCACCAGTCCCGCGCGGCGGCAGGCATCTTCGTAGGCTTGGTAAATGCGTACATAGGTTTGCGTGACCGGATGGTCGCGGTGTTCAACGTTGGGTGGGCGCTTGCCTTCGTCCTTCCACTGGTTGATCTGCCAGCACGCTTGGCGTGGCGGGAATTGGGCGTCATCCAAACCCAGTCCGGCCACCACCCGTTTGACTAAACGCAACTGATCGTCGGAATCCAGAATCTGGAAGGTTTCGGCCAAACCGGCTTCGCGCCAATGCCGGCGCAACAGACGGTGCGCAATGCCGTGGAAGGTACCCACCGTCAGTCCCTGGGTGCCGCCCGAAATCAGGTCGTCCAAGCGGCCACGCATTTCGCCGGCCGCTTTGTTGGTAAAAGTGACCGCCAGAATTGCCCACGGCGGCACCCGTTCCGCTTGCGTCAGCCAGCCGATGCGATGAGTCAATACACGGGTTTTGCCCGAGCCGGCGCCCGCCAGCACCAAGTAGTGGCCGGGCGGGGCGCAAACCGCTTCGCGTTGTGCGTCGTTGAGCGGGTCAATCAGATACGAGACATCCATAGATGCCATTGTAATGGTCGCCAAAGAAAACCGCCGCAAGAGCAGCGGTTCTCAATGTGGTCGACCAATGCGGCCGAGCGCGCGAGACTAGCGTTGCTTGGTGGCGATCCCGCCGACCAACAACAAGCCGCCCACCACGATGCCGGCGATGCCAGCCCATTGGGGGATCGCCCGGCTTTCGGTGTGTTGTACTTTCAGCGAGCCGATTTGAGCGTCCGTTTTAGTGTCGCTATAGCTGGCGTTTCCGGCGACCACCCAAATACCGGCAATCAAGAAAAGGATGCCAGCAATAATCAGTCCTACCCGCATGGTGTGCTCCCTCGTTGAGTAGGCCCAAGTATGCCGGGGGCATATGTGCACAAAGAGTGGAGGGAAGGCTGCGGCCAAAAAAAGACCCCGAAAGCCAGGGGAAGCCTTCGAGGTCCATGGCCGCGAAGACCCAGGGGAGAGGTTCGCGTCCGGTTGGCGGCTCAGGGAGGTGAGTCAGCCGTGGATGCCATTGCGTGCATCCGAATAGTTCGAACATGGATGTGAGGGAAAGTTGCAGGTTTCTCGGGCGAAGTCAGTCGGCGTTCATCTTTGTGGCAACGAAGGTCTGTGGTGCGTTGAGAGTGATGGATTTAGAGCGCGATAGGGGTCGTGCTTTGTGCAAATGAACGGGCGCAATTGTAGGAAACGCTATAGCCCGCGTACCTTTGGGTTTCGGCATTACAGCAAAAGCATCGCGACTGAAGTCGCTCCTACAAAAGCGAGCAGACGCCTGACGCCGTTGTAGCAGAGGTTTTTGCAGCGGCGCGTTTGGATTTGGGAATTACAGCAAAAGCATCGCGACTGAAGTCGCTCCTACCAAAGGGGAGCGCACGCCTGAGGCTGTGGTAGGAGAGGCTTTAGCCTCGATGCTGTTTGGCCCTCGCATCAAAGAAAGAGCGTCGCCCGCGAGCCAGCTCCTACACGCACAAGCCAGAAGCTGGCTCGGTCAGTGCGCAGGGATCAATGGGCTTCGTCCCAGTTGGCGCCGACACCGACCCCCACCAGCAGCGGCACGGCCAATTGCGCGGCGCCGGACATGCGCTCGACGACGGCGTCGCGCACCACGTCAACGGCGTCGGCACGTACTTCAAATACCAGCTCATCGTGCACTTGCATCAGCATGTGGGCGTCGTCGCGATCGGCTAGCCACGCTGCTACGGTGATCATGGCGCGCTTGATGATGTCAGCGGCGCTGCCTTGCATCGGTGCGTTCACGGCGGCGCGTTCGGCGCCTTGGCGCAGGTTGTGGTTACGCGAAGTGAGGTTTTCCAGATACAGGCGGCGGCCGAAAATGGTTTCGACGTAACCGTCGCGGTGAGCTTGCTCGCGCGTGCTTTCCATGAACGCGTGTACGTTCGGGTAGCGGGTGAAGTAGCGGGCCATGTAGTCGCTGGCTTCGGTACGATCAATGCTCAGTTGGCGCGCCAAACCGAAGGCACTCATGCCGTACATCAGGCCGAAATTAATCGCTTTGGCGGCGCGACGCTGATTGCTGCTGACGTCCTCTGGCGCTAGGCCGAACACTTCTGCGGCGGTCGCGCGGTGAACGTCCCCGTTCTCATGAAACGCGCGCAGCAAGCCGGGGTCTTGTGACAGGTGCGCCATGATGCGCAATTCCACTTGCGAATAGTCTGCTGCCAGCACGACCCAGCCCGGTGGCGCCACAAACGCTTGCCGAATGCGCCGGCCTTCTTCGGTACGAATCGGGATATTTTGCAGGTTCGGATCGGACGAGGACAGGCGCCCGGTAGCGACCGAACCTTGGTGATAACTGGTGTGCACGCGCCCGGTGCGCGGGTTGACGATGCTGGAAAGTTTGTCAGTGTAAGTGGAGCGCAGTTTGGC
Organism: Rhodanobacter sp.; assembly: GCA_039924175.1. GTDB lineage: Bacteria > Pseudomonadota > Gammaproteobacteria > Xanthomonadales > Rhodanobacteraceae > Rhodanobacter. The sequence goes on from JBDTBF010000098.1 coordinate 39,682, forward strand.
CAGACCGCGGTATTCAAGAATGAGTGCGGGCAGCTCGTGCGTATCGGCAATCGCCGCCAGCGCTTCTTCGTTGGTGGAAGGCTGGCCGGTGGGGGTTTTTAGTTTTGCCGCCAAGCCCAGTTCATCAAACAAGACCGCCTGCAACTGTTTGGGCGAATCAAGGTTGAATTCATGCCCGGCGACCTGGTGCGCTTGCCGCTGCAGTTCCACCATGCGCTTGCCGAGTTGCTGGCTTTGCTTGCGTAATTCGTCAACGTCAATCAGCACGCCACGGCGCTCCATTTCCGCCAGCACCGGCACCAGCGGAATCTCGATGTCTTCGTACACTTTTTGCAGTGCCGGCACGCTGACCAGCTTTGGCCATAGGGCGTGGTGCAGTCGCAACGTGACGTCAGCATCTTCGGCGGCGTAGCGGCAGGCGGTGTCTAGATCCACCTGCGAAAACAAGATTTGCTTCTTTCCTTTGCCGGCGACGTCAGCAAATTTGATGGTGTCGTAGCCGAGGTATTTTTTCGCCAGTGAATCCATGTCGTGGCGCGTAGCGGTGGAATTCCACACGTATGATTCCAGCATGGAATCGTGCTTTAGGCCCTGCACGACAATGCCGTAGTGGCTGAGAATATTGATGTCGTACTTGGCATGCTGACCGAGTTTCGGTCGGGTTGGGTCTTCGAAAATAGGCTTCAACGCGGCCAACACTTCGTTGCGATCCAGCTGTTTAGGCGCACCGGGATAATCGTGGCTTAGCGGGATATAGCAGGCCTTGCCTAGCGTTACGGAAAAGCTCAGGCCAACGATGTCCGCAAGCATGGCATCGACACCGGTGGTTTCGGTGTCAAACGCGATCAGCTCGGCATGGCGCAGCTGGTCGATCCACGCGTCGAGTTGTGGCCAGGTGGTGACTAGTTCGTATTCGCCGGGGGCGGAGAATGCTGCGGGTATCGCTGGCTCCGCTACCGGTTGTAGGGGCGCCTCCGGTGCGCGAACGGCCGGCTGCGGCGATTCCGTTGCAAGGCCATCGCGCACCGGGTGCGCTCCTACGACGGTGGGCGCAGCTGACGCAGCGGTATCTAGGTCGTTCAACGCCGCTTTGAACTCGTAGCGTGTGTACAGCTGGCGTAGTTGTGCTTCGTCAGCTGGGCGCAGGGCTAGATCAGTCGGGCGCAGCGGTAGCTCCACGTCGGTTTTGATGGTGACCAACTCACGCGATAGCGGTAGATGCGGAATCGTCGCACGCAGGCTTTCTCCAATTTTGCCGCCAATTTCATCCGCGTGTGCGATCAGCTTATCCAGCGAGTCGTAGCTGGCTAACCATTTAGCGGCGGTCTTCGGACCGCATTTGGGCACGCCAGGCACGTTGTCGATGGAGTCACCCATTAACGTTAGAAAATCGACGATTTGGTCGGGGCGCACGCCGAATTTTGCCATGACGCCTTCCGCGTCCATCACTGTGTGATTCATCGTGTTGGCTAGCGTGATCCGCGGCCCCACCAGCTGGGCGAAATCCTTGTCACCGCTGGAAATTTCCACCTCAATGCCTTCCGCTTCGGCTTGTCGCGTCAGCGTACCGATAACGTCGTCCGCTTCCACCCCGCTTTCACACAAGATCGGGAAGCCAAGTGCGCCGACGATCGCCAGCATGGGCTCTACCTGTGGCCGCAGGTCGTCCGGCATCGGTGGGCGGTTGGCTTTGTACTGGTCATACAGTGCGTTGCGAAATGTCGGGCCATGCGCATCGCAAACAAACGCTACGTAGTCTGGCTTTGCCTGCAAGATGGCGCGCAGCATGCTGACGACGCCGTACAGCGCGCCGGTGGGCTCGCCCAACGCATTGGTCAGTGGCGGCAGCGCGTGGAACGCTCGGTACAGATAAGACGAACCATCGATAAGAATGAGCTTGGACATATGTACGCTTTGACCTGTGGCAATGTGGCCTGTTCCATGAAAGGCCAGTACAAGTCACCATTCTCGCATGCGCTTGCTAAGGCACTTCACCGGCGCTATGCGGCCGCACTGCTATGCTTTGCCATCGATTGGAGACTGCTGACATGAAAACCGCCGCCCTGCTAGTTGCTGCCAGTGTTTTCGCCGTTTCAAGCGTATTTGCGGCGAGTGCGTTTGCGCAGTCGACCGCGCCAGCGCCGGTCAACGTGCCACCACCGCCGGGTATTAATGACCCGGGCGTGCAGGCAGTGACGCCAGCAGCGAAGCCTGCACCCGCCTCCTCTAGCAACCAGTTAAATCTGAAGCCGCAGAAGATGCCGTCGCCACCTCGCGACGCTGCTGCGAGTGACGCCAAGAATGCGTTTGCACCTGACGTCAGCGTGCGCACGGAAGGCGAGAACACGATTCAAGAGTATCGCCGTAGCGGCCGGATTTACATGGTGGTGGTAACGCCAAAGCACGGCATTCCGCACACCTATGTCACCGATCCACAGGGGCGTTTGGTAGACGAGCACGGTCAGAAGCCGATACGCCCGGTGATGTATAAAATTTTGGAATGGGGCAAGAGCAAACCCGCCGCAGCGGCGTCAAGTGCCGATGCCGCTGATCCAGCTGACGTCAAATAGCGCAGTTGTGGGGGAGAACGGACAAACCGGCGACGGTCGTTTCGGCGAGAGCTGAAACTCAGTGTCCCGGTGACTCGGGAAGTCGCTGATCGCTACACTTTCGTGGTGGAGAGCTGCTGAGACGCCGAGTTGGTTAGAGTTTCCCTAAGTGAGTTGGCTGCGGTCGAGCGCACGTCACTTTGGTGCCCGATAGACGGTAAGTTTCGCTGGTTGCGGCATGACCGCCGCTACTGAGCGTCGTCTCGTTGACCTGAGCGTGGCCTCGTCACTCGTCGTCCAGTTCCGGATAGTGGCGAAAGATACCGTTTGAGTTGAACGGCAAGCGCCGTGGCGAATCGAGATAGGTGGCGATGCGTGGCCGCCCGGCCACCCGTTTGCTCAGGTCGCGCAATAGCGGCAGCTTGCGGCTTAATCGTTTCATGGCGTGCGGGAACGCATAGTCCAGACCAGCCATTAGCTGAAATAGCGACAAGTCGACGTAGGAATGTTTCCGCAGCGCCTGTCGACCGCCAGCACGATCCAGCACTTGTTCGAAATAACCCAGATATTTTGGTAGCCGCAGCTGGCGTAGATCGGTCGAGCGGCGTAGTGCTTCGGCGCGTTGATCTTCGTAATACAAGCTTCCCGCAATCGGGTGGTGACTATCGTGTATTTCAGCGACCAAGTCGGCAATGGTTAGCTGCAACTGGTGCGCATACAGACGTGCCGATTCGCTCGCAGGTACCAGCGATAAGGGTGGCCCGAGGTACTGCAAGATACCCGCAACTTGGGCGATAACGTGCCGACCTGCTTTCAGAAAGGGTGGCGCGAATGGCAAGGCGCCGGTGTGCTCGCCATGGAGAAATGCCGTGATGGCGGCGTCACCCTGGTCACGCGCCATGTCCGTATAAATCGCACCGGCATCTTCCAGCGCGAGTCGCACGAACTCGCCGCGACCCTGTATGCCCGACCAGTAATACAACTCGTAGCGCATGACGTATCTCCGCGCTGGGATGGTGAGATGCAAAAAGCATCGGGGCTAAAGCCCCTCCTACGATCCTCCCTCAGTAGCAGACCCATTGTAGGAGCGGCTTCAGCCGCGATGCTCTTGTTTAGATGGTGAGATCCAAAAAACATCGGGCCTAAAGCCCTTCCCACCGTCCTTCCTCAGTAGCAGACCCATTGTAGGAGCGGCTTCAGCCGCGATGCTCTTGTTTTGATGGTGAAATCCCAAAAGCATCGGGCCTAAAGCCCTTCCCACCGTCCTTCTGCGGCAGCGTATGAGTCAGCCGAAATCAATGGCGAAAGTGACGCATGCCGGTAAACACCATCGCGATGTCATTTTCGTTGGCGGCGGCGATCACTTCGGCGTCGCGGATGGAGCCACCGGGTTGGATGACGGCGCGGATACCGGCGACGGCAGCGGCATCTAGGCCGTCACGGAAGGGGAAGAAGGCGTCGGATGCCATCACCGAGCCGTGCACGTCGAGCTTCGCATCGTCCGCTTTAATGCCCGCGACGCGGGCGCTGACAATGCGGCTCATCTGCCCGGCGCCAATGCCGATGGTCTGGCGATCGCGGGCGTAGACGATGGCGTTGGACTTGACGAATTTGGCGACTTTCCACGCAAAGATTAGATCGTGAACTTCCGCTTCGGTCGGTGCGCGCCGGGTGACTACTTTCAAATCCGCGGCGGCGATCATGCCGGTGTCGGCGGTCTGGATGAGCAGGCCTGAGCCCACACGTTTTGAATTGTTGCCTGGGTGGGCAGCTTTCAAATCGCCGTCGACCGGCGGTGGGATCACCAGCACGCGTACATTGCCTTTTTTGGTGAAGGCTTCCAGCGCGTCGGCGGTGTAACTTGGCGCCAGCACGACTTCGACGAACTGCCGCGCCACGATGGCTTGAGCAGTGGCGCCGTCGAGTTCGCGGTTGAACGCGATGATGCCGCCAAATGCTGATGTCGGGTCAGTCTGGAAGGCGAGGTCGTACGCGCGACCGATGCCGTCGAGGCTAACCGCAACGCCGCAAGGGTTGGCGTGTTTAACGATCACGCAGGCCGGTTTGACGAAACTGCGCACGCATTCCCACGCGGTGTCGGCATCGGCAATATTGTTGAACGATAGTTCCTTGCCTTGCACCTGCTGGAACGTGGCAAGCGTGCCCGCAGCTGGCTCAAGGTCGCGGTAAAAGGCCGCTTGCTGATGCGGATTTTCGCCGTAACGCAGGTCCATCAATTTCACGAAACGGCCGTTGACCTGATCTGGGAACGCGGCGTGGCCGGCGACAGCGTCCTGCGTGTCGTTCAGTTGCAGGCCCGACAGGTAATCACTAATGGCGCCGCCGTAGTTGGCGACGCGATTGAATGCCGCCACCGCCAGTTTGAAACGCGTGGCACGACTCAAACCACCTTGACCTTCAATCTCCGTCAGCGCATCGGCGTATTGATCGGTCGAGGTCAGTACGCCGACATCGTTCCAGTTTTTTGCGGCCGAGCGCAGCATCGCGGGGCCGCCAATATCGATGTTCTCAATGGCGTCTTCCAAGGTGCAACCCGCCTTGGCGACCGTCGACTCAAATGGGTACAGGTTTAATACCAACAGGTCGAGGGGCTGAATGCCCAGCTCTTTCATCACCGCGTCGTCGGTGCCGCGGCGACCGAGCAAGCCACCATGGATTTTCGGGTGCAGCGTCTTGACGCGGCCATCCATAATTTCAGGAAAGCCGGTGACATCACTGACGTCGGTGACGGCGATGCCGGCGCCACGTAGCGCCTTCGCGGTGCCGCCGGTAGATAACAATTCCACCCCGGCAGCAGCAAGGCGCTGCGCCAGCTCGATCAACCCAGTCTTGTCAGAAACGCTGAGCAGGGCACGACGGATCGGAACGAGTTGTGGGGTAGACATGAGCGAGTTTCCGGAGGATGAAACCACTCATTATAGCGGCCCACCCCGGTGCCAGCGTGGCGCGTAAGGTCGCGTGCTGACGAGTTACTAAGGTGAGTGTTTTTCGTGCGCAACACACCAAGCGAGCGGCTTACAGCAGGCCGTGGGTAGCCAGCTTTTTGCGCAACGTAGCGCGATTGATGCCGAGTGCGGCGGCGGCACGACTCTGGTTGCCGTCGTGAAATGCCAGCACTTCGCGCAGCAGCGGGGTTTCTACTTCACGTAATACCAAGGCGTGTAAACCTTCGGTGCATTCGGTATCGCCAATGTCGGCAAGGTAGCGCCGCACGGTCTGCGTAACGCACTCGCTCAAGGCACTTTGCGAGCGATTGCACGGGTCGTCGGTTGCAACTGCGCCGGTCTTTCGAACACTCGCGCTCGCTACGCGATCTGTTTGTGGCGGGGTCCGCTTTGCGGCCTCTGTGGCAGGCAGTCGAACGACATTCACGGGCATCTTCCCTCGCGTACAAAACAACGGCTGTGGCAACCGTTGGGTATGAAATAGCTATCGCCGCAGGCGGCGGCGTGAAGTAAACGCCAGCCAGCCAGTAGGGGCAGATAGGTCAGTCTACCCGTGCGGACGAAAAATTTTAAGTACTAATTGAACCCAAACTCGAATGCCACGGCTTTGTCACCCGGATCTTGCACTTCCAACAACAGGACGGTGCTGGCGCCTGGTGCCAAGCCGCGTTGTAGGGCAGCCTGGTCGTCCATGTATTGCTGCGGTCGCAATCGGCGCATTGCCAAGCGTTGTCCTTGCGCGTTGGAGAGCGTGATGCTCACGGTCGGGTAGGGCTGCGCGAACGCGGCGTCGTTGCGCACGTTGGCGCTAATCATCAGGGCGCCGGCGACGCTGGGGTGCGCTTGTACGTTGCTTGCTACCAAATGCAATTTTGTCGGCGCCGAAACCAGCGGCAGTTGGCAGCCGAAGGCGGCGCACGTGTGGCGCAGCCAAGGCCCGGTCGTTGGGTTGCGAATCAGCGTGTCGCGTTCGGCCCAGGCTACTTGTGAGACGAGGACGCTGGTGAGTAACAGACACGCGATAACCCATGGCCAGCGGCGTACACCGCTATGACGCGACCGCTGTTTACGCGTGGATTGGCGTTTGCGCCGGCGTTCGCCACGATTGGCACGCGGGGTGAAAACCAACTGTGAAAAATCGTCGTCGGGCGGCGTAGTGGGCTCACCCGAGGTGGTCGCGGCGTCCAGCGTAGCGGACTCGCTCAGCAGCATCACCGGCGGTTCTGGTTGGGGGCGATATACCGCCCATTCCAGCGTCAGTAGCTCGGTGGATGGCGCATGCACCGGCAACCGTTCAAATGGTTCGGGCGGCAGTTGGTCGGCCAGACTGGCCAGCGCGTCGAACTCCGTGTTGCAGTAAGCGCACACGACGCAGCCACGCGCTTGCGACAGTGTTTCCACGTCCAGCGAGAACACGGTGAGGCAGTCGGGACACTGGGTATACATGCGAGCCATAGAAGATGCGATAGGGCAAGCCTAGCAGCATGCCATGGGTCTGCTCTGCCAACCGCGTTCGCTGCATTCGACCGGCGCTGCCCATGGCCGGTCGCGTCCATGGGGTCATGTTCAGGTGCCGGCCGGCCGCTTGCCCGCTTGGCGCTAACCCGCCGTTAGCGACGTTTGCCGCTGATGCGGACCCAGTCTTCGCGGGTGTCAACACGCAGGTCGTCAAACCATTCGGCGTAGCGTTGCAGTAGCTCGTCTTGCTGGCCAATGAGGATGCCGGAAATCGCGAACGGTGCGCCCGGCTTGGCGGCGGCGGCAAAGATCGGTGCTAGTTCGCTCAGTGGACCGGCCAAGATGTTGGCGACGAACACATCAGCGGGTTCGGCGCTGTTGTCTTGCGGCAGAAACAACGTCAGTTGTTGATCGACGCCATTGCGCTCGGCATTGTCGGCCGAAGCAATCAGGGCTTGCGGGTCGTTGTCGACACCGACGGCGCTCCGTGCGCCCAGCTTCAATGCGGCGATCGCCAAGATGCCTGAACCGCAACCGAAGTCGGTGACCGTTTTGCCGGCCAAAGACAAGCTGTCCAGCCATTCCAGACACAGCGCGGTGGTCGGGTGCGTGCCGCTACCGAAAGCCAGCCCCGGGTCGAGGCGTACGACGACACTGCCGTCATCTTCCGGCGGCTCGATGTTCCATGGGTAAATCCACAAGCGCTGGCCAAAAGGCATCGGCTTGTATTGATCCATCCACGCGCGTTCCCAATCGGCATCGGCAACGTCGGCGAAGGTCACTTGGTCGGGCTCTAGCCACGGCAGTAGTTCGGCCAACGCGGCGGTGAGGCCACGGCGGTCGGCGCTGGCTTCAAACAACGCATTCAATGTGATGGTCGGCCACAGCGGTAACTCACCGACACCGGGCTCGAAGATGGCTTGTTCGTCGGGCGTTTGGGCGTTGGCGTCGCGCAAGGTGATGGCTTGCGCGCCAAGATCGGTCAGCGCTTCTTCGGTGCCAGGCTGTTGTTCAGTGCGAACAACCAAGCTGAGTTCAAGAAAGGGCATCGGTGTACTCGGTGGGTGAGAAGACGCTCTGTGTGAAGGTCTTGTCGGTGGCACAGAGAAGGGCATCGCGCACAGGGTGCGCTCCTACGGGCGTGGACGGCGCGTACGAGTTGCCATAGACACGCTAGCAGGCGATGGCTTCCGTATGAAGAACGCCCGACACGTCGCTCGCGTCGGGCGCTTGAAGGTGTCAGATACCGCCGACGACCGGATGTTCTTTCTGCTCGGCGATACGCTTTTCAAGATAGTGAATATTCTGCATACCATGCTGAAAGCCGACGTCGGCCATGATCCGTTGCTGCAGCGGGATATTGCACTTCACGCCTTCGATCACGGTTTCTGCCAAAGCCAGGCGCATGCGCGCAATAGCGGTGGCGCGATCCGGGCCGTGCACGATGATTTTGCCGATCATCGAATCGTAATTTGGCGGAATTTTGTAACCGTCATACAGGTGCGTGTCGACGCGGACACCGGGGCCACCGGGTGCTTCGAATCGCTTCACGGTGCCGGGGCTCGGCATAAACGTGTCGGGATCCTCGGCGTTGATGCGGCACTCAATCGCGTGGCCGTGTGGATAGATATCTTCTTGCTTGATCGACAGCTTTTCGCCGCCGGCAATCAATAGCTGCTCACGGACCAGATCGGTACCGGTGATCAGTTCGGTGATCGGGTGTTCGACCTGAATACGCGTGTTCATTTCAATAAAGAAAAACGCGCCATCCTGGTACAGGAATTCGAAGGTGCCGGCGCCGCGATAGCCAATGCGAATGCAGGCGTCGGTGCACACTTTGCCGATCTTGGCGCGCAGCTCAGGTGAGATGCCGGGTGCCGGCGCTTCTTCCACTACCTTCTGGTGGCGCCGCTGCATCGAGCAGTCGCGTTCGCACAGGTGAACAGCGTTGCCTTGGCCATCGGCCATCACCTGGATTTCCACGTGGCGCGGATTCTCCAGGAATTTCTCCATGTAGACCTCACTGTTACCGAACGCGGCCAACGCTTCGGCCTTGGTCATAGCGATAGCGCTGGACAGGTGTGCTTCGGTATAGACCACGCGCATGCCACGGCCGCCGCCGCCGCCGGAGGCCTTGATCATGATCGGATAGCCGACGTCGCGCGCGACGCGAAGGTTCTCATCCATGTCTTCGCCGAGCGGGCCGCCCGAACCGGGCACGCATGGCACGCCGGCCGCGCTCATGGCGCGAATTGCCTGCACCTTGTCGCCCATCATGCGGATGACGTTTGGCGTGGGGCCGATAAAGATGAAGCCGCTCTTCTCGACTTGCTCGGCGAAGTCGGCGCGCTCAGATAAGAAACCGTAGCCGGGGTGAATGGCTTGCGCGTCGGTGATTTCCGCCGCGGCAATGATGCGCGGGATATTCAGGTAGCTTTCGGCCGAGGGTCCCGGCCCAATGCAGATGGACTCGTCAGCGAGACCGACGTGTTTCAGGTTGCGGTCAACGGTGGAATGCACCGCCACCGTTTTGATGCCCAAGCTGTTGCAGGCGCGCAGGATACGCAGCGCGATTTCGCCGCGGTTGGCAATGACGACTTTTTCTAACATGGATTAACAAGCCTCGCTGTCGCGATACCAGACGCGGACGAGCTGCACTTGCGTGCGGCCGATCCTGATAGCGCCCAGTTCAATTGCATAGTGTCGGTAAACCGTGACTTGCTCCGTTCATCGCGCTAGTAAAAAGCAGCGACGTTTCGATCGTGGTCGAGGCGAAGTCACAGCGGTTGATCATGGCGTTTAGGCGATTACGAACATCGGTTCGTCAAATTCCACCGGCTGGCCGTTCTCGACCAGAATCGACTTCACCGTGCCGGCGACTTCGGCTTCCAGCTGGTTGAACATCTTCATTGCCTCGATGACGCCCAGCACATCGCCAACTTTGACTTGCTGGCCAACGCTGACAAACGCGGGCGTTCCCGGCGTGGCGGAAGAATAGAAGGTGCCGACCATCGGCGCTTTCACTATGTTTCCTTCCGGCACCACCGGGGCGACCGCTACCGCGGCCACGGGAGCAACAGCTACAGGCGGCGCGGCGACGGCGACGGGTGCTGCTGCAACGGCGACCGCGGCGGTAGCCTTCGGTATCCGTGACAAGCGCACCACTTCTTCGCCTTCTTTGATTTCCAGCTCGGCAAGGTTGGACTCTTCGAGCAGGTCGATCAGCTTTTTAATTTTTCGCAAATCCATGGGATCAGCCTTTAGTCAGTTGCGTCGCTCATCGCAGCGACGGCAGTGTGGAATAGGGTTGGCGGGAAGTCGCTGAAGTTTGAGTCGGGCTAGTTGCCCGTCGTTGCTGCTGTGCGCAGGCGTTGAATGCCTGCGTCCAGCGCCAGTCGGTAGCTGTCGGCGCCAAACCCGCAGATCACTCCGACGGCAATGCCGGATAAGTACGAGTGATGCCGAAATGGCTCACGTGCAAACACGTTGGACAAATGCACCTCAATAAAGGGGATGGCCACCGCCGTCAGCGCGTCGCGCAGGGCGACGCTGGTATGTGTCAGTGCGGCCGCGTTGCACAAGATGAAGGCCGTGTGGTCGTTCTGAGCTTGCTGCACGCGATCGACCAAAGCGTGTTCTGCGTTGGACTGAAATCCCGTCAACTCATGTCCGGCCGCTTGCGCCTGCGCGGTCAGCTGCTGGTCAATCTCGGCCAAGGTCGTGCGGCCATAAATATCCGGCTCGCGCGTGCCCAGCAAATTGAGGTTGGGTCCGTGTAGGACCAGGATTTTTGCCACGAAGCAGCCCAGTTTGCGTTCGGCCATCCCGAACCGAATGCAGTGTGCGCGCACTCGGTAATGTTGTCCAGTTCACTGTAGATCGACGATGTTTAGCGGAGAAGAGCTAACTTCCGTGCGCTGGCGTATCGAGGTGCAGCCTTGGCGTCAGTCTGCTGACCAGGTCATCCAATGCTTTAGTTGTTCAGGCGACAACGCCCCCACGTGAGCGGCAAGAACGTTGCCATCAGCGTCGATCAGGACGCTATACGGCAGCAATGCACGGCGGTCGCCCCACATCGTGAGAGTCGGCGTTCCATTCACGTCGCCGAGTAAAATGGGATAATTAACGGGAAATTTTCCCAGAAAAGCATGTATCCGGCGTGGCTCGTCTAGGCCAACGCCAAGCACGATGGTGTCGCGTTCGCCGAACTTTGCTTGCGCCTGCGCTAGCGCCGGCATCTCGCGCAAGCAGGGATCGCACCACGTCGCCCAGAAATTGACCAGCACCCGGCGGCCGCGGTAATCGGCCAAGTGGTGCATCTGGCCGGCTTGATCAGGGAGTGCGAAGTTGGGAGCGGGCCAGCCAGTCAACTCTGAATTAGCCGTGCCACCGTTGTCCGTTGGCGCAGGCGATGAGCGCGGCTGCAAGTAACCACCGATGGCAGCGGCCAGTACCGCCAGCCCAAGAATCAACCAGTTGGCGCGGGTCATCGTCAGCGGGCGGCGTCAGTCAACGCGCTTTCGACCATCGATGAGGTCAGTACCGTTGATAGCTGCTTTCCGGGGCCACCATCGCTAGGGAACACAACATATAGCGGCACGCCGGGCGAGTGGTATTCAGCCAAAAATGCGCTGATGGTCGGGTTGACGTCGGTCCAGTCACCTTTCATATAGACCGTCCCCGTTCGCGCCAACAGCGCTCGGAACGCGTCAGTGTTTAGTACGGTGTGTTCGTTCGCCTTGCAGGTAACACACCAGTCGGCCGTCATATCGACCAACACCGGCGTATGCGCGGCGCGCAGCTCAGCCAGCTTTTGCGGGCTGTACGTGGTGACGCCTTCTTCCACCGCAGCGATGCTACTTGGCGGCGGCAAATGCGCTAACGCGTACAGCGGCGCTAGCGTGGCGACAGCGAGTACGAGCACTAATAAGCGCTGACCGGTGCTACGTTGGCGACTACGCTCAAACCACCATAGCGTAGCGGCCAGCAACACCATCGCCATCAACACCAAGCCGACCGCATCGGCACCGCGTTGTTTGGCGAGCACCCACACCAGCCATACGCCGGTGAGATACATCGGGAACGCCAGCACTTGTTTCAGCGTTTCCATCCAGCGCCCCGGCCGTGGCAATAAGCGCGCCAGCGCGGGTACAAAGCCGATCAATAAGAAGGGTAACGCCAGCCCGAGCCCCAAGGTTAAAAAGACCAACAGGGCAGATAGCATCGGTGCGGCAAAGGCGTACACCAGCGCGCCACCCATGAACGGCGCGGTGCAGGGACTGGCCACGACAACCGCCAGCACGCCGGTGAAGAAATCCCCACTGGAGCCGCTGCGGGCGGCGAGCGCCGAGCCGGTATTGCCAAGTGAGGTGCCGAACTGCACCACGCCGGACATCGACAAGCCGACGGCCAGCATCACGCAGGCAAGCACGCCGACCAACCAAGGTTGTTGTAATTGCGAACCCCAACCTAACGTATGGCCGCCAGCGCGTAGCGCCAGAATGCCCAGTCCGAGCACGGCAAAACTAGATAGCACGCCAGCGCTATAAAACAGTGCATGGCGGCGCGCGCGGCGCAGGTCTGAGCCGCTTTCCAGCACGCTAACGGCCTTGATCGACAGTACCGGCAGCACGCACGGCATCAAGTTCAAGATCAAACCGCCGCCCAAGGCGAGCAGGAGCGCGGTGATCAGGCTGACTTGCAGTGGGCCTTGAGTAAGGTTCGCTGGTGGCATTTCCGGTGGGGTGGCGGTGGCTATGCTGCTGGCGCCCGCGTTATCGCCGCTCAGGTCAATGCGCACCGTGCGGGTCATCATCGGATAACACAGGCCGCCGTCTTGGCAGCCCTGGAAGCTGGCCACCAGCGTCAATGTCTTTAGCTTTGACGTGTCGCCGGCAATCACAACGGGCAATTCAAGCTGATCGAAGTACACCGTGACATTGCCAAAGCTTTCGTCTTGGTGAGCCACGCCAGCGGGCCACTCTGGCTTCAGGCTTACGCCGTCGGCGTCTTGCACGCGCAGCGTGGTCTGGTTGCGATACAGGTAATAGCCTTTGGGCATGCTCCAGCGCAGCAATAATTTTTGCGGCGAGGTGGCGAGTGCTTCAAAGCGAAAGGCTTGCTCGGCCGGTAATGGCGCGTTGTCGACAGTCTGGTTGCTGCTACCGCCGAAAGATTGCAGCGCGGCACCTAAGCCACCGGCAGGGGATATCGGTATGCCGGCGGTTGCGCCGGCCGCCATATCACTGGTTGCAGCGGCGCCGGCCGGCAACGGTAAGTCAACCTGCTCGGTATGCGGCGGGTAACAAATTTTTGGGTCAACTTCGTGGCAGCCTTGATACTGCACGCTCAGCTTCAGGCGTTGTGTGCCCGGCGCGACGGTGTAGGGCACCGTTGCATCAATGCCGTGGTGATAGGTTTCCACATCACCGAGGTATTCGTCGTGGTGTTTTTCGCCATTGGGCAATTGGGCTTCGCCCAGAGTCACGCCAGCGCCGCCTTCGAACTTCATGCGGCCGCGATATAAGTAATAGTCTGGTGCGATCTTCCAATGCAGCTTCAATACACCAGCGGTGCTGGCATCGGTGCTGAGTTGATAGGCCTCGGTCACGGGCAGCAGATCTACGGTGTCTTGCGCGAACACGGGCAAGCCGCCCAAGCACAGGCATAGCCACACAATCAGGCGAATACTCATTCGGCCAGTAAACAACGGTCGCATGTTGACTCCATAAACCACGTGCACTCGCCGTGGTGCGCGAGTAGACAACTATTATGACGCAGTCGTTCGTATCCCGCCGTTGCTCACCCTGCGGCGTTGGCGCGCACCCAGTCCAGATAGGCGTCGTGGCCGAGTTCTATCGGGACCGCGATCAGTTCAGGCACGTCATAAGGGTGCAAGACCAGCAAAAGCGCCTTCACCGAGTCGAACTGGCTGGCGGTTGTCTTGATCAGCAGCAGTTCTTCCGTTTCAGTGGTGACCTCGCCGTTCCAGCGGTAGGTGGACTGCACGCCGGCTAGCTGATTGACGCAAGCGGCGAGCTTTTCGCCCACGAGTGAATTGGCGATTAGCCGCGCGCTGTCGGCGTCGGGACAAGTGCAATAACAAAGTAGAACGGTGTCAGTCATGGTGCCTTCGTGTCGTGTGGATGCCGCGTTAGCGAAACGGGCCACCGCGCTACGTGTGGGAGAGTTAGCGCTAGCCAGCTGGCGATGGGGCAGTTGCGTGAAGCGCCGGTGGCCGGTTCGTGACCTAAGCCCTTGAAAGCGCGCTGCGGCCCCCCACTAACAGTACAGGCAGGCGGGTTGACCCTCTTGTTTTGGACAGCTGCACCGCTAAAATTGGCACTCGACAACCTTGAGTGCTAACAAGAGCACCCTGAGCCGCCGAATTTTCATTCATCAATCGTTAGCTGGAGCTATTCATGAGCACACTGCGTCCGTTGCACGACCGCGTTATCGTCAAGCGTTTGGAAGAAGAGCGTATTTCTGCCGGCGGTATCGTTATTCCTGACAGCGCCACCGAAAAGCCGACCCGCGGTAAGGTCGTTGCTGCTGGTACTGGCCTGATCATGAGCGACGGCAAAGTCCGTCCGATGTCGTTGAAGGCGAACGACATTGTGCTGTTTGGCAAGTATGCCGGTCAGGAAATCAAGATTGACGGCGAAGATCTGGTCTTCTTGAAAGAAGACGACATCGTGGCTGTGATCGAAGGCT
>JBDTBF010000099.1:0-58884 GCA_039924175.1 Rhodanobacter sp.
GTCATGACGCACAACGAACAAGACTTGAAAAGTCTTGCCGGCGTGCTGCTGCGGATGGCGCAGGATTGCGCTGAAAGCACGGCGTTGCAGCTGCCCAACGCCCCCTTGTCGCTAACTCAAGCAGGCGCGTAGACAGCGCCAAGCTTTCGCACACCGATCTTGCCGACAGCAGATAGTCTGCATATCGGCTCGAAACGGCGCTCCCTAGTCTTTGCTTGACTGACCAAGTCAGACGAGTTCAGACCGAAGTCCGACTCGCCTGACCTGATCCACTGAGCGCCACCTTGCCGCCCGCATTCGCTGCGGTGGCAATGGCGCCCTTGGCGATGACTGCACCGGTTGGTTGACCAGTCGGGGAGCCGCCCAGCGGTTCTACTGAAACAGCAAGCGCGGCCGTGGGCCCGAGCTGTGCCAGCAACGCAGGATCGAGCGAGATGGTGGTGGGATGGTTGAGCCCGATCATGCCCACTGAGATGGGTTTGCCGCCAGCGGGAATCAGCCATAGCTCTGGCGCATGATCGGGTGCAAAGGCCAGTGGCGTTGCCGGCACCACAATGATGCGGGAGTGCTGCACGTCCACCGTGGCGGTCCAGCCGGTACTGCCGTTGTCCTGCTGGATGGTTGAAGCCATGTAACCAACGCTGGCGACGCTCGGCGCAGGCGCTGAAGTGGGGCGCGGCAACGCCACGACGACGAGCAAAGCCACGGCCACTGCGCTTGCTCCAATACCGAACCAATGCCACAGCTGCAGGTTGTTCCATAGGCTGGGTTTGGGCAGCGGTGCCCGGGCAGGGGCGTCCAGTTTCAGGTCGTCATGAATCCGCGCCCACACATAAGGCGCCGGCGTAACGTCGCCGAGCGTGTCAGCCAGCGGAATCAGGCGGCGCTGCCACAAGGCCACGGCGGTAGCGGCTTCATCTGAAGCAAGCACTTCGCGAGCTACTTCAGCGCGCGTGTCGGCGTCGAGCACACCCAGCACGTACTCGGCGTAGCGCAAGTTGTGGTTGTTGTCGTCGATGGGCGTGTTCATGAGTCCAGGCACGTGCGAAGTTGCATCAAGCTGCGACGGATCCAGCTTTTCATGGTCCCGAGCGGCACCTTGCAGCGTGTCGCTAATTCGTTATACGTAGCGCCGGTGAAAAAAGCTTCACGCACCGAGCTTTGCTGTTGCGGTTCCAGTTCATCAAGGCATCGTTGCAGGCGTTGATGGGCTTGCCCGGTTTCTGCGTTGCCGGCAGGCGTAGGTTGGTCGTCAACCAGTTGCTCAAATTGCGCGGGATCGTCGAGTTGTTCTTCGCGATGTTGGCGCAAGCGGTCGATTGCTTTGTTGCGTGACAGCGTGACCAACCAGGTGATCGCACTAGCCTTGGCGGTATCGAATGTCGCGGCACGGCGCCAAACGGTGGTGTAGGTTTCTTGCAATACTTCCTCGGCTTCGCTGCGGTCGCGCAACATGCGCAAACACACACCAAACAGCTTGGACGACGTGCGTTTGTACAGTTCGGCGAAGGCCCTTTGGTCGTTGTGGCCAGTTTCTAGCAATAGTTGGTTGAGCTCGTCACGCTCGGCGGGACTACTGACACTCATGGGCAAACCATCCTGTAGTCACGGGGCCGCTGATATCGGCTAAGTCATCTTGCATAGCGCGGAAAATACTCTCTGCAGCATGAAGGCGGCGTCGTGCACTGGCAAGTGTGTTGGCTTGAGACGAGCTGTGTGCACGGCCCGAAGGACACTGCATACAACATGGTGCAAACGTCTGGCCGGCGCCGTGCCATGGTCTTCGGAATAAATTTTCCGTCGTACCTCCGCGCTAGAGATGCTTTCGGAGACCGCATCGGCGGCCCACGTTTCGCTGCATGACGTGCGTAGCGTGTGGGTGGAAGCAGCGGCATAGGTTCTACAGCTACGCGGCTAATGCGGTGTCGGGCAGCGACTCGTGTCGTGCGTCTTGCGCGCTGACGTAGCGACCACAGCTTGTCGACCTAGGCGTTCGCGCGAGTGAGTATTCCAGCGTAATGACGTGAGTCGAAAGTGGCTGCCACGGGGTTATCGCGAGCGTTCGTTGTGCCTCTTTGCGGACGACTGCAACGCCGGTGAGCGTGATGGTGAGGGCGTGAATGGCAGCTGGTGGGTAGTGGATTGAAGACATTTGCAACAAGCGTGCGTCTTTTTTCTCGGGTGCCACGTACAACCCATGACACGCGCATTTCGCGCGCACCTGAAAGGAGTTTCCCATGCAGAGGCATCGCAAGAACCGAACAGCTTGGTTGATCGGCGTGATTCTGGGCGGTTGCTTGATGTCGTCCATAGCTGCGGCGGCTGATACTAGCTCGGCACCCGCGCTCAGCAACAAGCTGTTGCTCACTGGTGGCGTGTCTCAGGTGGAAGGCTCCGCCGGTGGTGGCTTGACGCCGTGGGCGGTGATTGGTGGCTATGGCACGGGAGACGAAATTGGCGCCAATGCATTTATCACCAACATCAACCTGCCTGATTATCACGTGGGCGAAGTCGGTGCGATGGTTGGCCTGTATAACCGCGTGGAAGTGTCGTTTGCGCAGCAGCGTTTCGATACCGAGCAGGTGGGCGCCGCACTAGGCTTAGGTAATAATTTTAGATTTCAACAAAATATTATTGGCGTGAAAGTGCGCCTGTTCGGTGATGTTGTGCTGGACCAAGACAGCTGGATGCCGCAGGTTTCCGTCGGCGTGCAGCACAAGAAGAACGATCAGGCGGCCGTGCTTAAGTTTATCGGTGCCAAGTCTGACGAAGGCACTGACTATTACGTTGCCGCGACCAAGTTGTTCCTCAATCAAAGCTTGCTGCTCAACGCGACGCTGCGTCTGACCAAGGCCAATCAGATCGGCATCCTCGGTTTTGGTGGCGACAAAAACAACTCGTACAAACCGGAATTTGAAGGCTCGGTGGCGTATCTGCTCAGTCGTAACTGGGCCGTAGGTGCGGAGTACCGACAGAAGCCGAACAATCTGGGCATTGCGAAGGAAGACGACTGGTACGACGCCTTTGTTGCATGGGCACCGAACAAGCATGTCTCGCTGACGTTGGCGTATGCGGACCTTGGCAACATCGTTATCAAAAATAACCAGCGCGGCGTGTACGCCTCGGTGCAAGTCGGGTTCTAAGTGAACTCTTTCTGATCGAATCCTTTGTTCGCTATGTTGACCAACCAGGACCTTACCTATGTACAAATATTCTTTTCTAGCCGCCGCACTTGCCGGCGCCATCATGTTCGCGCCGTGTGCATCGGCACAAGTTGCCACGCCGATGTCGCAGCAATCGGCCGACATGGCCGCCAGTGCGCCGCGAGATCCAGCACTTAAGCCGGTGTTTGAGCAGTTCGGCGGCAAGGCGGGCCTCGTCTCGCTAATGAATGATTTCATGGACAACTTGATGGCCGACCCGCGCACTCATCCGTACTTCGCGCCGGTTGATCGTGAGCACGTCAAGAAAGAGTTAGTGGATCAGTTTTGTGTAATTTTGGACGGCCCCTGCAGCTACACCGGCAGAGACATGAAGAGCCTGCACCGTGGCATGGGCGTTGACCGCGCCGCCTTTAACGCATTGGCGGAAGACCTGCAGACGGCCATGACGAAACACAAGGTTCCGTTTCGTGCGCAGAATAAATTGCTTGCCAAACTGGCGGCGATGCACGGCGCCATCATTACCAAAAAATAGTCAGCGCGCGACACAGTCCACGTCAGTCGTGGACTGTGTCGCCGATTACTGCTGCGCGCCACCGGCGGATTCACTGTGCGTACCGACGAGCTTGCTCATGGCGCCTTGGTGAATTCGCGGCACGACTGGATAAGTAATTAGCACCACGCTCCGAATGCCTCGTGAACGTGGAGCACTACACACGTGTCATCCGAATTGACCACAGGGGGTCATATGCTTATTTATCGTATTTGTCTGATGAGTGTTGTGGGGCTGCTTGGTGCTTGCGCCATGCCGTCGGTGCAACGCGTTACTCCACCAAGCGCCAGCGCTATGGCGACACCGGCGCCGGTAGTGCCGAGTGTCATCAACAGCGCCGCGCCGAACACGCCGAACACGCCGAGCGCAGCCGCACCAGCCGCACCGGCGGCACTTGCTGAAACTATTCCGGCACCTCCGTCAACGCTGGTTCCTGCGTCCGCACCATCAGCGGCTGCTATAGCGAAGCCCGCTACCGTTGTAACGGCGCCTTCCGTAGCGCCGCATCCGGTTGCTCAGAAAACAGCATCCATGAAGAAGCCAGTCGCGGCGGTTGTCGCTGGCCCAGCGGCTGCTTCTGAACACATTAGCGGCCACGTTACGATAAGTGCATCTAGAGGGCAGAAGGTTGCCCCGAGCGATTTGGCAAACACGCTGGTGTATTTCGTGCCGAAGGAACGTGCTGCCCACGTTAGACCGGGGCGTTACACCATCTACACGCATGATCATGATTTTCAGCCCGAAGCGATGGCCGTGCCGTTGGGTAGCACCGTCACGTTTGTGAACCTGGATGATGTGCGTCACAACGTATTTTCGGCGACGCCGGGACAGGCATTTGACTTGGGCTACCAAGGCGCCGGTGAGAAGGTGGCGCACGTATTTGGCCACGCTGGCGCCGTGCAGGTTAACTGCAAAGTGCACCGGTCGATGCAACTGAGTTTGTTGGTGGTGCCTTCGGCCTACCGCGGCACGGTAGCTGCCAATGGGGACTTTAGTTTGCGCGGGTTGCCCACCGGTTCGGGCACGTTGTATTTCTGGAATCCTCGCGCCGAACTAGCCAACCAATCGGTAACTCTGCCGTTGCGTGGTGAGCTAAAACAAAGCCTGCGGATGACCCTGCCAGCGGTAACGGCTGAGCTGAACGCGCAGGCATCACCATGAAGCCCGCGACGCGCTTTTTAATAGTGGGCATGTTGTTGGTGATAGTTGTTGCGGCGGCCGCGGCCAGTGGCGTGGTGTGGCAAACGCAACGGGTTGCCGAGGCCAAGTCGCTGCATCAGTTGCGGCTGACCGGCACCGTAGAGGGCGAGCTACAAACCAACCGTCTGCAGGAATTGCAACTGCGGGCGGAAGTCTTGGCACGCGATCCAGCCTTTACGGACTACGTCACGCAGTCGCTTATTCCCGACCCGAAGTTAGGTGGCGCCGTCGATAGTGCTTCCATCAGTGATTTACTGGCTGAGCGGCGTCATGGTTATGACATTGCAATGGTGCTTGACCCACACGGAAAGCCGGTCGCTTTGTCCGGCATCTTGCTCAAGAGTCACGCGAGTATTCAGAGCGACCCGCTGGTGACCAGCGCCCTTGCTTCTCACCAGCCCACGGCGGGAGTGTGGGTGGATCATGGGCAGTTGTTTTGGGTTGCGGTGAATCCATTGCTACGTAGTGCCGCTGTGCAAGGAGTTTTGGTCGCAGCAACGCGTGTGGATGACGCGTTTGCTATCGCCGTTAGCCGGCTGGCTGGCACTGACGTTGCATTCCACGTAGAACATGCGCCAGATGTTGGGCCGGCCCCGGCAAGCATGTTGGATGCATGGGCAGCACAGGCGCTGACGAAGCCATGGCCAAAGGCATTCAAAGTGACGGAAGCCGCGGGCCAGCCGTTGCTTTTAGTAGGTGCTGACCATCACCGCGCTACGGCATGGGTGACGCCGCTAGCTACGTCCGGCGACCGTGCAGTACTGGTGGCATTGGATTCAACGTCTAGTTCGGGCGGTTGGTTGAACGCAGCCGCGAAACCGTTGCTACTTGGCGTGGCCGTGCTGACGCTATTGGCCGCGCTGAGTGTGTGGTTGCTGTGGCGCGGTACGTGGTTGCCTTTGCAACGCATAGTGGATGTCGTGCAGCTCGCCCGCAACGGCGACCAACACCTCACTGTTCGTACGGGTGGCAGCCTGATTGTTCGGCGCCTACGCGATGGCATCAACCTGCTATTGCGCGGTACTTCCTCTTAGAGAACAACCCGGACAAGCCGATAGCCCGTTGCTTTTCAGCGATCCATAGGCCGGTCAGGTCGCGGGACTTTTTGACCGCTAGTGGCGAAGCAGGCAGCGGTTCTGGGAACGGTTGAAGTCCCATGCCTTTAGTCGGACAGAGCCTTGGATGGCTGAAAGCCGCCGACCGAAAGCGGAGGTTTGTTCGGGCCGTCCTGTGGCGTAGGGCGCGGTTGGCTGGCGGCTACGTTCGCCCGCTAGGAAGAAAGCTTGTCCCGTTATCGGTGGTCTTACGGAGTGTGCACAAACCACTGCACTGCGGCTGGCCGACACTCGTTTCAACTGGCCGCGTCTACGTGCTGTTCTTTAGAGCCGAAGATCGTGATGGCAACCGAAGGCACGGCGCGGTGGCTGCAGTGAAGGGCCGACCGCCTCCGCGAACACGCTGAAGGTGCGCCCGACGCGTGCCCTAAGCGAAATCACTCAAGTGCAGCTTGTTTGGTGAGCCGTATCGAGGTTCGCGAAGGGCTCGGCTAGGCTGTTTACGGTGTCGCCACCGCAGCAGTGGGTGCATGTTCCGATGCGTGCGCACGAATAAATCGCAGGGTGTCGTCCAGCACGGGTGCCTTGTTGCTGAAGGAGTGTGACATCGCCAACAGAATGTCGATGTGGCCAATACCCGGATACATCTTCACCTCCACACTTTCGCCTTCGCGGCGCATAGCAGCGGCCAGGGAAGTGGTGTTGTGTGGCGCTACGGTCTTGTCTGCCGCGCCTTGCAGCAGCAACATCGGCGGTTCGTCACCGTTGACGAAATGTACCGGTTGTGAGCGCAACTGCTCTGCATGCGTGCTGCCAAACATATCGACAAAGTCCGGGTCGGTCAGCGGTAGAAAATCGTACGGTCCGGCCAGGCCGATAAATCCAGCTAGTTGCTTTGGTTGCATGCCTCCCGCGCTTAACCAATGCGCGTCGGTAGCCAGCAGCGCGCCAATGTGCGCGCCCGCGGAGTGGCCCATGACGAATAAGTGGTTAGTATCACCGCCATACTCCGCGGCGTGTACGTGGGTCCATGCAACCGCATGCGCGGCATCCTGCATAAAGCCGTCCAGACGGACCTTAGGCCATAGCCGGTAATCGGGAATGACGACCACTAAGCCGCGTTGCGCTAACGCTTTGCCGGCCCAGTGGTACCACTGCCGCTTACCCGACTTCCAACTACCGCCGTAAAAAAACACTACCACCGGGGCATCATGCGCATTGCGCGGGCGGTACACATCTAGCGCCAGGCCGTGTGCGGCGTCGAAAACAATATCGCGCTGCACGACGACATCGCCCGTACGAGCCGTGACGTTGAGTCCGCCGAATAGCGCTGCCTGACACCCGGTCAACAAACCACTGCCAATAAGTAATAAAGCAGAGGCGAGAAAGTGACGGCGTGGGGGACGTTTTTTGGCGTTGGCGCTTTCTGTCATGGAAATTCCTTGTGCTGCCGCAAATGCGATGGACGGCACGTCACCTTACCGCTGCGAACGGTAACGCTATGGATAGTGAGACGTGTCGATATACAGGTACGAGTGGCGGCGGCAATTGGATGCCACCAATACTCGTAAGCCTGCAGGCGCGAGGGGCGGGGAGTGTTGGTCTGGTTGTTATGTGAGCGGCGGCAAAGCGTAGGCGTCCGCGCGAAGCGGCGGAACTTTCTCTACTAACGTTTGAGCGTCATGTGACCGCAGTCGCCGTCGTTTGCCAGCTAGTAGAAGCAATTTTCCTAGGGCGAGAGGCCTGAGTACGCGCGTCTGCCTCTTAGTGAATAGCTTCAGGCTACGTCTCAGCTTCTCGGGAAGCGAGACGGTCAGCGTGCTTCGTTAGCAAAAGACGTGGCTGGTTCCTTTTCAAGATTCCGCGCCCGATGCGCAGAACCTAACTTCTGCCCATCATCGTTGCCGCTCGCATGGCATGCGAGCGGCACAGAGTCCACCTATTTTTGGCGTTGGTTAAAACTGGTGCGCTACGCGGGCAAACCATGCCGCGCCGTTCAGCCCGAATTGTACGCTGTCGTATCTGAAACCATTGTCGGTTTCATCAGGGTTTTGGCGGCTTGGGAACTTGTCCAGAATATTGGTGCCGCCGATAGTTACTTTGGTTTTTGGCGTGAAGCTGTAGGTGACGGAGACATTGGCCGACATCTTGCCGGCGTAGTGCGCGTTAGGCGTCGGCGGGCCAGAAAAAGTACCCAGTGTCATCGGGCCGAAGTAAATCAGTTTGAGGTCGCTGTTCCATTTGTTGATGCCGTGGTTGAAGCCCAGGATGGCCTTGTCGTGTGGCGCGCCGTTGGTGAGAAACAAGGCGTCGCGAGGGCCGAGCAGCGAGTCTTCTCGCCCCGTCAGCGACGCCGGCGTATGCACCTTGCGGATCGTGGTTTCACCGTGATTGAAGGCAAAGAAATTGTTGAGGTGACCGCCACCAAGATCGATGCCGTAATTGACAGTTAGATCGACACCCGTGGTGCGCGTGTCCACCGAATTCACAAAGAACTGCGCTTCGCCGACGCCGAGACGGGCAATGGTGGCACCGATGTTCGGGTCGCTATCATCGAACGTGCCGCTGAGAACGATGCGATTGTCGATGTCGATGCGGTAGCCGTCCAGCGTTAATGACAAGTCTTTGAGTGGCGTCCAAGTGAAGCCCAAAGTGCCACTGGTGGATTCTTCCTGCTTCAGCGACGGGATGCCGGCGGCGTTGGCGAGTGGGCTGCCGTTTGGCGCAATAACGATGTTGGTTTGCACGCCGCTAACGAAGTCGCTGAACGTGGACGAAAAATAGCGTTGCTGCAATGACGGCGCGCGAAACCCGCTGCTGACTGATCCGCGTAGCAGGAAGTCATCGGTGGCGCGGAAGGATGCGGAAATTTTGCCGATCGTGGTGGAGCCAAAGTCGCTGAAATGTTCGTGACGTATCGCTTGATCGCTAATGAAACGATCGGTCCAGTCGCTTTCGATGTCTGCATACGCAGCCCAGCTTTGGCGACTCTTGTTGGTGGCGTCGCTGGGTTGAAAGCCGGGGAAGCCCTGACTGCCAGCGTTACCGCCGCTGGTGCCATCGACGTCGTTGTACGAGCTGGGCTCACCCGCATAAATTCTATAAGTTTCATGCCGGAATTCTGTGCCGAACGCGACGTTGACGCCGCTCAGCCAGTCAGCAAAAAATCGGGTGGTGTCGAGATTGGTCGTTTGTTGTGCAAATGAGAAGCCGCCGGCACCGAAGCGGCTGGGGCTGATTCCAGTGCCGCCCTGCTCAAGATCGAGATTGGCGATGGACGCGTTCAGCGTGTGGCTAACCGTATCCATGAGTCGGTTGTAGCCGGCTGTTTGTGAGGCATCGACACGCCAGTTATTCCACATCCACCAGACCCCGGCGGTGGCGTGCCGATCTTGGATGTAGGGCTCAATGAAAGGCACGAAGCCGTCGGGATACATGGTTGCGGAATTGCGTGAGGGGATGTCGTCACTACCGATACCACCGCGCGCAAACGCCGCGGACGATACCGCGCGGTTCTGCATGCCACCGTCAAAATAGAAATGCGCGGTGCTTCCGAAGGGAATGTCTCCATTGAGGTAAATGGTACCTTCCTTGACGGACGCGTCACCGATGGTACGCAGCGGGTCGAGCGTGGCGGAAGTTCGGTCGGAACGACCGTTGCTGCGATGCTGCGCGGTGATCGAAATAACGCCGCCATCGCCGACGCCGAAGCCGCAATAAGCAGCCGCTAAATAGTCTTTGCCGTCGCCACGTGTGTATTGGTTATAGCCGCCGACGACCTCGCAGCCTTTCTTGCGCTTCAGCACAACGTTGATAACGCCGCCAATGGCATCGGAACCGTATTGTGCCGCGGCGCCGTCGCGCAGCACTTGCACGTTAGCGATAGCCAGTAGCGGAATGGTGTTGAGGTCGGTGCCGGTATTACCGCGGTTGCGGGCGCCGAAAAGGTTGATCAGTGCCGTTTGGTGCAGGCGCTTGCCGTTGACCAAAACCAAGGTCTGATCCGAGCCAAGTCCACGCAGCGCTGGGGTATCTTCCGAGTCGGAGTTATCCGCGCCGCTTTGGGTGCCGGAGATGAAAGAGGGCACCTTGTAGCTCAGTGTTTCCGTCAGGCCTTGTTGGGCGCCCTGGGTCGCAGCGGTGTCCATCGGCAGGATGTCGACTGGGACCGTCGAGTCGGTCTGTGATGATTGCCCAGTGCGTCGAGTACCGACCACCGTCATGGCATCAAGATTCGTGACGGTGGCTGCAGGTGGCTTTTGTGCCGCGGGCGTGGGCTGCGTTGAGTCGGACGCGGTTTTTGTAGGCGCCGCCGTATGCCCTTGCGCTACAGCCGCGACACACCAACCCGTTGCCATGGCAGCCGTGATGGCCAGCACCATGGTGCGAATACGCAGCTTCCCCATGCTTTTTCCCCAAGATTTCGCGGTCTCTCGATCCTAGCGGGCAGGGAATATCGGCACCAGCGCTTCAGACGTCGCTGGCGCACTTTTACTAATAAGAGCGTGCGGTTTGCGCGGTGTGTCACAGCAACCGTAGTTCGTGGCCGCGCAAGTAGATGTTGTCGGCGTCGAATAGGCCGCAGATGGTGGTTGAATCAATCTGCTTGTGGGTCACCTTGAGTAGGTATTCCAAACCTAGGCGGGCCCATATGATCGATGCATCTTTTCCGCTGCTAAAAGAAACCTGGACTGAAGGAAGTTATTCATGGTCACGAATTTCGCTTCAGCTGCACGCCGCGGGCTCGTGTCGTGAATGGGGCTTGATCAATGATCCTCCTGCGGACACGCGTTGTTTGGGGAACGCGCACTGGCTATTGACGCCGCCAAGGCAAGCTGATCCACTGAATCGGTTACTGGGAGATGGCATGCCTCCTTGAACCGCCGCAAGGCTGATGATGCCTACCACGCCTGGCTATCGGGTGGAGGCTCTGTTGTATCGCCGCCCGCGAGCTTGATTCTGAATTTACGACCAAGTGACGCATGCAGATGCCTGATATTCACAGAGTGGTGCGATAACCGGTTCACGATACGGTCGGCTATGTGCTGACCTTTGGACAGGTAATGGATCGCAACTTTTCGTCGAAGGTGAAGCATTACGTTGCGTAGACAGACTTCGCTATCGGGAGATTCCATGAAAGGTTATTCGCTGCGCTTCTACATGCTCGAGAACCAGATGCATCATGGTGAGTTGCTGTACGAATGGTTGCTGGAGAATGCAAAGAAGATCGGCATTCCCGGCGGTTCCGTATTTAAAGCGATTGCTGGCTACGGCCGCCACGGCATACTGCACGAACAGCACTTTTTCGAGCTCGCTGGCCAGATGACCGTGCTTGTGCAATTCATTGTTGACGCTGATGCGGCCGCCCAGCTGCTCGATATCGTGCACGAGGATGGCGCACCGTTGTTCTGGGCAAAATCCCTTGTCGAGTTTGGGGTTGTTGAACATCAATGAGGCGTCACGCGACTGGTATAGATCACTTCTTCGGTCGCGAAGACAGGACAAGCAACTGGAGGCATCGTCGTGGGCTGCGCCACCAAGCCGCGAGCGATAAGCGGAAGGATGAAATCTCACCTGGTCGCGTCATCAAGTAGCGTCGCAGTGTTCGGTATGCCTTGCGCCTGACCGTGTGGTTAACGTCACCGAGCAGGAAGGCCAGACAACTAGCTGTGGCATCGGCGTCGATGCGGCCGAGTGCGATGATCGATGCGGTCCGAACACGGGCATCGCCATGCCGCATGGCGTGCTGCAAGACTTCGATGCGTGGTGCATTCAAGCGGTACAGGGCGGCAGCGAGTTCGTCGGCCGGCACGTCAGCGCTAATTTGCTGAAAGCGTTCAGTGTCCATGACGGTCTGTCGCAGCAGGTGTATCAGCAACCAACGTCGCGCTCCGGCTTCGGCCGGATGACGATTGCCGTAAACGTCCTCTTCGATATTCGCTCGGAGCGCATCTATTATCGGTTCGAACAGCGGTTCGCCCATTTTCTGCAAGCGGCTGCGGCAGGCGAGGGCGAGTAGGGCGTCGCTTCCGAGTACACCGTGAGCGAGGGCGCTGACAACAGGCATGGTCACGTCGTTGTACATCGACAACGCCGCTGCCGCACGGACCAATGTGCTGGCATGTTGTAGGCCCTGTTCTTGTAGCGCGCGTTCGCACATGGTCGAGGTCGTGGCCAGCCAACTGAAGCCACGAATAAGGCCGAGACGGGTTCGCGTGGTTTCCGCTTTTGGACTCAGCCACGCGTGAAGTGCCTGCATCACTGCGGTCACGCTTGCCGGTTGCAGGTTGGATAACGCTGTGGCGGCGGGCGCGGCAAGCACATCGTCGGTCAGTAGCTCAGCCAGCGTGGAACCGAGCGAGGCCAAGTGCATGGTGCCAGCGGCGTAAACGGCTGCCGGCAGTCGCTCACTTTGCACGGCGAAGGCGATGTCCGCCGGAGTGGCGCAAGCCTGCGTGAGCACCATCGCTTCGACGACGGCATCCTTGACCCGATATTCCGCTTCAGCCAGCGGCGCTGATAAATGATGCAGCGGATGTTCGTAAAGCAGGGTACGCAACGTTTCCGGCACGCGCACGTCATGCAAGCGCGCGAGCATTTTCACGGCAAATACGCGAGGTTGCGATACGAGCTGCGGCCCGCGTTGTAGGTAATGTAGCAGCGGCTCCCGCGCTGCCGTACCCATGGCCATGATGCGTTCGGTGGCTTGCTCGTGGGCGGCCAGATCGTCAATCCAGCCTTCCACCTGTGCGTTGTCGATGGGCGGGTAATGCTCGTTCATGCGGCTTGTCTCGATACCCGTTTATTCGGCCTGGTCGAGCAGGGCTTCAAGCTGTCGCAGGTCGGCATGCAGCGTGTTGTGGTCCGCGCCGGTTGTCACCGCACCCAGTTCCGGCACCGCCAAGGCGGCGCGGCGCAGCTCGCGGACGGCGCGGTCCAACCAGTTATTCAAGCTGTTGGCGTAGACGTCCATATCGTTCTGGACTGACACGTTGAGCGCCGCATGCAAGCGGCGGCGTAGCCCTGGCTCCCGCAATAGTGATGGTCCTCGGCCTGAGAGCACCACCACTGATTCGGGAAGGCTAGCGGCGAACGTAGGCACGCCACGGAGAATGTGGGGGGCGGTATCCGGCCCAATTTGTGCCGCAATGGCGCGAAGCTCGGCCACAGCGTCGCGCACGACCGTATCAGCGAGGATGGCAGCGTGCGCGCTGAGGTCGTGAGCGGCCAAGGTGGCGCCGGCTGGCGTCTGTGTGATGATTTCCTCGACGGTTACCGATACGCCGCGTTCGGCCAGACTGCGGACCAAGTCATGCAGCCGACGTTGTGCGTCGTCCAGCGTGGCAAGCAGGCTGCCTTGGTTGCGATCAGCATTGTCGTTGTCGTCATGGGCGGCCATCGGCTGCTCGGCCAGCGCTTGTTGCAGGGTGACGCGGACGCGTCCAGCCAGTTCGGCAATTCGCCGCTGTCGACGGGTCTCGGCCTGTGCCTCGGTGTGTTCCAGCACTGGCTGCAGGGTGTCTTTTAGCCATGCATCGAGATCGGCTTTGTGTTCGGGATGCACGCTGATTGCCGTGATGTGTGTGCTGGTCTGCATCGCTTCAGTCACGCTAGCTTCCACGTAGTTGCGCTGTTGCAGCAATGCCTCGGGAGTCACGGTATCCGCCTTGGTCAGCACCACCACCCATTCAGCGCCGCCGTCACGCAGGGCGCCTAACAGGTCGAGGTCCTGCGGTGTCAAGGTGGCGGCCGCGTCAATGGCGACAATGCCTAGGTCACAACGCGGCAAATAGTCCAACGCGTGAGCCGAGGCATGCGCGTGCAGCGAGCCGAGACCCGGAGTGTCGGCCAGTACGATGCCGGGTTCGAGCAGCACTGAAGGTACGCGGATGTCCACTTCGCGTAGTCGTCGACGATTGCCGGGGTTACCCGATTCGTCCACGTAATCGGGCAACTCATTGGCCTCGATGGCCTGCACGTGGCCGTCGATGCCGACCGTGCGCACATCCACTGTTTTGCCGTAGCGGATGCGCGTGACCACGGTGGTCACTGGCACGGCGCCCACCGGCAGTAGCGACTGGCCGAGCATGGCGTTGATCAGCGATGACTTGCCGCTACTGACTCGGCCGAGCAGGGCGACTTCCACGCGGTCGCCTTGCTCGCGCGCAAGCAAGGTCTCGAGCCGACTGCGGTATTCGAGCAGGCGGTGACGCTCGACAATGCCGACCAGTAGGTTGAGCAGGACATCACCGCCGCCGTCCGCCGCTAGCTGCAGTGGTTCGCGGCGCAGCTCACTGGCCATCACGTCCAATAGCAAGCCCAGCTCGGCAGCAAAGGCGCGACAGGCTTGTTCGGCATCGCTATCCAGTACGCCGTAACCGCGTACGTAGCGTGGACGTAGTTCGTAGGCGGCGTTGCGTACCATCAACAACCGGGCTTCATAACCACGCGCGGCTTCGATGATTGAATCACCTGGATAGGCGATGTGCTGCGTATCCATGAAACGTCGCATCGTTGCGCGCAGCCGCGTTTGATGAGCGTGCAGCGCATCGATGCGCTCCGCCGCCGGAAAGTTACGGTAGCGCGGAAATAGTGCGTTTTGGTCACCTTCGTGCAACAGGTCTACGGCTTCCTGCACCTCTTGCTCGACATGACGCAGCAGATTTTGCAGGTAACGACGGTGGTTGTCGGTAAACATGCCGCGCGCCGGTCAGGCGGGCTCAGCTGCCGCCAGGGGCAATACAGCCAACATGCTCAAGTAAACGTTCATGTGAGCGGATTGCAGCGACACGAGTGCGGCATTCAAGAGCCGACGATGTGACTGACACAGGTTGATACAGGTCATGACAAGACTCCAAACATGGAAAGCCGAATCGATCAGCAGCCTGTAGGTGTCATTAGCCTTGGCGGCAGTGGAAGGCGAACACCATCACCCTTACGCAATTTAAAGTAGCACACGCTTTTGTACTGGAGGCATCCACATTGCGAAAGCTGCATGATGTTGATGAATGCAGCTTTAGTCATTGCGTGGATAAGCGCGATTGCTCCGTAATACCGTCTTGTCGGTCATAAACGATTGTTATAGTCTGGCACTGGGAGATGGCATTCCTCCTGTGGTTTGTCCAACCGCCGCAAGGCTAATGATGCCTGTCGAACGCGCCTGTTACGTGGCGCGGCATTGCGGCAGGCGTCTTTCCGAATCTCCGCGATTCCGCTCTTCGCTCCAGACGTCCGATAGGCGACGGTAATGGAGTACGGCCATGTTCTCGTTTCGCGAAAACGCAATGCCCCGCCCTGTGCGAGGCCGGTGTCATGCACGTTGTAAAAATGCATCGCCCCAGCAAGGCGCGCCTAAACCAGCCCAGAACTCTTGCGGTGTGACAGCCACCCGGCCTAACCGCGTCCGCGAAGTGCTGCGACGCCTGCATACGAACGTGGCACCGCCACAGGAACTCTTCTCATGAACGTTCGTGTGCTGGCGGTCTATGACCGCTCTGTTCTCGGCGATCTCACGGTTGAGGCTGCGCTCCGGTTTTCCCGCACCCACGACGTGGCCGAAATGCATATTCTGGCGATAGTTGCGGCGCCTGATAGCGCAATAGAGCGCGGGCTAATGAACGACGACTTGCTGGCTTTCGCACGACTAGGTCAGCGGCAGGGCGTGGTTGTAGATGGTTGTGTGATCGCCACGCTTGATGCCGAACGCGTGGCGACGGAGATACGGCAACGGAAAATCGACGACTTGATCATCGCCGAACCGGTTGGCTTGGAAAACCACAGTGCCATTACCGAGTTGTTGGATGAGGCCGCAAAGGCTACGGGTATCACCACGATCGTGGTGCGCGAGGAAGTCGCATGAGCGGCCGCTCAGCTAGGGTCGCCCATGCGCCAAACCCCTCGTCGCTGTCGCGTACGTGCCTTACATCAGTGTCTTCGACGCTGTCATCAATACCCAAAGGGAAGTCTTCGCGATGACCACAATTTTGCTAGTTCGCCACGGTGAAGTGGCCGGCATCAACCCACCGCGTTTTCGCGGGCGAGACGATTTAATGCTGACGCCCAACGGTGTTCGCCAAGCCGAACTTGCTCGCGATGTCATCACTGCGAGCTGGGTGCCGAACGCGGTGTACTGCAGCCCTCTCACGCGTTGTGTGCGCACGGCTGATTCGATCGCTGGCTCGTTCCAATTGGACGCCCAACCGCACCATGGGTTGAACGACATCAACTACGGCGTCTGGCAGGGCATGGCTGTCACCGAGGTCGCGCAGCGCTGGCCAGATGAACTGGCCCGTTGGCACAGCGCGCCGCACACCATGCGCCCGCCCGGTGGCGAAACCTTGCAGGAAGTGCAGGCGCGCGCCGTCGATGCACTGCAATTCATCGTGCATGCGCACCGGCACGGCATCGTGGTGATGGTGACGCACGATAGCGTCATCCGCGTCCTACTCGGACATGCGCTCGGCCTGCCGTTGAGCGGCTACTGGACGCTGGCGCCTTCGCCTTGCGGGATTAGCGAAATTGTCTTCGCCGATAACCGCTTCACCATTCGTTCCATCAACCAAACCCAACACTTGAGCGAGGCATAGCCGTGTCATTGAACCGAGTCACTCCTGGACCGAACGTACCCGACGCCATCAATGCGATCATCGAAATTTCGATGAATGGTGATCCCGTCAAGTACGAAGTGGATAAGGCTAGCGGCGCGATTTTCGTCGACCGCGTGCTTTCTACGCCGATGCGTTACCCCGGTAATTACGGTTATATGCCGGGTACCTTGTGCGGTGATGGTGACCCGCTGGACGTCATGGTCGTGGTACCGATGCCACTAATTCCCGGCTCGGTGATCGTGTGTCGGCCGCTCGGCGTCATGGACATGAGCGACGAGAACGGCGAGGACACCAAACTTATTGTGGTGCCGATTAGTCGCACGTTTAGCGCTTATGCGCACTATCAGAAACTGGCAGATATTCCCGAGACAACACGCGATCGCATCCAGCATTTCTTCGAACATTACAAAGATTTGGAGAAGGGCAAGTGGGTGCGTTTCGACGGTTGGCGTGACGTGGATGACGCTCGCAAGGAGATTTTGGCCTGTATTGAGCGCTACCAAGCGCAACAGCAGAAGGCATCCGGCTAATACCGGAAACGATCGATTCCCATGCAAGGCAATCCATCCCTGGTTTCGCAAGAGTTCCACAGCATCCTGTTCCCGCAGCCAAACCGTGCGGGGCAGGTGCTGGATGCCAGCGTGCCCGCGTGCTTCCATGACCTTAATCTTGACCGATTGGTTGACGCCGTGGCGGCGCGTGCGGCGGAGTACGAACTCGCACCGTTTTTTTACGTGCGGGTAGATGATGCCGATGAGGTGGCCTATCGGCAGGAAGTCATGCGCGACCTCGAGCGGAGCGAGGCATTACGGGAAGCCATTGCAGCATTTGCTGCGAGCATGCGTGCCATGCGCGAGCATCGTGAGCGCGTGCAGAAATGTTTCTACAAGCAGGAAAGGGAGCGCTGGTTGCTTGAGGCAATGAGCGCCTATGCCAACGCTGTAGAACGCCTAACCACTGATGTCCGCCAGTTGGGCGTGACGTCGAGAGGCCTGATCGCGTTCGGCGATTATCTAGCGGCGCTAGTGGAGGGCGACGTATTCAAGCGCTTAGCTGCCGATACGCGCACGGTGCTGGCTGACCTGTCCGGTATTCGCTACGCCGTTCACATCAAGGGCAGCACGGTCACGCTGCGCCACGATGAGGACGAGGCCGACTTCAG
Source organism: Rhodanobacter sp. (assembly GCA_039924175.1). GTDB lineage: Bacteria > Pseudomonadota > Gammaproteobacteria > Xanthomonadales > Rhodanobacteraceae > Rhodanobacter. Next base: position 17,739 of record JBDTBF010000099.1, read on the forward strand.
CGCCATGGTGGAAGCCACGTTTGCGAAGTTTCGGCAGGGTACGACGCGCGACTACCGCGCTCGCTTCGACGTTTCCTCGTTGGGCCTCAACCACGTCGAGGCACAGATTTTGGAACGGGTGGCGCTGCTGTTCCCAGAGGTATTCCATACACTGGAGAATTACGTTGATACGCACGCCAACGACGCCGACGCATGCCTCGTGCAGTTCGATCGCGAGATCCAGTTCTATCTCGCCTATTTTTCCCACATGCAGGCTTGCCGACGGCGCGGTCTGACGTTTTGCTACCCGCAGGTGTCGCGCACCTGCAAGGCGATCGAAGCGCATGACGTGTTCGATCTAGCGCTGGCGACGCGCATGCTTGAGGGTAGTGATCGCGTGGTTCGCAACGACTTTCATTTGGACGGTGCAGAGCGCGTCTTCGTCGTCTCCGGCCCGAACCACGGCGGCAAGACCACCTTCGCACGCACGGTTGGCCAAATGCACTGGCTCGCCGGTTTGGGCCTGCCGGTACCAGGCACGCAGGCACAGTTGTTTTTGTGCGATCAGATCTTCACCCATTTTGAGCGGGAGGAAGACATCACCAGCTTGCGCGGCAAGCTGAAGGATGACCTGGTGCGTATTCATCACATCCTCGACCAGGTAACGCCCGACAGCTTGGTCATCATGAATGAGATCTTCGCCTCGACCACACTGCAGGATGCCACCTGGCTCGGCCGCAAAGTGATGGCCCGACTGTCCGAACTGGACCTACTCGCCGTGTGCGTAACCTTCCTCCCCGAGCTAGCCATGTTCGACGAAAAGACCGTCAGCATGATGAGTTTGGTCGATCCGCATGATCCGGCCATCCGTACTTGCAAGGTGGAACGCAAGCCGGCCGACGGCGTCGCTTACGCGCTGGCGATCGCCGAAAAGTTTCGCGTCACTCGACGCTGGCTGCTGCAACGGATTGCACCATGAAAGCATTATTGATGCATCCGGCGCAGGCTTTCGACCTGAAACGTACGCTACCGTCGCATGAGCCGGTGCTGCGCCAAGACCTCGAGCTGGACGTGCTCTGGAGCGCGATGGCCGACGACGACGCGTACTTGTTTGATGTTGCGCGCAGGGCCACGCTGGGTGGATTGCATACGCATGTCGCCACGGTGTTGTATCGGCAAGACGTGCTACGCGACAGCCTAGAACATCCTGATGTGATCCGCCATCTGTACGAGCTGGCGGTGCGGGCAATCGACGGCAAGCAGAAAAGCCATTGGAGTTTCTACGGCAAGTATCCCTCGTCTACCTTGCACGGCGCCATCGATGTCATGACGTTGTTCGTGGCCATTTTGAGGCGGCTGCGGGAGGTTGCCGACACACAGTTCAATGTGTTTCGCTCGCGTGGTTTCACTGCACTCTTCGGCATGTTGCGCGAGGAGTTTGGCGACGACTATCTCGCCACTATCGACAGTTGGCTTGATGAATTGAAGTTTGGCCACGGCGTGCTGCTCAGTGCAAACCTTGGCGCTGGTAACGTGGGCACCAATTACACGTTGCGCCACGCCAATGACAACGCTCCTGGCCTGCTGCAACGCGTGCTGCACAAAGGACCGCCGGCTTACACCTTCCGCATTCCCGAGCGCGACATTGCTGGTGCGCAGGCGCTGGGCGCAATCCACGATCGCGGTATCAACCTAGTCGCAAACGCACTGGCGCAGTCGATGGACCATATCTTCGGCTTCTTCGAGACGCTGCGCGCCGAGCTAGCGTTCTACGTCGGCGCACTCAACTTGGATACGAAACTTCACGCGCTGGGTGTGCCGACCGTCATGCCGCAGCCGACTGAAGCCGGCGATGGTACGCACCACGCGGAGGGGCTACGCGACCCCTGCCTAGCGCTCAGCATGGGCCACGCTGTCGTGGGCAATACCCTTGCAGCCGATCACAAGTCGCTGCTGGTCGTCACCGGCGCCAACCAAGGCGGGAAGTCCAGCTTCCTGCGTAGTTTCGGGGTTGCGCAACTGATGCTGCAAAGCGGACTGTACGTCGCTGCGGACAGCTTCGCTGCCGAGTTGTGCCACGGTCTGTTCACCCACTACAAACGGGAAGAAGACAAAACCATGACCAGCGGCAAGCTCGACGAAGAGCTGGGCCGCATCAGCATCATTGCCGACGCCATCACTCCAAACGCGCTACTGCTGCTCAACGAATCATTCGCCTCCACCAACGAACTCGAAGGTGCGGAAATCGCCCGACAAATAGTCGCCGCCTTACAAGAGCGTGCTGTCCGCATTTGCTTCGTCACGCATCTCTTCGCCTTCGCGCACGATCTGTTCGAGCAGGGCAGCGTCGACACGTTATTCCTGCGCGCACAGCGGCGCGAAGACGGTACGCGGACTTTCCGGCTAGTAGAAGGCGAGCCGCTTGAGACAAGCTATGGTGCCGATTTGTATCGGGAGGTGTTCGAAGGCGAGGTTGCAAGTCCCGTACTTGAAAAAGCGGTCGATGACGACACGCTGACGGCATTGTGATGGGGCGCATCGATGAGTTTCAGGGTGGTCTTAAATGGCGGCTATTGGCCAAGACGAGATAGTCACTACCTCCATCGATCTGCCGAGTAGCAGTCATTTAATGTAGCGTGGCGCGTACGTTGGCGACACGCGTCGTTGTTGCAACCAGCGCGCGCACCGCTGCACCCCAACCGCTCATCAGCGATACCGGCTTCAGAGCGATCGTTGGTCCTAGCGAGTGCGTAGAATCTGAGTCAGGCGGAGATTGAAGGCCATCATCGCAGCGGCGTCGACACTGGCGCCCCTCGGGCCGAGGATTTCATAGAGCTCGGACAACAGATCGGTACGGTCTGCCAGTTTCAGCGGGCTATCCGCTAGATCCAGCTCCGACTGCAATAACTGCAACGCGGTATTTAACCGCTGTGTATCCAATCCAACTTCATTGGCAACCAAGGATGATTGTGTCGTGAACCAGCCCAGCTCAGAGTGTGGCTGCTGTGAGCTCACCGCCTCGATGTTGTAGTCCTTGTCTTGCGAGTTCGTGGCCGGATTAATCTGGATCTGACCCTCACCCGCCACCAGCCACTCCAGCGAAATGTTGAACGTGTGCGCCAAAGTGACACAGCGGGCCCGTGACGGGTCAGTGCTGCCATCGCGCCAGCTTCGCACCACCCCCTCGGAAAAGCCGCAGGTGCGAGCGATCTGGGTGACGCTGCCGACGTGCTGGATCAGCAGGCGTATGCGGTCGGAGAAGGTGCTGTCGGTGCTCTTTGGTGGGACTTGTTGCGTGCTCATAAAAGTGACTACACCGAGGCTGCGAAATTTTACGTTCCCGCAAGATACTACGGCACGCAAAATATTACGTATAGATGAATCAATACTCGATGGCGGGCTGCGCCGGCGAAACTGTGGGCGATACGCTATCGGTGGGTGTGCATCGGTAAACGCCTGTGTTTCTCATGACGCAACAGGGCGTGATACCCGTCAAAGCACCTACGTTGGCGGGCGAATTTAACTATGAAGTGCTACGCCTAGACGAATGCCGCGACGCAGTCAGGCTGCCAATGACGCTGTCCGCCTTCCAGCGCAGCGTGGAGCGAACACCCTCATGTTCTTGGCACGCTTCCAACCTCAGCGATGTTGCTGTTCGCGCGCGAGTTCGCTGACAGAATAGCGGACAGCCGCCAGCGGTCTCTTCGGGTCGCAAGCAGCCATGCAGCGAGTGTCTGCAGCTGGTCGCAACCTACCGTCGGTCGATCCGTTTGGATACGCACATCGAGGTTTATGTGTTTGAAGGTGTGCGAATGAACACGGCCAGGGCCGTGACGATCACCACGGCGATAATGAGAAATGCGCTGCGATAGCCGAGCGCCGCAATCAGGAAGCCGGCGATCAGTGGTCCGGCGGCGTGACCGATGTCCCACAGGCTACCGAACACGCCCATGGCAGCGCCGAAGTCGCCGCGTTTGACGAGGTCGCCGATCATTGCCGTGGTCGAAGGCGTGACCATGCCAGTTCCTAATCCGAAGGCGACGCTTAGCCCGAGCAGCGGCCAGAAGGTCTGGAAGTAGGGGATGGTCGCCAATACGATCGCGCAGATGGTTACGCCGGTGACGATGAATGGTTTGCGGCCGTAGCGGTCGGCTGCGCGACCCATCAGTGGCCGTAACAGGATCGAGGCGATCCCTTGGCCACCAAATAGCAGTCCGATCTGTGCCACGGAGATATGTACGCTCAGTGCATACAGCGGCAGGTAGGCCTGCAACGTGCCGACGCCCGCGTAAAGCGTAGCCTCCATCAGGCTGGCCATCCTAATCGCTCGATCTCCGATGATCTGGCGCAGCCCGTGACCGAGCCTGCGCAAAATTTGCCGTGGACTTTGCGCGGCACGACGGACCGGTGCGTCTTTGGGAAACGGCAGCACCGCCAGCAGAGCACCAATGCCGATGGCACCGGAGACGATGAACGCGACCGAAAAATTGGCCCATGCAAGCACCGTCGCGCCCAGCACCGGACCCAGTACCACGCCCGCGTTCTCTGCAGCGCTATACGTCCCCAACCGGCTGCCACGCTGTTCCGGGTAGGCCTTGGCCACCTGCGCTGAGGCAGCCGGCGCATACAGTGCCGTGGACAGACCGTGATAGAAGCGCAAGACCAATAACTGCGGCCATGAACTCACAATCAGATACAGAAACGGTGCGCTCGCTTTCACCCACAGCCCGGCCAACATCAAGCGGCGGAAGCCGAACACGTCGGCCAAGCTACCGGAGGGGAATTTGAAAAAAATGCCGGTGATCGTAACGGCGGCGACCAGCAAGCCAATGACCTGGGTTGGCGCGCCAAGATGCAACGCGTACAACGACGTCAGCGGAGCGCGCACCATCTCGTAACTCAGGCGGCCGAGAAATCCGGCGCCACACAGCAGCACGAACGGCGACAGCCGGCTATGCGGCGTCAACGGCGGCGGAGGCGCGCTGGTGTGCTCGGCCTGCTGCGATGTATTGGAAGGCTGCGAACCATCTTCGCCCGAGGGTGGCGGCGCGGGCCCAGCAGAGGTCGACAAGGTGGTTTCTCCACAGCTGGACGAGGAGCTAACTCTAAACTCTCGGCTGGTGAAAGTACGGTCATTGTTCGCTCTCGTATTTTCCGGAGCCACGTCTAAGGAAGTGGGGTCAGGGTAGTTTCGACTCACCGACACGTCAGTGATGCAACGCTGATGCAGTCGTGCTGGTACTACTATCAATTGCGGCGACACTTCGACTCAAGCCACGTATCAAACGGATACAGTTTGATGGTTGCTGGCGACCCGCTGCGCGAAACAGGCTGGCTGCTAACTTCTATTTTGAAGTGCGGAATTTAAGGATGCGGCTACGTAAACGCGGTGGTGTTGTAATGCTCATCCAAGGCAGACAAATGCACTATTTGATACGGTCAAGCGTAGCCACCCTTTTGTTCGGTTTGCTGCTCAACGCATGCGCCACCTCGGGGAACCCCGTTTCTGCCATACCTGCGTCGACGGCACACCCGTCGATCGGGCACGTGTTCCTGATCGTGCTTGAGAACAAGCCGTTTAACGTCACTTTCGGACCAGACACACCAGCGCCGTACCTCGGCCATACGTTAACGGCGTCGGGTGCGCTACTGACGCAATACCACGCGACGGGGCACTACAGTCTCGACAATTACATCTCGCTGATCAGTGGGCAGGCGCCCAACCACGATACGCAAGAAGATTGCGATTTGTATTCTGAGTTTGTTGCCACGACGGGCAAACTCGATGCCAATGGACAGCTTGCCGGCAGCGGCTGCATCTATCCGGCGATCGTGAAAACGGTAGCTAACCAATTGAGTGATACCGGGCTGTCGTGGAAAGGCTACATGGAAGACATGGGCAGCGACCCGCTGCGCGAGGCTGCGCAATGCGCTCGCGCCGTCATCGGTAGCCCGGATTGGACTAACACCGCCACGCCGAAAGATCGCTACGCCGACAAGCACAATCCGTTCGCGTATTTCCATTCGATTATCGACGATGCCGCGGACTGCAATCAGCATGTCGTGCCGTTGAACAAACTGGCGACCGATCTGCAGCAACTGGCGACGACGCCGAACTATGCCTTCATCACGCCAAACCTGTGTCACGACGGTCATAACGCGCCGTGCGTGAATGGCGAGCCGGGTGGGCTGGTTTCGGCCGATAAGTTTCTACGCCTGTGGGTGCCGCGCATCATGGCTTCGCCGGCGTTCCGCAAGGATGGCGTCCTGATCATTACCTTCGATGAAAGTGATACGGCCGACACCAACGCTTGTTGTGATGAGCAGGCGCTTCCCGGTGGCCCGCTGCCTGGTCGACATGGCCCCGGCGGTGGACGCATCGGCGCGGTGATGTTGTCGCCGTTTATCAAGCCGGGTACGGTCTCAAACGCGCCCTACAACCACTACTCGACACTACGCAGCGTCGAGCAATGGTTTGGCCTGCCATATCTTGGTTACGCGCAATCAGCCGCTGTGCCGGTGTTTGGTCCTGATGTTTTCACGGCGTGGCACTCGACTGAACTCGACGGCAAGGGCAAGGCGCAGAACTAGACTTTATCCAATCGAGCCGGGATTGAGTGGAGTCGCGCTTATAAGGCCGAGCCTCTCTAGTTTTATCATTCCTGCAAAGTGGGAAGTGCTCCACAACAGCGAAGCTGATCATCCCGTCGCATCGCGCTCTCCGGACAAAACGGAACACTGGCTCCCCGCGTGACCAGCCCTTCGGCTGTTGAAGAGCACCTCGCGGGATGACGATGCTAAGTCAGTGTCGCTTGGCCATCTGGCTATCGGGTTACACGTCTATACGGCTACGAGACTAAAGACGCGATTGATGCGTCAACTCATCGATCATCGGCCTAAAGGCGCGTCGACTGATGCCACTGACGTGGCAGTTCCTACAGCCCGCCTTCGGAAATGTTGGTCGCCTACAAACGTGTGACACCACCGCCGTCCGCACACCAAAGTATGCGGCTAGAGAGGTTGCTCAGGTACAGTCGCTTGGCGGTGTGCCGAGGTTGCTCTTCGGCCACCCGCCACATCGCTGGCCGGGAATTACACCTCGAAACTGGATCCCCCGCCAAAGTGACTGAATGCGAGCCGCAAGTGCCAGCGATTAATTGCCACCGAACCTCGCGTACCGCTTGACAGAAACGTATCGGACTCGTATCACTACACCATCGTATAGGGAGATGGCATTCCTCCCCGAACCGCCGCAAGGCTAATGATGCCTACCAAGCCGGGTAACCCGGCGTACGTAGGTGTCTTCTGTTTGATAACAGCCTTTGTGCGCAGGTAATTTCTTGGCTTGGTAGTGAACTCGTGCAGACCTTGTGGCCTGCCGATTTATCGTACCGGGTACAAGGAACCGATATGGCTTTTGCGGCGTTTTTCACCACAGGATGTGGCGCGTGCCTCGCGGCATGCCTGTGCTATCTACGGGGTAGTCTGATCGTGCGCGTCACCCTGACGCTGTTCACGCACGTCCATGCGCTGTTACCCGAAATGCGGTTGCCGGTAACGACCTCGTTTCGCGGTCACCCGACCACATCGTCGTCTTCTAGCTTTTCCGCTCAGGTCATAGTGCCGCCACGGTGCGCACATGTGCGGACGCTCCTCAGCGTTTGCTATCGCTGATCCGTATGTCACCACTCCTCCATTACCTTGTCATCAACCTCCTGCAGATTGCGTTTCTGCTGGCGTTCGCGCCGCTGCTCGGTGGCGTGCTGGCACGCCTTGAGGAAATCATCCAGGGCAAGCACGGCCCGAGCATCTTCCAGCCCTATTTCGACATCTGGAAACTGTTCGGCAAGGACGAGGTGATTTCCGAAGAAAGCAGTTGGGTATTTCGGTTCGCACCGTTAATCCATTTCGTGATGCCGATGTTCGTAGTGATCCTGATCCCGGCGCTTACCGCATATCCGTTGTTCTTCGCGTTTGCTGGCGACATGATCGCCGTCGGCTTTTTGTTCGCAGCCAGCGGATTCTTTGTGGTGCTGGCGGCGATGGATACCGGCAACGTTTACGGCGGCATCGGCGCTAGCCGTACGCGCATGGTGGGCTTTCTGGCCGAGCCGGTATTCATGCTGGTGTTTTTCGCGCTCTCCTACGTGGCGGACTCGACCATTCCCTATACGGTGAATGCAAGCTGGGCGGTGTCGTGGGCGGCCATGCTGCAACCCGCACATTTGCTGGTGGCGGTGGCCTTCCTGATGTTGCTGCTCGCCGATGAAGGCCGATTGCCGGTGGATAACCCGGCCGGAAAAGCTGAGACCGCCATGATCGGTCACTCGAAGAACCTCGAATATTCGGGTACCGGCGCGGCGCTGATGAAGTGGGGCGGGGCGATGAAATTTATGGCTCTGTTGATCGTGTTCCTCAACGTGGTGATCACGCCGTGGGGCCTGGCCACCACGACCCACTGGGGCGACGTTTTTTTCGCCATGCCAAAGGTGCTCGGCAAGATGTTGCTGTTTCTCGTGGTGCTCGCGGTGATCGAGACAACCGTCGCCAAGTTGCGCTTGTTCCGCATCAGCGAATTTTTGGCGTCCGCCTTGGTGATCGCACTGTTCGCCATGGGCGTGCGCGTCGTGGGAATCGGCTGATGACTACCGCACTCGCCATTAATGGCCTCATCGCCGCGTTGTTCGTGCTGTTCAGCCTGGCGGCAATAGTTACGCGGCAGATGCTGGGCACGTTGTATCTGTTTATGGCGCACGCCATTGCGCTGACTGCGTCGGCGATCGTGATCGGCATTGCGCTGGACAGTCCACATTTGTTCTGGGTAGCGGCAATCACCTTTAGTACCAAGGTGATCGCGGTACCGCTGGTCTTGCGCTGGTCGGCGGGCAGTGAGATTTACGAGCGCCGCGAAGTGGATCAGGTCCTGAGTATTCCCGTGTCGATCCTGATAGCCGCCGGATTAGCGCTGGTTGCGTGGATTGTCGCTGCGCCACTGGTGCAGGTGATTCCGGGCCGGCCGTTCGCTGTGATCAATCTTCCGTCCGGCTTGATCGCCTTGTTCTACGGTGCCTTTACCGTTGCGGTGCGACGCGAGGCTGTGGCGCAACTGATGGGTATCTTGATTATGGAAAGCGGCGCGTTCTTCGCGTCAATCGCCATCGTTAACGATCTATCGGTCATCGCTGAAATTGCAGCGGCCGTAGACGTGCCAGTGGCAGCGCTGGTCATTGGCCTGCTTATACGAAGCATCAACCGGACCACCGGCTCGACTCGGGTCGGCCTGTTGGCCGACTTGAAGGAGCAACGCTGATGCTGGCGTGGATCCTCATTATTCCCGCGATTGCCGCGTCGATCGCGATGCTGCATCAGCGCTCAGCACCGTGGGTGACACTGGCTTCCGCAGTGGCCGTGCTGGTGCTTTCCGTACTGGCCGTCTTGCAGATCAACCAGGTGAATTTGTTGGTGGACGCCTGGGGCGGACTCTCGCTGGATGCATTCTCGGCGTTATATCTGTTGCTGATTGCATTCGTGGGTGTCACCGCCGCCCTGTATTCCATTGGCTACCTGCGCGTGCACTATGCGGCGCACGAAGGCACACCGCCGCCGCGCTATCGCGCCTACTGGCCGCTCTACAACCTGTTCCTGATCTCAATGTTGGCGGTGCCGCTGGTCACCAACCTCGCGGTTATGTGGATTGCGATCGAGCTGACCACGATCTTTTCCGCGTTCTTGGTGGCCTACAACGACCGGCCGACGGCGCTCGAAGCGGCCTGGAAATACGTGGCACTCACCAGCGTGGGCGCGATGATCGCGCTGTTCGGCGTGCTGGTGCTGTACTACGGAATTAACCACGCCGGTCAGCCCGTCAGTTGGGCTGGATTGGTCGCGGCCGCGCCGCAGATTCCGGCGCCGATATTGTTGGTTTGTTTCGCGTTGTGGCTGGTGGGATTCGGCACCAAGGCCGGACTAGTGCCGATGCACACCTGGCTGCCGGATGCACACAGTCAGGCACCGGCCTCGATCTGTGCGCTGTTATCAGGCGTGGAAACTAGCGGCGCACTCTACATGTTGCTGCGGATCTATCCGGCGTTGTCGCGCAACCCCGGGATATCCCATCCCGAAAATTGGTACATCGTGGCGGGCCTGTTGAGCGTGGGTGTAGCCGCGTTCCTGCTGCTGCAAGTCAAGGACTACAAGCGCCTGTTCGCCTATTCCACGATCGAACACATGGGCGTAATCCTCGCCGCCGTAGGGCTTGGCGCGACGTCGGATCAGCTCGGCACCGTGTACCAATTTTTCGGCCACGCCTTCACCAAGTCGTTTTGTTTCTTTGCGGCAGGCATGGCCACCATCGTGTTTGGTACCCAAGAGATCAAAGCGGTACGTGGCCTGATCAGTCGCAGCCCAGTGGCTGGCTGGGCGCTGTTATTGGGCGCGCTAGCGATTGCGGGCGCGCCACCGTTTGTCTTGTTTATTTCGGAATTCAAAATACTGGCGGTCGGGTTTGGCGCCGGCCAATACGTCGCTACCGGCATCCTTACCGCGCTGCTCGTGTTGGCCTTTATCGCGATCCTCTACCAAGTGGGGCGGATCGTATTCGGTGAACCTGAAGGTGAGGTGGTTCCGCGTACGAAACTGCCAGCGACCAGCGTCGCAGCGCTCGCGATTGCGTTCATTCCAATCCTTGTGTTTGGCTTTTACCTACCGCCGCCGCTGCAGGTACTGATTAATCACGCCGGCGCGTTGTTAGGAGGTGCACCGTGAACGGACGCAGTGAGTGGCTCACCCGGTTGCGCGAGCTGAGCGGCAATGCTCCGATCAATGACACCGGCGACTGGATCGAGGTGCAGCCGGATCCCGAGATGCTGCCAGAATTAACGGCCACGCTGGTGGAGACGGACCTTTTTGATTTTGCGACGCTGGTGGCTGAGTGCGATCCGGCGTCCACTAAAGTCGACCTACGTTATTTCTTTTTCCATCCGGAAGATGGCGTGATCGTGGTCGTCCGGATCACCGCTGTCGAGGGCATGAAGCTGCCATCGATCGGCCAACGCGTTCACGCGGCGGCTTGGCACGAGCGCGAGGTCGAAGACCTGTTTGGCGTTCCGTTTGAAGGCCATCCGTTTCTTGGCGATTACGTGCTGCACGATACCGTTTGGCCCGAAGGTTTGGCACCGATGCGCCCCGAGTTTGATCCGCGCCAGCGCGTAGTAGAACCCGGGCTGGGCACCGAATGGCGGCCGCGCCGGGTACTACATCAGGAAGGCGCAATTGTGTTTCCGGTGGGGCCGATCTGGGCTGATTACAACGAAGCGGGGATGTGGCTGCTGGAAACCCCGGGTGAACAAATTTATGAAGCGCAGACGCGCTTGTTCTTCAAATACCGTGCCGTCGAAAAAATTGCCGAAGGCCAAGGGCCGGATCGTGGCCTGCTGCTGGCCGAACGTTTCAGTGGTAGCTCGGCCTTTGCCCACGCCTTCGCGTATTGCCAGGCGTTGGAAAAAATTGCGCGCTGCGAGGCGCCGTCGCGTGCGCGCATCTTGCGCGCGGTATTCGCCGAGCTCGAACGCATCCGCTACCACGCAGCGACTCTCGCGGAGCTTGCCGGCTCGACCTCGCTTGCAGTCGGCAAATCGATGTCTCAGGAAATTGAGGAGCGCGTGCTGCGGCTGACCGGGCAGGTGTGCGGGCACCGCTACCTTTTCGGACTGTGTGTGCCTGGCGGACTCGCGTGGAATCCCAGCGCTGCCGCGCTCGCGACTTTGCGCAGCGGTGTTGTCGACGCCGCCGAAGAGTTTGCGAGGCTGCAGCGGCTGTTCGTGCACACCTCGAGTTATCTTGACCGCCTCGAGGAAATGGGCACGCTTCGTCCCGAAGTTGCTGATTTGTACGGGGTCGTCGGGCCGGTAGCGCGCGCTTCCGGGCGTCGGGTCGACTTGCGCCGCACGCTTCCCTACGGCGCTTACGTTGACCACGCGCCGGAGATACCGCGCGAGATCGAGGGCGATGGTTATGCGCGGATGCGGATTTATTTCGCCGAGATTCGCGCCAGCACCGCCTTGATCGAAGCGCTACTCGCGACACTGCCTGAAGGCACTGTTACAACCGAATGCCCGGTGTTGCCGGGCGTCGCGTTGAGCTGGGTCGAGGCTCCGGCAGGCGGCACCTTCCATTGGCTACGTATCGACGAAGCCGGGCTTATCCGGCGCTGGCGTATCGCGCCGCCAGGGTTTCGCAACTGGCACGCCTTTCATCGCGCACTCGAAGGCGCGGCGTTCCAGGATTTCCATATCATCATGGCGGGCTTCGGCTTGTCGATCGCGGAGAGTGATCGCTAATGGCCAACTGGACACTCATAAGCTTGTTGCGCGGCATTCGCACTACGCGGTGGCCGCGGCGCGACGACCTTCCGCTAGGCGCTATCCCGCGGCGGCTCGACGGTCTGGCCGGTAGCACGGCGGAATTGCCCAGCGATTTTGCTTGGTCGGCCCTAACCCCGAACTCGCAAGGGCCGCTACCGACGCGGTTCCGGCATTCGGTACACGTGCGTTTTGTTGATGCGGGCGCCAACTGCGCTTGCATCAGCGAAGTACGGCTGATCGATGCGCCGCCTTATAACATGCATCGCTTCGGCATCTTTATCACGGCGTCGCCGCGTGATGCTGACGTGTTGCTGGTCGCCGGTCCAGTTACTGAAGCCATGCGCGAACCACTGCGCAAAGCGTACGAGGCGATGGCGGAGCCGAAGCGCGTCGTGGCGATTGGCGATGACGCGATCAATGGTGGAATTTTCGGCAAGACTTTCGCCTGCGCAGGCGGAGTAGGTGAGGTTATCCCGGTCGATTTCATCGTCCCCGGCTGTCCGCCACCGCCGCTGGCCATCATTCACGGCTTGCTCGCCGCCGCCGGGCAGGTCAGCGCGCGCCCAAGGGACGCGGTGTCGTGACCACATTCGCCGCCATGTATTTGTTTTGGGTGGCCGCCGGTCTCGGCGCCTTGCTCGTGCTACGGCTCGCCATCAGGGTTCTCTACTTCCCATGAACATTATTGTCTGGGCATTTGTAGCTCTCGCTTTCACCCTCGGCGCATCGCTCGTGCCCGTTTCCAGATGGCGCTCGGCGGGGTTCCTCGGCGGGAGTTGGGTTGCCGCGTTGCTGGTGCTGATCGCAAGCATCGGCACTATTGCGGATGATTCTACCCAAGCGTCCATGTCCGGCGTGCTGGCCATCCTGCCGGGGTTCGGCTTCACGCTGGATCCGCTGCGCGCGTATTTCCTGTTGATTTCCGCCGTGGTGTACGCCTGTTCAGCCCCGTTTCTTTTGCGCGATACCTTGCACCGTTCGCCGCAGCGCGGCCGGATGGTGCTGGTTTGTGCGACGGTGTTGTTCGCGGCCATGCTCGCGGTGCCATTGGCCGCCGGGGTCGTCAGCCTGCTGTTCGGCTGGGAAATCATGTCGCTGACACTCGCGGCGTTGGTGTTTCTTGGCCGGGACGAACACGTGGATGCGCGAGCCGGCTTCCTTACGCTCGCCTTTTCCGAAGCCGGCGCGTTGGCGGCGCTGGCCGGCTTGTTGATTCTGGCGGGGGCGGCAGGCACGACGTCGCTAGCTGGCATCGCCGCCGCGGTGCCAACTCTTTCGCCGGGGGTCGTGTGGATGGGATTTCTGCTGACGTTCTTCGGCTTCGGCGTCAAGACCGGCATCGTGCCGATGAACGTTTGGATGGCCGACGCGTACTCCGCTGCACCGCGTGGCCTACTGCCTATCTTCTCCGGCGCGACGATGAACCTCGGCGTCTTCACGTTGTGGATCGTCGATGGTCCGCTCGCTAGCCATGCGCTGGGGCCAGCGTTGGTGGTGCTTGTGGTTGGCGCGGTGACCGCCGTGTTGGGCATCATGTATGCGTTGGCGGATAGCAACATGACCCGGCTACTGACCCACAGCTCCATCGAGAACCTGGGCATCGTGGTTACCGCCTTGGGTGCTGGTTTCGCGTTCGCGGCCATGCAACATCCGACGCTGGCCGGGCTGGCGTTGGTCGCCGGCCTGTATCACATGCTCAACCACTCTACTTATAAAACGTTGCTGTTTATCGGCGCTGGCGGTATCGGCGACGTGGTCGGCCATGACGATCTCAACCGTCTCGGCGGCCTGCTGCGACGAGTGCCGCTGTTTGGCACGATGTTCGTGGTGGGTTGTTTCGCGATCGCGGCGCTGCCGCCGTTCAATGGTTTTGTCAGCGAATGGCTGACCTTGCAGTCGCTGTTGCGAGTGGTTCAAGTGAGCCCGGTCCCAGTACGTATTGTGTTCGCGATCTGTGGCGCGTTGCTGGCGTTGACGGCGGGCCTTGCGGTTACGTGTTTTGCGATGCTCGCGTCCAGCACGCTGCTGGGTTTGCCACGCTCGCACGAGGCGTCGTCCGTGCCGCAGATGCCTGCTTGCGTGACTGCACCGATGACGTTGCTGGCGATCGCTTGTCTTGGTTTAGGCGTGTGGGCGACCGGTGTAATCCCGGTGCTGGGACGCATGACCGCATCGTTGACCGGTGCCGACCCGACCGACGCACTGGTCCCCGCGTTCTTCGGCGACGTTAGCGGACTGGCCGCCGGCGTCGCGCACGACCTCAGTCAACTCGGTGCGCAACTCGGACACGGCTTGTTCCCACTGCGCGGCTTGGTCGTGCTGCATTCGGACGGCGCCCACGCGCCGGTCGTGTATGCGATGTCTACCTTGCTGACCTTCGTGGTGTTGGTACTCATGCTGTTGGTGGTGTGGGCGGTGGCCAGCGGCGTACGCCGTCGTCGCCGGCTATCGCGGCGCGCGCCTTGGAACGGAGGCATCGTGCGGCTGCTGCCAGAAATGACCTACACGGCGACTACTTTTTCCTCCCCGGTGCGCGTGCTGTTCCATGCCGTGTTTGATCCGGAAGTTGCTCGGGAAGAGGAACGCCAAGGCGCGTTCCTGACCGCCCGCACCCACCATGAAGTTCGCGTCCACGTCGTGGACCGTCTGTTCTTCCGTCCCGGTACGGAAGCTTTCCAAGCGATAGCCCGCTGGCTCGCGCGTATGCACCACGGCAAGATCACCGGCTATGCGGCATACGTGCTCGGCGCGCTCGTTGTGGTGATGCTCGCCGCTGTTGCGAGCTTGCGGTAATGGGGCGACCGGGCAGAGCGCGGCTGTTGGCGGTAATCAATTCGGTTTGATTGCCTGCGCACCTTTATCCGAACAGGCTGAACTGTCCGAACTACCTGAACGGTCTCAACGGTCTGACCTGCATGAACTGTAGGAGCGACTTCAGTCGCGATGCCCTTCCTGCGCTGAGGCGAGCATTCCCCAGTCCGCATGTTGTGCGGCGCGTTGCTTTCTAGCGACGAGATCAAAGTGAATGGATGCCACGTGCTAAACGCAGCGCACCGTGGACTCGGCCTTGACAGCGCAGCTTAAGCGTCACAATGATCGAAGCACTGGCGATGCGCTCCTGACCATCTCCAGCAACTCCCGGACACGACCCTTGCATTGCTGACGCAGTCAGGCGCCAACGAACTGCCGGAGACAAACGATGAACACGATCTTTGATCAGGACTTGCCGCGCAACGACGCTAACCACGCCACGTTGTCACCGTTGTCGTTCATCGAGCGCGCCGCCGAGGTCTATCCCGAACGGCTGGCCGTCGTGCACGGACCGTTGCGCCGCAACTGGGGTGAGGTCTACCAGCGTTGTCGCCAGCTGGCCAGCGCACTGACGGCTCATGGCATCGGGCGCGGCGATACGGTAGCCGTAATGTTGCCCAATACGCCGCCCATGATAGAAGCCCACTTCGGCGTCGCCATGGCCGGCGGCGCTGTACTGAATACCTTGAACACACGACTGGATGCCGAAAGCATCGCCTACATGCTGGACTATGGCGAGGCCAAGGTGGTGATCGTCGACCCCGAGTTCGCCAGCGTGATGGCTAAGGCGATCGCCTTGCGTAAAGCGTCGACGCCGCTGTTGGTGATCGAAGTGACGGACCCGCTCTATCTCGGTCCAATGCACAAGATCGGCAGCCTGGATTACGACGATTTCGTGGCCGGCGGCGATCCGCAGTTTGCCTGGAGTTTGCCGGCCGACGAGTGGGATGCAATTTCACTCAACTACACCAGTGGTACCACCGGCACACCGAAGGGTGTCGTGTACCACCACCGCGGCGCAGCGATCAATGCGATCTCCAACATCCTCGAATGGGACATGCCCAAGCACTCGGTCGTGCTGTGGACGTTACCCATGTTCCATTGCAACGGCTGGTGTTTTATATGGACCGTGGCAGCACGAGCCGGCGTTAATGTGTGCCTGCGCAAGGTCGACGCACAGGCGATTTTCGACGCCATACGCACGCACCACGTAACGCACTATTGCGCGGCGCCTATCGTGCACAACCTGTTGGTGAACGCGCCGGCTGCGATGCAAGCGGATATGCCAGCAGGCGTTAAGGCGATGGTCGCCGGCGCGGCGCCACCGGCGATGTTGATCGAGGGGATGGAGCGGCTAGGAATCGAGCTGACCCATGTCTACGGGCTGACTGAGGTCTACGGTCCGGCTACCGTCTGCGCCAAGCAGGTGGCGTGGGATGCCCAAGACCTGGGCGAGCGCGCCCGCTTGAATGCGCGCCAGGGCGTCCGCTATCACCTGCAACGCGATGCCCGCGTCATCGATCCGCAGACGATGCAACCGGTACCGTGGGACGGTGAAGCCATCGGCGAGATCATGTTCCGCGGCAACATCGTGATGAAGGGTTATCTGAAAGATCCCGCTGCTACGGCCGCCGCCTTCGCTGGCGGTTGGTTCCACAGCGGCGACCTGGCGGTGCAATGTTCGGACGGCTATATAAAGATCAAGGACCGTAGCAAAGACGTCATCATCTCCGGCGGTGAGAACATATCTTCCATCGAAGTTGAAGACGCGTTATGTCGTCATCCGGCTGTACTGTCGGCCGCGGTGGTCGCCAAACCTGATCCGCGCTGGGGCGAGGTGCCTTGTGCATTCATTGAACTCAAGCCGGGCGCAACGACGACGGCCGAGGCCATCATCGCGCATTGCAAGCAGCATCTGGCCGGCTTCAAAGTGCCGCGTGTTGTGGTGTTCGGCGAGCTACCCAAAACGTCAACCGGCAAAGTGCAGAAGTTCGAACTACGTCAGCAAGCGGGGTCAGCCTCGGCAATTGACGTGTGATTTCGAACCGCCGGTATAAGGCGAGCGTCCGACGTTTCCTCGGACGAGCTCGCTGTCACGAAAATTCTGCGTGGCCATGTCACGACGGCTGACAATCGGTAATTGATCGAGCTAAGCCAAAACGACTAAGCTTTCCGCCTTGGCGAAAGCACGTAAATCACCATGCGGGCTCGATTTCTACGGGTCCGTATATATGCCGAAAACGAGTCGAGTAAACATGGCAATAGTTGAAAACCTACACGTGGGCACGCACGATGTTCCCGCGCCAGAAGCATTCTACGTCCGGCTCGGAAAGGACCGCTTTGCATCCACGATCCATTCCCAAGGCGCTTGGCAACCGGGTGAACAGCACCTGGCACCCGCGTCGAGTCTGGTAGTTGCGGAAATCGAACGCCGTCTACCTAGCGACAAGCTGATCTCCAGAGTTTCCGTCGATGTACTCGGCGTCATCTACTCCGGTGAATTCACCATCGACATCGAGGTCATTCGCCCGGGTCGAACGATTGAACTTATTGAAGCCACCATGCGGCACGGTACAAGAACGAGTATCCGCGCCCGGGTTTGGCGACTCATAAGCAGCGACACGTCCAGTGTGCACGCCCTCGAGTGGGAGCCGTTGCCGCCACCCGAAGATATGCAGAAACTGGAGATGGTGTCGATTTGGAAAGGTGGCTATGTCGCTTCGCTGGACGGGCGTCAGGAAGCTAGTGCCCGACCCGGCAAAGGGCGTAGTTGGTTGCGCACCGCATACCCGCTCGTCGCCGGTGAAACCGACCCCGTCACGGCAGCGTTTTTGAAGCTTGTCGATACCGCCAACGGCCTCGTCGTGCGTGGGAACCCTGAGCACGTTTTCTTCGCCAATGTCGATCTCAGTGTCCACCTCATTCGGCAACCTGAGCCAGGCTGGGTCGGCTTCGACACGCGCGTTAGTTTTGGTCCCACAGGCTTGGGCGAAACGTTCTCGATTCTCAGTGATTGCAATGGGCCAATCGGAACCGCGGCGCAAGCACTGACCGTTCGACTGGGATAAGGCAGCGCGGCGTTATCGTCTGTCGCGAAATTTTAGTGGATGAGTGGACGGCTGGACGGCTGAACGACTGGAAAGCATATCGCCTCTAGGCTGGAGACGGTTCCTCGGCGACGAGTGTTGCCACATCGAGGTAAACGGTACCGTTCTTTCTTCATGTGATTTACCGCCTAGCGACAGTGGCCAGACACATTCCCGTTAACGTCGAATCTCTGCGCCACCTCGTCACCTTAAGTGCCTCACGCTTGCACCCCGTGGCGTGGTTAAGGTCTGGAGTGGGCGGACAACAGCCAAGGAAGTCAGCGAGCATCCGTCGTGGAATTAGCTATGAGGATCAGCTCAGGCGAAGTGCTGTCGCAGAGAGCAGGGCAGCTGTCCGTGCGCGTCAGCAAGTCAACCAAGTGTGGCGAAGCGGCGCGCCAGAAAGCCGAGCACTTTGGCGGCGCTCTGTCCGTTGACGGCCTCGAGCAAACTGGGCGCAATTGACGAGCAGGCGTAGGTGTGACACAGGTGATTGCCAATGTAATCGAGTAGCCGCACGGTTACTTCGGGATCGGCTTCGGCCCGATGAGCCGCGCTGCCGAAGCGAATGTTCGACGATTGCGTCAGCGCGCCGAGCTTGTAACTGGCGCAGCCAGGTAGTAATTGTCGGGTGAGTTTGAGTGAGCAAATCAGGCCGCCGTTTCGCGGCGTCAGGCCTTGATGTCTGCTTTCCGCCAACAGAAACCTGGCATCGAAGCTGGCGTTGTGCGATGCCAACATATAGCCGCCGATGAAATCCAGCAGCTGCGGCAGCACTTGCCTGACCGGTGGCGCGCCATCGACTATCTGCTGGCTGATTCCCGTCAGTGCGGTGATGCATGAAGGGATGCGCATACCGCAATTGATCAGCGTGACAAAACGTTCCGCGACCACACCATTGACCATGCGCAGCGCCGGAACTTCTGTGATGCAATCACCGGCGTCTGGACTCAGCCCCGTCGTTTCAAAGTCGAGCATCACCATGGGCTGATCGAATACGTCAGGTCCTGCAAGAATGTCTGCGTTGGCGAGGCGCAAGGTTAGCGGCTGCGTCAGGGCGTGCCTTGATTGCTGGCGTCACGGTTGGCTCGACAAGGCAACACCTACGGTGCCGCCATCATGGTTGGCGGAGTGAAGCCCGCTACGCCGCTAGAGTCAGCCGTAAGTAAGCATCGCGATCGCCGCCACGGCGATGACGAAACCGGCCGTGTTGATGCGCCCGAGCCGCTCGCCAAACAGGGCGAATCCGGTCAGCGCACTCAGCGCGACAACGCCGAGATTCATGCTGGCAAACACCAACGCCGGATCGTCTGGCAGCGTCCGGTGCGCGCGCAAATAAAACAGGATATTGCCGAAATTGAGGAGGCCAAGGACGGCGCCTCCCACCACATTGCGTGCGGTGAAACGCGTCCGCCGGGCCAGCTCAATCGCGAACGCCACGATGAGTGCCAAGCTAAATGTCACCAGCAACGCGGTACCCAGTGGCAGCTTCGCCGCGGCGACAAGCTTGAACAGGACATCAATCACGCCCGAGCCGACAAAAACGGCCAAGGGGTAGCCCAAACTGGCCCATCGGTCGCCCTTGGTGGCACGCCGATCCCGCCACACCATCGCCGTTACGGCGATCAACCCCAGCGCGCAGCCGATGCCGATGACAGCGTTGAAATGCTGTCCGAACACAACGAACGCGGCAAGCAGAGAAAGCACCAGTGACAAGCGCTGTGCCGTATCCGTACGGACGATGCCGGCGTGGCGTATCGACGCTCCAAACACCAGAAAGATCGTCGGCAGCAGTACGCCCAAGGCCGCCAATGCTAGCCACGGGATTCCGGGATCGTGCAGAGGACTGAGCGGTGATGGCAACGCGAGTGCAGTCAGCGAGGCGGCCACCACGTAATTCCACGCAACTGCCTGCCCAATATCCAGCTTGAGCGGCGTCGCCAGCTTCAGCAACACGGATACCAGTACGCTACAGAGCACACCCAGTAATACATAGGTCACGAGAGAATCACATGCGCACCGATCGAAGTAACACTGCTAAAAGGGACCCGGCGCAACCAACCAAGGCAGACAATGTGGCTGAAACAATCGTACATGGCGCCGTCGTGGATGCACAAACTCGCTGCACCCATTACGCATCACCGCTTGATGTCGTCGCGATCCGATTCGCATGTTGTGGCGACTACTATCCGTGTTATCGCTGTCATGCCGAGTGTGCCGGGCACCCAGCCAAGGTCTGGGCCGCTTCTGCCTTCGACACGCGCGCGGTGTTATGCGGCGTCTGTCGCTACGAACTGACCATTGCTGAGTACTTGGCGACTGACACATGCCCGCAATGCAGCGCGCCATTCAACCCGAGTTGCAGCAAACACACACACCTTTATTTCGAGGTTTCAGGCCCTGCCTAACGTTCGATCACCCAAGAGTTGGTGCCTGGCTAGAAGACGTGCGGTTCGATGATTTGACCCACCTCCTCTTGAGGCACCTTGGCAGGCAACCGTCCGCGGCGATCCGTGGAAGGGAAGGCGGAGCTATCTCACTCTGATCCCTGTTTTGGCGATTGCCCCTGGCATCTTTTCCTTGCGGCTCGCGCGCGCACTCTTGCGCTGTAAATCTTGCCAAGCTGAATCTTTGCATCGCATGCAATTTCCATAACCGAGAATTCGCGTTGCTCGGGACAAAAACTCGGCTTACTCTCTCGCAGTGATCTGACGCGCTACTTCACGTCGCAATGATTGCGCCAGGTTACAGTCGCAAAGTTGGTCATAATTGTGGCTGTCCTTGGATCCACCTAACTCAACAAATGTGATATGCCCGACATAGGCAAGACCAACGCGGCGAAAGACGAACTGCCGGGCGAAAGTGCGGTTAGTGGGTCAGCCCCAGCAGCACTGTCGCGCGAACGGCGCGGCGTCAAACGACTCACGCCGTTCCTCGGGCCGGCTTTCGTTGCGTCCGTGGCGTACATCGATCCCGGTAATTTCGCGACCAATGTTCAGGCGGGGTCGAGCTTTGGCTACATGCTGCTGTGGGTGGTTTTGGCGGCGAACCTGATGGCGATCCTGATTCAGTCGATGTCGGCCAAGCTGGGAATCGCTACGGGTCACAACCTGGCTGAGGTCGCGCGGGACCGCTTCCCGAAGCCGCTTACCGTTGGGCTTTGGCTACAGGCCGAACTGATCGCGATGGCCACCGACCTGGCCGAGATTATCGGCGGCGCGCTCGGCTTGCATCTGTTGTTTGGGATCGCTCTGTTTCCAGCCGGGCTGCTGGTCGGTGTGTTCTCGTTCGCGCTACTCGAACTGCGGCGTCGTGGCTTCCGGCCGTTGGAGGCAGCTATCGTCGCGCTGATTGGGCTGGTGGTTGCATCGCTCGCTTACGAGGTCTGGATCGCCAAGCCCAACGGAGGCGACATACTTACCGGTCTCTTTGTGCCGACGTTGGCCGGCACCAATAGCCTGCTGTTGGCGGTCGGCATTCTCGGTGCAACCGTGATGCCGCACGTGATCTATCTGCATTCGGCGCTTACCCAGCACCGCGTCAAAGGGCGCACCGAGGCCGAACGGCGCAGAATTTTTCGTTTTGAATTTATGGATGTGTTGATCGCGATGGGCATCGCCGGCGTGGTCAACGGTGCCATGTTGGTCATGGCTGCAGGGCTGTTTTACGGTCATGGCGCGCCCATCTCCACCCTTGAAGGCGCGTACAGCCAACTCCATGAGCAAGCGGGCACGATCGCGGCAGTGTTGTTCGGCGTCGGTCTGCTGGCCAGTGGGCTTGCCAGCTCGTCCGTGGGTACCTTGAGCGGCGAGGTAGTCATGCAGGGTTTTATCAACCGCAAAATTCCGTTATGGCTGCGTCGTTTAGTCACCATGGTGCCGTCGTTGTTCTTGTTGGCGTTGGGCGTGAACGCCACGAACGCACTGGTGATTAGCCAGGTGGTGCTCTCGTTCGGTATTCCGTTCGCGCTAATCCCGTTGTTGCTGTTCTGCTCGAACCGACAATTGATGGGCACTCTGGTCAACCACTGGTTTACGACCTGGACCGCGTGGGTAGTCACACTCGCGATCGTCCTGCTCAACATGTTGTTGCTGTATCAGGCGCTTATTGGTATCTGACACATTCAACGAAACATAAGCGCTGCTACGTGGAAGTTCTACGAGCAAGCATTGATCACGCGTTAGCCCCCATGGATCGCAGAGAAACGGGGTAGGGGCGATTTCACAAATCTTGCGCTAGCTGGATTTAGCCCCGCTTCCGCTGCTCGTGCTGCTTGCCCGCCAGCTATTGCGCTAGCGGCGCTTCAACGCCAGACCGCCGCATGATGCTGGTCAGCAATACGCCATACGCGGGCACGAAGAACAACGCACAGGCGGCAAGTTTGATCACGTAGTCGACCATCGCAATTTCCACCCAGTGGGCGGCCATAAACGGATTACTGCTGTAGGCAAACGCGATGGCAAAGAACGCGGCCGTATCCAGCGCCTGCCCGAATATCGCCGACAGCGACGGTGCTGCCCACCAATGACGGCTGCGTTGGCGTACGCGGTCGAAGACAAAGATGTCCAGCAATTGCCCCAGTACGTAGGCGGCAAAACTCGCGAATGCAACTCGGAATACCAAGCTGTTAAAAGTGGCCAGTGCGGCAAAACCACGAAACGTTCCAACGTGAAACAACACGCCAACGATATAAGACGCCACCAGCGCGGGCAGCATCGCGCGCGCGATCACGCGTCGTGCGGACGACTTGCCGATCAGGCGCACGGTCAGGTCGGTCGCTAAAAAAATGAACGGAAAGCTGAAGGCGCCCCACGTGCTAGTGAAGCCGAACAAGATGATCGGCAACTGCACCAGGTAATTGCTGGCGATAATGATGCCAATGTGTAGCGCGACAAGTAGCGCCAGCGCTTGCGCGCGGCGCGTGTCCAAGGAGGACAGAAATGACATGACAAGCCTTTTTATGTAATGGGGTGAGGGAACCCATCGAGTCATCGGTTAGTTTACCAGCCGGGGTCGCCCGAGCGGCGCACGCGCACGTTGGCCCTCCTGCTTTTACGGTCCGCCTTTGTTGGGATGACGAAAAAAAGCACTTATCGACCGGCGTGTGGCCTTGGCCCGCGACATACCGAGGGAGCGAACAGATCGTTGACCGCTCAGGCTTGTTCGGGCGCCCGCAAGCAACGCCAATCCGGTGGAATGTCGCTCGCTACAAACAGACTTTCCAACGACGGATGGTTGGCATCGACCACGTAGCGATCAGCCACCGAATAGATCGCCGTCTCTTCTCTGTGGTCGTGCGTCTCAAGCAATTTCAGCATCGCCTGTGCCGCTGTAAACAAGTCATCCAGTGGCGCCTTGGCTTGCAGTAGCTCGATTGCGGATTCGATGTGCGGCCACATGTCGCCGTGGTCCGATTGCATCTGCGACAGTGCCATCCAGCGCCCTTGGTCCTGTTCGATGATGGGAAACAGGAAGGCTTCTTCTACGTAGATATGCTGGCGCAGCAGGTAAACCGCCTCGCTCAATTCCTGCCGGCTACCCGAACCATCCACAAGGCCGCTGATGCCAAGCTCCATCACGCGATGTTGCTCAGCTAGGAGTACCTGATTTGATGGGCTCATGGATTTTCTATACGTGTAATGGCGGAATGGCACAGTGGCTAGCGGCTCGTGCGTACGCCATGTTACGCCCGAGGCCCGCGTGGTCCAGCTGCCCAGCCCGGAAATGCGCGGGCAAAATAGGGGTCTTGCGGAAACGGTATAAGGAATATTTCGCGGATGTCGCGCTGACTACGCCAATGGTCCCCGACATCATCGTTGTAAGCGTGGTTGTAGGAGCGGTTGTAGGAGCGACTTCAGTCGCGATGCGTTTGCTGAGGTGCGGCGAGCAGAAAAGGTGGCAGGGATATTTTTCGGATGTCGCTCTGAGCGAGCCAATTTTTTCTCAACACTATCGGTAACGAAGCCCCGCGCAGCCGTCGGTGAAAGTTAACGAAGGGCGGCGAAGCGGCGAGCTAAAAAGTCAGGTACCTTCGCGGCGCTTTGTCGATTGACGGCTTCAAGCAAACTTGGCGCGATCGACGGACGGGCGTAGGTGTGACACAAGTGATTGCCGATGTAATCGAGCAGTTGAACGGTGACCTCGGCATCTGCTTCGGCCCGGTGAGCCGCGCTGCCGAAGTGAATGCTCAACGATTGCGCCAGCGAGCCCAGCTTGTAGCTGGCACGCCCGGGCAGTACTCGCCGGGCGAGTTTAAGTGAGCAAATCAGGCCGCCGTGTCGCGGTGTCAGGCCTTGAAGTTTGCTTTCCGCCAACAGAAACCTGGCATCGAAGCTGGCGTTGTGTGCTGCCAGCATGTCGCCGCCAATGAAATCCAATAGCTGCGGCAGTACGTGTCTGACCGGCGGGGCGCTATCGACCATCTGCTGGCTGATGCCCGTCAGTGTGGTGATGAACGAAGGGATGCGCGTACCGCAATTGATCAGCGTGACAAAACGCTCCGCGACCACGCCATTAACCATGCGCAGCGCCGCAACTTCCGTGATGCGATCACCTGCGTTCGGGCTCAAACCGGTGGTTTCAAAGTCGAGCATGACAATGGGCTGATCGAACACTTCAAGTCCTGCAGGAATGTCGGCGTTAGCAATACGCGAGTTTAGCGGGTCGGTCGGAATGCGGCTTGATTGTCTGCGCCAAGGTTGGAGCGACACTGCGATGCCCACGACCCTGATGCGCGAAACGGCGTGAGGGAACTGCTTCAAATGCCGTGTTGAGCGAGCTGATTATCCTCGACACCATTGTTTATCGTCACTTGATTAACCGTAGGAGAGGCCGCTCGGCAGCGCCATTCCCCAGTCTCACGCCGTGATACGCGCTGTTGAGATAATCGGCTTTGCCAAAGGAGGAAGCCATGCAACCATCGGACTTGGTCAGGAACACCGAAGCCGCCGCAAGGTTGGGGAATGCGGAAGCTCAGTATGAGTTCGCGACGATGCTTCGCGTCGGCAAACTGGTTAATCGTGACCTCGTTCAATCTCGTGCGTGGTACGAAAGGTCGGCGTCACAGGGCTACCCGAAAGCACAAAATGACTTCGCCTCCATGCTTCTCAATGGAATGGGCGGGGACAAGGACGGTGTGACGGCAACCGTATGGTATCGCCGGGCGGCAGAGGCTGGATGCGCCATGGCGCAGTTCGCCTTGGCGCAGCGCTACCTGCACGGTGATTACGTCGAGGTTGATGATGAGCAAGCGGTGTTCTGGGGTACGCAAGCGGCAGCCAATGGTCACGCCAGAGGCAACACACTGCTGGGCAATTGCTATCGGTTCGGGCGCGGCGTTGAGAAGAATCTTCTCCGTGCAGCTCAGCTATATGTCATCGGCGCACGCGGAGCGGATGTAGTAGGCCATGGCAACCTTGCCAATTGTCGTGAAGAGATCGAAGAATTGGCGCTTGCTGGTAACGACGCTGCCGCACTAATCACCGCAACGTTGTATGCCGAGGGCCTTGGTGGTGAAAAGAATCGTCCCTTGGCCAAAGCATGGTTAGGCCTGCTTAGTGATCTAGGCGCGGTTGGCCTCAACTCGGATGAGTTGGCGGCTAGACGTGCATTAGACGACCAACTGGATTACACCTTGGATTCTGACGGACGGCACGTTGCCGAGGAAAAGTTACAGCAGCTTCAACGCAGGTTCCGGGCCTGTGGATCCCGTTGAGTCTGAAAAGCGCAACGAAAATCACCGTCGTACGCAAGTAACAAATGACTTCTAGATTCAGGGGGAAGCGAGTGGACTACGACATCATTGGCGACATCCACGGCCATGCCGATGCATTGGCTGCGCTACTCAACAAATCGGTGAGAGGCGGCTGAAGCAAACCGTGCACGTTGGCGTGCGCGCTGTCAGTACAGCGCAACCAACGGTGCAACAGCTGTGCGAGGAAGGGTTGGGGATAGCGCGCCTGTCCTATATCGAGGCATTCAACGCACTGCAGCGCCACGAGCTGGTCCCTCTTTTGCCGAAGTGGACACTGCGGACGTTCCCAGTGACCTTGGTGACGCCGCGCAAAGATGGCCAGCCGGCCAAGGTAAGAGCGGCTATCGATGCCTTACGCACGTACTTTCAGGATCTGCCTACTTCGCGCTCAGTCCAGAGTTGATATCTGGTGATAAGTCGCGGGATACGACGATTTGACCTACTTCGTCCGGCCGCTCACCGCGACAGTCTGCGGACGGGAAGGTGGGACTATCTACGCTGACCCGCTCTAGATCTCTGTCTTGCAGCCTATCCGCAGATCGAGATTATTGGTGATGTGGTAACCACAGTTTACATTCGACTCGCGTTCCGACTGGTCAAATCCACCACCTTCGACGCGTGGTTTCGTGGCCTGCGCGACTTTCGGGCCAAGACTCGCATCGCGGCGCGACTGGACCGAGTAGCCGATGGAAACCTCGGTGATGTCAAACCAATAGGCCACGGCATCAGCGAGTTGCGGATCGACTACGGCCCCGCTTATCTGGTGTACTCCATGCAACGTGGTGCAGTCCTTGTGGTGATCCTGGCGGTTGGTGCCAAGCCCCCCCCAACCCATCGACATCAAGACCGCGCAGCGCATCGCAACTGAGTGGGAGCGTGAACCATGAAAGCTGTGAAAGAGACCTTCTCCCGTTACGACGCCGCCGACTACCTCAAGACCGAAGCTGACGTCACGGCCTATCTGGAAGCCTGTGCAAAAGAAGCGCCCAACGATGCAGCCTTCATGCTCAAGGCGTTGGGTACCGTGGCACACGCACGCAACATGAGTCAGTTGGCCGAAACCACCGGTATGACTCGCGCGGGGCTCTACAAAGCGCTCTCAGGCAAAGGCAACCCAAGTCTTGCCAACACGATGAAGGTGGCGAAAGCCTTGGGGTATCGGCTGGTTTTGGTGCCGGATCGGGATTGAGTTGAAGCCCAGGGGTCACACTGCACTTTGTCGAGCATTGCGTGCAAGAAGCAGACACTGCGCTCTGTCTTGGAACGAGGTAATTGTCCCTGACACCGTTGTTCGACCCCTTTTTTAGAAGATAGGCGCTTTTTTGGACCCCGTGCCGTTTCTGTGGCAGCCGGCATATCGATGACACGCGCAAGAGGCATTGACATGTGTATCCATATGGATACACTCGTTACGTGAATGACATCCAGCAGTCCGGTGAATTCAAGACATGGCTTAAAGGTCTGCGCGATCAGACCGCGAAGGCCAAGATCGTGGTGCGCATCAAGCGCCTCGCCAACGGCAACATGGGCGACGCCAAGCACTTCGACGGCATCAGCGAGCTACGCATCGACTATGGGCCTGGCTACCGGATCTATGTCGCCAAGCGAGGAAGTACGTTGTATCTGTTGCTGTGCGGTGGTGACAAGTCAAATCAGCAAAGAGACATCGATAGAGCCAAGAAGATACTGGCAGCAAGTTAGCAGTCAGCGCTGTACCCAGATATGCAATACCAAGTAACGGAGTGAGTCATGGCTACCAAATTTTCAGCGTTCGATGCCGCCGAGTATCTCGACAATGACGAAGCCATTGCCGCCTATCTCAACGAGGTCATGGAAGAGGGCGACTCGGACCTGTTCCTTTCCGCACTCTCCGACATTGCGCGAGCGCGGAGCATGAGCAAAGTGGCCGAAGACAGCGGCCTAGGGCGCGAAAGCATTTACAAGGCGCTACGCCCCGGCGCAAAACCCGGCTTCGTCACCATATCGAAGATCATGGGTGCGCTTGGCGTGCGCGTCGTTGCACAGCCGCTCAAGGCCAAGAGCCGCGGCACAGTGAACGCAGTCAAGGTTACGGCCAAGCCCCGCCAAGCAAAGCAGCGAGCTCGTGTTTGATCGATCCAAGTTGTTGTCAGTCGACGCAGGTGGAGAACTGCCGTGGCTGCCTCGCGGAAGGGCAGGTTGGCTTACATGACCAAATCAAATGAACCTGAAGCCTTATTTGGACCCCTTATTTGTAGGTGACCCTGATCGCAGTCACATCGGCTGCATAATCCGACACTAGACCTCGTTTTCTGGCATGAGTTTTGATGAGCCTGCGGCGAGCTATCAAAAAGTATACATTTCGATATAGAACACTCGCGGACCAACTGATCTGCGAGAATTCAGTGAGCTGAGATTGTGCCCACAGTTGCCTACAGGGGATCTGCATGTCTACAAAGATGGACCTTTCGCCACGCCTACTTGATCAGGTCAAAGAAGGAAAGGCCATTCTGTTTCTTGGAGCGGGCGCATCCTATGGTTGCAAGTCTGCTGATGGAACGAAAGAGGCTCTTACTGGATTAGGTCTCGGCAAGGCGCTTGCCGACCGGTTTCTTGGCGGAAGGCGGGGAAATGAGCCATTAGCAAAAATTGCTGACTACGCAAAGACAGAGGCTTCATTGTTAGATGTGCAACTTTTCATTCAGAGCATATTTGAGTCGATTGAGCCTCAGCCATTTCACTCGATCATGACACAGTTTAAGTGGAAGGCGATTGTAACCACGAATTACGACCGCGTAATCGAGAAAGCCTACGAGAAAACAATTGATCGCTTTCAAAATCCTCTAGTGATTATTCGTGACGGAGATATGAGAGCTTACGAAGATTCCATCAACGCCGTTCCGATAATCAAGATTCACGGTTGTATAAGTCGCGCTTCAGATACAGACCTCCCGCTCGTAATAGCCAATGAGCAGTACGCAAAGTATCGGAATGGGAGAGAGAGACTGGTTACGGCGTTCCGTGAAATGGCAAAGGATCACCCCGTAATATTTTGCGGCTATGAGATGAACGATGCGCATATTGCTCAGATTCTGTTCTCACTAGAGGATGGATTCCAAGATCGGCCGATGTATACGGCTATCAATCCAAGATTTGATAAGTTGGATCAACGGTACTGGGCCAACTATAGGTTGGATACTTTCACAGCCACCTTCCAACAATTCTTAGATTCCATAAGCGCATCCATACCTACGAATCAACGCCTACTCGGACAGCTTCTAAAGGGTTCGCACGGGTCCATCTCAAGATGGCTCAAAGTTGGCGCAAGTATGAGCCACAACCTGCAGGCCATTCTAGGCGGTCGCTTGACCCATGTTAGCCAAGAAATGTTGGTCGAAGATGTCAGCGCGGAGGCGTTCTACCGGGGTAGCTCTGATTCTTGGGCGCCTATAAAGGCCGATCTCGACTTCCCACGAAACTTGACGTACCAAATTTTAGCGAATGCGAGTTCTGGCGGGGTGGGCCCTAGGTTCGTTCTTGTCAAAGGTCATGCTGGTAGCGGTAAATCTGTCCTTCTTAGACGCATTGGGTGGGAGCTTTCTGGAACGGCGAAAAACGCACTTTGTTTCTTTTGCGACTCATCGCTCCATGGTGTGAAAGATATTCTTCAGGAACTCTACGAGGTAACCGGCGAGCGCATTTTTATTGTCGTCGACAATGTACTGCTTGACCGTACCAGCCTAAACGACTGTTACACGCTTGCCAAGCGTCATAACTTACCTGTGACGTTCATCGGTGGTGTCCGTACAAATGAATGGAATTCTTCTCAATCCAATGCAAAACTTATTCCTGAAGAAGAGTACTCGGTTGGTGATCTAAACGCTGATGAAGCTGGACTTCTGTGCATTCTTCTCGAAGACCATGGATGCTTGGGTGAACTTGCACGTGAAACTCCGGCGAAGCGGGTCAAAATCCTTCTCGAAAAGCATGAATCGCAACTCCTTGTTACTCTCCATGAAGTAACACTTGGCGCACGTTTCCGGGATATATTACGCGACGAATATCGAAATATCGCACCTCCCGAGGCTCAACTCTTATACTTGGATATATGTTCATTACATCGATTAGGAATCCCTGTGCGCGCTGGCCTCGTATCGCGCATGAGTGGGACGAGTTTCAATATGTTTCAGGAGCGCTTTTTTTCGCCATTAGAAAAGGTCGTTTCTACTTATTCCGATTGGCGCTCAAAGGATTTCGCCTATCGGACGAGGCATCCTGATATTGCTCAGATAGTTTTTGAAGAGGCGTTTCCAACACCGGCTGACCGTGCGGACCAAATGGTTCGTATCGTGGGCGCACTGAACACAGACTATTCGAGCGACGATGAAGCCGCCACGAGGCTTCTAAAGGGGAAGGTCATAGCGGACGAATTTGGTGACCGGTCTTTGGCCGAGCGGATTTTTGACGCAGCGGATCAGTCGGGTATTGACCGTGCTTTTATTCTTCAACAGCGCGCGGTGTTCGAACTAAAACATCCCGGCGGAAGCGGGATCAGGGCTCTGCGGTTTATTGAAGACGCGATCGGGGTCGCAAAACCACCGGCTGCGCCATTTCACCATACACGAGCGGTGGTATTGCGTGATCTTTCGCGATCTCACGATATCGACCCTGCGCTAGCTGATCGGTATAGAGAGAACGCTTTGGTCGAGCTTCGTGATCATGGGCTAGTGAAGTCTTCGAACTACGGATTGGTAACATATTGCGAAGTCCTTATCGATCAGATAGTTGCGAGAATCGCGGCAACCGAGGGTTCGCAGGTACCTCGCCTGTCAGAAGAGGCTGCGATTCGCAAGATGACAGATCTAGAAAAAACTCTTTCAGAAGGCCTACAGCGGTGGCCTGATGATTCATATTTGTTGGGGATACGTGCTCAACTTTTTAGTGCGTTAAGTAAGCATCCCCAAGCGTTGGCAATGCTCCGTGCCGCAGTCATGCGCGCGCCCGCCAACGAGTTCCTGTCGCTGAGACTTTCCCGACAGCTGCTTGACAGCGAAGAGCCTGAGCAGATTGACGAGGCTTTGAAGGTTTTGCGAAGTGCTGTCTCCCAGAATGCAAACTCGAAGGCTTTGAACTATCAGCTCGCTAGATCGCTGATGAGGCAGGATGAAGCCAAAAATGCTACAGAGATTTCTAGGTTGCTTAGGAGAAGCTTTACAGATGGAGATACGCATTTCGAGGCGCAATTCTGGAGTGCGAGACACGAGTTTCTATATGGAGATCGCGCTCAATCGTTAGCAACCTACGCTCAGTTCATTGCTAGGCCAGTTCCCTACGTTGACTCAAGTGAGCGCCGAGGGATTATTAAGGACCAACAAGGAACCGCAACGGATTTCGAAGGCACTATCCGTACGCTAAAAGGTGACTTTGGCTTTGTGAATTGCCAAGCTTTGGGAGAGTCGCTTTTCTTGCACTGTACGCAACTAAAGGAAGGACATTTCTCTGAACTACGCCCCGGTGATCTACTATCCTTCAAAGTTGCATTCTCCTACCGGGGGCCTTCATGCATCGATGCCCGTATCAGAGGTGGTATCCCAAGGTGATTTGCATTGATGTTCGGCAACTTTTCTAATTGCCTCATTAAAGCCAGATCAGGTTCACTGCCGAGGTTGCCCAAAACGTGGCAATTTCCAATTGACTGGCCTTTGTTCCTTCACGGCCATGCCCAAGAACGGGGTGAGATGCACTTCCGGGCCCACTCAGAACGCAGGCACGGGGTCCTCATCTTGGCGTGCGGGTCACCAGGCGAACAATGGCGTGCGGTTCACTTACGGGGCGTCGGTAAGTGGAAAGTCGTTCGCTTCGCGAAATTCAAGCGACCGTAATTGACCCCGACCCTTTTACTGTTCTACCTGGCAAGTTTGCGAAACGTCAGCTTGCAACTGGCGGGCCTATGACCTCAAACAGCTGACCTAAAGATTTGAAGGGCTCATCTTCGTGCGCCAGTTGCGCAGACCACTGACCAAATCGAAGGCCAGATCCATAGGCCTTGTATTTCCGATCACACAATCCATTCATCCCAAAAGCGCGATGGTCAGGATCATACCGATCCATATCCGATCCAATGATTACTGGCCCGTTGTCAGTGAGTGTGAGCGTTGTCGCTTGATAATCAACAGTCACGGGCTCAACGCCTTCGTCAACTGCAGGAAACCAGCTAAATGGAGCGATGATGGCAAGACACTTGCCCATGCCATCGCCCAGTCCGATTAGAAATCCCGCGCGTTCGCCCGCGAGCATGAGCAAGTCCTTTCGGCTATCTTCATACCCTACGAGCATTGCCCAACTTCCACGAAATTTCAAAACGCTTCCTGGCGATACGTCTTTTGGGTGCATTTCAGCGAAGGCTTGGACGGGAATTTTCATTGCGATGGTCTCCATCAACCTTAGAATGTTCGATCGTCTTCAAATTCAACACGTGAATGAGCGCGACACGTTTGATTTCACGCCAATTTTTCACCTAACCCGCTGCCGCCGAAGCAAAACCGTCAGGTCAGCAGATATCCGCCCTATGTCTGTGCGAAGTGCTCCCCTTACGCGGTGTGCAGGGCTGAGATGAACATGGGCGGTGCCACTGCTAGAACCCATCCCCATGGTTCCACTTGTTGGACTGGCTTCATCTTCGGCGCGGGTGCGCCAGCCGAGATAGTCTCCGCCTACGATTTGTGCGGCGATAGCGATATGGGTCAGGCGTGATGACGAATCGATTTTGTCGAACGTCCATGCGGCGAACTTTAACGCCCTGACTACTGCAGCGGTTACATCTTCTTCGATGAGCGCGATTATCATGCTCCGGCGATCAGGTCGATCCAGTTTTTGCGACACCACGACATCACCAAAACCGGTGAGCGACACCCATTCGTTACTTCCGTAGCGATCACCGTGGATGATTCGGAGTGTGTCACGATCCATTTCAACCGTCGTTCCAACAGACGGATCAAACAAAGCTTGGGGCCCAGCGAGTGCGCCCAAACGCCAGGCTCTATGCAGCTCTGTATCTTCCATCTCCGACGGACGCAGGATCGCTTGTGCTGGCCCTCCGGCCACGGAAACTTCCAAGACCGCATTGGAACGATTGGAGTCAACGCGCGAAAGATTGCCGGCAGCTCGCGTGAGAAGTTCTGCTGGGTCCAGGGGCGCCACCACATTTGCCATTTCCCATTGATGGAGTGCGCCTATTAGAACCTCCTGCAGTTCTACTGGCGACGTGAAATCCTTTGTCAGGTGGCCGGCCTCCCACGATTGCACTTCGTCGAGAAATGATGCTTGGTCCTGCTCGCGGCCCACGCTCTGCTGGATCAGCACGATGGTGTCCTTCACTCCTTGTGCTGCACGATATTCTTCATGCGTTGCCGACAATCCAGCTGCTTGTGGATAGCCGTAGCGGCTTCCAACTAGCAAGACGACAAGATCCGAAGTTCGCAGCGCGCCCAGACACGCAGCTTGTGGCGTCAGCGGGCCTGCTTGGAAATTTTCCGCCATCACGGGTATGTGGCCAAGCAACTCAATTGCTTTCTTAGCGGCAGCCCGCTCTGTCTCATAACCAGAAATTACTGAACTTATGAAGATCTTCATTTCGCATCCGAAAGAGTCAGGGTCGATGGTCGTCATCCCCATCTTTGCAAGTATAAGGTCTCTAATCGCAGATCACCTTGCGATGATGAAGTAGCGTCCAGTAGACGCCCCGGAACGATGGCTCTCCCCATCCGGGCCTGACCAAAACGAGGCGCGGGCTCACCGTTTCGACGTCCAGATCAACAGGCCCAAACTTGCGCTCCGCCGCCGACGTCGATGAGTATGTGCAGGCCTTGCCGCCGACCACCACCCGCCCTAATCAGACTGAAATCAGTGGAACCTGCATTCCAGCGCCAATTTTCACCTTCCGCACCACACTCGTATCACTCTTCAATTCGTAAACCAGCACTTCACCAGTACTGATCTCAACGCCCGTAATCTCTTCAGACGACAGCCCATCCAGTGCCATAATCAGCGCACGCAGGCTGTTTCCATGCGCAACCACCAGCGAATTCTGCTCACGCATGACCGCCGGCAGGATGGATCGCAAATAGAAGGGGAGTGCGCGTGCGACGGTGTCGCGCAGACTCTCGCCGTCTGGCGGTGTATCGACGTAGCCACGACGCCATTGCTGGACTTGGACATCACCCCAGCGCTCAGTGACTTCCGTTTTGTTGAGCCCGGCTAATTGTCCGTAGTCGCGTTCGTTCAAAGCGGCGTTCGCGGTAATCGGTAAATGGGTCGCATCAAGATCGGCAAGGATAATTTCTGCGGTACGTCGGGCACGATCCTGTACGGAACTGAATACGGCATCAAAACGCAGGCCCAATGAACGCACTTGTTTGGCAACGTCATGCGCCTCTTGAATGCCTTGCTCGGTGAGTGGTGGATTGTGCCAGCCAGTAAACCGGCTGTTGGCGTTGTACTCACTCTGGCCGTGTCGAGCCAGTACGAGGTATCGCTGCATGCGTGTTACCTGATTAGATTGATGAAGCCAGGGTGGCGGCAATGTATTCCCAGATTGCGATGCGGTCTTGTTCTGCTTCGAGCGTCCAGAAAACTTTCACTTCTTGCCGGCCACCTTGGCGCGCCGTGTGGCGAACGCAGCTTCAACTTCATCGTTGGATCGGCCGCGACCTGCGCGTACCGAGGTTCGAGCCACGTCTATTTTTCGCTGCAGGAATTCGTCGTAGTCCCGCGTCTGGCGCTGGCGCTCGACGAACTCGCGCATCAGTTCCCGTACTACTTGTGATGCCGGTCGATCCGTCGCCTTGGCTTCCGCCATGAACTCATCACGAAGTTCTGGCTCAAGCTTCATTGTGAAGACACTTTCTTTCGACATGGGTAACCTCGCGCAAGTGAGTTCGTGCTTACGAAGTATATACGTTGTCATTACGTTGGAGGGCGCCAAGGCGGTGCTTCGACCAGAACTGTCCAAAGCCCTAATTCGCGTGGGTTGTTCCAAACCTGCTTGCTCTGAAAAGTGGAGGTCAAAGGACGAAATCTCAGAATGACTTGCCAGGCGTTGGCTTTTGGTTGGTAGTTGCTATGGCATCGGGTAGTCAGCCACCTCACCGGTAGGCGCCCTCATCTTCGTGGTTTATCTCGCCGGACTGCCGGCCTATCGACCAGCTTGCACGCGACCCCACTACCCAAGGCTTGCACCCCGGGTAGTGGGGTGGTCAGAGGTGTTACCGCACGAAGGCCGCTCTCCCAGCAAACATTGCGCGATCGCCAAGCTCATGCTCGATACGTAGCAGCCGATTGAATTTGGCCGTCCGTTCGCCGCGGCAGCCGGAGCCGGTTTTGATGTGACCGCAGCCGAGGGCGACGACGAGATCGGCGATGAAGGTGTCTTCGGTTTCGCCGGAGCGGTGCGAGACGTAGCAGCCGTAGCCGGCGGCTTTCGCTTCGGCGGCGCAATCCATGGTTTCGGTGACGGTGCCGATCTGGTTGGGCTTGATCAGGATGGAGTTGGCGACGCCTTCTTTGATGCCGCGGCGGAGCAGGTCGGGGTTGGTGCAGAAGATGTCGTCGCCGACTAGTTCCACGTGGTCGCCGAGTTGCTGCGTGATCTGCGCCCAGCCTTCCCAGTCGTCTTCGGAAAGCGGGTCTTCCAGCAAAATGATGGGGTAGCGTTGCAGCCAGTCGCTCCACAAGTTGATCATCGCCGCGCTGCTGCGCTCGGACTGGTTGGACTTGAAGAAGCGATAGCGGCCGTGATGCCACATTTCGCTGGTGGCAGGATCCAGTGCCAGCGATACGTCGTCGCCGGGCTTGTAGCCGGCCGCTTCGATCGCCTGCAGGATCAGCTCGATCGCCTGCTCGTTACTTTCCAGGTTGGGTGCGAAGCCGCCTTCGTCGCCGACGCCGGTGGACAGGCCGTGATCATGCAGCTCCTTCTTCAGCGCGTGGAATACTTCCTCGGCCATGCGGATCGACTCGGCGAAATTGCTGGCGTGGTGCGGCACGATCTTGAATTCCTGGAAGTCCACCGTGTTGTCCGCATGGCGGCCGCCGTTGATGACGTTAAGGCACGGCACGGGTAGCAGGGTGGCGTTGTCGCCGCCGAGGTGGCGATACAGCGGCATTCTGCGCGAGGCCGCCATAGCGCGTGCGTAAGCGATGGATACGGCGAGGATCGCGTTGGCACCGAGCCGGGATTTGTTGGGCGTGCCATCCAGATCACGTAGGCACTGGTCGAGCCCACGTTGGTCGCCTGCGTCCTTGCCGACGAGGGTTTTGGCGATCTCGCCGCGCACGTTGGCGACGGCCTGTTGTACGCCTTTGCCGCCGTAGCGGTGGGGATCGTTGTCGCGTAGTTCGGCCGCCTCATTGGCGCCGGTGGAAGCGCCAGACGGGGTGATGGCACGACCTTGTGAGCCGTCTTCGAGTTGCAGGGACGCTTCGATCGTGGGGTTGCCGCGCGAGTCGAGAACCTCGAGTGCATCGATTTTTGTGATCTGCATGACAGCAGCTCCAGTGGGTGAAGGAAACGTCGTCAGCGGTGCGATGGTGAAACGTCAGACAGTTGTTGTAGATCCTGATCGCCCAAGCGTGCAAGCGCTGTAGTGGTGAGCTAAGCGATTTCTGCAAAGTATGGGAAATATCAGCAGCGGCTGCACGCCAGCCACGACACTTCACGCGAGGATGAGGTGTGCAGTTCGATGATGTTCCGGTTCTGGCCGCCCGAGCGTGATAGCTTGAGCACAGGTGATGGAGTTCACCTGCAAATCGCCCTGTTGGGCTGATGACTCCTGCTGGTGTTGCCATCGTTTCCAGCTAGGAGTTGCCGTATGTCCATCGTTGTTTCGTCACGCAAAACACGATTTGCCCAGAGCGGCGCTCGCCTATTTCACAGGTGGCGATGATGGCTGACACTTCGACTGTGGTGATTTCGCACGATCGACTGGCATCGGCACTACAGCGCGCGCGCGATTATTTGTTGGAGAGACAGTCACCAGGCGGTGGCTTCTGCTTCTACCGCGGCTATTACCTCGAAGAACCGAATCTTGCCGACACGTGGCATGGCGTCGCCGCGCTGACCGGTCTGCTTGGTGTCGAACTAGCGCAACCAAAACAACACGCCGATTTTGTCATTGGGCAAGCGGTGGAGTCGCAACCGTTGGCGCTTTATTACCGCGTCCGCGCTTTGCTAGCGCTGCACACGACCGATCCAGCTGCCGCTAAGGTCACACGGACTGTAGCAACCTTGCAGCTCGAGCTGCCCGATCCGGCGCGCTTGTATCTGCTAGGGTCCGCGTTGCGACGGCTGCATTATGTCCTTTGGCTCAAGAAACACTTTGGTATGGATAACGCCGCAGAGGATGTGGCAGACAGAGTGCTTGCACTGGCGAACGAGGATGGTGGTTATGGTGCGCCGTCCAACCTTTTGGATACAGCAGACGCGATCGCAGTGCTGTCGCTTTGTGGTGTTACAGCGCCTGCGATTACCGGCCAATTCGTGACCGCCATGGCTGATCCGCAGTTCGGGTTTCGACTGGTTGCAAGGTTTCCATCATCCAGCCTAGAAATAGTGCATGCAGGCTCAGCAAGCTGCCATCGGCTCAACCTAGTTATTCCTTATGCGGCGGCAGCCACGGACTTTGTGCTCAGTTGCCAGAGTGGTAGCGGAGGGTTTGCGCGTGCGTCCGGTGCACTACCCGATATGACGCTTACCTACACGGCCCTGACGACACTACTTCGATACCTACAGGAGCAGTCGACGCCCGCAGCAATTCCCTCATGCAACGGCACGGAGTGATCCGTGAATATGGCCTTCCATTCGCTACACGCTGATCTGGCCGGCATCATCGCCGCTGCCGCAGGCGTCGATGGTATTAACGCGGCGGTACTCGGCGCGCTGCGACGCAAGTTCGACGAGCATGCCTTTCATCTAGTGGTCGTTGGCGAGTTCAAACGTGGCAAGAGCACGCTGATCAATGCGCTGTTAGGCACTGACCTGTTGCCCACCGGCGTGGTGCCGCTCACGTCCGTCGTGACTCAGCTGCGTTATGAGGGCGTCGCTGCTGCGCATGTGTGTTTCAGCAGTGGTGAACAGCGCAGCGTACCTATCGAGATGCTTGCTGATTACGTCACCGAACGCGGCAACCCAGAAAACGCCAAACGCGTGAGCGAAGTGGTGGTGGGCTTTCCAGCGGAGTGGCTGAGGGGCGGTCTTCGTCTGGTCGATACACCGGGCGTCGGCTCGGTGCATGGACACAACAGCGACGTGACTCACCGTTATCTGCCGATGGCGGATGCGGTGATCTTCGTAATTTCCGCCGATCAGCCGCTGGGCCGCAACGAGCTGGATTTTCTGGAGCGAGTGAAGGGCTATGCCGGCAAGGTGTTCTGCCTGCTCAACAAGATCGATTACCTGAGTGCGGAGGAGCAGCGCGAATCGTTGACCTTTACGCGCGATGTATTACACAAGGCCATCGGCGCCGATGTGCCGCTGTTTGCCGTCTCTGCGCGACAGGCACTGCGTGCACGTAGTGAAAGTAACGAGTCCGTGTGGGCCGACAGCGGCATGGCCATCTTCGACCAGACGCTACGTGAATTCCTGCTGCACGAAGGCGGCCGGCTCTGGCTGGAATCCATGCGCAGGCAAGTGTCGCGCCTGCTAGCCGAGGCTCGTCTTTCGCTGGCGTTGGAGCAACGCGCGCTCACCTCGCCGTGGGAGGCAATGCAGAAAAGCCTGCAGGCCTTCGCCAGTAAAAAGGCTGAATTGCAGCAGTCCCGCGCTGATCTGGACGCTTTGCTTGACGCCGACGGACGCAAGCTGCTGCGACAGCATGTCGAACCCGAGCTGGCCAGCTTCAAAGCCACACTACGCCAGACCACGTTAGCCAAGCTGGATAGCTGGTGCGAGGCTGGACAAGGTCTCGGGGCGGCTGCCTTTGAAGCACGGTTGGAACAGCGACTCGTGACGGAAGTCCGCGGTGCCTTCGATCGTTGGCGATCCACGGAGGATGCAACTATCACCGGCGAGTTTGAACAGGTCTGTGCTCGCTTCTGGCTGAAGCTTGGCGGCGCCGTGGATGAGTTATTGCGCTATTCCGCCGAACTGTTCGCCGTGCCGTTCACCGCCGTCGCCACCGACGCACCGTGGCATGCCCGCTCTGCGTTTTACTACAAGTTCTGGGACGAGCCCTCCACCTCACGCTTGCTAGGGCAGGGGCTGGTGCGCCTGCTACCTATCGCTTTCAGTCACCCACTGATTCGACGCCGCATGCGCGCACGCGCAACTGACTTAGTCGAGATGCAGTCCGGCCGCATCCACCACGATTTCGACCAGCGCATCCGGAAAAACCTGCAGGTGTTCCAGCAGGACATGGACGAACGGATGGCAGCCACACTGGCCAGTATCGAAGCGGCAATCAGCAAGGGACAGCAAGCGAAGGCGCTGGGTGAAGCTGGGGTGGCTGCACGTTGCGAACGCTTGTCGTCGACGCTGGAGGCAATCACGTTGCTGGAA
Source organism: Rhodanobacter sp. (assembly GCA_039924175.1). Lineage (GTDB taxonomy): Bacteria > Pseudomonadota > Gammaproteobacteria > Xanthomonadales > Rhodanobacteraceae > Rhodanobacter. The sequence goes on from JBDTBF010000099.1 coordinate 57,261, forward strand.
TCGCGGCCCGTGCTGGTCGGTGCGGGAGGCTAAGTAAAGCGACGCCACGTTCACTTCCCGGCGTCAAACTAAGTAAACCTGTCCCCGTTCTTGGACGTCTGTTGGTTGAAAGCCGCGGAGATGACGGCGCTAAATAAGTGTCATTCGAGACAGGCTCTGGTTACGGTTTCGGGATGACCTATCATTGCCCACTCCTGTCCCAAATAGAAAAGTTAGCGATGGAAACCCGCCACACGGCGTCTGGTGTACGCATGCGACTTCACTCGGCGAGGGAAGGGGAGTTGAACTGGCTGCTGTTGCCTGGCGGTCCAGGGATCGGCTCGGAAAGCTTGCATGAACTCGCCGACGCGATGGACGTTCCGGGAACGATCTGGCTGGTTGACCTACCGGGCGATGGCTCCAATACGGCGCAGCAAGACAACCCCTTTTCCGGCTGGCCGCAGGTGCTCGCGGAAGCCGCGGCGGCTGTTTCAAACGCCGTTTACGTAGGCCACTCCACCGGTGGCATGTACTTGCTCGCGACGCCACAACTGAAGGGCCTCGTGCGTGGACTCGCGCTGCTTGACACGGCGCCCGACAGTACATGGCAATCGGAGTTTATGGAGATGATGCAAGACCATCCGTTGCCCGCCTTCGATCGCGCCGCCGCCGAGTATGCGCGAGACAAATCAATCGCCAACCTGACCGTTCTTACCGTTGCCGCCGCCGAGTGGAGCTTCACATCGCCGGCCCTAGATGTCGGTCGCGCCTTGTTCGCTCGGATGCCCTACAGCAGTGACGCGGTCGAATGGTCGGACGCCAACTTCGATCGCACCTATAAAGCCCTTTGGTGGCCTGCTGATATTCCGGTGTTGCGACTGTGGGGAGACAGCGATCAGATCGTAAGTCAGCGTGCGTGGACTGGCGCCGAATACAACGGACAAAACGTCATGCTGCGACCTATTCCTCGCGCAGGTCACTTCCCGTGGATCGACAATCCTGCAGCAGTGACTGAGGCGTTCAAGGCGTTCTCGGCGAGAGTCCTTGAAGCATGAGTTGAGTGAAGCGGGGTAAGTGAACCTGACCTCGATTTTGATGGGCGTACTTGGCCTGCGAGTAGTTGCACCGCCGCTCAAGCCCAAGCGCAAGAGCCGCGTTGAATCGACAGCCATCAAAGTTAAGGTCGCCTGCCGCTGCCTTATGAGCCGGTGAGCGCGTGAAAATTTGAGACTAGGCGCCTTAATGAGACGGAACAGAAAGACTTGATAGTACTGGTTGTCAGTTGACAACTAAATTAGGTTAATCTAACTTGTGCAGCGAAAGGGACCAGCAATGACTAGGAAGAAGCATTCTAAACAGGAAGTTGAGGAGGCTCTTCAGTATGCCGAGGCAAACGGATGGCGCGTTGAAGACGAAAGAGCGCACTGGGAGGTGATGTACTGCCCAACCAACAACGGAATCTGTGGATGTGGCGAGTGGTGCAAAACCAGTATTTCAGGAACCCCAAAGAACGCTGGCACCCATGCGAAGCAGATTCGAAAGGTGGTTGATCGATGCGTAGCCGCGCAAGAGATGGCAAAGAAAGGAGACAAGGAAAATGACTGACTATGACTTTATTCTAAAATTTGCTCTTGCCGACCCCAAC
>JBDTBF010000100.1:0-2734 GCA_039924175.1 Rhodanobacter sp.
GCCGGCCTGTGCACCCTGCGCGTGCAAGAACCGACCACAAGCGCCACCGCGCTGCCGTAGGAGCGCACCCTGTGCGCGATGCATTTCCGTCACATGCCGAAGAGCTCGCGCACAGGGTGCGCTCCTACGCGGGGTCGATAATCTTCCCGCGCCTTCCTCTTGTTGCTGCAGGACACCCGACATGATCCAAATGAAACGCTTGCCGCTCATCGCCATGATGTTGGGCTGCGGCCTGGCACAAGCAGCAACCACCACGCCCGAGTTCCTTGGCACCGACGCGCCAATGGCCTCCAACGCGATTTACTTCGTGATGACCGACCGCTTCGTCAACGGCGACCCGTCGAACGACCAGCGCAAGCAGGGCGGCGCCCATCACACCTTCGACATCCCGGTAACTGGCGCACCGAAAGGCGAAAGCGCAAACATCGGCTACCTCGGCGGCGACTTCAAGGGCGTGCTGGACAACGCCGGCTATATCCGTGGCATGGGCTTCGGCGCGGTGTGGATCACGCCGATCGTGGACAACCCGAACGAGGCGTTCACCGGCGGCGATCCGGTCAGCTGGGGCTCGAAGTTCACCGATCGCGGCAAGACCGGCTTCCACGGCTACTGGGGCGTCAACTTCTACAAGGTCGACGAACACCTGCCCAGCAAGAATCTGGATTTCGCGCAGTTCACTACCGCCATGCGCGCACAGGGGCTGAGGACCGTGCTCGACATCGTCGCCAACCACGGCTCGCCCGCCTTCAGCATGCCGAAGCCGCAGCCAATGTTCGGCCAGATCTATGACAAGAACGGCAAGCTGATCGCCGACCAGCAGAACCTGCCGCCGTACAAGCTCGACCCCGTGCGCAATCCACTGCATCGCTTCTATCACGCCTACGACGACCTGGTGCAGCTGTCCAACAACGACGACCAGAACCCCGCTGTGCTGGACTACTTCGTCGGCGCGTACAACCAGTGGGCCGACCAAGGCGCCGACGCGTTCCGCATTGACACCATCAGCCACATGTCCACCACGTTCTGGAAACAATTCGCCGCGCGCATCCGCGCGAAACATCCCAGCTTCTTCATGTTCGGCGAAGCGTTCGACTACAGCCCCGACAACATCGGCAAGTACACCTGGCCACAGAACGGCCGCATCAGCCTGCTCGACTTTCCGCTGCGCGGGCGCATTGTCGACGTGTTCGAACACCCCGACAGCGACTACGCGAGGCTACTCGACCGTCTGTATCTGACCAACGGCCCGTACCAGAACCCGTACGAACTGGTCACCTTCTACGACAACCACGACATGGCCCGGCTGAACGCCAGCGACAACGGTTTCATCGATGCCAATAACTGGTTGTTCACCGCCCGCGGCATCCCGGCCATCTACTACGGTTCGGAAACCGGCTTTGAACGCGGCAAGGCCGAACACCAGGGCAATCGCAACTACTACGGCCAGTCACGTATCGATGCGGCACCGTCCAGCCCGATCTACCAACACCTCAAGCGGATCGCGCAGTTGCGCGAGCACACGACGGCGCTGCAACGTGGCCTGATGTTGCCCATCCACTTTGCCGGCAACCAGGCCGCGTTCTATCGGGTATATCAAAAAGACGACGCACACCAGATCGCGTTGGTGTTGCTCAACAAAGGCGACCAACCGGCCAGCTTCACCATCACCGACAAACTGCAACCAGGCCACTGGACTGCAGCGCTTGGCGGTGCGCCGGCCGATGTCCCGCAAGGCGGCAGCCTGCACAGCACGGTTCCGGCGCACGACGTGCAGGTCTACCTGCTCGACGCCAAGGCCACCCGGGCTGACCTCGTCAACGAACTGACGCGACTGATGAATGAGCGCGGCCACCCGGCACGCTGACGCCAGCAGAGCCAACGGATATCAGCCGGCGGAACGCTCCAGCAGGGTCGGATGGATGGTCCTGACGCTGGCGGACTAGTCTTGTACAGTCGTGGTCCATGGGCCATCCACCCCACGTCACGCTGACACAGGCAACGTGCGGCAAACCAGCGAGGAGATTCCGGTGAGCAAAAGCACAGACAACTTTCGCGCGGCACGCGACCAACTGCTGCGCTGCGCCGGCGACTACGAAGCCGCACTGCGCGACTTTCGCTGGCCCGACCTGGGCGACCAGTTCAACTGGAGCATCGACTGGTTCGACGCCATGGCTACTGGCAACGCCAAGCCAGCGCTGATTATTCGCGAGGAAGATGGCACCGGGTCTGAAACCTCATTCGACCAGATGCGCCGCGACTCCAATCGTCTGGCGCGTTGGCTGGCAGCGCGTGGAGTGCGCAAGGGCGATCCGGTCATCGTCATGCTCAATAACCAAATTGAGTTGTGGCGATCAATGCTCGCGATCATGAAGTTGGGCGCGGTCATCATGCCAACCACCACGGCGGTTGGACCGGTTGACTTGCGCGACCGCATTGATCGCGGTGAGGCGAAACATGTGATCTGCAACGCCGTCGATACTGAGAAGTTTGCGACCGTGTCCGGCAGCTACACAAGAATTTCCGTGGGGTCAGCAGTCGGCTGGGCCAACCTGACCGAAGCGAAGGATGAAGACGACGCGCCATTGCCGCATCCCGGTACCAAACCCGATGACCGGCTGCTGCTGTATTTCACCTCCGGCACCACCAGCCGCCCCAAACTGGTGGAGCACACCCAGGTTTCCTACCCGGTTGGTCACCTTTCAACGATGTACTGGGTCGGCATTCGCCCCGGTGA
>JBDTBF010000101.1:0-38370 GCA_039924175.1 Rhodanobacter sp.
CGTTACGGGATTACCTGGGGTCCGGTCGGTGCGGCGCAGGCTTGCCTGAAGGAAGCCCTGGCTTACTCGCAGGAACGGATATTGTTCGGGCGTCCACTTAGCTCGAACCAGGCGATCCAGCTCAAGCTGGCCGACATGGCCCGACGCATCACCACGGCCCAGTTGCTGTCGCTGCAGCTCGGTCGTCTGAAGGACGCCGGCAAGATGCAGCCGACCCAGGTCTCGCTGGCGAAGTGGAACAACTGCCGCATGGCGATCGACATTGCGCGTCAGTGCCGGGACATCCTTGGTGGCGCCGGGATCACCACCGAATACAGCGCGATCCGTCATGCCTTGAACCTGGAGTCGGTGATTACCTACGAGGGTACCGAGACCGTGCACGAGCTGGTGGTGGGTCGGGAGTTGACCGGCATCAATGCATTCTGAAATCCCGATCACCCTCCGCCCGTGTTTGACAGCGGGTTGGGCCAAGCGCTTCAGGAACACGCCGTGCAGATCCCGGAAATTCGCCTGGAAACCGATCGCCTGATCCTGCGTCCGACCCGGGCGGAGGACTTCGAAGGGTGGGCCATGCTCATGGGCGACGAGGACGACTCGCGTCATATTGGCGGGCCGCAGCCGCGCGCGACGGCGTGGCGCGGGTTTCTTTGCATGGCAGGCGCATGGTCGATCCAGGGCTTCGGCATGTTTTCGGTGCTCGAGAAGAGCAGCCGCCGCTGGATCGGCCGGGTGGGCCCGTGGCGCCCCGAAGGCTGGCCCGGTAACGAGGTGGGGTGGGGCTTGCTGTCCGACGCATGGGGCCAGGGCTACGCCAGTGAAGGGTCGGCAGCCGCCATCGACTGGTCTTTTGATCACCTGGGCTGGAGCGAGGTGATCCATACCATCGCGCCGGACAACGTCGCCTCGCAGAACGTGGCGCGACGGCTCGGCTCGACTTTGATTGGCCCCGGACGGCTGCCTGAGCCCTACCAGGATCTTCCGGTCGAGATCTGGGGCCAGACGCGCGCGCAATGGCGCACGCCGGGGCGTTGAGGAACTGCCATGCTAACCATCTACGGCATGCGTGCCTCCGGCAATTGCTACAAGCTGCAGCTCTTGCTGGATCAACTGGGTCGCGACTATCGCTGGGTCGAGGTCGACAGTGCCCACGGCGAAACACGCACGGCGGCCTACCTGGCCAAGAATCCGAACGGCAAAGTGCCGCTGTTGGAACTGGACGATGGCCGCCGGCTGGTGGAATCGGACGCGATCTTGTGCTGGCTCGCCGAGGGCACGGCGTTGTGGCCCGAAGACAACTGGCTGCGTGCGCAGACCCTGCAGTGGTTGTTTTTCGAACAGTACAGCCACGAGCCGTGCATCGCGGTGGCGCGCTTCATCCGCTGCTGGTTGCCGGCCGATCATCCGCGCCAGGCCGAATTACCGGCCTTGCAGCAACGTGGCGTGCAGGTACTTGCCGTGATGGAGCAACACCTTGCGGGCCGCGACTGGTTTGTCGGGGACCAATACGGCATCGCCGACATCGCGCTGTATGCATACACTCACTGCGCTGCCGACGGTGGCTTCGAGCTGGCCAGCTTTCCGAATATCACAGCCTGGCTTGCCCGCGTGCGGGCGCAACCTGGCCACACCCCAATGCAACGCTCCAAAGCGACCTTGTAGGAGTCCACTCGCGGGCGATGTTCTTGCTCCCGGGACATCCGGACGAGCAGCATCGCCCACGAACGGGCTTCTACCGCGAACTCATCCAATCACCTTGCCGACAACTCTCATGTCCAATCCAATTGCCATCAGCGCTCGCCACAAGGGCTTCAATCGCGCCGAGATCGTCGACCAGAACTTCATCGAGTTCGTCCAGTTGTGGAACGGTGACGTGCGCGCTGCACCGGATGACGGGGAACCCGTATTGCCCGGCAGCGCACTGGATGCGCGCGGTTTTCGCGAGCTGCTCGAATCGCAGCTGATCTCGCGCCACCTCGACCTGATGGCGCGTGTGCTGCGCGTGCAGAACAAGGTGTTCTACACGATTGGCTCCGGTGGTCACGAAGGCAACGCGATGGTTGCGCGGTTGACGCGGCACACCGACCCGGCCTTCCTGCATTATCGCTCCGGCGCCTTCATGGCCGAGCGTTTCCGCAAGCTTCCCGGCATGGACCCGGTGCTGGACTCGGCGCTTTCGTTCGCCGCCAGCAAGGACGATCCGGCCTCCGGCGGGCGTCACAAGGTATGGGGCAGCAAGCCGCTGTGGGTATTGCCGCAGACCTCGACGATCGCCTCGCACCTGCCCAAGGCGCTGGGCACGGCGGTGGCGATCGAGCAGGCGCGGCGCATTGGTCACACGCTGCCGATTCCCGCGGACAGCATCACCATCTGTTCGTTCGGCGATGCTTCGAGCAACCACGCCAGCGCGCAGACCACCTTCAACGCCGCGACATGGACGGCTTACCAGAAACTGCCCGCGCCCGTGCTGTTTGTGTGCGAGGACAACGGCATCGGCATTTCGGTGAAGACGCCGAGCGGCTGGGTGGCGAACAACTACCAGCATCGGACCAATCTTGACTACTTCTTCGCCGATGGCCTCGACCTTGCCGAAGGCTACGGCCAGGTGCAGCGCGCGGTGGAGCATTGCCGCAGCACGCGTCGACCGACGTTCCTGCATTTGCGGACCACGCGCGTGATGGGCCACGCCGGCACCGATTTCGAGATCGAATGGCGCAGCATCGAGGAACTGTTCGCGGTGGAGTCGACTGACCCACTGCTGCGTTCGGCCAGTATGGCGCTGGAATCGGGTCTGTATTCCAGGGACGACTTGCTGAATCTGTACGAGGCCACGCGCAAGCGCTGTTTTGCGGCGGCCGAGGATGCAGACTCACGTCATCGCCTGACCTCGCTGGAAGAAGTCATGGCGCCGCTGGCGCCGTACACGCCAGCAGCAGTGAAGGCAGAAGCCACCCGTAGTGATTATGCGGACAAGCGCCTGGCCGTTTTTGGAGGCGAGGCGAAACTGCCGGAGAAATTGCCGCCACGCCACCTGGCGATCCAGATCGGCCAGGCACTGCACGACCTCCTCGCGAAATACCCGGAGGCGTTGCTGTTCGGCGAGGACGTGGCCCAGAAGGGCGGCGTCTACACCGTTACCAAAGGGCTGAACAAGATTTTCAAGGGCAGCCGCGTGTTCAATACGCTGCTCGACGAGACCATGATTCTCGGTCTGGCCCAGGGCTACGCGAACATGGGCATGCTGCCAATCCCGGAAATCCAGTACCTGGCGTATTTCCACAATGCCTGCGACCAGATCCGCGGCGAGGCGGCGTCGCTGCAGTTCTTTTCCAACGGGCAGTACCGCAATCCGATCGTGATGCGCATCGCGTCTCTGGGCTACCAGAAGGGGTTTGGCGGGCACTTTCACAACGACAACTCGATCACGGCCCTGCGCGACATTCCCGGCCTGGTCGTCGGCTGTCCGAGCCGCGGCGACGATGCGGCGACGATGTTGCGTACCTTGATGGCGCTGGCAAAGGTCGATGGCCGCGTCTGCGCCTTCCTCGAACCGATCGCGCTGTACATGACCAAGGACTTGTACGCAGCCGGCGATGGCAAGTGGCAGTTCGACTATCCGGCCCCGGATCAGGCCATGACCTTGGGCGAGGGCCGTGTGTACGCGGGGAAGGCGAATGACCTCGTGGTGTTCACGTTCGGCAACGGGGTGCCCATGGCTTTGCGCGCCGGGCGCACGATTGAAAAGGAACTCGACTGGCAGGTGCGCGTGGTCGACCTGCGCTGGCTGGCGCCGCTCAACGACGCCTTCATCGTGGCGCAGGCGAGGAACGCCAAACACATTCTCGTGCTGGACGAAGGGCGCAAGAGCGCCGGGGTGGGCGAGGGCATCATCACGGCCATCGTCGAGGGTGGCCTGGGTGCGAAGCCCTTGCGGCGCGTGGTAGGTGCAGACACTTTCATCCCGCTGGCCGGGGCTGCATTGCTGGTGCTGCCCGGAGAGGCCGACGTGGTGGCGGCGGCGCATGTTCTGGCAGGAGCGTAAGAGCGTTAGGGATGCTGTGATCAACCCATTTTCAGGGTGCATAACTTACTGATTTGATTACCACCACTTGTGTCAGCGCAGAGGTTAATCAGACCTTCCTTAGAGCAATTTGTCAGCTATGGCTGGCGTTGCTGTTTTCGCGGTGGCGGCGTTCGATCAGCGATGGGCGGTCTGAACGCATGTTCATGTCGGTCTGGTGCATGACCACGCGGTTACGGCCGCTGGACTTGGCGCGGTACATGGCCTGGTCGGCGCGTTCTACCAGCGCCTGCAGGTTGTCGACGCTCTTGTGCATGGCGATGCCGATGCTGACGGTGAGAAACGAGGCATCTCCGCTTGCCGGAATCTCCAGTCGGTGGACTTTCCTGCGCAGTCGGTCGCCGACATCGATCGCCTGCGTTGCCGAGGTGGCGTCAAGCAACACGATAAATTCTTCGCCGCCGTAGCGGCCGAGGAGATCGCGCGGCCGCAACTCGGCTTTCAGCGTGTTCGCCACAGCCATCAGCGCGTGATCGCCTGCCTGGTGACCAAGGCGGTCGTTCAGGGCCTTGAAATGGTCCAGGTCGAGGAACAGCAACGCCATCGGCCGCGCGTTGCTCGCCGCCAGGGCGGCGCTGGCGTGTTCAGTCCAGGCGCGCCGGTTGAAGACATCGGTCAAGGCGTCATGGTCCGCCAGCGCGCGCACCTCGTCGCGGTCAAGGCGCGAGGTCAACGCCCGGTCAGCCAGGCCAATGGATAGCAAAATCCCTTCGAACGCACCGAGCGCAAGTCCGGTCCGGTAGGGCCAGGTCCATCCCAGCAGGCTGCCATTGAGGTGTGCATTGTTGGCTGCGGTGAACAGCACCAGGGGCATCCAACCAACGAAAAACAGCCAGGCCGGGCGTGATCCGCGCACCCCTGCGGTAATGGATGCTGCCAGCAACAGGAACGCGCCCAGGGTCAGCAGCGGGGTGTATAGCGCACGCTCGACCTCAAGCAGTATGGGGATGTGGCTGATGCGCAGCAAGGCAACGTCGATCATGCCGACTGCCAGCGCGAGCACCGGCACGCGCAAGAGTGGCGCATAGTGTTTCAGCTCGCAAAAGCGGGTCAGGAACAATGCGGCGAACGCCACCGAAAGCGCCACGGCGGCAGAGTGCGTCATGACCGCGCTCTCGATCAGCCAGTGCCATTTCAGTGGCTGGAACATGAAGCCCGTTTCCGCGCCGAGTATGAGTGCGTAGCAAAGGATGTAGCCCGAGTACCATGCGTAGGTCACGTCCTTGAGCATGACGGCGAAGCACATGGCCATGAGGACCATCGTCAGCATGGCGGCAAAGCACGCGGTGGCGAACGCCAGCCAGCTTGCATCGTCCTGCAGATATTCGGCAAGCGGCTGCACCTGAAAGCGTATTGGCGCGCTTTGCGCCCGTGAAGGCACGAACTTCAGCAAAATCGGCGTTGCCGTTGCGGCGTCCCTGGGCAATTGCCAGGCCAGGCGTCCGTGCCCCGGAATGGGGGCGTTGATGTCGGTCAGCGCCAGGGTCTGTGCGTGCGCAAGGTTTTCCGTGTATGCGGTTACCGCGCCCCAAGGCGGTGGATTGATGGTCAACACCCGATCACCGCCGTCAATCGTCGATGGCGGCGTGAGCACTACCCAGGTACCCGCGGTTCCGGGGGTAAAGCGTTGTGCGGCAGATGGATCGAACCGATCGAGCCTGCCGGCCGCGTACTCATTCAAGACAAGGCTCGGCGTGTCGTTTGCGCGCGCCGCACGCCAGGCCCCGGTGAGGACCGGAGAGGCACTGGCTTGTCCCATGCCAAGCACGCACAGGGCGAATATCAGCCGTGGCCAGTCGAAGCGGCCACGCTTGTGGCGGGTACTCCGGCTACGCACCGGTAATCCGCTGGCAAAGGGCGGAACCTCGGTTATCCGCGGGAGTCTTGCGCCTGCCCTGCCTCCAGCGGGCCGGGCACGGCAGTATCCTTCGCAGCCCCGGCAGCATCCGGTTGCGGCGGAGAATGGGCAGTGCCCGCCGTCGCGACCTGTGCAAGGCAGTTGCTGCGCGTCCGATTATGCTTTTCTGTGCCATGCGACCTGTAAGCAATATTTGCGCCATGGTGTCGCAACAAGGCTGGGTTGCCATTGAGCGGGTTAGGCATCCGCAGGCTACAGTACGAAGACTTCGCCGACAGGTGGCGCAGATATCACAATGCTGACGTGGAGAGTCACAGATGAACACAGCCGACAAAATTGTCGTTGCATTGCTGGTGGGCAGTTTGCGCGAGGCATCGATCAATCATCGCCTCGCCCGGGCGGTGGAACGCCTTGCTCCGTCAAGCCTGCATTTTGACCTGGTGCAGATTGGCGATTTGCCGTTATACAACCAGGATCATGACGCGGATTATCCGGCCGCAGGGCGCCGGCTAAAGAAACAGATCGAAGCTGCCGATGCATTATTGTTTGTTACGCCCGAATACAACCGGTCCATTCCCGGTGTACTGAAAAACGCGATTGACCTGGCCTCGCGCCCATGGGGCACCAACTCGTTTGCAGGCAAGCCCGGTGCGGTGATTGGTGCATCCATTGGCGCTCCGGGTGGGGCAATGGCGCAGCAACATCTGCGTAACGTGCTGGCTTATCTTGATGTACCGACGCTTGGACAACCCGAGGTCTTTGTGCAGTTCAAGGATGACGGGCCGATCGATGCCGAAGGCGGCATCAGCAGTGCCGGCACCCAGAAGTTCTTGCAAGGCTTTGTCGATCGATATGTAGCCTGGGTGCGTCTGCATCTGGGATGACGCCCATTCAGCCATTCGCACTGCCATCGAACGACGAGCACGCTGTCGCGAAGCGCCCGCTTGCCCGCGGTTCAGCTGTTCGCCGCCAGGCCAACTCGCCATGTGCAAGCGGCATGCCGGGACCAGGTCAGTCAAATGCGCGGGCCCCGAGCTGCAGCAGCAACTCCCTGGCAGCGCGCAGGCGTGCTGCCGCATCTGGCAGGTGCAGCGTGACTTTCAATCGGTCCTGGCCCGCCAACTGATACACGCGCGGCTGCTGCTGGATGAGCTTGATGATGGTGCGCGGGTCCACATCGGGCTTTTCGCGAAACGTGACGCGGCCACCGGATTGGCCGAGGTCGAGTTTGCGGATGCCCAGTGGCGTGGCCATCAACTTCAGGCTGGCGACTGCGAAAAGACCTTTGGTCGGCTCGCGCAGCAAACCGAAACGGTCGATCATCTCCACTTGGAGATCCCGCAGATCCTCTTCGTTCCTGGCGCTGGCGATGCGCTTGTACAGGGTCAGCCTGGTGTGTACATCGTCTAGATAATCCTCGGGAATCAGCGTCGGCACGTGCAGTTCCACCTCGGTCTCATGCTCGGAGCTGAAATCAAAATCCGGGATCTTGCCGGATTTGAGCGCCCGCACCGCACGGTCCAGCAGCTCGCTGTACAAACTGAATCCGATTGACTGGATCTGTCCGGATTGCTCGTCGCCCAGCAATTCTCCGGCCCCGCGAATTTCCAGGTCGTGCGTAGCCAGCGTGAAACCGGCGCCAAGCTCCTCCAACGACGCCAGGGCCTCGAGCCGTTTCTGTGCGTCGGCGGTAATGGCGTTTCGATCCGGTACGACCAGATACGCAAATGCCCGCTGGTGGGAGCGGCCGACACGGCCGCGCAACTGATGCAGCTGCGCCAGCCCGAAACGGTCGGCGCGGTCGATGATGATGGTGTTCGCGGTGGGAATGTCGATGCCGGTTTCAATGATGGTGGTGCACACCAAAATGTTGAAACGTTGGCGATGGAAATCCGCCATCACACTTTCCAATTCGCGTTCAGGCATTTGACCGTGAGCGATACGGATGCGCGCTTCGGGTACCAGCTCTTCGATATCGCGCACGACGCGCTCGATGCTACTGACTTCGTTGTGCAGAAAATAGACTTGGCCGCCGCGCGACAGCTCACGCTGTAATGCTTCGCGAATAGTCGCTTTGTCCCACGTAGAAATAAACGTGCGCACCGCCGTTCGATGTGCCGGTGGCGTGGCAATCAGCGATAAGTCACGCAGGCCGCTCATGGCCATGTTTAACGTTCGTGGGATCGGCGTCGCGGTCATGGTCAGCAGATCGACTTCGACGCGCAATTTCTTCAGCTGTTCTTTCTGGCGCACACCAAAACGCTGTTCTTCATCGACCACGACCAAACCGAGATTTTTGAATTTGACGTCGGGCATCAGCAGCTTGTGCGTGCCGATAATGACGTCGATCTGGCCGTCGGCCAGGCGCTTGAGTGCGTCGGTAGTTTCCTTTTTGGAGCGGAAACGTGACAGCACGTCGACGCGTACCGGCCAGTCCGCGAAGCGATCGGCGAAGTTGCGATAGTGCTGTTGCGCAAGCAATGTAGTGGGCACCAAGACGGCCACTTGCTTGCCGGCGCTGGCGGCGGCGAAGGCTGCGCGTAGGGCGACTTCGGTTTTACCGAAACCTACGTCGCCGCAGATCACGCGGTCCATCGAGCGCGGCGCGGCAAGATCGTTCAATACCGCTTCGATCGCGCTTTCTTGGTCGGGCGTTTCTTCAAACGGAAAGGCCCGGCCAAACTCTTCCACCAGTTGACGATCAATCGGCATCGCTTCGCCACCGCGCGCCTGGCGCTGCGCGTAGATAGCGAGCAGTTCGGCAGCCACGTCGCGTACCTTTTCGGCCGCCTTTTTACGTGCCCGTCCCCACGCATCGCCACCCAGTGAGTGCAGTGGCGCCAGCTCTGGCGCGGTGCCGGTATAGCGGCTGACCAAACCCAGTTGCGTCACCGGTACGTATAGCTTGTCGCCCTTGGCATATTCGATGGTGAGAAATTCGCCCTCCATACCACCCACGTCCATCGAGACGAGACCGTGGTAACGACCGACGCCATGGTCGACGTGGACGATGGGCGCGCCGAGGCTGAGCTCGGTAAGGTCACGAATAATGCTTTCTGGGTCACGCACATTGCCGCGGCGGCGCTTGCGATCGCGCTCCGTGCGCACGCGCTCGCCGTATAACTCACGCTCGGTAAGTACGGTGATGGCAGGCTTTTTTAGCGCGAAACCCTGATCCAGCGCGGCCACAGTGATGGCGAAACGCGGCGCGGCAGTTGCAGGCGATGCGCCGGTCTGAGCCGTGGCACTGACTACCGTCGAAGCTTTTGTAGGAGCGGCTTCAGCCGCGATGCTCTTGCTTGAATCAGCACCAGTCAAAGGTATCGCGGCTGAAGCTGCTCCTACAAAGAGATCAGCCTGTGGTGAGTCGCTGCCACTCGGCTGCAAAAAATCTTGCCAGCTTTCGACGTTCTGCGGCGCCAGATTGGCAGTTGCCAGCGTGGCAAGCAGCGCTTCGCGTCGGCCGGCGGAGTCGGCGGCGATTAATACGCGCCCGGGGTAGCTGGCCAGAAAATGCTTGAGCGAAGCGCCCGGCTCTTCACCCTTGCGGTTCAGTGGCACGTCTGGCGCGGGCAGGCTGCCGACGGCTAAGGCGTGTTCGTGACCAGCATCAACCACTTCAATGCGCAGGCGCTGGTTGAACTGTTCGCGTAATTGGTCGGGCGATAGGTACAACTCAGCCGGTGGTAAAACGGGGCGTTCGATGTCATGCGCGCGTTGATCGTAGCGTTCGGCCGTCTGTGTCCAGAATTGCTCAGACGCTTCGCTGGCGCCTTCGCCCAACAGGAACAAGGCATCGTCGGCGAGGTAGTCAAACAGCGTCGCAGTTTGTTCAAAAAATAGCGGCAGGTAGTACTCGATACCGCCGGGCGTCACGCCTTCCTTCATGTCCTGATACAACAGACAGCGGCGGATATCGATCGGGAAGCGCGCGCGCAGGTTGGTGCGGAAGGTCTTGGCAGCTTCGTCGGTTAGCGGGAATTCGTGCGCCGGCAGCAGTTCGACGCTTTCCACTTGTTGTTGCGAACGCTGAGTTTCTGGGTCGAAGCTGCGGATAGACTCAATTTCGTCATCGAATAGCTCGATGCGGTACGGCTCGTCGGTACCCATCGGAAAAATATCGACCAGCGCACCGCGCACGGCGAAGTCACCCGGTTCGGCCACTTGCGGAACATGGCGATAGCCGACCGCTTCCATCCGCCGTTGTTCGGTCGCGATGTCGAATTTTTGGCCTTTGTTGATAACCAGACCGGCGCCGGTGATATGGCTGCGTGGTGCGATGCGCTGCATCAGCGTCATCATTGGCACTACCAACACGCCGTGCTTGACGCTCGGCAACTGGTACAGCGTAGCGATGCGTTGCGAGACGACGTCCGGATGTGGGCTGAACGCCTCGTACGGCAGTGTTTCCCAGTCGGGGAAGTGCAGTACGGGCAGGCCGCCGGTGAACACCTTTAGCTCAGCTTCCAATGCGCGTGCACGCAGGGTGTCGCGCGTAACCACGACCAACAGACCGGTGTGTGAACGCGCGGCTTCGGCGATCAACAGCGCGCGAGCGGAGCCGTGAGGCGGCGCCCAGTAGCGGCGTTGGCGAGGCGTAGTGGGGAGTGGCGGGTGCGGAATGAGACTGGGCATAGGGGACGCGTGCAAAGGCACGACGGGAGGGTCGCGTCAGGGAAAGCTGACAAGTGTAACGCGGCAGACGATTTCGGTCGCTGGATAGTAGCTGGCCGATGCTGGTGGCGCGGTTTGGCCTTGAGGCGAAGCGCATTCTCTAGTGAAAGGCGCGGGCGGCTATCTGCGCCGGTCGCATATCGCATCTGATGCGCCAGCGCGTCTTCCTCGACCATTTTGCTGGGTGTTACAGTCTTAAACTGACTTTAATGACATGGCAATGGTGAGCAACACGATGACTACGACAGCACATTATCCAATCGGAACACCCGGTCGCCCTTGGGGCGAAGCTGAAGTGAAGGCGTGGCGAGCACAACGAACCCCACAGCGTAGCTATAAAACGGACGTGCTGAGTCGGGTTGACGCGTTGCGTTCGCGCTATGACGTGGTGCAGTACGGCACGCTGGACTATCAGCCGGACAGCTATCCATTGTTCGCCCTCAAAAGCCGTAACTGGCGCGACGATTTGCCGTGCATGCTGGTCACCGGTGGCGTGCATGGTTACGAAACTAGTGGCGTGCATGGCGCGCTGCAGTTTGCCGAAGAGCGCGCCTTGGCTTACGCCGACCGCGTGAATTTGGTGATCGTGCCGTGCGTTAGCCCGTGGGGTTACGAGCGCATTAATCGCTGGAATCCGCAAGCACTAGATCCAAATCGGTCTTTCTATGCGGATAGCCCGGCACCGGAAGCTGCCGCCTTGATGAGCTTTGTTGCGTCGTTCGGCGATCGCGTGGTGATGCATATCGATCTGCATGAAACCACCGATAGCGACGAGTCAGAATTCCGCCCTGCGCTAGCGGCTCGTGATGGCGTGGACTATGTCGCCGGCGAGATCCCGGATGGGTTTTATCTGGTGGATGACAGTGCGCATCCGCAGCCAGAATTTCAGAAGGCGGTGATTGCGGCGGTGGCGAAGGTTACACACATTGCGCCGGCCGACAGCAACGGTGAAATCATCGGTTCAACCATGGTGTCGCCGGGTGTCATTGAATATGCATTCACCGAACTGGGTTTGTGCGCGAGCATCACAAAGGCGCGCTTCAAGACCACGACCGAGGTGTATCCCGACAGCCCCAACGCCACTGCAGAGCAATGCGACGCGGCGCAGGTAGCGGCAGCATGCGGCGCGATTGAGTTTGCGTTGCGCTAGTCGTTGAGCGGTACGTCGTTTGGTGCCGACCGGCACCGAGCGGCGGTGGGAATGCCTACTTATTACGGCGTTGGTTTCCAGTGAAACACTTCGTCCACCCGTTTGCCGAACACGTGCGCAATGCGGCAGGCGGCATCGAGTGATGGCGAGTAACCCCCTTGCTCGATGGCGGCGATGGTCTGGCGCGTGAGGCCGACGCGCTTACCCAACTCGGCTTGGGTCATTTCCTCGGTCAGAAAACGCAGCAGCTTGACGTCGTTGGCAATCGGCTCAGTGGGCATATTGGGTCCGCCGATAGCCGATCACGACTAGCGCGTTGCGAATCGTTTCCGTCAGCACGATGAAGAACAGTGCGGCGTCGACAATTTCCCAACCGCTCTTGTTGAATGGCATCACCATGCCGACCACGATCATCCCGGTTAGCAGGACAAAGTAGGCAATACGCCCGGCGTGGCGATCGATCGCGTGGTCACGCTCATCTTCGAGCAAATTTTCACCCGCTTCTCGCCGTTTCACCAGCAGCCATCCGACGACATAGCCCACGGCGTGCAGGCTGGCGACCACGGCGAGCAGGGCGAAACGCTCCCGCATGCTGGACAGCACATCCGGAAATCCGCACCGGATCGTGAAGTAGACGATATAGACCGGGCACATGCTGCACAGGGTGAGCCAGGCGCGTTTTTCGAAGGAAGGCATGGTTTGACTCCACGTTGTTTCTGTTTAACGTAGCGTTAAACATTATTAACATAATGTCAACTATTATATTGATCAGGTGACGCCAGCATCGCGATTTACCTTTGTTGGTAGCGTGCATACCGTTGACGGTGTCACCGAGTGCGGCCGTGTAACTGTGCGGTTACACCATGCCGCAGCACTCGCGGCCTAAGCCTTTAGTAGATCGGCGTCGTGTGAGGTCCGCGACACTGCGTTGGTAGTGCGTTTTTGCGAAGCTCTGAACAAGTTCTGATCGCAGCGGCTTTCAACAGACGTTCGTCTGTTAGGGGCCGCCGGAATGACAGATTGGGGTTTGTTCAGATGTTCGTCGTCGAATGGCACTCACTTAAAGCAACAGTCCTGCCACTTTGTCATTCTTGCGACGCGCTCTTCAACAGCGGTGTAGCTGGTCAAGCAGGAAAGCGCTTTCCAACAGGCGGATATCTGGTCGTCCAGTGGCTTCTGTCGTCAACGGGCCAGCGAAGGCGCTGAATGATCGGCTTCGCTCACTTGGAGTGCGTCTCGCTTGACCAGCCATGCCGCCGTTAAAGGCTGCGAGGATGACGACCTTAAAGAGGCGCTTCCCCGCTCTAGCTTTTTATCGCCAGCACGCCATCCAGCGCCAACTGCGTCTTGAAGCCGGCTTTCTCCAATCGCTTGGCAACTTCGCGCGGAACGTCACGGCCACTGGTGAGCTGGTTTGGCCGGCCGGTGTAGTGAAATAGACGTCCACCACGGCGCAGTACGCGCGCCAATTGTTGGTAGAAGACTTGCGAATAGAGTTCGCCTGCGATGCCGAAGCGCGGTGGATCGTGCAACGCCGCGTCCATCGACGCGTCAGCTATTTGTGTGATGGCTTGCGACACGTCGGTGTGGGTGAGTTGCAAGCGTCCCGCATTGGCGAGCGCATCGGGATCGGGTGACCACGGGTTAAGTGTGCGTAGCCACAGCACGTCAGCATTTTTCTCGAACGAATGGATGCGCGTCACGCCGGCTTCCAAACAGCACGCGGCGAAATAGCCGAGACCGCCGCAGGTATCCAGCAACACCTTGCCGTGCGGTTCAACCAGCGCCACCTTGTTGCGGGCATCTTCGAACGGCGATGCCTTCGCCGTGGGCAGCATCTTGATACCGTCGATCTCGAACGTAGGTGCGCCCCATTCAGTGGGAACCAGCTTGATTAGCGAGCCGGAAAAACGCGACGTCGGCGCAAAGGCATCGCCGTCCCAGAAATAAATCGTGCGGTCTTTTAGCTTTTCCGGATAGGGATAGTGCTGGCCGTTCCATTGCCATACGTCCGGCATCAGGGCTGCGCTACTGTCGGATCGCCCGAGGTCTAGCGATCCCTTCCATTCGTTCGCGCTGGCATCGCGGGCGGCCTGCATCGCGGTGGCGATTGGGCGTGTTAGCAGGGGGCCAGAATAGTGGGACACGGTGAACTTCATCCTAAGGCGACGGGCGCAGGCAGCAAACCAGAGGTTGGCATCGTAGCTGACAGCGGTAGGCTGAGCTAAAAAGCGTGGCGCGCTGTCGGGTTCATGCTGCCGCGTCATTCCGCCTTGCGGCGCAGTGAAAGGGCGCTATGCCTTGCTTCGACGGTGACCACTACGTAGTGCCACCGGCACATATCCAGCCGCACAAAACACACGCGCAGGCCGGCTTGCTACTGGATGCCCGGCGCGCTTGCGTGCAGTTCAGTTCGGCGATAACTCAATAGCTGTCCACGAAACGGCGGCAAGTCGCTGGCATCCATCGGACTGCGCTGCACACTCACGCCGTAACCCTGCGCTTCCATCAGACGCGTGAATTGAGCACTGTTGCCGCGGCCCGGGTCGGTAATCAAAATCTCGGCCCATGGTTGCGCGTGGCGCGCTACGACGGCAGCCAGCACCGTCGCCTGCTCACGCTCGTACAGAATGTCGCTGCCGATAATCAGGTCGAAACGGCCGAGGGCGCCGTCTGGTTCATTCCAGCGCAGCGCGCGATAACGCACGGCCGGGAGATCGTTGAGTGCCGCGTTGTAGGCGAGAAATACTTCTGCCAGTGGGTGCACGTCGCTGGCCGTGATGTTGGCTCCGCGGCTTTGCAAAAGCAGGCTAGCCAGACCAATGCCGCAACCCAGTTCAAGAATGCGTTGGCTACCGACTGTATGTTGGCTCATGGCATTAGCGAGCAAGCGACCAGCGGGCCAAATTTGGCCGAACAGACTCCACTGCGCCGACGAAATGCCCAGCCGCTCCGATTGGCGATCCGGGTCAGCAAACTGTTGGCGGTCGCTGAGCGAGCGAATACGGAAATCTTCACCGCCCAGCCGAAGCGTGCGGGTGACGGTAGCGTAGCCTGGCACGACGAATCCCTCGAGTGCATCCCGTGACATAACGCGTGCGGGAGACTTACGGTAAAGGGCCGGCGACGTGGTGCCGGAAAGAGGCGCGCGGGCAAGTGCACCTCCTTGCATCATAGGTCATTGCGCGACCGGCGGTTACTTTGCTGCAAAGGACGCCATCGGCACGGATGGCTGGCGCTTTTCGCAACCGCAGTGCGCCTCCGTGCAAAACCGCGGAACAAACCCACAAAGCGAACAATGAACCAGTGCGACGTCGCGGCTTTGCGCCAAGCTCACGTCGGTGGCATTAGCTTCAAACAAGTGACGCGGCACGTCGTGCCGCGCAAAGTGGAGAAAGAGCACCGTGAATAAAATTCCCGCTGGTACCTGGGTAGTCGTCGCTGACGGCACACAAGCACGCATGCTGCGTAACGTAGGTACCGATGCCACGCTGTCGTTAAAGCAAGATCGTTTGCTGCAACCGAAAGACCTGCTGAATGACGGCCCCGCAGGTCGTCAGCCGCCCGAAAGGAGTGAGGCTGCCATGGACGAAGCCACGTTTGCCAAACAACTCGCCAAACGCCTTAATGCAGCAGCATTGAACGACGAGTTTGCCCACTTACTTTTGGTGGCAGACCCGCGCACCCTCGGCGAGATGCGCCCGCTGTTGCATCAGGAAGCGTCAAAGCGCGTGGTCGGAGAAATCAACAAAACACTGACCGGTGCGACGCTGGAAGACATCGAACGCGCGCTGCGGTAAGACACGGCGGAAGGCAGTTGTATGGCTATGTTCAAAGCGTGGCCGTGCAACTCGCTCTCGCTTTCACGATGGATCGTCATCGGCCGCACGTGAATTGTTTCATGCGTAGCTTTGGCGGCTAGCCCGTTGGCATGGGTGGTTTTATGGGTGTAGCCATTGAAGCTGCAGGAATCCGTCGCTGCAGAGCCTACCGCCTGAAACAAGCGCGGGCGTCGACGTAATCGCGATCATGGCGCATGCCGTGGCTACCTCGTCCAATGCTTCCTGACGATAGAAGCGGAGGTGGGTGCTGGTTGTTGACCGGCAGAAAGATGAACGAATGCCTTTCTCGTTCCACTCACTGAGAGGGGTTTATATTCGACAGACTGCGGCTATTGCCGCGTTACCCGGAGCTGCGTCATGGCAAAGAACATCACTGGTTATTTAATGCCGGCATTGTTGTTGGCACTTGCACTGCCGATCGCCGCCTATGCGGCCGATGCTGGTAGTGCAGCAGCAAAACAAGCCTCCACCGCCAGCGCGCACGCGGGCATGGCGCTGGGTGCGGCGAACCTGAAGATGGCGCAAACCCATTTGCATCATGTGGTGAATTGCCTGGTGGGTACCTCGGGCGCAGGCTTTGACGCAGCGGCGGGAAACCCGTGTAAGGGTATGGGCAACGGCGCCATTGCCGATGCCAAAGGCGATGCCGTTACGGAGACGAAATTAAAGGAGGCGTTGGCCCAGGCAAACGACGGTATAGTCGCTACGACGCTAGAGGCTACGCATGCGGACGCGCAGAAAGCGATGAACACGTTGCAGGCAAAATAGGGCTGTTTAAATAGCCGTCCGCATGACGTGATGGGACGACGCTAGATATAACGTTCATCGACGCTCGGGCTACGTCGGGCACCTCGATTGAGGTTGCCTGACGTAGCTCCGTCTGTGCGTTTCGCTAATGCGCTTCCGTCACCATACCGATCGAACAGGTTCGTGGTTTTTCAACGTGGGCTAAGTTTAACGGCGCACGCTGCACGCATGGGCGGCGTTTGGACGTCATGGGTTTTGACCCCGTCGAGTGCCTGCTGCGTCTTTGCTAGTGCAGCCTGGGTTTTTGCGATCGCCACGTTCGACAGGCGGGCGGGCACCTACCTGCTTGCTTGGCAACGATGATGATCACCGCCGTGGCTGTGTTTGCATCGTTCAGAATGTTCGCGCTTGCTCGGTGCGAATTACGCCTTTTTGCTGCCGTCTTCTGTGCGTCGGTCTAGCCGATAAACTCCGGTGTGTAGCGCGTTCACACCGTGCGCCGCGAATCGTGGTTCGGAGGCGAGAATATCTCGACGTTCCAGCGTTTCGACGTGCCAGTCGCGGTCAAACAACGCGTGCATTGTGGCTTCGTCTACCGAGAACGGCGGGCCGTCCATTTCATGTTGGGGATATTGCAGCGTAATCACTAAGCCGCGACATCCTGCTGGTAGTCGCCCGTATAGCTCGGTTGCGTAACGCGTACGTAGTGGCGGTGGCAGTGCAATGACGGCGGCGCGATCATAGACAGCAGCGCAGCTGTGGAGCGTTGCATCGTCCAGATCGAATACATCACCACAAATTAACTCGATGGATCCGGCGACGTAATGTCTTCCCTGCGTTGAGTCGCGCTGCGTCGCTTCCAATGCGTTTTCCGTCAGAAATTGCTGCACAGCCAGTGGCGACAGTTCCACACCAAGTACCCGATAACCTTGTGCCGCCAACCACAGCATGTCCAACGACTTGCCCGCTAAGGGAACCAAGACGCGACTACCAGTGGGCACGGCTAGAGCTGGCCAATGCTTCGCCAGCAGCGGCATCGGCCGATTGCGATGAAAACCGGTTTGGTTATCGCGCCAGCGTTGCAGCCAGAATGCCTTGTCCATGGATGGTCGACTTTTGTAAAAACAGTGTCTAAACAGTTTGTCACAGACGGCGGCTTAACCCGTAGTGCCGGCATTGAGCACGCGGACTAGGTTCACTGCAGACAAGGTCCGGAGTGCGGCGGCGTCCGGCTGATAGACCCTCGGTCGAACAACGCTTGCCGCCGAAGCAGGCGCTCTTGATCGTAATTTCGGCGGACGGGAGCGAGGGAGTTGCGGTCAGTTTATACGAGGCGACGCCCGTCTATATTGACCCAGTACCAAGAGTCGGATGGGACCGGTGAAGCTGAGACATAGGCGAATTTGGCAGCGTACTTTCCCTCTTCGCGACGCGACGTCTACTGCGTTAGACTCATGATGAATTGGCTAGCGACGGGATGACCTTTTGCAGTCGCCGGGCCGGTGACCAATTTGTCCGGGTTCTGCCGGAGCCGTCGCATAATGGGAGTCGAAATTTCTGCGGTGGGTGAGGCGTTGGTGACTTCGCCCGCCGAATTCGCTTGCACCAGCACCGGTAGAAGCTGTGATTTGAACGAGTCGAGCGAAGGCAGCTCGGGTGGCACTGATGCTGCATTGACCAAGTTGGCTATAGCCCATAACGGTCCGGCGAGTGCCATGCGTAAAGTCGTTTCACAGCATCTCCGCGCTACGGCTGGAATCGCTGCACAGTTGGCACGGTATGTCGTTCGCTACGACCACTCATTCTTCGCGCTTAATGAGCTTACTGGGCAAGTAATTCATCCTTTGAGATGACGGAGGGACTGTCAGCGTGCGCTGGGCTACAGCGGTTGGTGCGGAGTGACGTCGAATTCTTGTTGGCATACTTGGGCAGTGAACGCTTCACATTGACCGGGGTTCTCGCGTATGTTGGCGCATCCTAAACGCCAAAGGCGCACCGAATGACTGCACCCACCGAGCATCCCGATCAGCTGCGGCGTAGCTTATCAAACCGACACTTGCAGTTAATCGCGATTGGCGGCGCTATCGGCACTGGGCTGT
The DNA here is from genome assembly GCA_039924175.1 of Rhodanobacter sp. GTDB lineage: Bacteria > Pseudomonadota > Gammaproteobacteria > Xanthomonadales > Rhodanobacteraceae > Rhodanobacter. Next base: position 18,449 of record JBDTBF010000101.1, read on the forward strand.
TTATGGGCTCCGGCAAGACAATCAGCCTCGCCGGACCGTCGATTGTGCTGGTCTATTTGATCATCGGTGTCATGTTGTTTTTTGTGATGCGCGCGATGGGCGAGTTGCTGCTGTCCAATCTTAACTACAAGTCCTTTATCGACTTTTCCACCGACTTGCTCGGGCCCTGGGCCGGCTTCTTTTGCGGTTGGACGTACTGGTTTTGTTGGATCATCACGGCGATTGCCGATGTGATCGCGATTGCCGCGTATTCCCAATTTTGGTTTCCGGGGCTGGCACCGTGGATTCCAGCCTTGCTATGTGTGCTGTTGCTGCTGGTGCTGAACTTGACCACGGTGCGCTTGTTCGGCGAGATGGAATTTTGGTTTGCGTTGATCAAGATTGTCGCCATTTGCGCGCTAATCGTGACTGGCTTTGGCTTGGTCGCATGGGGCTTCCATTCCCCAGCGGGAAATCAGGCTTCCTTCGCGAATTTATGGAATGACGGCGGCGTCTTCCCGAAGGGGCTTAGCGGGTTTTTCGCGGGCTTTCAGATTGCGGTGTTCGCGTTTGTTGGCATTGAACTGGTGGGAACGACGGCAGCCGAGACGGCCGACCCGGTACGCAACTTGCCGAAGGCGATCAATTCCATCCCCGTGCGCATTTTGATTTTTTATGTGCTTTCGCTGGTGGTCATCATGGCGGTCACGCCGTGGCGCTTGGTCGAGCCAGGCAAGAGTCCATTTGTGGAATTGTTTGTCTTGGCGGGCATTCCCGCCGCCGCCAGCTTGATCAATTTTGTCGTGTTGACCTCAGCCACTTCGTCGGCCAATAGCGGCATCTTTTCCACCAGCCGCATGTTGTACGGCTTGGCGGAAGAAAAACATGCACCGAGCGCCTTTGCACGTTTGTCGAAGGCGGCCGTACCTTCACGCGGTTTGCTGTTTTCCTGCCTTTGTTTGTTGCTTGGTGCATCGCTGGTGTATTTGATCCCCAACGTCATCACCGCATTCACTTTGGTTACGACGTTGGCCGCGGTGCTTTTCATGTTCGTTTGGTCGCTGATTCTGTCGGCCTACATCGTGTATCGGCGTAAGCGCCCAGAACTGCACGAAGCGTCGGTATACAAAATGCCTGGCGGCGTCGTGATGTGTTGGGTGTGTCTCGCATTTTTTGCGTTTGTGGTGATTCTGCTGACGCTGCAAGCGGACACACGTGAGGCATTGCTGGCCAGCCCGGTGTGGTTTGCGTTGCTTGGCGTGGGCTACTTGTGGAAGCGTCGTCAGAATCGGGCCGTGCGCTGAATCAGCCAATGGCGCCTCTCGGTCTGTTGTCTATCTGAACAGTCGCGCTGACACTAATGAAAGTGTCAGCGCGACGCCGATGGGCTTGGGAATGCGTTTGCCAACACCATCTAACTTTGTATTCACTCTGCTGCCGTTACGCTTTTCGCTTGATGGCGGTTGAACGTGTGCGCTGGAGGTTGCCATGGCTACGGGTTGGGCGGGTGATGGTGCGGTACAGGATCAAATTGACGCGACGGTCAACGACGCCGTACAGCGAGCGCGCCAGCAATTGCGCCAAGGCGCCGGTTTGTTGCGTTGCGAAGAATGCGATGCGCCCATTCCGCCAGCGCGGCGTAAGGCGGTGCCGGGCGTGCGCATGTGCATAAAGTGCCAAGAAGCGCACGACGTCGAGCAGCGTGCTGCTGGTCTCTACAATCGCCGCGGTAGTAAAGATAGCCAACTTCGTTAAGCGACTACGCGGTAGCGCACGCATACTGTGCTAGTGATCGACTCACAAATGGCGCGGCAGTGTTGCCGCGCCCTATCTACGATGTCGTGGCGTTATCAGCGCGTTTTTTGAAGCGCGTCCAACTGCTCACGTACCACCGGTTCCAGGCTTTTCAAGCCCCAGCGCCGACCTTCGGTTAGCGCTGCCTCAACCGGTTCGCCTTGGATGAGCGCGGCGCGCAGGGCGATCATTGCGCCAACACGATTGCTGCTGGCGCAATGCACCAAGGTTGGCGTGCCGCCCGCTTTTGCCAGTAGTTGGTCGAAAAGTACGACATTGCTACGCGTCAGGTCTTGCCCGCCGTGAATCGGCAGGTTGTGATACTCGATGCCGGCGGCACGAACCGCAGCGGCTTCATCAAAACCGGGTGTTTCACTAGCATCGCTTAGGTCAATGACTTGGTGGATGCTGGCGGACTTTAGCAAGGTCATATCAGAGGCTTGCAGCCGACCGGATGCCACACGGTTTGGCGCAGGGAAAGATACATTCGGTAGCTGAGCCAAGGCAGTTTCAGTAGGCGTGGCGGCGACAGCGCTGAAGCCAGTGGCAGCCGATGTAAGAAGTAGAAGTAGTGAGCGGAGCATGGGTATTCCTCTAGCAGATCGATAGGCTGCGATGCGTTCAAGATAGCAAGAACGGCGCTACGCGGTGCACATCCCTAGTGGGCGTGGGCTGTGAGCCGCAGTCCGTGCACAAGGACGCTGTTGTTGGAGACACGGAGGTGGCACAAGTAAAGTCCGCCGAACGTTTTTCACTTGCACAAGGGCGCCATGTTTTTCAGCCACCGATTTTTCAAGTTAATCCGGCTTAGCCACCTCTACCTTGGTGTCTTTGCCGCTCCAGCGGTACTGTTTTTTGCGCTCACTGGTGCGCTGCAAACGTTCAGCTTGCATGAGACGACTCGCGGCAGCAGCTATACGCCGCCAGCGTGGTCGGTCAGTGCGGCGAAGCTGCACAAAAAGCAAACTATCGTGGTGCCGGTACGTCGCGCGCCGCCAGAGCAAGCGGCTACGCAGACGAAGCTGGCGAATGCGCTTGCCCCAGCACCTGCGCAGTCGCGCGACAGTTCTTTCGCACCAAGCGTGCCAGCGAAGAATTTATTGCCGATGAAAATATTTTTCGTCCCGATCTCGCTAAGTTTGCTGCTGTCGACCTTAACGGGCATCTACATAGGCTATCGCTGCAGCCGGTCGCCGGAACGTTACAGCCGCTGTTGTCGCTCTATGTTTTGAGGGCGAATGAAGCGGTTGGCTTGTCGCTTGCCGTGGCCCGGCGCTTTCTTGGTGCTCGCGGCACGCGGCCTAGGTGAGCTGGAGCGGGTTTTCTTGAAGAATATTTGGGGTGTACCCGCTTGGCGCGACTTACCTTTAATGGTTTGCCCATAGCGCGCTATCGGGTCGTAAATGAGGGCGCCTAGATTGGCCGACGGGCCCGACGTGCTCGGTTCGCGCTACAGTGGAGCTATTGCTGCGTAGGCGTTTAGGAGGTCGGTGATGGCACGTTGGATGCAACTCGTGTGGTTCTCGATCTTCTGTGTCATATCGGCGCCGGCGACCGCGGCACAGGTGCCGGTGGTTGAGGGCGGTCAGGCCCGCGTTATCGCTCCCATCTTGGTAGCGCAACTGGCGCTGGATGGCCCCATCGGCCCGGCGGCAGCGGAATACTTTGATGACGCATCACAGCGGGCGGTTGCCGATGGCGCATCGGCCATTGTGCTGCGTTTGGACACGCCCGGCGGGCTGTCTAGCTCGATGCGGCAGATCATCTCCAGCATGTTGGCGTGCAAGGTACCGGTGCTGGTGTATGTAGCGCCCGGTGGCGCGCGCGCTGCTTCGGCAGGTACTTATATTTTGTATGCGGGGCAGCTTGCGGCAATGGCGCCAGCAACGCATTTAGGTGCGGCGACGCCGGTTAAATTGGGCGGTTTGACGCCGATGCCAGCGTCTGCCAGCTCTGCGACGCCTGCATCGGCGGCGTCATCGGCATCCTCAACATCTCCCGCGCTAGGTGCCGACGCGGAGTCGCATAAAGTTCTCAATGATGCCGTGGCCTATATCCGTTCGCTAGCGCAGTTGCGCGGGCGCGATGCGGTGTGGGCCGAACAGGCGGTTCGCGGTGCCGCGACGCTAACGGCAGATGAAGCACTGCACAAACACGTGATTGATTTCATCGCACCGGATGTCGCCTCACTCTTGGCGCAGGCCGATGGGCGCCACGTACAAGTGGGCGGCCATGACGTAACGCTGCAACTGAAGGGCGCGTCTGTGCGTGACTATGCGCCCGGTGCGCGCACCCGTTTCCTGGCCATTATTACCAACCCCACCATCGCGTACCTGCTGCTGCTTGGCGGTATTTTCGGTGTGATGATTGAAGTGCTGCATCCGGGCGTTTTCCTGCCGGGTATCGCCGGTGGCATTTGTTTATTGGTGGGGCTGTATGCGCTGCAATTATTGCCGGTGAGTTATGCCGGGTTGGCGTTAATGGCCATGGGTATTGGTTTGCTAGTGGCAGAGGCGGTCAACCCTACGGTCGGCGCGCTAGGTATCGGTGGTGTCATTTCTTTTGTTGTGGGGTCCGTCATGTTGATGAATACCGGTGTGCCGGGCTATGCCGTGAATCTTGGCGTCATCGCCGGTATTGCGCTGTGTGCGGCGGCACTACTTGGGTTAATTGTCTGGTTGGTGCTGCGCTCACGGCGTACACGAGAATTTAGCGGTGACGTTGGCATGCTCAGTGATGTGGCCCAATTACTGGAGCCAATCACTGCCGGTGGTGAGACTTGGGTAATGGTGCGTGGTGAGCGTTGGCGAGCACGCTGCGAAACAGCGCTGCCGGCGGGCGCACACGTACGCATCGTGCGCAGGCAGGGACTATTACTGTGGGTGGTGCCAGCATGAAGCGTCGTGACTAAAGTCGCTACTGCAAAAGACGCGGCTACACGAGTGTGGTCGCAACAGTTCCATCGCGTGATTTATTGGAGAGTGTGATGTTTGGATTCGTCGGTGTGTTGGTGATCTTTGGCATCCTGTTGTTGTTTTCCACCGTAAAAATATTGCCTGAGTACGAGCGCGGCGTGATCTTGACGCTGGGTCGGTATACCGGCACCAAAGGTCCCGGCTTGGTGTTGTTGGTGCCTGCAGTGCAACGCATGATCCGCGTGGACTTGCGCGTTACCGTCATGGATGTCCCGCCACAGGACGTGATTTCACTGGACAACGTGTCGGTACGAGTCAACGCGGTGGTGTATTTCCGGGTGGTAGATCCGGAGAAATCTGTGCTGGAAGTGGCGGAATTTTTCCAAGCGACCAGCCAGCTGGCGCAGACGCGTTTGCGTTCGGTATTGGGTCAACATGAGCTGGACGAGATTCTCGCGCAGCGCGATTCGATCAACCACACGCTGCAGGTGACGCTGGATGAAGCGACTGATCCGTGGGGCATCAAGATCATGAACGTCGAGATCAAGGATGTAGACCTTAACGAGACGATGATCCGTGCTATCGCCCGTCAGGCTGAGGCCGAGCGCGAGCGCCGGGCCAAGGTGATTCACGCCGAAGGTGAATTCCAAGCCGCCGAGAAGTTACGCGATGCTGCTGCGTTACTATCCCAGCAGCCACAGGCGTTGCAATTGCGCTACCTGCAAACCATGGCCGATCTGGGCAACAACGGCAAATCTTCCACCATCGTCTTCCCGTTGCCACTGGATCTCATTCGGCCCTTGATGGAAGCGTTCCCGCCCAAAGCGAATCCGGCGTGATATAGGCAGCTGAGCTGGTGGCTGTGAATGGTGCTGCTGTTTAGAAGCGTGGTAGTCGATGAGGGTGTTGTGCTTAGTGGACTCGGCATGTAACGCCGGTCACTCTCTCTGTGGCAAGTTTTTGGAGTCGTCTTGTGATGACCGTTTGGCGATTTTCGCCCAGACACTGCACTAGCCACATCGTTTTGTTGTCCTTTCCCCTGTGGAGGAAGTTATGCGTTTAACTTGTTTGGCCGTATTGATTGCGTTCGCGTTGCCAGCGGCAGCGTCGGCGCAGGTTTCCAACCTGCATAGCGGCGCGATCACGGCCGCCGTAGCTACGGCAGTCAATGATCCTGACCGCGCTGCCGATAAAGTGGAGGATTCTCGCCGCAAGGTGGCGTTGGTGATGACCTTTGCGGAAGTCAAAGCTGGGCAGAAGGTTCTGGAATTAATTCCCGGCACCGGCTACTTCACTCGCGTGTTCAGCACCATCGTGGGCCCGACCGGCCATGTGTACACGGTGTGGCCACACGAGATGGATAAATACTCCGCCAAAGGTTTCGCCAAGCTTACCGCCCTCGCGACCGAGCCGCATTACGCGAACATCAGTCTGCTGCAACAACCGGCCGCGAAGCTGACGTCGCCAGAGTTGGTGGATTTGGTATTCACCTCGCAGAATTACCATGACTATGCGGACAAGTTTATGGGTCCGGTTGCCCCTGCCGTGCTGGATAAGGCGGTATTTGATGCGCTGAAACCTGGTGGCTTGTTTGTCGTTATCGACCACGTCGCCCCGGCGGGGTCTGGCATGAAGGACACGGATACCTTGCATCGGATTGATCCGGCGATTGTCAAAAAGCAGGTGTTGGCGGCAGGCTTCGTTTTCGATGGCGAAAGCAACGCGTTGCGTAACCCAGCCGACCCACACACCGCCACCGTATTTGACAAGTCGATACAAGGTCACACCGATCAGTTTATGTATCGGTTCCGCAAACCGGCCAAGTGATAATGATGATGTCCGTGCGGGTTGTAGCGCCCTGAGATCGCGCCATGAATAGCGATGCATCAGTTCCACCCGACGTGGTGTTTGTACCGTTGCCCAGTGCCACTGCGGCAGGCTCCGTTGCGGAAAGCGCGAAGCCTGCCGCGGCTGATTTGCTAGCGAATGATCCCCCGCCGGTAGCGCCGGCGGAGCCGGATGCGGCGGACTGTTGCGGCGAAGGCTGCATCCGCTGCGTTTATGACGTCTACGACACGAAGGTGGAACGCTATAAAGCGGCGCTGGAACAGTGGAATGCGCGTCATTCGTAGCTGTTCTGGCGGCGTGGTGTTTGCCGCCTGATGTGTTTTGGCGTGCGGTGTTGTGCGGTGGCAGGCGCTATGGGACGACGGGACTACACTAGGGAAAGTGTTTATAGACAAGCCAAGGAAACTTCATGAATCAAGCGATGTACACCACCTCCGTCCCCGTTTTTAAACAATTTCTCGGTAGTCTTGACAGCCTTTTGGCGAAAGCCGAAGCGCATGCGCAAGCGCGAAAGATTGATCCTGTCGCGTTGACGCAATCCCGCATATTTCCCGACATGTTTCCGCTGACCATGCAGGTGCAGATCGCCTGCAATTTTGCTTCCGGCGTCACAGCGCGCCTAGCCGGCGTCGAACCACCGCCGTTTGATAAAGACGCGCTGACGTTTGAACAGATGCGTGCTTTGATCAAGCGCACTAACGACTTTGTGACTGCGCTGAAGCCGGCACAGTTCGAAGGCAGTGACCAGCGCGAGATCGTCCTGAACCCCGGCACGCCGAAAGAGCGTCGTTTCAACGGCCAGACTTACTTGTTGGCGTATGGCATGCCGCAGTTCTTTTTCCATCTCACCACGACGTATGCGCTGTTGCGTCACGCTGGCGTGGAGATCGGCAAAAGTGACTTCGTAGGGCAGTACTAACCCCCATCGACTGACCGGCGTCACCATGACGCCGGTGTGGTTTTCACCTCTGACGACGCGCGAATGAGTTCGTCCCTGGCGAGGATATATCTGCGTGAGCAGCACTGGCGATACCACTGAAAACACGGCGGCCATCGTCGCGGCCCGTTTCGCACGATTACGCTGGTTGGTACGAATTATTCGGCACCCTTCGGCCATTTTGCTGCTGGTGCAGCTGAGTGGCTTATTGTTGTATCCGTTTATCGAGGAAACGCGATACGCGCGCGTCCTGTTCGGTGCCTTTGGCGTGCTGGTGTTGGCGTTGGCTATTTCCATGGTGCATCGAACGCGTGGACGCGTTTGGATTAGCGCATGTATTGCGGTACCGGCCGTCGCTTTGAATGTGCTGGATTTCACGCAGGACATGCCAGGGCTGCGTCCTTGGTGGGCTGCGTTGGAGGCTCTGTTCTATTTCTATGCTGCCGGTTGTTTGATCGCTTATATGTTGGCCGATCGACGCGCGACGACGGACGAGTTTTTTGCAGCCGGCGCGACCTTTACGTTGCTGGTGTGGGCGTTTACTTACCTGTTTGTCTGGTGCCAAGTGCTGCAGCCGGGCTGTTTCACGGCAGCGGTCAATTCCAGCTCACCACGCAGCTGGACCGAGTTGTTGTTTCTCAGCTTTGCGTTGATGTCCAGCACCGGTATTGGCGACGTCATTCCCATCACCGTGCATGCACGATCACTCGCCAGCCTGGAGATGTTTGTCGGCGTGATGTACATCACCTTGGTGGTATCACGGCTGATTGGTCTAAGTCTGCTGCGGCGTGACGAGCGCTGAATCACAGGCATGCGACCGGCTGCCAAATGAAAACAGCTCCTGCCTGCGCTGGCGCTGCATCAGCTGTTGAGGTACTTGAGAGACGTTGTCACCGAGAGTCAGTCTTTTCTCTTACGTAGCGGCTTTTCCCCGCCGTCACAAAAATCCCGGGCTCCCGGTTTTAGTGCACGTTGGATTACTTGGCGATTGTGCTTACGGGCATTTGGGCGTCGCTGCATTACCTAGCGTCGGCCCATGCACGCCTCGCGGCGGACAACGCGCTGAAAATCGATCTTCAAACGCTCGCCGAAGTGAGATGCAGCGGCGCGATCTAGTCGGCGGCACCGGCTGAATTCGGCCTTTTGATGGGGCGCGCCTTCACACGTTTGCTGCGGGGCATGTCGAGGTTGTCGCTGCACTGAACGCCGCTCGCCAAATGTCTGTCGAACTGAAGCGACATCAGGCGCAGTTTGCGAGCGAAGTAGGGCTTGGTGCACTGCCGAAGTGGCCGAAAAAGCGGGGTTTCGGCGCGGTACACGCGTCTATCGAGGCCCCAGTTTGCCAAGCTTTAATAGACGGGCGCAGAATAGGCAGACTCGACGATTAATTTTGGCCGGGCGCCAAGGGCCGGTTACTGCTTCCATCCGCCCTTCCAGTAGCTACAGCACAGAGATAGAAGGGGATACCGTTGAGTACTTCGCATTTTCGATCACCGTCGCGGTGGCTCGAAGCCGCTGGCTGTGCGTTAGTCATGGCGCTTCCCTTGCCGTTATTAGCTAGCCCGCAGACCGTAAGCCCGCCGCCCTCTGCTGGCGCCATTCAGCACGACACGAAGGCTCCTGCGACACAGCCTCGCGCGCCGGAGCAAGTGCTTACGCTGCCGGCACCGCAAGCACAGAAGCTTGATGCGTCGATGACGTTCCAACTGCACCAGATCATTTTGCAGGGCAACACCTTGTTGCCGACCACCACGCTGGCGCCGCTGGTCGATAACCTGCAAGGCCGCACGGTGACATTGGCCGACCTGCAGCAAGGCGCCTCACGCATTACTGCGCTTTATCAAAAGCATGGCTACCCGCTGGCCTACGCTTATCTGGCCGCCCAGAAGATCAAGGACGGTATCGTCACCATCACCGTGGTCGAGCCGCACTACGACCATGTCGCCATTACCGGCAACTCACGGCTAGACCCGGCAGAAGCACGCCGCACGCTGGCCTTGCAACCGGGCGCACCGATCACCCAGTCGGCTCTCGACCGCGGCTTGCTGCTACTTAATCAAACTCCGGGCATCCGCGTGGCGGGCACCTTGGTTCCCGGTGCCACGCCCGGCACCAGCACGCTTGAAGCACGTTTAAGCGATACACCCGCCGTGCGCGGCAGCGTATCCGCCGATGATTACGGCAGTCCGTTTACCGGTCGCACCCGCGCCTTGGCCAACGTCAGTCTCGACAACCCGTTCGGTTACGGCAGCCAGCTCTCCGCCAACGCGTTGACCACGGCGGGTGGGCTGATCCATGCCGGCGGCTTCAGTGCGCAGTCGCCCGATGTCGGGCGCGGTGGTCGCTTTGGCATCTATGCCTCGCGTACCAACTATCGCTTGGGTGGAACGTTCGCGGCGTTGCAGGAAAGCGGCCGTGCGGCGCAAGTAGGGGTGGATTTCAGCATTCCTTTGATTCTGCAGCCGGGACGCATCCTGCAAGCGCGTGTCGACCTACTACGTAACCGCTTTCGCGCGACCAGTGCGGTCGTCGGGTTGAACGACCGCTCTCATGTTGACCTGCTGCGTGTCACCCTCAACGGCGCCATCGCGGACACCACTGGCGGCTTAACCTCGGGCGGCGTCGTGCTGACCCGCGGCAACCTGCACCTTGATACTGCTAGCGCTGCCATCGCAGATGCGGCGGCGGCGCGCACGGCCGGAAGTTTCTGGACCACCCAAGTCCAAGTGGCCCGCACCCAGCCACTACCCGCCGGTCTAAGTTTCAAAGCCGATCTCAGCGGCCAGTTGTCTTCGAAAAATTTGAATGACAGCGAGAAGTTTTATCTAGGCGGGCCCGCCGCTGTCATGAGCACGCCGGTGGGTGAAGCGGGTGGTGATGCTGGCACCATGCTGCGGTTGAGCTTGAGCCATGCCATTCCCTTGCCGGCGTCGCATCACCTGGATGTGGCCGCTCTGCTGCAAGGCGGCCAAATCTGGCTTAACCACAGCCGTTATGGCGGCACGACCGCACAAAACCGCCAACACCTCGCCGGTGCTGGCGTGGGCTTTACCTACCAATGGGCTGATCGCGTCAACGCCCAGCTCGACTACGTTCACCGCTTGGGCAGCGTCCCGTCCGCTAGTCGCTCCAGCTCGGATGGCGAGCTGTGGGCCAGCGTGCAAGTAAATCTTTGACCCTGTCGCTATAACCCTATCGCCCTGATTTTGGAGTTCGTCTCATGAACCACGTCTACCGTCTGGTTTGGAGCAAAGTACGCAACATGCTGGTTGCGGTCGCGGAGACTGCTGGCTCGCGCAGCAAGGGCGGTACTCCGCGCGCGCCGCGACGCATTCGCGCCATGCTCGCTCTGCTATTGATGCTGGGTGCACCGCTGGCAGAAGCACGGGTAGCGGTAGGGTCGGTTGATCAGGGTCAGTTAGCGCCGGCTGGGGTGCGCGCCGCGCTGGTGTCAGTGCAGCCGGTTGTTCCAAACACTGCAGCGCCGACCGTAGCGGCGCCATTGCCCACCAACGGCCAGGTGGTCGCCGGTCAGGCCTCGCTGAGCCAAAGTGGCAACACGCTTACGGTCAATCAGAGCACAGCCAGCGCCATCCTCAACTGGCAGTCGTTTAGTATCGCCAACGGTTACACCGTCAACTTCAAGCAACCTGGCGCCAGCAGCGTTGCCCTAAACCGCGTGTTGGGTAGCGACCCCAGTGCCATCTTTGGCCATCTAAACGCCAACGGTCAGGTATTTTTGACCAACGCCAATGGCGTCTATTTTGCCCCCGGTGCCGAAGTTCACGTAGGCGGGCTGGTCGCCTCGACGCTGGGTATCAGCAACGCCGATTTCCTCAGCGGTAACTACCACTTCAGCGGCAGCAGTACGGCCAGCGTTAAAAATGCCGGCAGCATCAGCGCCGAGCAGGGTGGCTATGTCGCTTTCATCGGCAACACGGTGGATAACAGCGGCAGCGTGCGGACGCCCGGCGGCACCACCGCACTCGGTGCCGGTGCCGGCGTGGACCTGACGTTGGCTGGTAACCAGTTAGTCGCCTTCAAGGTCAGCGGCGCTGCGCTAAACGCGTTAGCGGCCAACGGCGGCGTGATTCAGGCCGATGGTGGCAAAGTCATCCTCAGTGCGCAGGCGAAAGACGCGCTGCTGCAAACCGTGGTCAACAACAGCGGGCAAATTCGCGCGCAAACCATTGCGAACCACAACGGCGTCATCGAACTGCTGGGCGGCGACTCAGGTACCGTGCAAGTCGCCGGCACGCTGGATGCCAGCGCACCGCAAGGCGGTAACGGCGGCCAGATCGAAACCAGCGGTGCGCATGTCAAGGTGGCCAACGGCGCGGTCATCACCACCAAAGCCAGTGCTGGCCAAGACGGCAATTGGCTGATCGACCCCAACGACTTCACCATCGCTGCCAGCGGCGGCGACATCACCGGCGCCGCCCTGTCCACGGATCTGGCTAGCGGCGGCGTCACCATCCAGACCACCAGCACCGGCGTATCGTGCACCGGCGCGACCTGTCTCACCGGCACGGCCGGCAGCGGCGACATCAACGTCAATGATGCGGTGACGTGGAGCGCGAACACGCTCACGCTGAACGCCTACCGCGACATCAACATCAACACCGCCATGAACGGTTCGGGCACGGCCGGGCTGGCGTTGCAGTACGGGCAGGGCTCGACCAACGGCGTGATCGGCACTGTCGCTTCGACCTATAACGTCTATGCGTCGGTGAACCTGGCCAGCACGGGCAGCTTCAGCACGCAGATGGGCAGCACCGGCAGCGCCGTTAGCTACACCATCCTTACCAGTTTGGGCAGCAGCAACTCCACCACAAAGACCGATCTGCAGGGCATCAATGGCAACCTTAGCGGCCACTACGTGCTGGGCACCACTATCGACGCCAGTGCTACCAGCAGCTGGAACAGCGGCGCCGGTTTCGCCCCGCTGGGTAGCAACAGCAACCATGCCTTCAGCGGCATTTTCGACGGGCTGGGGCATAGCATTACCAGCCTTAGCATCAATCGATCGGGGACTAATGAGGTCGGTCTGTTCGGTAACGTGAATGGCGGCACGCTGCGCAATGTTGGTTTGGTCGGCGGCAGCGTCAGCGGCGCTGGCTATGTCGGCGGGCTGGTCGGTCTCAACGGCGGCACGATCAGCGACGCCTACGCCACCGGCAGCGTCAGCGGTAGCACTTATGTCGGCGGGCTGGTCGGTTACAACGCCAGTGGCACGATCAGTGACGCCTACGCCACCGGCAGCGTCAGCGGCAGCGTTAGCGGCAGCGGCAGCGGCAGCAACAGCAACAGTGTCGGCGGCCTAGTCGGTTACAACGCCAATGGCACGATCAGCGACGCCTACGCCACAGGCAGCGTCAGCGGCAGCGTCAACGGCAGCGATGTCGGCGGGCTGGTCGGTTACAACAACTACGGCACGATCAGCGACGCCTACGCGACCGGCAGCGTTAGCGGCCGCACAACGGTCGGTGGGCTGGTCGGTTCCAACCTCCACGGCACGATCAGCGACGCCTACGCGACCGGCAGCGTCAGCGGCAGCAACGATGTCGGCGGGCTGGTCGGTTTCAACGGCAACGGCACGATCAGCGCCGCCTATGCCACCGGCAGCGTCAGCGGTAACAACGATGTCGGCGGTCTGGTCGGTTTCAACGGCAACAGCACGATCAGCGCCGCCTACTGGGATACCACCACCGCCACCGCCTCGGGCTTGCAAGGCATCGGCAACACCAATAATGCCAATGTCACCGGCCTGAGCACGGCCGCCCTGGCTGCGGCCCTGCCAACGGGTTTCACTTCCAGCGTGTGGGGCAATGGCGACAATCAAACCACGCCGTACCTGCTAGCCAACGCCAGCTTTGGCACGGTCAGCGGTTCGGTGATTCTGGGCAGCACCAATGGCGTAGCCAACACCAGCGCCACACCGGTGCATTACGGCGTGATTCTCAACGTCAACCAGTTGCAGAACATCAACAGCACCGGGCTGGGGCTGGATTATGTGCTGGGCAATAACATCAACGCCAGCGCCACCAGCGGTTGGAACGGTGGTGCCGGCTTTGCGCCGCTGGGAAATTCGAACGCGCCATTTACCGGCGTGTTCGATGGGTTGGGGCATATCGTCTCCGATCTGACTATCAACCGGCCAAGCAGTAGTGACGTCGGCCTGTTTGGCGCCGTGCGCGGCGGTACGCTGCGTAATGTCGGCCTGGTCGGTGGCAGCGTCAGCGGCAGCCTCGCTGTCGGCGGGTTGGTCGGTTCCAACTCCAACGGCACGATCAGCGACGCCTACGCCACCGGCAGCGTCAGCGGCTACGGCTATGTTGGCGGACTGGTCGGTCACAACTCCATCAGCACGATCAGCGACGCCTACGCCACCGGCAGCGTCAGCGGTGGCAGCGGAGATGTTGGCGGACTGGTCGGTTACAACTCCAAAAGCACAATCAGCGACGCCTATGCCACCGGCAACGTCAGCAGCGGCGGGAATGTTGGCGGACTGGTCGGTATCAACCTCAACGGCATGATCAGCGACGCCTACGCCACTGGCGGTGTCAGCGGCAGCGGCGCTGTCGGCGGGCTAGTCGGGGAAAATAACGGTACGATCAGCGACGCCTACGCTACCGGCGGTGTCAGCGGCCGCCTCGGTGTCGGCAGCAGCATCGGTGTCGGCGGGCTGGTCGGTTCCAACGTCAAGGGCACGATCAGCGACGCCTACGCTACCGGCAGCGTCAGCGGCGGCGGCGATGTTGGCGGACTGGCTGGTAAAAATTCCAACAGCACGATCAGTGACGCTTACGCCACCGGCAGTGTCAGCGGCAGCAACGGAGTCGGCGGGCTGGTCGGTTCCAACGAGGGTACGATCCGCGAGGCCTACGCCAGCGGCAGCGTCAGCGGCAACAGCGTCGATGTCGGCGGGCTGGTCGGTTTAAACGACAGCGGCACGATCAACGACGCCTACGCCACCGGCAGTGTCAGCGGCAGCAGCAGTGTCGGCGGGCTGGTCGGTATGGACGGCGCCGGCATGATCAGCGATGCCTACGCCACCGGCAGCGTCAGCGGCAGCGGCAACAATGTCGGCGGGCTGGTCGGTTTCGACAGCAGCGGCACGATCATCGATGGCTACTGGGATACCACCACCGGGTTGGCCACCGGGATCGGCGGCTACAGCAGCAACAACAGGGGCACCGCGTCGGGCGCCGGCCTGAGCACGTCGGCGCTGGCTGCGGCCCTGCCGACAGGGTTCACCACCAGCATCTGGGGCAACGGTGGCAACCAGACCACGCCATATCTGCTGGCCAATGCCAGCTTCGGCACGGTCAGTGGTGAGGTCATTTTGGGCAGCACCAACGGTGCCGTCAATACCAGCGCCACGCCCGTGCACTATGGTGTGATTCTCAACGTCAACCAGTTGCAGAACATCAACAGCACCGGGCTAGCTGGCGATTACGTGCTGGGCACCAATGTCGACGCCAGTGCCACCAGTACATGGAACAGCGGTGCTGGTTTTGCGCCACTGGGTAGCAGCAGCATCAATGCCTTCACCGGCGTCTTCGACGGTCTGGGGTATACGGTCTCCAACCTGAGCATCAACCGGCCGAGCACAAGTTACGTCGGCCTGTTCGGCTACGTACATAGCGGCACGCTGCGCAATGTCGGCTTGGTCGGTGACAACGTCAGCGGCCTATCCGCTGTCGGTGGTCTGGTTGGAGCCAACTACAGCGGCACAATCAGTGGCGCCTACGTCACTGGCGTCGTCAGCGGCGGCAACAACGGTAATTTTGTTGGCGGACTGGTCGGTCAGAACAACGCTGGCACAATCAGCGATGCCTACGCCGTGGTCAAGGTCAGTGGCAGCGGCAGCAATATTGGTACTGGCGGCCTGGTTGGCGCCAACAGTAACGGTACGGTCAGCGACGCCTACGCGACTGGTAGCGTCAATGGCAACAGTAATGTCGGCGGGCTGGCCGGCTCCAACAACGGTGGCGCAATTAGCGACAGTTACGCTACCGGCACCGTCATCGGTGGCAGAGCTGTCGGTGGGTTGGTCGGCTCCAACCACCACGGCACGATCGCCTACGCCTACGCGACCGGCAGCGTCACCGGCAGCGCCGGAGCTGCTGGCGGGCTGGTCGGTTACAACAGCGTGAGCACGGTCAGCAACAGCTACGCCACCGGCAGCGTTGGCGGCGGCACTTTTATAGGCGGGTTGGTTGGTTGGAACTCCAACGCCACGATCAGCGACGCTTACGCCACTGGTAGTGTCATCAGCAGTGGGATCGTCGGTGGGCTGGTTGGTTACAACTCGAACGTCGGCAAGATCACTAACGGCTACTGGGATACCACTACCACGGGGAAGGGAACGAACCAGGGAATCGGATCTAACTCTGGCGGCACGGTCACCGGCGGTGGTGGCCTGACCACGGCGCAACTGGCCGCCGCGCTGCCGACCGGCTTCACCACCAGCGTGTGGGGCAATGGCGACAATCAGACCACCCCGTACCTGCTGGCCAACGCCAGCTTCGGCACGGTCAGCGGTTCGGTGCTTCTGGGCAGCGAGAATGGCGTAGCCAACACCAGCGCCACACCCACGCATTACGGCGTGATCCTCACGCTGAACCAGTTGCAGAACATCAACAGCACCGGGTTGGCGGGCGACTATGTGCTGGGCGGCAATATTGATGCGTCCGCGACGGCAACCTGGAATTCCGACGGTGCCGCAACCCCGACTTATGCTGGCTTTGCGCCGATTGGCAACAGCAGCAACAATGCTTTTTCCGGCATCTTCGACGGGCTGGGGCATACCATCGCCAGTCTCAGTATCAATCGTTCGGGCGGCAGTAACGTCGGCCTGTTCGGCTACGTGGACGGTGGCACACTGCGCAACGTCGGCTTGGTGGGCGGCAGCGTCAGCGGTAGCGGCAATGTCGGCGGTCTGGTCGGTTTCAACTACGAGGGCAGCATCAACAACGCCTACGCCACCGGCAGCGTCAGCGACACCAGGGGCGTCGGCAGCAACAGTAACAATAGCGTCGGCGGGCTGGTCGGTGTCAACTACGGCGTGACGATCACAGGCGTCTACGCCAGCGGTAGCGTTAGCGGTAGCGGCAATGTCGGCGGTCTGGTCGGTAACAACCTCCTGGGCAGCATCAACAACGCCTACGCCACCGGCAGCGTCACCGGCAGCGGCAACAGTGGAGTCGGCGGGCTGGTCGGTGTCAATCGCGGCATCACGATCAGCAATGCCTACGCCACCGGCAGCGTCAGCAGCAGCGGCAGCAACGCTGTGGGCGGGCTGGTCGGTACCAACAACTACGGCACGATCAGCGACGCCTACGCCACCGGCAGCGTCAGCGGCAACGGGTATGTCGGCGGGCTGGTCGGTTACAACAGCAGCGGCACGATCACCGACGGTTACTGGGACACCACCACCGGACTGTCGACGGGTATCGGCAGCAGTAACGGCGGCACCGTCACTGGTGGCGGCGGGCTGACCACAGTGCAACTGGCCGCCGTTCTGCCCACTGGCTTCACGACAAGCAACTGGGGCAACGGCGACAACCAGACCACGCCGTACCTGCTGGCCAACGCCAGCTTCGGCACCGTCAGCGGCTCGGTGATTCTGGGCAGTGAGAATGGCGTAGCCAACACCAGCGTCACGCCCACGCATTACGGCGTGATTCTCACGCTGAACCAGTTGCAGAACATCAACAGCACCGGGCTGGCGGGCGATTACGTGTTGGGCAGCAATATCGACGCCAGTGCTACCAGCGGCTGGAACGGTGGCGCCGGCTTTGCGCCGCTGGGCAACAGCAGCAACAACTTCTTCAGCGGCATCTTTGACGGGCTGGGGCATACCATTGCCAGTCTCAGTATCAATCGTTCGGGCAGCAGTAACGTCGGCCTGTTCGGCTACGTGCGCGGCGGCACGCTGCGCAATGTTGGTTTGGTCGGTGGCAGCGTCAGCGGCTTCAGCGGTGTCGGCGGGCTGGTCGGCGCCAACTCCAACGGCACGATCAGCGACGCCTACGCCACCGGCAGCGTCACCGGCAGCAGCTATGTCGGCGGGCTGGTCGGTGTCAACGCCTACGGCACGATCAGCGACGCCTACGCCACCGGCAGCGTCACCGGCACCGGCCACGGCCACCACAGCAGCAATACTGTCGGCGGGCTGGTCGGTGTCAACGCCTACGGCACGATCAGCGACACCTACGCCACCGGTAGCGTCAGCGACAGCGTCAGCGACAGCGTCAGCGGCTTCAGCGGTGTCGGCGGCCTGGTCGGTGTCAACTACGGCGGGACGATCACAGGCGCCTACGCCAGCGGTAGCGTTAGTGGTAGCGGTAGCGGTAGCGTCCATGTCGGCGGGCTGGTCGGTTTCAACTACTTGGGCAGCACCAACAACGCCTACGCCACCGGCAGCGTCACCGGCAGCGTCACCGGCAGCTTCACCGGCAGCAACTACAACAGTGGAGTCGGTGGGCTGGTCGGTGCCAACGACGGCGGCAGGATCAGCAATGCCTATGCGACCGGCAGCGTCAGCGGCAGCAGCTACGTTGGCGGGCTGGTCGGTGTCAACGGCGGCGGCACGATCAGCAATGCCTATGCGACCGGCAGTGTCAACGGCACCAGTAATGTCGGCGGGCTGGTCGGTGCCGATTTCAATGGCACGATCATCAGTAACGCCTACTGGGACACCACCACCACGGGAAAAGGAACGAATCAAGGAATCGGTTCCCATAACGGCGGCACGGTCACCGGCGGCGGTGGGCTCACTGACGCCGCCATGATGCAACAGGCCAACTTCGTTGGTTTCGATTTCAGCAACGTCTGGGTGATCTACGCCGGTCATACCGCTCCGCTACTGCGCAGCTTTATGACGGCGTTGACGGTGACCTCCGCAAATCAGACACAGACCTACAATGGCGGCACCTTTACCCTGAGTAGCCCCACTTATTCGCTGGCCGGGGCAAGCACTTCGGGCCATTTGTTCGGGCTGGGCGACCCCTACAACGGCGCTAAAAACGTCGGCACCTATGGCACTGACCCGAATAACACCAACCTGTGGTCGGACCAGCAGGGTTACATCATCAACCAATCGGGTATTGGTACGCTGACAATCACTCCGCTGGCGCTGAATGGGTCTATCGCGGCCGGCTCTTCGATCTATGGCAATACGCTGGCTCCCGGCGCGGTGACCTTCACCAACCTGGTGACGGGTGACAAGGTAGGCGCAACCGTCACATTGGACACCACCGGCCACCTGAGCGGCAGTGGCAACCTCAACGCGGGCAACTACAGCGGGATTGAGACGGCGGGTGCCCTGACCGGAGCCGATGCAAGCAACTACAGCTTCGGCACGATCACGGCAGGTAATTACGACGTATCAGCGCTGGCGCTAAATGGTTCAATCGCGGCCGGCTCCTCGACCTATGGCAGTGCTCTGGCTCCCGGTGCCGTCAGCTTCACCAACCTGGTTTCAGGCGATAGCGTCGGTGCAACCGCTACGGTGGATACGACGGGTCATCTGAGCAGCAGTGGCCACTTGGATGCCGGCAACTACAGCGGCATCGAGAGTGCGGGTACGCTGAGTGGGACCGATGCGGCTAACTACAGCATCGGCACGATCACCGCGGGCGATTACGACGTAGCGCAACTGGCGCTGACCATCACTGGCCTAAGCGGATCCAACAAAATCTACGACGGGAATACCGATGCGAATGCCACCGCCAATTTGGCGGGCGTATTCAGCGGCGATGCTGTCAGCGACACTCTCGCTGCTAGCTTTGCTGATAAGAACGTTGGCACCGGTAAAACAGTGACGGTGAACGGCATCACGTTGAGCGGTGCCGATGCCGGTAACTACGATGTCGCGATCGGCACCAACACCACCACGGCCGACATCAGCAAAGCCAGCCTGACGCTGGCTAATTTGAGTGCGAGCAACAAAGTATATGACGCCACCACTGCGGCCAGTGCGACGGCCACCCTGGCCGGCGTTTTCAGCGGCGATACCCTCAACGACAGCCTTACGGCCAGCTTCAACAACAAAAACGTTGGCACAGGCAAGACGATAACGGTCAACGGTGTCACCTTGAGTGGTGCCGATGCCGGCAACTATGACGTTGCGATTGGCAGCACCACGACGGCTGACATCAGCAAAGCGGCGTTGACGCTGGCCGGGCTGAGTGCAAGCAACAAGGTATATGACGCCACCACCGATGCAGATGCCACAGCCACGTTGGCGGGTGTCTTCAGCGGCGACACGGTGAATGACAGCCTCACGGCGAACTTCGATAACAAGAACGTCGGTACCGGCAAGACGGTCACCGTCAACGGCATCACGTTAAGCGGTGTGGATGCAGGTAACTACGACGTCGCGATCGGCGATACCACGACGGCAAACATCAGCCAAGCCAGCCTGACGCTGTCTGGTTTAA
>JBDTBF010000102.1:0-16506 GCA_039924175.1 Rhodanobacter sp.
TATCCAACAATCCCTGGCATTATTACAAGCCGGCCTTCATGTACGTGGCCTTCGGCATGTTCTACAAAGACGAGTTGCGCCGGCCTCTGCACTCGCTGCTCAAGCCGGAGGTGAATCTGTTGCTGGACGAGGTGGTCGGCTTCGACTTCAAGGATAGCCGTCTGCGTACGGCTTCAGGCGAGAACCATCGCTATGACTATCTGGTCGTGTCCACCGGTTGCATTCCCTCGCCGGAGCGTATCCCGGGGCTGAAGGAAGGCGGCGATCATTTCTATCAACACGATCCGGCGCTGCAGCTCTATCACAAACTCAGCACCATCAAAAAAGGTCGCATCTTCATCGGCGTAACCTTCCCCAAGACGCCCAACGTGCCACACCAATGTGGCATCGCGCCGATGGAAACCACGTTGATGCTGGACGACATGCTGCGCAAGCGTGGCGTACGCGACAAGGTTGAGATTCTCTACACCTACCCGACCGTGTCCCAGTTGCTGCGCAACTGCCTGTTCCTGCAAAGGCCGGTGGGCGAAGCGTTACCGTCCGTGTTTGACTCCAAAGACATCCGTCATCAAACCGGTTTTACCCTCGATCGCGTCGACCCCGATGCCAAGGTGGCGTACTCGGAGGAAGGCGAAGCGGTCGAATTCGACATCCTGATGCAGACGCCGCCAATCCGAGCGGTAGACGCCGTACTCGACTCGGGCGTCTCGCAGGCACCGAACAACGAAGGCTGGTTGCCAACCGATCGCGAGACGCTACAGTTGGAGGGTTTTCCCAACGTGTTTGTTATGGGCGATACGGTCGACCTGCCGATCAGCAAGGCTGGCGGTAGTTGCCACAATCAGTCGCCAGTTATCTGCGACAACGTGGCCGGCCTGATGCGCGTAGGCAATACCGTGGCGACCTACAACGGCAAGGTCCAAGCGATCGCGCAGATGGGGCTGGATGCCGGTATGCCGCTTTGGTACGACTACGACGACGACGTGATTCCGACCCCGGCCACCAAGATCGGCGGCCTGATGCGCAAGGCATTCAACCGCGGCATTTACTGGTCCGTGGCCCGCGGCCTGGTCTGACTGAGGAGCTCAAGATATGAACACTCACGTTGCTGATACTCGACTCGCTTCACAACAGTCGTTCGATAGCTTTCTGCAGGACAACCCGCAGTTGAACGATCCGGCCACGCTACGCGGCATGGCGGATCTGATTGAAAAGCTTGCCCCGCTATTGCAGGGCCGGCGCTTCCATAACCTGATCGACCTACTCTCAGCCGTCTCCGACGTGGTCGATATGACCGATGACGCCATGGTCCAGAAAATGATGAAGGGCTATGAAAACGTGATGGCCGGTGCATTCAACCTCAGCAACCTGACGCGCTACGCCAACGCGCAGGCTGGCGCCGAGGAGAATCCTCCCACGGTGTGGCAGTCGCTGCGCCGACTCAACGGCGATGCCGATGCCCGGCGTGGACTGGCCATGGGGCTTGCCATGCTGGGGCAACTCGGCCGCCAAGCCCGGCAAGACGGAGTGACTCTGCCGGACGATTAAGCGCGGAAGGGTTGTGGTTCCCGGCATGACTCAACGTCTGCCGGGGACCAGACCGGTAATTTTCCCCCGCACTGATTGCGACCAGCTCGGCTCCTACCCGTAGTGGGAAAGATGTGCGTTCACGTAGCGCGCGGGTTCCATGTAAAGGTGCGTGAAAGACGTTCCGCCGCAATTAGGCCAATCCATGATCATCTACAGCTGTCACGGCGCTGCCAAACAAGTTACGGGTTCCTGTCATTTGATCACCTGCAACGATCACCGCGTGCTGATTGATTGCGGGCTGTTCCAGGGCAGCGACGAGGTTGAACGTGCCAACGCTGAGCCGTTTGGCTTTGATCCGGCCGGCATTGACGTGCTGCTGCTAACGCATGCGCACCTGGACCATTGCGGACGAATTCCGCTACTGGTGCGGCAGGGCTTTCGCGGCCGCATCATCACCACGGCAGCGACGCGTGAATTGGCGCGCGTCGTCATGCTTGATTCGGCCGGTATCCAAGAAGAGGATGCGCGTCGCGCGCAGCGCCGCAATCGCCGGGGCGACGCGGTGACACCACCGCTGTATACGTTGGATGACGCCTTGCATGCGCTGGATTTTTTCACGACCGACGTGGCATACGACGAAACTGTGCCGGTGGTCGAAGGCATTACCGCGCGCTTTCTCGACGCCGGTCACATTCTTGGCTCGGCTTCGATTCTGTTGCAGCTGGATGACGACAAACAACAACGCAGTATGTTGTTCTCGGGTGACCTGGGAAATCCGGGGCGACCCATTCTGCGAGATCCGGCACCCGCCCCCGCGGCTGACTATGTGGTGATGGAGAGTACCTACGGCGACCGTCCACATCGTTCGGTGCCGGACTCGGTTGATGAGATGTATCAGGCCATCCGAGAAACGGTCACTCGTCGCGGTAACGTGGTGATCCCCAGCTTCGCGCTGGAGCGCACCCAAGAGATTCTGTACTACCTGCATCGTGGTATTCGGAGCGGCGCGATCCCGCAACACGTGCGCGTATTTCTGGATTCGCCGATGGCCATCTCAGCCACGGAAATATTCCGGCGTCACCCGGAATGTTTCGACGATGGCTTCCTAGACGAGCTGCAACATGGCGATCCGTTCGCCATGCCCGGCTTGCACTTCACCCGAGAAACGACCGAGTCGATGGCGATCAACAGTATCGACGGCGGTGCCATCATTCTGGCTGGTTCGGGCATGTGCAATGGCGGCCGCGTTCGCCACCATTTGAAACACAACCTATGGCGTGAGCGCAGCAGCGTGATCTTCGTTGGCTATGCGGCTGAAGGTACGTTAGCGCGCCGCATCGTTGATGGCGCCGCCAGCGTGCGCATCTTCAATGAAGACATTACGGTGCGTGCGCAGGTGTGGACGATTAATGGTTTCTCGGCCCACGCCGACCAGCCGTCGTTACTTGCATGGTTGGGCGATGCGCCGCGCCGCAAGGTGTTTTTGGTGCACGGCGAGTACGACCGCGGCATGCATGCTTTCGAGGAAGTGCTCGAACAACGCAACGTTGTTTGCCAGCTGCCAGGGATGCACCAGCCGATAAAAATCGATTAGCCCAGCTGACGTGGATTTTCAGTGTGGCGGGCTGGTTGTTCGTCTATCCGCCTAACGGCGCCTCACTAAATGCTGACATCTCAAACAAGCCTTCGTTATTTGCGTTTGCGAAATGTATGGCAAACGATTGCCAAAGAATGCGTTCCAATTGATTTCGATCAAATACATAACTGGTCGCGGATTTAACCTAGGTCTGCCGTGGAATAGGGCCCTGAGGGAACAGGGTCTCACGCGACTCGACCTTCTTCGATACTGTCGTGACCAACTGCCGAAGTGGTTACGCAGGACTCAGACCATCGCACGGATATCTCACTAGCTGGCGTTTTCGGGCGACCAGCATTTCCGCAAAGTGATTTCGTGACGTAAGGCGTGGCTAACTGTCTAAGTCGCTGTTGAGTAGCGGAAGGCTATCGCTGGTCGTTGCGTGGCTGGCGGCACTGCCGACACAGGGGGGCGTCGGCAGTGCTTGGATTTTCCCGTTGCGACAACCTCAGCCATGCCGCCGAAGGTGGTGCACTTCAGGATCGAATTCGCCCGCGGCCATTTCGCCAAATGAAATATGCGCTTGCCGAACTGGATGGAGACGGTAAATCAGCTTGGTGATGATCGCCTCGCCCTACCCGATCACGTTGTGCTCGCGGTTCGTACTCAATCTTCACCCTCCCATGGACGGCGTCACCAAGCGAGCACAACCTGCAGTGCGGCCAGTCCCACTGTCAGCCCCACCATCGTTACCGCGACTCGCATCGCCAACACTGTCCTCAGTAGCTACCGCCCTCGGTCGCTTCTTTCCCCGCTGCCATGGCTTGTAACTAGGTGGCAACCCTAGCCAGCCCCACGCGTATGAAGCGAGGGGCATGGCTGTCGAGGATCAAACGTTGCGCATTTTTATGACCTGTCAGGCTTGTGCTGGCACTGCGTCGGTGGCAACAAAGTCATCTTCTGCTACCGCCGACCGCGCCTCCAACGATGCCGTGAATCGCCATACATAACCGATCGTCACCAGGAACAATCCAGAGTAGCCAACGGCGGCCAGCAGATAAGGCAAGGTGGGATCGCCGCCGATGCGCACTCGTGCCAAGTTGAAGCTGAGTAGACCTAGCGTAATGATCGCGCCAAACACCCACATGCCCATGAGCCAGACGCCCAATTCGAAGCCGGTCATGGGTCGACTCCAACCGGTGGCGGCGTGTGGTGTGGCTACGTAGCCGGCGTCGGGAACGCGTATACGCTGTCCCAGCGTCAGCAAATCATAGGCAATGATCCCGGCACCCACGGCGAACACGGCACCGAACAGCGGTACCAGCAGCTTGAAGACACCCATCGCTGGCGAGACGTCGCCGCCGAACCAATCTAGCCCGAGAATACGGTAGACATAAATCTGTACCGTGCCGCCCATATCGAAGGCGAACGCCATGCCGAGCACGCCGATGAATACCAGCCAGAAGGCCAGTCTGCCCAGACGCTGGTCGTAGTTTGGAACCTTGCGCACAGCCGCCACGGCAAAATAGGCTGCGCCGAAGAGCAACATACCGAAGGTGCCAAACAGGGCCAGATGCGCATGTCCCGGTGTCACCCAAGTGCCATGCGACCAGACGTTGGTAAGCGCGAAGGTCATGCTGAACCCGGTAATACCTGCGCCAACCAGTTCCAGTACGGTCGAACCAAGCAGGAAATAGAACGCCGGGGCATTTTCCAGCGGACGCTTGTTGGTATGGGCGTCTAAATAAATGTGCCAGAAGCAGAACACTAGCGGTACCGGTTCCAGCGCGCTGAATATCGAGCCCCAGAACTGCCAGAACTCAGGTGTTCCGATCCAGAAGTAATGATGCGCGTTGCCAATCATTCCGGAGAGCCAGACCAGCATGATGCCCCAGAAGACCGCAAAGCCTACCGACTTGACATCGGCCTTGAACATCAGCAACAGGAACGTTCCGATCAGGGTGATGTGAATGACTTCCCAGTCGGCTTCTACCCAGTAATGCACGACAAACCAGCGGAAGTATTCCTGTAGATCCAGTCGTGCTACATAGAACAGTCCGAAGCACCACACCAGTAGCAGCATGACCACGCCGAGGCCAAGGCCCCAGTGAAGTTCGTTCCACTCACGTATCGGCGGAAACGTACGCAATACCGCATAGGCCAGGATGGTGAAACCGATAAGTGTTGCCACGCCGGCGATACGCCCGGGCTCCACATATTCGAGTCCTTGCTGCAGCCATGGTTGGCCCTTCCACCATCCGGCGATACCGAACTCGGCCAGCCGCA
This sequence comes from Rhodanobacter sp., assembly GCA_039924175.1. Classification (GTDB taxonomy): domain Bacteria; phylum Pseudomonadota; class Gammaproteobacteria; order Xanthomonadales; family Rhodanobacteraceae; genus Rhodanobacter. The sequence continues at coordinate 5,393 of JBDTBF010000102.1, forward strand.
AGGTGACCAGGTTCCATACCGCGATGGCAATCAGGGCATAGAACAGCACCTTGATCAGCCACGGCGAAACGATGTCGCGCTTGGCCAGTAGCGGCGCTACAAACAGGATCGAGCCAGTGAAGCCGCACACGATCCACAAGACCGCCAAATTCAGATGGTAAGCACGAACGATATTGAAGTTCAGTACCCCCCTGAACACGCTGGGGTCGACTTGCTGGGTAGCGAGGATCAGGCCAAAGCCAACCTGGATTACGAACAGCACCACCATCAGCATGAAGAAGCGCAGGCTTAGCCGTTGCGTCTGGTATTCAATCTGCATTACTTCTTCTCCAAGGTGTGGAGGTAAGCTACGATTGCATTGACTTGATCGTCCTTCAGCAAGGTGTGGTAGTCCGGCATGACGCTAGCGGGATAGCCAGCCACGATCTTGGCATTGGGGTGCAGGATCGATTCGCGCAGATAGACATCGTCGGCAGTGACCGTACTGCCGTCAGCGAGGCTGACCTTGGAGTTGTACAAGCCACCCCAGCCGGGGCCGACCACACGTTTTTCGTCGGTGGCATGACACGCGGTACAACCGTTGTCCGTTACTAGCTGCGCTCCTTCTGCGGCGGGATCGGACGCAGCGTCAGTCGGCTTTTCTGCTGCTGCGGGAGCTGCTGCAACGGCGGCCATGCCGTGTGCAAGCTGCAAGCGATGATCAAGTCCTTTTACCTCAACCTTCGGTGGCCAACCCTCGGTGTTCATCGCCGAGGTGTACTTGAGATAGGCGATCAACTCACCGATCTCGTCCTTGGTGAAGGGTAGGTTCGGCATCTCCGTGGGCTTGCCGCCACGACGCTCAATGTGCACTGCTGCGTCCGGGAATTTCTTCAGGTAAGCCTCGATCGAAGTGATACCGGTGTCGGCCAGCTGATTGGGATCCTGCAGTTGCGCACGGACCGCACCCGTGGTTGGCCAACCGCCGGCCGAAGGCAGGAAGGCCGCGAGCCACGCCGGTCCCACACGCTTGTATTCGCCAGTCAGGTCCGGGCCCAAATAGGCGCCGTTGCCGACCATGGTGTGGCAACCCATGCAGTTGTAAGCCTGAAAGACGTGTTTACCTTGGTCAGCGGTGTACTTGCCGTAGGTGATCTGGTCCGGCGTTACCTGTCCACGAGATGGCAGGAACGAGAAAATCGACAAGGCAATGAAGATCACGATCAGTATCGCCAACACGATGAACGCGCCGCGGCGCCGTGGCGTCTCGCAACTGCTTCCCCCTACTCCGCAACTCATGAGCGCTCCCCCTTTTTGGTGGCCGAGCGCGGATCGGTTACCGCTGGTGCAGTGGCTTCGTCTTTGCCGTGCAGAAACAGCATATGCAGGCTACTCATGAAGATGTAGAACACATAGACGGCCAGCACGAACCCAACCACAAAGTAGATCCACCACGCCACGTGGGATTCTGCCCAGTACTCGTAGTCGCGCCAGAACGGCCACGACAATAAAAATGCCAACACACTGGCCAGTACCGAAAGTACTAAATCGGTAGTACGTCGCATCGCGCGATCTCCTTGAGAAGTCGTTGAAGGCCTCAGGCGGCGTCAGAAACGTCTCGCGCGATACTTGCGTGGTTAAACCTGAAGGGAGCGAGTGTAGGGATGGCGGCAGCCGATGCACGTGATATGTGTCAAGCGATCTGGCGTGTTTCTATCTGGCGCACCGGTTCCGTAACCAACCCGACAATCCGGCTTGGTCCGTTCAACCTCCATCGACGTGCCCCAGTTATCATGTAGGGCAGAGTCGAGTCATCGCACACCGGAAACTACCGGGCGTGACCTTGGATACTTCGCTTCAGGGAGGAGACGAATCATCGCGCTACCGTCGCAGATATTGACGTGAGTCAAGGCGCGAGGTGCCACCGCTCGTATATTCGCGAGAAGTAGCCGGCGAATCCCACAAGGGAAATCAGCGACCGTAGCAAGGGTCCGCCGCAACGTAGACCAACCCTGGGGAATCACATGACACAGCGGATCACTGATCTGACGCTATCGGTCTTGGCCAGCGTGGTGGCGTTTCTATTGTCGTGGCCATTCTGGCGCGACTTTGAATACTGGCCTGAATCGCACGTAGCGTGGTGGATCTACTTCGTAGTCGGGTTCGTGCTGGCCGTCTATGTGTTCTATATTTTCATTGGTAGCCTGCACATCCTGTTCCTGCACGGCGCAGACGAAGCCGCCCCGCCCGCCACAAATGACTCGCGCTCAGCCGCCAACAAAGGAGACCGCTCATGAGTTGCGGAGTGGGCGGCAGCAGCTGCGAGACGCCACGCCGGCGCGGCGCCAAAATCATGCTGGCGGTGATGGTCGTGATCTTCATTGCCTTGTCGATTTTCTCGTTCCTACCATCACGTGGACAGGTAACGCCGGACCAGATCACCTACGGCAAGTACACCGCTGATCAAGGCAAAAAAGTGTTTCAGGCCTACAACTGCATGGGTTGCCACACGATGGTCGGCAACGGTGCCTATTTGGGCCCGGACCTGACTGGCGAATACAAGCGTGTGGGACCGGCGTGGCTCGCGGCCTTCCTACCCTCGGCTGGCGGTTGGCCCAGCACGGGCGCGGTCCGTGCACAGTTGCAGGATCCCAATCAATTGGCCGACACCGGCATCGATTCGATCGAGGCCTACCTGAAGAAATTCCCGGACGCAGCGGTACAGATCGAGCGACGCGGCGGCAAGCCCACCGAGATGCCAAACCTGCCCTTCACCAAGGACGAGATCGGCCAGCTGATCGCCTATCTCAAATACACCTCGGCGATGAATACCGAGGGTTGGCCACCGAAAGTTTTGGTGGAAGGACTCGATCGTCGTCTGCAGCTTGCACACGGCATGGCCGCCGCTGCGGCTCCTGCCGCGGCAGCGCCAAAGCCGGCCGACGCTGCGCCTGATCCCGTGGCAGAAGGCGCGCAACTAGTGAAAGACAACGGATGTGTCGCTTGCCACGCGACTGATGACAAGCGCTTGGTTGGCCCCGGCTGGGGCGGTTTGTACAACTCGAAGGTTCATCTCGCCGATGGCAGCACAGTCACCGCGGACGATGCTTATCTGCGGGAATCGATCCTGCAGCCGAATGCCAAGATCGTGGCGGGCTATCCGGCTAGCGTGATGCCCGCCTATGAAACCTTATTGAAGAGCGATGAAGTCAACGCGATCGTCGCCTACCTCCACACCTTGGAGAAGCATGATGCAGATTGAATACCAGACCCAAAGGCTGAGCATGCGCTTCTTCATGCTGATGCTGGTGCTGTTCATGGCCCAAGTGGTTGACGGCTTGATCCTGGCGGCGCAGCAAGTCGATCCGACTTTGCTTGTTGGGGTGATGAACTTCAACGTCGCCCGCGCCGAGCATCTCAATCTCGGCATCATGTGGATCGTGTGCGGATTTATCGGCGCGATTCTGTTTGTCGGACCGTTGCTTTCCAAGCGCGACATGGTCGCACCGTGGTTGATCAAGTTTCTGTTCTACGCAGTCATTGTCATCGTGCTGTGGAACTTCTTTACCCAATTTCTGGCCGAACGCGGCATTGCTGGCTGGTGGTTGGGACAGCCATGGTTTCAGCAAGGGCTGGAGTATCTGGAGGCTGGACGAATTGCCGGCATCCTGATCTTGGTCGGCTTTGCCATCTTTGCGTTTGTCGTACTGCGCACCTTTCCGCCGATCCGCGAGTGGAATGAAATTCATTGGGGACTCGGCCTGGGCGTCTTTGCGCTGATGGTGGTGTGGGTGTTCGGCCTGTTCTATGTGGATCGGCTGGACCTGCAGGAATACTTCCGCTGGTTCGTGGTGCACTACTGGGTAGAAGGTGTGTGGGAAGTTATCCACATCAGCTTGGTCGGCATGTTTCTGGTGCTGATGTTCAAGGCTGATATCAAGTCGGTCGGCTTTGCGGTGTTCTGGGGCATTGCTCTAGTGTGGCTGTCCGGGCTGATCGGCAACGCGCATCACTACTTCTGGATCGGTACGCCGGAGTTCTGGCAGTTCTGGGGTTCACTGTTCAGTGCGATGGAGCCGCTGCCACTGATCTTCTGCTTCTGGCACATCTATCTGGACGCCCATACCAACAAGCGTCCACTGGAAAACGCACCCGCCTTCTACTTCATCCTAGGCTCGACGGTATTGGAGTTGGTCGGCGCCGGTATCCTCGGTTTCGTGATGACCTTCGCGCTCACCAACGTGTGGTCGCATGGCACCTGGATCACCGCCGGCCACGCTCATCTGGCTCTGTTTGGCACCTTCGGCATGCTCGGTATCGCAGCCGCCTACTACACCATACCGATCATGCGTAAAGCGCAGAACTTTGACCAGCGGCTGGGCAAGCTGAGCTTCTGGCTGGTATTCACCGGCATCCTCGGCATGGCGTTTGCGTTCTCGATTGGCGGCACGGTGCAGGTCTACGTTTACCGGATTCTTGGACTGGACTGGTTTGGCGGCGATGTCTCGCCCGCGATGAATGTCTACAAGCTGATGCTGCCACTCTTTGGCTTGGTCTTCTCGACCGGCGCCGGCATCTTGGCTTACGACTTGTTCACGCTGGGGCAGCGCGTACAGGCTCCCGAGGACAGCAGCGAGCTGCGCGAGGCGATTCCTGCGACCACGGGCTGGCATCGACCATTGACCGGGTTTGAAGCGGGGATCTGGCTGATGGGCATGTGGGTATTCGGGTTCATGATCACGCTCAGCCTGCTCAGCTTCAATCTGCCGAGCGTGCGCGTGGATGGTAATCCGACTCTGCCCTATCTACTGGCTGGCGTAGGTTATGTGGGCATGTTCTCGGTAACGATCGGATTTGTGTGGCGCTTCCTGGCCTCGTTGGGGGCTCGCACCAAGGAAGTGGAGGCGATTTCACCACTGTTGCGGATACTGTCTACGCACGTTTAAAGGGCGGTCAGCGCTTCCCCGATGCGGAAGCGCTGATGATTGGGTAAAGCCGTCCGGATATCCGGCGGCTTTTTTTATTGGTGGATCACGCAGCGTGTACCGAGGCAAGGTGCGGTGCTCCCGATTCCGGCATGTTGAAACCTGCGCCATAACGTCGCAACGCAACGTGGTTGCTTGCGTACACCGCATCCGACCGTGCGAACCCATGCGCTGACATGACCCAGATCAACACACCTTAAAAGGTACCCCTTGATGCTTGCACCTTGGCAGAAACCATTTTGGAACTTTTGTGCTCAAGTTCTACGCATATATGAAATGGGCGCAAACCGTCCGCACGTTGGCCAGCGTTTCGCTGCGGGTGCGGCTCGGGCGGCAAATTCAAATTGGTTACACGAGTGCGACGCGAGTGTCGCCAATGCACTGGCTGAGCTGTGCCAACGATAAAACGTGCTTCTCACCCTGGTACGCGAGGCAGGCACGGCCTTGGCCATGAGATTTCGCGTGGAGGCGACAAACCCAACCTTTTGCAGGTAATCAAAGCGAGCCGTCATGGGAAAGATTCAACTCAGTTACAGCACCTTTGGCTTGACCAATCTGGATTTTTTGGCGGCGATCGATGCCGTTGGTGCCGCCGGCTATGAAGGTATCGAGATCTCCTTCCACCGCGATCAGTTCAATCCGTTTGATATCGATGATGACTATCTGGACGCCGTCAAGAAGCGTCTTGCTAGCGCCGGAGTGAAAGGTGCCTGCGTCGCCACTGCCTCGCACTTCTTCGACCCACTGCGGCCGCACGAGCCGTCGTTGATGGACGTGGACTTAGCTGGGCGCAAACGTCGCATTGATTTGGTGAAGCGCGGTATCCATGTCGCGCGCCGGCTGGGTGTGTCGCTGGTCACCTTCGGCAGTGGATTCATTCGCGCCGAACATGTGAGCAACCCGTCGCTCGATCCGCACGCCCTATTGGTGGACAGCATCCGACAGTGCCTGCGCGAGCTTCGCCGGGACGAGGACATCACGCTGTTGATCGAACCAGAACCGGGCATGCTGATCGAGACGATTGACGACGGCCTGGCCCTGGTCAACGAAATCAACTCGCCGCACTTCCGCCTGCACGTCGACATGTGCCACGCGTATTGCTCCGAGCCCGACTACATCGCGGCCTTGGCTCGCGCCGCGCCGCTGACCCGCTACCTGCACATTTCCGATACGCGTCAGGGTTACAACCTGAAGATCGTCAGCGACAGCGATGAGCCGGCCTTTGATCTGAGTTTTGCCAGCACCTTGGTCTACTTTCCGCAGACCGCCGACTATCTACTGGTGGATGCACGTCATCCACTGTATTTCAGTGAGCAGCCACCGGAAGCAGTGCAACTGCGACGTATCGATAGCCTGCTGAAGCGAGCGGGCATCGACAAGACAGTGGGCTGGGTGGATTACGCCAGCCTGTATGCGGGTAGCTCGCCGTTGGACGATGAGATCTTCACTTATCTGATTTCCGTACCCCGCCTGAGTTTTGATGTGCTGGAGCGGGCGCGACCGATCATCGCTTACCTTCGAGGGGCGAGGAACCCGCCGCTAGTCGAGCAGATGGTGGCCAATACGCTGACCGGCGTCGTGCATTTCCACGAGATACCCGGCGAGGGAACGCTGGACTTCGCCGCCAGTTTCAAGACGCTCACCGATCACGGCTTCTCCGGTTATGGCGCGGTCGAGCTGTACCACCATGTTGCTTCGTGGGAGAAGGCGCTCGCTGACAGTTACCGGCACCTGAGCGCCTTCACAGATCCGTCGGACGACCTATCCGCGCGCGCCGCACTTTCGTCCGGGACGCAATGATGGCTGCGCTGGAAGAGCTTGGTTGGGATCCGCGACTGGTCGGTGAACTGGATCATCGTCAGCTCAAGGCACCCAGCGTGAAACTGCGCGCCGCACGCACCGGCGAGCATGGCGACGTGGTCTACAGCGTGGACCTGCGCGTATGCGTTCCGAATGCTGGTCAGTGCCTATCCAGCACGGAGTTGCACTCACTCGAGCACTTCCTGCTGGAGGGGTTACAGCGCTACCTGCCGGAGAACTTTATTTCCGTCGGCATCATGGGTTGCCAGACTGGCTTCTATCTAATTTTTCTCAACGAGGGTCGTGCCGAAGTTCTGTGTGATGCGTTAGCCAAGATCCTTACCGACGTGCTCAGCGCTGACGGCGTGCCCTATCAACGGATCGACCAATGCGGCCGTTACCAAAACCATGATCTCCATCTCGCGCAGGCCGTGGCGCGACGCTTGTTGCTGGCGCGGCCACATTGGCTGGCGGCAGCATGACTGCCGCTCCCAGCCGCTGGCATGTCAGCCATCAGCGCGTCATCGAATACGACATCATCAGCGCGCCCAATCTGTTCGACCCAAATAACTCTGCCCTGCTCTCGTGCGGTCGAATCAACTCCGGACGAAGATTCGTCGTGGTCGACGAACACGTCGCCCAGCATTGCGCCAGCGCACTCGATGCGTATTTCACGCACCACCATATCGATACGCGGATCGTGCGCTTTCCCGGTGGCGAAGCTGCCAAGACCATGGACGCCTATCTGTCCATCCTGCATGAGCTAGATGCTTTCCCGATCCACCGCCGCGATGAGCCGATCATCGCGATCGGTGGCGGCGTGTTGACTGACGTAGTCGGCTTTGTCGCCAGCACTTACCGACGCGGCGTACCTCACATCAAAGTGCCCACCACGTTGATGGGCTACGTCGACGCCTCAGTGGGAATTAAGACCGGCATCAATTTCAACCACCATAAGAATCGCGTCGGCAGCTTTGAGCCGCCCCTGCAAGTACTACTCGACTGTGCGTTTCTGACCACGCTGCCGCGCCGCCACATGCTCAATGGCGTATGCGAAATCATCAAGCTGGCGGTGATCAAGGACATCGCCCTGTTCGCACAACTGGAACAGCATGGCGCCGACAGTGTCGCCACCAATTTTCAGCATGCCGATGGCGGCAGGATTCTTGATCGCGCCATCTCCGGCATGCTGGAAGAACTGCAGCCGAATCTGTTCGAGGACGACTTGGCCCGCAACGTGGATTTTGGTCACACCTTCAGTTACGGGTTGGAAACTCGCTACGAAGACCGTCTGCTGCACGGCGAGGCGGTGCTGCTCGACATTGCCGTTTCGGTACTGATTGCCCAACGTCGGGGATTGCTGGACGACGCGGAAGTCGACCGCGTGTTCGCGCTAATTACGGCACTCGGCATCGCGCTGGACACCGGGGTACTTGAAACCGAGCTGATGTGGCAGTCGTTGCTGGACCGAGTCGAACACCGTAACGGTTTGCAACGGGTGCCGCTGCCGGACGGGCTCGGAGGCTGCATTTTCGTCAACGACATCACTCGATCCGAAATTTCCTCTTCCATCAAATCGCTCATTGCACGGACGACCAAGCAACATGACCCAGTTCTCGAATGCTGACGCCCAGGAAATTACCAAGTTCGACCGCGTCTCGAAACTTTGGTGGGACGCCCACGGCAAGATGGGCATGCTGCACACCATCAACCCGCTACGCCTGAAATTCATTCAGCAGCAGATGGATACGCCCCATCCACGCGTTGTGGATGTGGGCTGTGGCGGCGGCATCCTCACCGAGGCGTTGGCCAAGGCCGGCGCGCAGGCAACGGGCGTCGATTTGTCCGAGATGTCGCTTGAGATTGCTCGCCAACATGCGCTGAAACACGGGCTGGCGATCGAATATCACTACAAAAATGCGGAGCAGCTTGCGCAAGAGCAGGCCGGTAGTTTCGATGTGGTGACCTGCATGGAAATGCTCGAACACGTACCTGACCCAGCGGTGGTGATTGCTGCTTGCGCGCAACTTCTCAAACCGGGCGGTCGAGCAATCTTCTCCACCATCAACCGCAACCCCAAGGCATTCCTGTTCGCCATTGTCGGCGGTGAGTATGTGCTGCGTCTGTTGCCGCGCGGCACGCACAGCTACCGCAAGCTGATCCGTCCGCGCGAGCTGCGTGAGTGGGCACGTGCGGCGGGGTTGGAGTTCACCGGCATCGCCAGCCTTATGTACAACCCCTTGACCCGACACTTCCGCGTTGCTGCCGACCGCGAAGACGTGAACTACATGGCCTCCTTCATCAAAAAGAGCTGACCACCGATGCGCCGATTCCTCGCCCTGTCTCGCTCCACCCACGGCATTCTCGACGTGGCTCTGCCCGGCTTCGCCGCCCTGCTCTGGCTGGGTACGGTTCCCGCGTGGTCGGTGCTGGCGCTGTCGTTGTTCACGGCGGCGGCCGGTTACACCGCGATCTATGCCTTGAACGATCTGGTTGGCGTTAAAGCCGATCAGGAAAAGGTCGCCATCGCCGGTATCAACTCGGGCTATTCGGTGGAAGCCAGCGCCTTGCGTTATCCACTGGCGCAAAAGCTGCTGAGCGTGCGCAGCGGAATAGCGTGGTTTGCCTTCTGGTATGTGTTGACCCTGATTGGTGCCTACCTGATCAACCCGCCAATCGTGCTCATCGTGCTAGCGGCCGCTGTGCTTGAAGTGGCGTATTGCATGCTGTTGAAGGTGACTTACTGGCGTAGCTTGGTTAGCGGCTTGGTAAAGTCCTGCGGGCCTGCCGCCGCCGTCTTTGTGGTCCAGCCTGATCCGTCCCTGCCGCTGCTTGGTCTGCTACTGGCGTGGATCATCTTGTGGGAAATCGGCGGACAGAATATTCCGGCTGACTGGAACGACATCGAAGAAGACCGCCTTATCGGTGCCCGCACCATTCCACTCGTACTCGGCCCACGCAAAGCTGGCTGGCTAGTCTTCATGACACTGACTTTGACCGTCATCGCCAGCCTGTTCCTGCCATTGATGTCGCCACTAAAGCTGGGCCTGCCTTACCTGCTTATCAGTGGACTAGCCGGTGCGTTCTTGCTGTTGTGGCCAGCGCTGCAACTCCTGCGCTCCGGTGCAAGCCGCCAGGCCGCCCAACTGTTTGATCACGCTAGCTACTACCCGTTGGTGCAATTGGCGCTGATCGCGATCTTCGTGTTCATTCCGCAATCGTGGAGGTGACCTGTCCGGGCAATAGTCAGCATGACAAACGGATAGTTCTTGAGCCGTCGTCGGCAAATCCAACTTACGACCTGCTCATCAAATTCGGACAACTGCTCGTTCGCTGTGGTCGCTTCGGCTTGCGCCAAATCGTCGCAGGGCCACGCTAAAGCTGGGAGAACAGGGAGCCGAGGGTCTGTGATGATTCACTGACATGACCCACATCAATACGTCTCGCGAGTTAGCCGTCGATGCTTGAAGCCCAGCAGAAATGGTTACGGAATTCCTTTGCTCGAGCTCTATCCACAAATCAAATGGGTACATATCGCTTGTGTGCTGGCGAGCGGCGCACTGTTCGCCTGGCGCGGACTGCTGATTCAGCTCGGCCGCGTCGGTGTTGCGCAAGCGGCGCCAGTACGTTGGTTGAGTTACGCGGTGGATAGCAGCTTGCTGATCGCCGGACTGTTGCTGGTCAGCATTCTGCCCGGTGCGATGTTCGCCAACGGCTGGCTCAGCACCAAGCTGGTCCTACTGCTGGTTTACGTCGTACTTGGAACACTCGCATTGAAGCGGGCTCGCACGCCGCGCGCACGCCGTTATTTTTACATCACTGCACTGCTCACTTACCTCTACATGCTTGGAGTGGCACGTATGCACCACCCCCTTGGTTGGCTGCACGGATGGCTGGCATGAGCGCAGCACAACCGTTCAATAGCGGCGAGCTGCGTGACCACACGTTGGACGCCTGTTTTCTGGGTCCGTATGGCGAGAACGACGCCTTACTCGAAAAAATGATGGTCGAGTTTTTGCGCGATCACGTGTACTGGCGACGCAATTTTCATCCAGAAGATCCACCGGCGATCGCCACCTCGGCGGCGCATCATCCGGACTATCTTGCGTTCGAATCGCGTATGCGTCGCGAGTTGCATCAGCTCTCCGCCGCGTTGAAAAAGTCGGTGCCGTTCCATAGCCCGCGCTATATCGGCCACATGGCTTCCGACCTGCTGCTGCCCGGCCTGGCGGCGCAGATGCTGACGCTGCCTTACAACCCGAACAATGTCAGCGAGGACGCCGCACCGGTCACCGTGGACATGGAAGTGCAAGCCGGCCTGCAGCTGGCGCGCATGCTTGGCTATCCGCA
>JBDTBF010000103.1:0-2995 GCA_039924175.1 Rhodanobacter sp.
GCACGCGCTTGCTCAGCCTGCGCGTAAGTGCCCATGGTCGGGTCGTTGGCCAACTGATCCAGACTGCTATTCAAGCGATTGACATCAATATCGTCTTGCCGCGCCTGCACTGTGGACACACTCACCAGAGCGAGCGCAACAGCGGCGAAGATCACCGTAAATCGATTCATGGCTGGCCTCCCTGCGGCACCGGTTGGGTCGACGCTGACCCGTCGTCCGGCTGATTGCTTTCTGGCACGGTCTGGAAGCCGGCGCCAGGCGCTGACAATACGGACGACGCCGGTGCGGGCATATCCGGCAAGGTGTCGCCAGAAGAAGCGGCCGGCGCCGGCGCCGCGCCTGACACTGGCGATTGGCTCGCGTCACTCTGGACACCCGTGCCGCGTAGTCGTGTGTTCTCCTGCAACTTGCTCTGGATCTGCGCGCGCGCCGCACCCAGACGTGCCTTCTCGCGCGCCAACTCGGCGTCAGCTCGCGATTCCTCCGACAGAGTGGCCGCATCCGCGTACTTGCGTGCCGCCATCGCCGCTTGCGCTTGCTGGAACTTGTCTTGTGCAAAGCCCAGGTCCACTGGCGCGTAATCCGCTGCATCTACGTCACGGGCCGCCTGTAATTGCGCTTGCGCCTGATTCATGGAGTTATCGGGCGGTGGCACCGTCGCACAACCGGCCAAAACGAGCAGTAAAGTAGCAGCCGCCACACGAATGCAGCTGGATCGGCCAATAACCGGACGAGTTAATAGAAAAAAGAGGGGCGGCATCACATTCCTCAAGCGGTCGCGTGGGCTATCGTCGACTATAGTTTGATCGCTCAACGCGAAGCAAAAACAGGGGTGGATTGTGGACATCGGTTACTTTCTCAAGCTTATGGTAGACAAGGGCGCGTCGGACATGTTCCTGACGACCGGCGCCCCGGTCAACATCAAGGTCGAAGGCAAATTGTACCCGTTGGGGAATACGGGTCTGCCAGCCGGCATGGTGAAGAAAATTGCGTACTCACTTATGGACGAAGGCCAAGTGCCACAGTTCGAGCGCAATCTTGAGCTAAACATGGCCTTGGCAGTGAAAGAAGCCGGACGTTTCCGCATCAACGTATTCAAGCAACGCGGCGAAGTGGGTATGGTAATCCGCGCCATCAAGAGCGAAATCCCCAGCATCGATCAACTGCAACTGCCGAAAATCTTCCGCGATCTGATTATGGAGCCGCGCGGCCTGATTCTGGTGGTGGGCGCTACCGGCTCCGGCAAATCAACGACGCTGGCGGCCATGATTGACCAGCGCAATCAAAATACCGCTGGTCACATCCTCACTATTGAAGATCCCATCGAATACCTGCATCGGCACAAGAAGTCGGTGGTGAACCAGCGCGAAGTCGGGCTGGACACGCACAGTTATCACGAAGCGTTGAAGAACGCCATGCGTGAAGCGCCGGACGTGATCATGATCGGCGAAATCCGCGATACCGACACCATGGAAGCGGCGATTTCGTTCTCGGAAACCGGACATTTGTGCTTGGCGACGTTGCACTCCAACAATGCCGACCAGACGCTGGAGCGCATTCTCAACTTCTTCCCGGAATCTGCCCACAAGAACATCTTGATGAACTTGGCATTGAACCTGCGCGCGGTGATCAGCCAACGACTAGTGATGGGCAAAGATGGCCGTCGCATTCCAGCGGCCGAAGTGCTGCTGAACACACCACTGATTCGCGACATGATCCGTCGTGGCCAAATTCACGAAATAAAGGAAGCGATGGAGCGCAGCCTGCAAGACGGCATGCAAACGTTCGATCAGTCGTTGTATCGAATGTACAAGGACGGTCGTGTCGATCTGGAAGAGGCACTGCGCAAATCAGACTCCCGCGATGGCCTGGCACTCAAGATTCGGCTGGCCGAAGGCGGTTCGGAAGGTGCCGAATTAACCAGCAACGACCCGTACGGCATGGGTTTCTGACCAAAGTTTTCGCGGCCAAGCAAGAGCATTCCATTGAATCGTTGTTCACACGCGCATGCGCCCGCTTAATCTGTTGCGTGCGCGTCCGGCTGAACTTCTGGCGCTGCGCGCTGGAATGGTTCCAGCTTGATGCATTCCGCATAGATGCGCTGCAAGGTCGGATAGTCATTGAGCGGCAACTTCCAGCGTAAAGCGTTGTAATACTGCGGCACCAGACACGCGTCTGCGATGCCCGGCGTGTCGCCGTAACAAAAACGGCCCGTTGCCGGACTGGTCAACAACGCTTCTTCCAACGCGCAGAATCCCATCGCCATCCAGTGGCGTGACCACAGCGCGCGTTTCTCAGCGTCCGCCGCATAGTCACTTTCGAGATATTGCAAAACGCGCAGGTTACCCAGCGGGTGTATGTCGCACGCTATCAACAATGCCCATTCGCGCACTTGGGCGCGGCCTCGAGCATCGGTGGGCAACAACGGTGGCCCTGGTCGCGTTTCATCCAGATACTCCATGATGGCCAGCGACTGGGTAAACGTCCGCTCGCCGTCACACAGCGTGGGTACCAACTCCTGCGGATTGATTAGGCGATAATCCGGCGAGTGCTGCTGACCACCATCCTGCAACAGATGCACCGATCGGTAGGTGTACTTCAGGCCTTTCAGGTTAAGCGCAATGCGCACTCGATACGCGGCACTCGAACGCCAGTAGCTGTACAGAACCAAGTCTTCGGTCATGAGCAGTTCCTCCGCCTGAAAGAGGCAGTCTAGCCAAGCCGCGTAGTTAGCGCACTCGGTCTGAAGTCGAAGCAGCCGCAGCAGCCAGTCCGACGGCCCAAGCTCCCAGCTAAACCAAGAGCCGTCCGTCGTGGTCGTGCCGGCCCGCTTCATCATCCGGCGAAACGCGCCAACCCGCAGCATCGTGGCGCAGGCTCACGCCTACCCATGGTCAACTCGCTGATGCCACGCCGGCACGGTCTCAAGGTGATCGTTTGCATCCATCACAGGGCCACCGGACAATAGGCGGTTGACGCCGATCCTCGGCGACTT
>JBDTBF010000104.1:0-22251 GCA_039924175.1 Rhodanobacter sp.
CCGACACGTTGTACTTGCCGCGGTTGTAGTACTGGCGGGTCAATTCCTGCTGCACGTTATCCAGTGCCAGTCGATCAAATGTTTCGCCTTCGACCAAGCCGATGGACTTCAAGCCTTTCATCAAGTCGTCGGTCTTGATGTCTTTGTTGCCGCGCAACGTCAGTTTGGCGATGGATGGCCGCTCGGTCACCTTGATCACCAAAATATTACCCTCGCGATCCAGTTCAACATTGCTGAAGAACTTGGTCTGATACAACGCACGAATAGCCCGTTGGGCCTCGTCGTTGGTCATCTGGTCACCCTTGTTGACCGGAAGATAGTTGTACACCGTGCCGGCAGAAATCCGGCTAAGCCCGTCAATACGTATGTCTTGCACCGTAAACGGCGCAAACGCAAACGCGTTAGCGGACAGGGAGGCAAGCAAAATCAGCGCGGCGATACGCTTCATCGTCGATTCCGTTGGGTTAATTCGACGAGGCAGCCAGCGCGGCTGCCTCTGTCGAAGGTGGAAACAGGGTCTGATCCTGTTTCAAAAAAAAATCTGCGTCGCGCAAAGAACTAGTGCGCGCCGCGCCGAAACACTGCATGGAAGCTGGTGCAACCCAGCGTGTCAGCGACAAGACGTCGTGGCAGAGGGTGGATATCACGACAGCAGCATGCGTTGAATATCGTTGAAAAATGCTAGTCCCATCAGGCCGAATAGTAGCGTCAGGCCGATGTACTGACCGACAATCATGGTCTGCTCGCTGACTGGGCTTCCCTTGACCAACTCCACAAGATAGTACAGCAGGTGGCCGCCGTCCAAGACCGGAATCGGCAACAAATTCAGGATGGCCAGGCTCAGCGACACTAATGCGAGAAATTGCAAAAACCACGGCAGGCCCATGTGCGCGCTGGCGTTGGCAACGCTGGCGATGCCGATAACGCCCGACAGGTTACGCGTGGAAGCTTGCCCATCGAGCATTTTGCCGAGCATGCCAAAGGTCTGCGTGGTATTGCGCCACGTGGTCGCGAAGGCAGCGCCGACAGCTTTAATGGGGCCATAACGGACCGTTGCTAGTTCGAGCGCTGGCGCCGCTACGCCCATCACCCACTTCTGCGGCTGACCTTGTAGCGACTCCCACTTTACGGTCACGTCGAGTTTGATTGGCTTGCCAGCACGTTTCAGCACAAGCGCGAGGGTAGGTGATTTGGCTGCTTCGGTCTGGACTAATTTGCCGAATGCCACAAAATCGCCGGCGGGTTGGCCGTTGACGCTGATAACGCGATCGCCACTTTGCATGCCAGCCAGTGCGGCTGGCTGGCCCGGTACGACAGCGGCGGCGATGGCGGGTGGCGCCGCCAATTGCAGACCTAACTTGCCAAAGTATTGACCGACGGGTAACCCCGGTGGCAGCTGGTTCAGCGGCAACACTAGCTGGCGCGATTGACCGTCATGATCACGCACCACTAGCGGCAGGGGATTACGCCCGAGTAGCGCGTTGGCGACCATTTCCATGGAGTCGCTCCAGGTCGCAACCGCGCGCCCGCCGACACTAATGATGCGGTCGCCCGGCTGCACGCCGGCAATCGCCGCCATGCTTTGCGGTGTGGCGGTGATCACCGGTGCTACATCCGGCCGACCCAGCATAAACATCAGCCAGAAAGCGGCTAGCGTGAAGATCAGGTTGAAGCCCGGACCGGCAGCCACGATCGCGATACGCTTCCATATCGATTTGCCGGTGAATTCCTGGTCACGCAGGGCTGGGTCCACTTCGCCTTCGCGCGCGTCCAGCATTTTCACGTAGCCGCCTAACGGAATGGCGGCGATCCAGTATTCGGTACCGTCGCGGCCGATGTGTTTCCACAACGCGCGGCCGAAACCTACTGAAAAGCGCAGCACCTTTACACCACAGCGACGCGCGACCCAGTAATGGCCGAACTCGTGGAAGGTGACCAGGATGCCAAGCGTCACCAGCAACCAGAATGTCGAGCCGAGAAATGAGGTCATCAACGGTCTAAGTGGGAAATTACGGGTTACAGAATATCAGCAAGCGTGGCGGAGAACGCGACGTGCGGCCGCCCGCGCCTGTTGGTCGCGTTCACATAAGGCTGGAATATCGACCACGGGCTGCGCCGGCAGTTCCGTAAGCACGGCGTCGACGACATCGGCGATGGACAGGAACGACAGCGCGCCAGCGAGAAAAGCTTCAACGGCTATTTCATTGGCCGCGTTCAAGATAGCGGGTGCGTCGCCACCGGCACGCAGGGCGGCATAGGCGAGTGCAAGGCAGCGAAAGGTGGTTAGGTCCGCCGCTTCAAACTCCAGTGGCTTGCAGTTGGATAAGTCGAGCTGAGTGACTCCGGATTCAATCCGCCCCGGCCACGCTAGCGCATAGGCGATGGCGGTGCGCATATCGGGATTGCCCAGCTGCGCCAACACCGAACCGTCAATGTATTCGACCAGTGAGTGCACCAGGCTTTGTGAGTGCACCACGACGTCGATAGCTTCGGCGGGCGCGTTGAACAAGTGATGGGCCTCGATCACCTCCAGCCCTTTGTTCATCAACGTGGCGGAGTCGACGGAAATTTTCCGGCCCATCACCCAGTTGGGGTGTTTGCAGGCTTGGTCGGGCGTGACGTTAGCTAGCTGCGCTCGCGTGCGGCCACGAAAGGGCCCGCCGGATGCGGTCAGAATCAGCCGGCGCACGCCGCTTTCAGTGAGGTCGGTGTGCCCGGCGGGTAGGCATTGGAAGATGGCGTTATGTTCGGAATCCACCGGAATCAGCGTGCCGCCGCCGTGGTGAACTGCCTCCAGCAACAACGGGCCAGCCATGACGATGGCTTCCTTGTTGGCGAGCAGTAGGCGCTTGCCAGCGCGCGCTGCAGCCAGGGTCGATTCAAGTCCCGCCGCGCCAACAATGGCGGCGATGACGGTGTCGCAGAGGGGGCCAGCCGCAGCGGCCGTAATAGCGGCAGGACCACTGGCGATGTCGCAGTGCACGCCAGCGGCTTTCAGCCGCCGCGCCAGCTCACCTTCCAGCGCGGGATCAGCAATGACCGCAAGGTCAGGGTGGTGTTGGGCGCACAAGGCAACCAAGGCTTCAACGTGGCGATTGGCGGTCAGGACGGTGGCGCGAAAGCGCTCGGGGTGGCGCGCAATCACATCCAGCGTGTTGCCACCGATGGAGCCGGTGGCACCCAGAACCGCAACCTTTTTCATTCTATATATCCATCAATAACAGGCCGACAGCGAAGATTGGCAGGGCAGCGAAGACGCTGTCCAGGCGATCGAGCAGGCCGCCGTGACCCGGCACCATGGTGCCGGAATCCTTCACTTTCGCGTGTCGCTTCATCAAGCTTTCCAGCAAGTCGCCGACGATGGAAATGCCCACCGTCGCCAGCGTAAGAACTGCCAAGGCCAGCAACTGGCCGCCGCGCACGCCGAGCAGCCAACCACCGATGCTTGAAATGATGACGCCTGCCACCAGCGCACCGTAGGCGCCCGCCCATGTTTTTCCCGGGCTGACGCTGGGAGCGAGTTTGCGCCCACCAAACGTACGACCGCTGGTATACGCCCCGATATCCGCTGCCCATACGATAAATAAAGCTATCAAAGCCCACCATTTACCGTGCACTGGGGAGGCGTGGATACTGATCAAAGCGATCCATGCCGGGAAGATGACGAAGGCACCGGCAATCAGTTTCAGTATCCGGTTTTCACGCGTAGGCGCCGCGCCAAATGCGAAGTGGCGCAGCCAAAGACAAGCCACTAACCACCATACGATGCCAGCAGCCAGCAGGATATAGGTCAGCGTGGTGCTATTGGCCCAGCCGAACAGCGCGAACAGCGCGGCTGTGACCACGACCAGAGCGATGCGTGAATTCTGGCTATGGACGCCGCTTAGTTGCATCCATTCCCAGCTGGCCGCCAAAAACACGATGGCGACGATCCACGCTAAGACCGTGGTGGAGGGCAACAAAATGGCCAAGATCACCAGCGGCGCAAGCACCACGGCGGTAAGAACGCGCTGAAGCAGCATGGGAATCCTCAGGAAGCCGTAGCAAGTTGTTCGCCAGTACGCCCGTAACGGCGTTCACGGCAAGCGTAATCGGCAAGGGCCGTACGCAAACACGCGTGGTCGAAATCTGGCCACAGCGTATCGGTAAAGTACAGTTCGGCGTAAGCCGCTTGCCACAACAAAAAGTTACTGATGCGGCATTCACCACCGGTGCGAATGAATAAGTCCAACGGCGGCAGGTCGGCAAGGCACATGGATTGGCTCAAATAGCTTTCATCTACTTGATCCGCGCGCACGTCACCGCGCGCGACCGCTGCGATGGTTTCGCGGCAAGCATGGACAATATCCCAACGACCACCATAGTTCACCGCGATATTCACATGCAGTTTGTCGTTGTTGGCGGTGCGCTCCATAGCGCCCACCATGCGCCGGCGCAGCGGTTCGTCGAAGGCGCTGAGGTCACCGACAAAACGCAGACGTACGCCATTGCTGTGGAGCTCGTCCACTTCCTTGTCCAGCGCGCGTAAAAATAGCCCCATTAACGCGCTTACCTCATCTTGCGGGCGTTTCCAGTTTTCGCTGGAAAAAGCGAATAACGTCAGCGCCTGAATACCTTCACGCAGGCACGCTTCGATCACCGCGCGCACGGCCTTACGTCCCGCGTTATGGCCAAAGCTGCGCGGTCGATGGCGGGCTTTGGCCCAGCGGCCGTTGCCATCCATCACGATGGCAATATGGCGGGGAGGTTGCGCGCTAGCGGCTATCACCGAAGCGACGGGCTTGTGCCCGTTAACGGGGTGCGCCTGTGGCTACGGCCAAGCGCTGAGTATGGCCGCGACGCCGAAGCTAGCTTGTCGCAGACCACGGCCACTAACGGCGGCATGGTGACTGGCGATCCCCGTAACGTGTACGCCCCGATATGCATCAGATCGACATCAGCTCGTCTTCTTTCGCCTTCACCACCGCGTCAACTTCCTTGACGGAACGATCGGTGAGCTTTTGTACTTCATCGTCTACCCGGCGATCATCGTCTTCGGTGATCAGCTTTTCCTTGAGCAAATCTTTGACTTGCTGCAGCGCATCCCGACGCACGTTACGAATGGCGATTTTGGCATTTTCACCTTCGTGAGCGACGTGCTTGGCCAGCTCACGGCGGCGCTCCTCAGTCAACGCGGGCATATTCAACCGAATGACGGTACCAGCGGTGTTTGGCGTGATGCCAAGATCCGATGCCATCAATGCCTTCTCAATCGGTGCCACCATGGTTTTTTCCCACGGCGTGATGAGGATGGTGCGCGAGTCGGCGAGCGCGACGGAAGCCACTTGGGTCAAGGGCATGTCGGCGCCGTAGTACGGCACCTTGATGGCGTCGACCAGCGCGGTGCTGGCGCGGCCGGTGCGTACGCGAGTCAGATCGTGCTTGAGCGAGTCGATACTCTTGCCCATGCGGGTCTGGGCATCGGTTTTGATGTCGTTGAGCATGTGGCGTTTCCTGATAAATCGAGCAAGCTCATGATTATAGCAGTCGCGCCGCAGAGTCTTGCCGCGCGGTTGAGCGAGCAGGGTGCCGGGGCTTGGGCGGCCGACTCAATCACCACATACTAAGGTGCCAATCGGCTCGCCATGCATGATGCGCATCAAATTGCCGGGCGCCGTCATGTCATAGATGCGCAGCGGCATCTGGTGGTCGCGGCAGAGCGCAATCGCAGCGGTATCCATCACCGCGAGCTTGTTCTCGATCACTTTGTCGTAGCTGAGGCAGTCATAACGCGTAGCCTCAGGATGGAGCGCGGGGTCGGCGGTGTATACCCCGTCAACCTTGGTCGCCTTCAGCAGCAGCTCGGCGCCAATTTCCACACCGCGCAAGGCGGCGGCCGAATCGGTGGTGAAGAATGGATTGCCGGTGCCGGCCGCAAACAACACGATGCGACCTTTTTCGATGTGGCGGATCGCACGGCGGCGTATGTAGTCTTCGGCGACGTCGTGAATTTGAATGGCGCTGGTGACGCGAACAAAGCCGCCACGTTTTTCAATCGCGTCTTGCATCGCCAGTGCATTCATCACCGTGGCTAGCATGCCCATGTGGTCGCCGGTGACGCGATCCATGCCGGCCGCAGCGAGGCCTTCGCCACGGAAGATATTGCCGCCGCCTATCACCACGCCGATTTGAACGCCGGCGCGTTGTACTTCGATAATTTCATCGGCGAGGCGGCCGATCACTTTGGGGTCGATGCCGTAGTCGGCTTCACCCATGAGTGCTTCACCGGAGAGTTTGAGCAAGATACGATGGTATTTCAGCGGGGTGCTCATGCGGTCTCCAGAGGGGTGCGGCAAACCGGCGCATTGTAGCGGAAATAGGCTGTAATCGGGGCGCTGGCGTGATCTATGCGGGAAAATATTTCGCAATTTTCGCCTGGTGTACGCATAAAAAAGCCACGGAGAACCGTGGCTTTTTTATGGTGCTTATCTGAGAAGTTGGGCTGTAGATAACCCTTCTTTCAGAAATGACTGGCTATCAAGCCAAGCCGGCCTGCTTCATCACTTCGGCGTGGAAGTCTTCGGTCGGCTTTTCAATGCCTTCGCCAACTGCCAGGCGAACGACGGACTGCACGTCAGCACCGGCTTTCTTCAGTGCTTCTGCAACCGTCATGCTGGTGTCCAGTACATACTCCTGGCCTAGCAGCGTGACTCCGGCGATGATCTTGTGCACCTTGCCAGCGGCGATTTTTTCAAGGATTTCCGCAGGCTTGTGCTTTTCTTTGTCCGACATCTGGCTCAACGCGATGTCTTTTTCCTTGGCCAAGAAATCAGCCGGTACATCTTCGGCACGAACGTACGCCGGATTCATGGCGGCCACGTGCATAGCGATACCTTTGGCGAGCTCTTCTGTGCCACCGGTAAGGGCCACGAGTACACCGATACGGCCACCGTGAATGTAGCTGCCGATGGCGCCAGTAGCTTCGACACGAGCCATGCGACGCACGTCAATTTTCTCGCCGATTTTCGCGATGAGAGCCTTGGCGGCTTCTTCAACATTGCTGGCGTCTGGATAAGCGGCAGCCTTCAGCGCTTCAACGTCGGTAACACCGGATTTCAAGGCTACTTCGGCCACGGTGTCGCTGAACTTCAGGAAGCTGGCGTCTTTAGCAACGAAGTCGGTTTCGCAGTTCACTTCAACCAAGACAGCCTTTTTACCGCTGTGCGCGCTGATGATGCGGCCTTCAGCAGCGATGCGGCTGGATTTCTTGTCGGCTTTAGCAAGGCCGGATTTACGCAACGCTTCCATCGCTACTTCGATGTCGCCGTTGCTCTCAACCAGTGCTTTCTTGCATTCCATCATGCCGGAGCCAGAGCGCTCACGCAGCTCCTTAACCAGTTGGGCAGAAATTGTGCTCATGGGTAGTCCTCTAATGCTTGGAAGCGCCGCGGCGAAGCTACGCCGCGGCGCTGTAGTGACTTACTTGGCCGCTGGAGCGCCGTCGGTGTGCGCGGCGTGCGCGCCGTCACGATGTGGCGCGCCCTTCTTGGCGGCGCCGTCACGACGCGGTGCACCCTGCTTGCGATCAACCTTGGCTACCGGATTGCCTTCTTCGTCCAGTTCGACGAAGTCATTGGCGTCGCCGTGGGCAGCGTCTGGCGCAGCGGCCTTACCTTCCAGGATGGCGTCAGCAGCAGCGCGCGCATACAAGTGAATGGCGCGAATGGCGTCGTCGTTGCCCGGGATAGCGTAGTCGACCAGCTCCGGGTTGTAGTTGGTGTCAACCACGGCGATCACCGGAATGCCGAGCTTCTTGGCTTCCTGTACGGCGATGTCTTCGTGGCCGATATCGATGACAAACAATGCATCGGGCAAGCGGTTCATATCCTTGATGCCGCCCAGCGAGGCCTGCAACTTGTCGCGCTCACGGCGACGAGCCAGCACTTCGTGCTTGACCAGCTTGTCAAAGCTGCCGTCGGTCTCGGCTGCTTCCAGCTCCTTCAGGCGTGAAACAGACTGTTTCACGGTGCGGAAGTTGGTCAGCATGCCACCGAGCCAGCGCGAGGTAACGAACGGCATACCAGCGCGTGCGGCTTCTTCAGCCAAGGGCTCACGAGCCGAACGCTTGGTGCCGACGAACAGAACGGTGCCGCGCTTCTGCGCCAGGCCCGACAGGAAATTCATCGCGTCGGTGAACAGCGGCAAGGTTTTTTCAAGGTTGATGATGTGGATCTTGCCGCGGGCGCCGAAGATATACGGTGCCATCTTCGGGTTCCAATAACGGGTCTGGTGACCGAAATGGACGCCGGCTTCGAGCATTTGACGCATGGTGACTTGTGTCATGAACTTAGTTCCTAAATGACCCATGAAAGGGTCTGGGGGTTGGACCTCCACGCATCCCCGACTTCGACCGCGACTTGCCAGAATTCTGTGAAAGGCGAGACGCAGCACCCCGAAGACGGTGCCGATGCGTGTGTGGCGTTGGTTTGGGTGTTGTACCGGTGAGGGTTACAATCCCAGTCCGTTTTGTGTTGTGGTGCCTGTTGAAGCAGACATGCCACACCTGCAAAACTCCGAAATTGTAGCCGGTACGCCGGCGCGGCGGCAAGCGACTAAGTGTCAACGTCGATGGTCGCTATTATTTATTCAGGTGAAAATGTATGGCTATTGTTCTGAAATCCGCACAAGACCTTGAAGGTATGCGCGTTGCTGGAAAACTCGCCGCTGAAGTTTTGGCGTTGCTGAAAGAGTACGT
The DNA here is from genome assembly GCA_039924175.1 of Rhodanobacter sp. Classification (GTDB taxonomy): domain Bacteria; phylum Pseudomonadota; class Gammaproteobacteria; order Xanthomonadales; family Rhodanobacteraceae; genus Rhodanobacter. Next base: position 8,735 of record JBDTBF010000104.1, read on the forward strand.
CAAGCCGGGTGTGACGACCGAAGAGCTGGATCGCCGCGCTTATGAGCACATTGTTAACGTGCAAAAGGCGATTCCGGCCAATGTCGGTTATCACGGCTTCCCGAAAACCTTGTGCACATCGGTGAATCAGGTGATTTGCCACGGCATTCCGACCGAAAGCAAGGTGCTGAAAGACGGCGACATCATCAACATTGATATCACGGTCATTAAAGATGGCTGGCACGGTGACACCAGCCGCATGTATTTCGTCGGTACGCCGTCGGTATTGGCCAAACGGCTCGTGGACAACACCTTCGAGTCAATGATGTGCGGCATTCGAGCGGTACATCCGGGCGCAACCTTGGGCGACGTCGGGCACGCCATTCAGCAGCATGCTGAGGCTGCTGGCTTCAGCATCGTCAAAGAATATTGCGGTCACGGTATTGGCAAGATTTATCACGACGAGCCGCAGGTGCTGCATTACGGCAAGACCGGCGCCGGGTTGGAATTGAAGAAAGGTATGACCTTCACCATTGAACCGATGGTCAATGCCGGCAAGGCGCAGACCCGGCAATTGCCGGATGGCTGGACCGTGGTGACCAAGGATCACTCGTTGTCGGCACAGTGGGAACACACGCTGGCGGTGACTGATGATGGGTTTGAAATTCTGACGGGGTGGCCTGACGCTTGACCCATGCTGCTCTTGCGGCAGCGGGAGTTCGGGCCGCGAACAAGCGTCACGCCTGACGCGCGCTCGTCAGGTGGTCGCTATAAGAAAGTTATTCGCCGTGGTTGTGCCCGCAAATAGCTGGCTGTCAGTCCTGGTTCTGGCGCACCGCTAGTCGATTAAAGGTATTAAGCCTGAATCTGTCTTCGCGGAGCCCAACGGTTATGTCTGCGCAGGCTAACTCGGGAAACCGTGCTTCACTCGGGCGAGTCAGGCCGGCCTTAATGTCCGCACCGCATACGGACTCGCCGTACCCGCCACAAAAGTTTTGACATGCCGCTACATTGGGCAAGACATGTCACGCCGACGGGAAGCACATCAAACCATGACGATACCCAGCTCCGTTGCCCTGCCGCCGTTACCGCGTTTGCCGGTGGCAGTGCCGCGCTCCGGCGTCTCGGTCGACGCCCGACATGCCCTGCGACAATTACTGGATGATGTGGATCGCGCCTTGGCGGTGGCGTTCCGCGATGGCGCGGATACCACCGTGCTGACCCGCCGACGCGGTGAATCGGTTGGCCGCATCGTCGTTCATGTGTGGGCGGCGTGTTTAGGGGAGGTCAGTGGCGCGACCTTGTTTGCCGTGGGCGGCTTTGGGCGCGGGCTACTGTTTCCCCGCTCGGATGTCGATTTGCTCGCTTTGGTACAGGCGCCTGACCCGGCGCGGCTACGTGCGCTCGAGCAGTTTTTCGCGACCCTATGGGACATCGGCTTAAAGGTGGGACACGCGGTGCGCGAGCCGGCGCAATGTCGCGAACTGGCGGCACGCGATGCCAGCGTTTTTACCAGTCTGCTGGATGCGCGGCGGCTAGCTGGCGATCCTGCGCTAGAACGCAGCTTGCGCGACATTATTGATGACCCCTCGCTGTGGCCGCCGCATCACTACCTGGCGGCGCGGTTGGCCGAAAGAAATGCGCGCCACGCGCGCTACGACGACACCGCCTACAACTTGGAACCCAATATCAAAGAAGGTCCAGGTGGGCTGCGTACGCTGGATTCCCTGCGTTGGATGGGGCGCCGTCTGGCGCATGCCAATGATCTGTCCGATATGGTGGTGGAGGGGTTGCTCGACCCCGCCGAACAAGCGGTGTTGGAGCAAGCAGAAGCCACGCTGCGACGCTACCGTTTTGCGCTGCATCTAGAAGCGGGGCGCGCCGAAGAACGCCTTTTGTTTGACTATCAGCGCGCTCTGGCTAGCCGCCTTGGTTTTGAGGATGAGCACGAGAAAAACCTCGGCGTCGAACAATTTATGCAGGGCTACTACCGCGCGGCCAGTCAGGTCGAGCGGTTGGGCGTGCAAATTGCCGAACGCTTTGAGGAAATGTTGGAGCTGCCCGGCGAGGCACGCCCAGTGGGTACCGATTTCGTTCGCTACGGTCAGCGTATCGCGGCGCTTGATCCACGCCTGTTCATGCGTAGTCCGGCGGCGCTCGTCGAAATTTTTATCGCGCGACTGGAGCAGTCCGATGTGGTGGGCTTTAGCGCAGACACGATGCGACGCATCCATCAGGCGACGGCACATCACGGCGCTTTGCTGTCGGAAGACCCTACTGTCTTAGCGGCCTTCCTACGCTTGTTGCGCCGTGGTGCGCCAGCCGTGGATGCGCTGTGGCGGATGAATCGACACGGCTTGCTGGCAGCGATTTTGCCGGCGTTTGGAAAGGTTTTCGGCCGCATGCAGTACGACTTGTTCCACGTCTACACGGTGGATGAACACACCTTGCGCGTGTTGCGCAACGTCGCGCGTTTTGCGGACCCCGCTGCACGGCCTGAATTTCCACTTGGTTGTGAAATTTGGCAGACACAGGACAAGCCGGAAGTGCTGTTGTTGGCTGCACTGTTTCACGATATTGCCAAAGGCCGTGGTGGTGATCATTCGGTAGTGGGCGAGGCAGATGCGCGCATTTTTTGTACTCGACTGGGGCTGCCAGCGGGTGATGTTGATCGCATTACGTGGCTGGTGCGTTGGCACTTGTTGATGAGCACGACCGCGCAGCGCCAAGACATTACCGACCCCGAGGTCGTGCATAAATTCGCGGACCACGTGGAGAATCACGAGCGACTCGGGCAACTGTATTTGTTGACTGTCGCCGACATCATTGGTACCAGTCCGCGGTTGTGGAACGCGTGGAAGGATCGCTTGCTGCTGGATCTGTACACGGCAACCCGTTACGCCCTACGCAGTGATGCGCAATTGCCGCGCGACGCACAAGCACGTACACAGGAGTGCCGGGATGCCGCACTCCTGCTACTTGCCGATACGGGCCTTGCGCCCGCGGTTATTGTTGCTGCGTGGGAAGACTTTCCGCCCATCAGCTTTTTGCGACACCGGCCCGAACAAATCGCGTGGCAGACTCAAGCCATCGTGCACGCTGACGGTGCGCTGCCGCTAGTCGCGGTGCAGCCGCTATCCGTGCGTGGAAGTACCGAACTTTTCGTTTGCACCCCCGATCGTGATGGGTTGTTTGCCACCGTTACGGCGATGCTTGATCGCATGCGATTTTCTGTCGTGGAAGCGCGCGTGCTCGGCTCGCCCAGTGGCATGGCGATGGACACCTTTTTGCTACTTGAGGCTGAGACGCAGGAGCCGGCCGGTGCGGTGCGCGCGGAGGAATTGCAGCAGCGGTTGCGCCGAGCATTGCTGCAACCGGCCGCGGTGGTCCCGGGCCGGCGCGGCGTGTCGCGCCATCTGAAATATTTTCAGACCACGCCGCGCATTACCTTTCACGCAGCCGGTGATCGCACCCAGATGGCGCTGGTAGGGACGGATCGCCCAGGCTTGTTGGCAGCGGTCGCGCAAGTGATGCTGCAATGCGAAGTTCGGGTGCATGACGCGCGCATCGCCACCTTTGGTGCGCGCGCCGAAGATTTTTTCCAGCTGACCAATCGGCACAATCTACCGCTCGATGATGCGCATCAAGCCCGCTTATTGCAGGCGTTGTTATTACGCGTGACACCAGCCAAGGAGTGAATGCTGCTTCCGCTCTTGCGGCGCGAGGCACTTAGCCAGCCGCCGCCGTCTTGCCGTGATCAGCGGCTGCGGCGATAGGACCGCGTATCATTCATCCGCCTTATACGCACGAAAACTTCTGAGCTTGCTATGACCTATTACCTAATTAAAACGCTGCATTTGTTGTTTGACTTCGCGTGGATCGCCACAGTGTTTTATCTGCCGAGAATCTTGGTCAATCTGGCCGAGGCGCGTGCTGAGCCAGCGGTGCAGGCGCGCCTGCAATTGATGGGGCGGCGTTTGTACAAGTTTGGCCACAGCATGTTTGGTATGGCGTTTCTATTCGGTTTGGTGTTGTGGCAAGGGTGGCGTGTGTTTCCCACGGCGTTTCCCAACGTGACCGGTACGCTGCATTGGCTTGATGCAAAGCTGACGCTGGTTGCGTTGCTGTTGGCCTATTTTATCTGGTGTGGACGTTTGCTTAAGCGCAGCGTCGCTGGTGGGACATTGCCGCCCTCACGGACATTGCGCTGGCTTAACGAGCTACCGGTGCTGTTGCTGCTAGGGATTATTTTCTTGGTGCTTGCCAAGCCGTTCTAAGAGCCCGCGTTGGCACGTCGGAGTCCGCTCACGGGCGACGCTCGAGTTCTGATGTTTCGTGCAGAGGCGTCGCGTACAAGGTGCGTTCCAACGCAAAGCTCAGTCTTGGGCGTGATATTGGCGGTACCACTTTACGAATTGCTCAACGCCTTGTTCGATGCTGGTGCTGGGTGCGTAACCGACGTCGCGACGCAATGCAGATACGTCGGCCCAAGTATCTGCGACATCGCCGGCTTGCATCGGCAGCAGATGCTTTTCCACCGTGCGCCCGAGGCTCTGTTCCAGCAATTCAATAAATCGCATTAATTGCACTGGCTGGTCGTTGCCGATGTTGTAGACGCGATACGGGGCACTGGAGGTGCCCGGGTTGGGCTGTTCGGCGTTGTAGGCGGGGTCAGCGATCGCTGGATGATCCAGTGTGCGAATGACGCCTTCGACGATGTCGTCAATATAGGTAAAGTCACGACTGTGATTGCCGAAGTTGAATACGTCGATAGGGTCACCTCGACTAATGCGGTCGGCGAACAGGATCGGCGACATATCCGGTCGGCCCCAGGGTCCATACACCGTAAAAAAGCGTAATCCGGTGGTGGCTAGGCCGTATAGATGGCTATAGGTATGCGCCATCAGTTCGTTAGATTTCTTGGTGGCCGCATACAAACTGACGGGGTGATCGACGGTGTTTTCCACGGCAAACGGCAATTTGCGGTTGGCGCCGTAGACCGAACTGGATGACGCATACACCAGATGCTCAACGTCATTATGCCGACACGCTTCAAGGATGTTAACGAAGCCGACTAAATTGCTTTGCACGTATGCCCGCGGATTCTGGATGGAATAGCGCACGCCCGCCTGAGCGGCCAGATTCACTACGCGCTGCGGTTTGAAGGTGGTGAATGCGTCGTCTACCGCGTTCGCATCCGCCAAGTCCGCGCGCTGATGGGTGTAGTTCGGATGACTGGAAAATAACGCTAGTCGCGCTTCTTTCAGTGCCGGGTCGTAGTAATCGTTGTGGTTGTCGAAGCCGTAGACCACATCGCCGCGGGCGAGTAGACGTTGCGCCAAGGCGGCGCCAATGAAGCCGGCGCTGCCGGTGACCAGAATGCGCATAAGGGAACTCGCAGGGCGAAACTTGAGGGCGCCATTGTAACGATCTAGCGCCCGCGAACTCTTGTTGAGGGCCTAGTTATTGGCTGACTGGCAGGGAAATGGCTGGTGGTTTCAGGCGCTTTACCCTCTTGCGCAACCTGCTAATTTGAGATAGTCGCCAAAATTTGCTAGACTCGGCAACTACCAAAATAATCAAACCTGGGCCGACATGTGTCTCATGTCATCGACCCCGGCGTTCTTTTGCCCAGTGTTTGTTTTCGCAGCTTCACCATGAAGCACGGTGACCCGGTTTTACATCGGATCGCAGCGACCAGACTCAGGCATTAAGGACCTATGCAAAAAATAAAAATAGAAAACCTCAGCAAAATTTTTGGTCCTCATCCAGAAAAAGCACTGCTACGGCTCGACCAAGGGGCGGATAACGCAGAGATTCATAAGAGTGGGCACGCGGTCGGCGTAGCTAACGTGTCCTTTGATGTGGAAGAGGGCGAGTTGCTGGTCATTATGGGGTTGAGCGGCAGCGGTAAGTCGACGCTGTTGCGCTGTCTAAATCGCCTGAACACCCCGACCCGCGGCAGCATTTTCATTGATGGCGAAGACATTACGTTGTTTGGTCGAGAAAAATTGCTCGACCTGCGCCGACGCAAGATCAGCATGGTGTTTCAGCATTTCGCGCTGTTCCCCCATCGGAGCGTGGCGGAAAATGCCGCCTACGGCTTGGAAATACAGGGTGTCGGCTCGGTCGAGCGTCGGCAGCAGGCGATTGAAGCGCTGGAGTTGGTGGGCCTCAAGGGTTGGGAAGAGTCCTTGCCGCATCAACTCAGCGGCGGCATGCAGCAGCGGGTGGGTTTGGCTCGCGCACTAGCGGTGAAATCAGACATCCTGTTGATGGACGAAGCTTTCAGCGCGCTGGATCCCTTGATTCGCCGTGACATGCAACAAGAGCTGGCTTCGCTGCAGCGACGCATGAAAAAAACCATCGTGTTTATTACGCACGATCTGGACGAGGCGCTGCAAATCGGCGACCGCATTGTGTTGATGAAGGACGGCCGCGTGGTGCAGATCGGTGCGCCTGAGGAAATTCTCAATAACCCGGCAGATGCCTACGTCGAGCGTTTCGTTCAAAACGTGGATATGTCACGCGTGCTCACCGCGCGCAGCGTCATGGGCCGCGCGCGTGAGCTGGCGTTTCCGCAGGACGGCCCGCGTACTGTATTGCGCAAAATGACCGAGGGTAGTGACACCAGCATGCTGGTAGTTGAGCGCGATCACACCCTGGTTGGTACGGTGACTCTTGATGCGCTGGACAAGGCAGTGAAAGAGGGTAGTCGCAGCATCGTTGAATTGATTCAACGCGATGCGCCGACGGTTAGCGCCGACCAGCCGCTGACCGAGATCATCAACTTGATGGCTTCCTGGCCGTATCGCCTGCCGGTAGTCGATGAGAATCGCAAATTGTTGGGCGTACTAACCCGTCCGCGAGTGATCAACGCGTTGGCACAGAACACCAAGACGGAGGCTGCCGCATGATGATGATGCCCATACCTAAATTACCGTTGGCCCATGGCATCGACGTGGCGCTGGACTGGCTGACTTTGCATGGCGCGTTCATCACCAAAGCCTTCAGTCATGTTGTCTCGATTTTGATCGATGCCATTGTGAATGGTCTGCTCTGGCTACCGCCGTGGTTGTTGATTGTCGCGGTGGCGTTATTGGCGTGGCGCGCCGCCGGCTGGCGAGTGGCTTTGTTCAGTCTGCTCGGGCTTTCGCTGTTGTGGAACCTGCGACTGTGGGAGGCGACGGTAGAAACTTTCACCTTGGTGTTGATCTCCACCATGATCGCGATCGCTATTGGTATGCCGCTGGGAATTGCGGCCGCGCTTAGCAAGCGCACCTCCAAAGTCGTGATGCCGATCTTGGATTTCATGCAGACCATGCCTGCCTTCGTCTATCTGATTCCGGCCATTCCGTTCTTCGGCTTGGGCGCGGTCTCCGCTAGCGTGGCCACAGTAATTTTTGCCACACCGCCAACCATTCGCCTGACCGCTTTGGGTATTCGTCAGGTGCCGCTGGATCTGATTGAAGCCGCCGACGCGTTCGGTTCCACCCGCCGGCAGAAGCTGTTCAAGGTGCAGTTGCCGATGGCGGTGCCGACCATCATGGCCGGCGTTAACCAGACCATCATGCTGTCGTTGTCGATGGTGGTGATCGCCGCAATGATCGGCGCCGGCGGGCTCGGTGGTCGCGTGTGGGAGGCGATTCAGCGGCTGGAACCGGGCAAGGGCTTCGAGGCAGGTATTGCCATCGTCATTCTGGCGATGATCCTCGATCGCGTCACCCAACGTATCGGCCACAAACAGCGGGCCGGCAACGCGAAGTGATTCGCGCCATTTCAAGGGAGATTTTATGACCAACAAGACATTCCGACTTCGTACGGCGATTGCTGCTGTATTTGCCAGTGCCATGCTGGCTGGCTGCGCGCCGTCTGGCGGCGATGCGGCCAACTCATCCGCAGCCGCCGGCGCTACGGCCGCTCCCGCTAGCGGGCAGGAAGTGCAGCTGGTGTATGTGGAGTGGGCTAGTTGCACAGCAGCCACGCACGTTGCCAAGGCGGCACTCGAGCAGCAGGGCTTCAAGGTAAAAACCATCTCGGTGAGTGGCGCGGCGATGTATTCCGCGCTGGCGCATGGCGATGCTGATGCCACGGTTTGTGCTTGGCTGCCCAGTACGCATGCCAACTATTACGCCAAGGCCAAAGACAAGGTAACCAACCTTGGCCCGAACATGACCGGCACCAAGCTGGGCTTGGTCGTGCCCGATTACGTGACCATTGATTCGATTGATCAATTGGCGGCCCATGCTGACCAGTTCAAAAATCGTATCGTCGGCATTGACCCTGGCGCCGGTGAAATGGGTATTACCCATCAGGTGATCAAGGACTACAAGCTGCCGCTGAAACTGATTGACGGTAGCGGCGCCACCATGACCGCCGCCTTGAAAGACGCCATCGCCAATCACCAATGGATCGTGGTTCCCGGCTGGACCCCACACTGGATGTGGGCGCGTTGGAAGTTGAAATACTTGGCCGACCCGAAGGGTATCTACGGCACCTCTGAGGACATCGACACCTTGGTGCGTAAAGGCTTGAAGCAGGACATGCCGAAAGCGTACGCCGTGCTTGATGGCTTTCATTGGACGCCGGAACAAATGCAGGAAGTGATGGCCGCCGACCAGAAACCCAATGCCGATGCTGAAAAGGACGCCAAGGATTGGATCGAAGCGCATGCCGATGCGGTTAAGGGCTGGGCGTCTACCAAGTCGTGATTCTGCAGCCGCCCGCGTTTCATTTGCGGGCGGCTGACGCGTGGGGGCACCCGCTGCTCCGACTGACGCCGCTTGCTTTTGCGCAAGCTCGCATCGAAATTTAAGGAATGATTCCATGAGATTTAAACCACTCGCGCTAGCCGTGACGGGAGCCCTTGGCTTGGGCTTGGCCCATCCCACCTACGCGGTGACGACCGATGCCCCATCGACATCGCCGTCCGTTGCGCAGCAGATCGCGCAGATGCAAGCGAATATGACGCAGATGCAGCAGCAGCTTGATGCGTTACGCCAACAGCAACTCGCCGAGGGCACGGCGGCGTCTGACGCGGCCCAACCCGTGGCTGCCGCGCCCGTCGCCGTAACACAGACCAAGGCGGCGCCGGCGAAAGAGGACGGCATCAAACTGGGCGGCGCGGTGCGCTTCCAATACAGCAACGAGAGTTACAACAAGGCCAACGTTCGTCGCGGTGGTGATGCGGATTTCGACATTTTTCGACTTGATTTGAACGGCAGCATCGGTGGTGTTGAGCTGTCAGCACAGTACCGCTGGTTCCAGTACATGAGTGCGGTGCAGCACGCCTGGGTTGGCTACAAGTTCTCCGACACATCCGAGGGGCGGCTAGGCTTGGTCAAGCTACCGTTCGGCGTGCAACCGTTCGACTCGCACAATTACTTCTTTAGTTCCAACTACTACCTCGGGCTCGAAGATAGTTACTTCCTCGGGGCGAAGTATTTGTTCACTAATGGCCCGTGGAACGCGCAATTGGCGTTTTTCAAAAACGATGGCTTGGGTGGCGTTGATGGTTTTGTCAGCAATCGTACGGATAGCTATACCTACAATGTTGTCGGCTACCGCGATGCGACGGAGGGCGCTTTCGACGACCCGGCGCACCCGATCGGCACCACCGATACCGCGGCCGCGCGCGTGGCCTATACCTTCCATCCAGACGACGACACCAGCCTTGAGCTAGGTGGGTCTGCGCTGCATGGTGGCTTGAACGATGCGGTTCACAGCGTGGGTCACTACGGTGCTTATGCCGTCCATCTCAATGCAGATCATGGCCCGTGGAATCTGCAATTGCAGGTGGCGCATTATGATTATTCCGTGCAGGGTGCTGAGCGGTTGGCGGAAGGCGCCTATCACTTTTACGACAGCATCGCCGCCAAGGCAGACAGCTATACCGGCAATGTCGCCTATAAATGGCCGGTGTCGTGGGGACCGGTTAGCGCGCTGACGTTCTACAACGACTACTCCATGGTGGGAAACAAATCGGGCGGCTTGCCACACACCTGGATGAACGTGACCGGCGTCTCCGTTGCCGCCGGTGGTCTGTTTACCTATTTCGATTTTGTCACTGCTCGTAATCAGCCCTTCATCGGTGGCAGCATGGTGGGTAATGGCAAGGTGGAGCACCGTTTCAATATCAACTTTGGCTACTATTTCTAATGCCAGCATCCTGCGCGTCGCTGCTGATATTGACAGCCGTAGGGTGCCAAAGTAGTTTTCCGGCTCTATCGGTCTATCTTGGCGGCCCGCAGGTAACTGCCAGCCGAGCGTGCGACATGGACACTACAAAACGCGCCAGTTGATGTTTACCCGCAAGGCCGGAACAAAGAGGGCGCCTGGCGCCCTCTTTTGTGGGCAGTGATTCGTTGGCTGCGCTGCACAGCTACACTTAGCGGCTGCAACTTGCTTTTTTACCCGCTGTCGCGGCGGGCTATTCAGGTGTTTCCATGATTGAAATTACCCTACCCGACGGCAGCAAACGGCCGTTTGAGCATCCCGTCACGGTGCAAGACGTGGCCGCGTCCATTGGCGCCGGCCTGGCTAAGGCAACCTTGGCCGGCAAAGTCGACGACAAACTAGTCGATGCTGGCTTTCTGATTGACCACGATGCCAGCTTGCAGATTGTCACGGACAAAGGCGCCGAGGCGCTGGAAATTCTGCGTCACTCCACCGCCCACGTGATGGGGCAGGCCGTGCAGCGTTTGTTTCCCGGCGCGCAAGTAACGATTGGCCCGGTGATCGACAACGGCTTCTTCTACGACTTTTCCTACGAGCGCCCATTCACGCCGGAAGATTTGCCGAAGATTGAGGCGGAGATGCACAAAATTGTCGCCGAGCAGTTGCCGGTGACGCGTACCGTGAAATCCCGCGACGACGCTGTTGCGTTCTTCCGTGGCATCGGCGAAAACTACAAAGCGGAAATCATCGAGGGCATTCCTGCCAGCGAAGATCTGTCGCTATACACGCAGGGTGAATTCACCGACTTGTGTCGCGGCCCGCACGTGCCGAACACTGGCAAGCTGCGTTCATTCAAGTTAATGAAGGTGGCCGGCGCGTATTGGCGTGGCGATTCGAACAACGCCATGTTGACGCGTATTTACGGCACCGCGTGGTTGAACGACAAAGACCTGAAGGCGCACCTGTTCCAGTTGGAGGAGGCGGAGAAGCGCGACCATCGCAAGATTGGCAAGCAGCTTGACCTGTTTCATCAGCAGGAAGAAAGCCCGGGTATGGTGTTTTGGCACCCGAATGGCTATGCGATCTGGCAGCAGGTTGAGGCCTACATGCGCGGCGTCTACAAGCGCGGTGGCTATCAGGAAGTGCGCTGCCCGATGGTGCTGGATGTGTCGTTGTGGAAAAAATCTGGGCATTGGGACAACTACAAAGAAAACATGTTCTTCACCGAGTCGGAGAAGCACACGTTTGCCTTGCGCCCGATGAACTGCCCGGGTCACGTGCAAATTTTCAACAACACCTTGCACAGCTATCGCGAGTTGCCGATCCGTTACGGCGAGTTCGGCGGCTGCCATCGCAATGAACCCTCCGGTGCGCTGCACGGCATTATGCGCGTGCGAGCGTTTACGCAAGACGACGGCCACATTTTCTGCACGCCGGCGCAGATCGAGTCAGAAGTTACTGCATTCCATACGCAGGCAATGCAGGTGTATGCCGACTTCGGCTTCGAGAACATTGACGTGGTACTGGCCTTGCGCCCGGACAAGCGTATTGGCTCCGATGATGTTTGGGATCGCGCCGAAGCGGCGTTGCGTGGTGCCTTGTCAGAGGCCGGCGTGAAGTGGACCGAATTACCCGGCGAAGGCGCGTTTTACGGCCCGAAAATCGAATACCACATGCACGACTCGATTGGCCGTGACTGGCAAGTGGGCACCATGCAGGTCGATTTCATGATGCCGGAGCGCCTTGGCGCGGAGTATGTCGACGAAAATTCGCAAAAACAGCATCCAGTGATGCTGCATCGGGCGATTGTTGGTTCGATGGAGCGTTTCATCGGCATCTTGATCGAGCATCACGCAGGCTTACTACCGGCGTGGCTGGCCCCGGTGCAGGCGATGGTGCTCAATATCACCGACGGACAGGCCGATTATGCGCAAAAAGCGGCGCAAATGCTGGCCGACCAAGGCTTCCGCGTGAAGGCCGATTTGCGCAATGAAAAAGTCGGCTATAAAATTCGGGAGCATACTCTGCAAAGAGTGCCGTATCTTCTGGTGGTCGGTGACCGCGAGAAAGAGACCGGTGCCGTTGCTGTACGTACTCGTTCAGGCGAAGATTTGGGCAGCATGTCGTTGGCCGAATTCGCTGAGCGATTGGAGACCGAGACTCGGCGCTAAGCGTCAGGCGGTCTGTTTCATTCATTCTTCTGGAGGAACGTGGTATCTCAACCACCGACAACAAGGGCAATCGTCGTAACTTGGAAATCCGTGTGCCGCGGGTGCGCGTTATTGGTGCCGAAGCTGAGCAGCTTGGCATTCTGACCCGTGATGAGGCGCTGAGCCTCGCGCAAGATGCTGGCATGGACTTGGTCGAAATTCAGCCGAATGGCGATCCACCGGTCTGCCGCATCATGGATTTCGGCAAGTTTAAGTTCGAATCCCAGAAGAAGGCTCAAGCGGCCAAGAAGAAGCAGAAGCAGGTCGAGATCAAGGAAGTGAAGTTTCGTCCGGTAACGGATGTAGGCGACTACCAGATCAAGCTGCGCAACATGCTTCGCTTCTTGGAAGAGGGCGACAAGGTCAAAGTGACCATTCGCTTCCGTGGCCGCGAAATGTCACACCAGGATCTAGGCCGCAATTTAGCCCGCAAGATTCAGGAAGACATTGGTGAGAATGGCCAGGTGGAATCCTTCCCACGGTTGGAAGGGCGCCAGATGATCATGATGATCGGACCCAAGAAAAAGCAGTAGTTCACGCTTTTTGCTCGGGTCTTTCTTGTTCGCGTCATTCTGCGCTCCCGCATTTTGTAGAAGCGCTCTCCGTCCCGTGGGACTTTCATCGGTCGTGCGCGCGCCCTTCTCTACTTCGTGAGCGGCTCGTACTCAGTGCGCGCTGCTACTAGTAACGCGGGATCGAACTCCGTATAATTCGCAATTCGGCCCGCATGGATGGGCTGTGCACCGGTCATGGCAGGACGGAAAGTGTGACTAACAAGTCACCGCCAGATCAGTCAGAAACCGGGGTCGCCTTGTTGAAGGTTGGCCCCACACAGGGAGCATTTTATGCCCAAGATTAAAACCAACCGAGCGGCGGCGAAGCGTTTTCGCAAGACCGCGTCGGGCAAGATTAAGTGCGGACACGCATATCGGTCACACATTCTGACCAAGAAGTCGACCAAGCTGAAGCGTGGCCTGCGTGCGAAGAATCATCTCAAAGCGTGTGACGCCCCCGGCGTAGCGCGTATGTTGCCGTATTCGTATTAAGGCGAGGAGATAAACCATGGCTCGTGTAAAGCGCGGTGTTACCGCTCGTCGTCGTCACAAAAAAGTTATCGGTCGTGCCAAGGGCTATTACAACGCTCGCCGCAAG